>JARRON010000001.1:0-120145 GCA_037383845.1 Gammaproteobacteria bacterium
TCGTAGATCCAGGAGAAGATCAGCGCGATGGGGAGGCCCAGCGCGAGCAGCAGGAACACCAGCTTCCCGGTCCACGCCGGCAATTCCAGGACCGACATCCCCACGTCGGTCACCTGCAGCAGCAGCCACGCCACCACCACATAGAGGATGGCCACGCGGATGACGTTCCTGCGTCGAAGCTCTTGGATCAGACCGGCCAATGGCGCTCCCCGGCAGCGCGACGTACAGCGTCGGAGCATAGCAGCAGGGGACAGCTGGTGCGGAGCGACGCGGCTTCGTGCGCGTGCGCGTCCGCGCATCACCGGATCGGTGCGCCTTCAGTCCGCCGTGCCCGGTGGCGCAGGGGCCTCCCCGGAAGCTGCGAGTTCGCGTCTCTGGGAATCGGCCCAGGCCCGCTCCTGCTCTCGCAGGGCGACCAGGTCCGGATGGTCGGCCATTTCGCCCCAGGCGGCAGGGAAGAGCACGATGATTCTTGCCCAGGCCGAAATGCCCCGCGCCTTCCAGTCCGTGAAGGCAGCGCGGAACCCCTCCACGTCCCGCATTCCCTGGAGGACCAGCGCGCGCAGGGGCTCAGCGTATCCCGACGGCAGCGGCGGAGGCACCTGCCCGAGCCACGCCAGGATCCCTTCGCCCAGTTCACGGGCCGTCTTTTCTTCCCCCCGCGCCTGCAGGATCGCAAGCGCCATCGCCCGATCGAAAACCAGGTCCCTGTGGTCAAGGTCTGCCGCCGGGTCCAGGAGCAGCTTCCGATCAGACTCGAAGGCCTGCATCGCGAGTGAGAGATCCCCGGTCTCCAGTCCCCGTTCCCGGACGATGACTCCGGTCACCGGGCCGGAGTAGCCCCGCTGCTCGGCCTGCAGGACTCGCCGGGCCACGTCCGCGGCCTGGTCTTTGCTGCCGGACAGCCATAGATGCAGTGCCCGGGCGGCTCGCACCCGGGCCATCTCCTTGTCCAGCCGCTCGGCCTCCCGGATCCAGGCGTCCGCGGCCTCAAGGTCCCCGAGGGCCAGGTACTGCATGGCGATCTGCGCCGGCCCTTCCGGGTCCCGGCGGTCGTAGGCGGCAGCTTCAACCCGGATCGCCCTGGCGAGCCGCCCGCTCTCCTCGTACATCGAGGCGAGCCGCGAACCTGCCAGGGGATCCTCCGGCTCCAGCTCGAAGGCGATACGCGCCTGCCGTTCCGCCTCCTCCAGCATCCCCAGTGCGGCATAGGCGGACGACAAGTGTCCCCGGACCCGGGACGAAGCAGGGTCACGCTCCACGGCCGACCGGGCCAGTTCCAGTGCCCCGGACGGGTCGTCAAACAACAGGAAGCTACTGAGCATCAGGGTGGCCTGGGTGTTTCCCGGTTCAATTTCCAGCGCCTTGCGCAGGAAACGCCGGGCATCCTGTCTGAGCCGATCCGCCTCGGAAGGAGCTGCATCGTAGGAAGCGGTCTGCGCGGCCCAGGCCTTCACGGCCCACGCCAGCGGCAGTCTCCCGTTGAGCGCCAGGGCGCGGTCCGCTTCCTGGCGGACCAGGGGCACCGCATCGGCGCGGCTGAGCGCCCCCCACTCGGACTTGCGGGCGAAGGTGTGGCCCAGGGAGGCGTGGGCCTCGGCGAACGACGGATCCCGCTCGATCGCTTCACGGAAGAAGGCTTCTGCCCGATCGAAAGAGTCGTAGCTGTTGATGGCCAGCTGTTCCCGGCCGCGGAGATACGCCGTGTAGGCCTCCAGGTCCTGCGTCGGCCGGCCCACCAGGCTCTGCTCCGGCGCGACGGTCTCGCCGAAAAGCGTCGCTTTCAACTCGGCCGCCACGTTGCCGGCAATGTCATCCTGGATGGAAAAGATGTCCTCCAGCTGCCTGTCGTAGGTCTCGCTCCACAGGTGAAAGCCGTCCTCCACCTGGATCAGCTGGGCCGTCACCCGAATCTGGTTGCCAGCCTTGCGAACGCTGCCCTCGAGGATGTTGGCAACCCCCAGCTGGCGCCCGATCTCTGCGATGTCGCCAGCCTCGCCCTTGAACCTGAACGACGACGTCCGCGCCGCAACCTTCAGTCCCTCCAGCTTGGCCAGGGCGTTCAGCAACTCCTCCGTGAGCCCGTCCGCGAAGTACTCGTTGTCCGGGTCGCCGGACATGTTCACGAAAGGCAGGACAGCGACCGAGCGGCTTTGCGCCGGTGCTTCTGCTTCCGCTTCCGCCTCCGCCTCCGTGCCAGGACCGCCGGCAGCGTCGCCGGCCGGCTGCTGCGGAACCGCATCCGTAGTGTCCGCCGTGCGCGGCGTGTCGCCGGAGTCCTCCGGCAATAACCGGTCCGCTACGAGAACACCGGCGGCTGCCACCACCAGGATGCCGGTGACAAAGTTCAGGCGCCTGCCCGTCTCCGGCGCGATGGAGGCGGACCGATTTACCAATGATTCCCGCTTTATGCCCTCCGGCGTGAGCTCGTAGATCCAAGAGAAGATCAGCGCTATGGGGAAGCCCAGCGCCAGCAGCAGGAACACCAGCTTGCCGGTCCACGTCGGCAGGTCCAGCACGGACATGCCGACGTCGGCCACCTGCAACAGCAACCAGGCGGCCACCACGTAAAGCACCGCCACCCGGATGACGTTCCTGCGCTTCAGTTCCGCGAAGAAGCTCATGAGACCGACGCCCCGGGCAGCGAGCTCTTCGCGCTCTCGAGCAGCTGCCTGAAGCGCGCGTTATCTCGCAGGAAATCCCACTCCGGGCTCAGCGCGAGGAACCAGTAGTTCATCTCGAAGCCCACCTCGAGCAATTCCTCGATCATATCGAGAGCCCGTTCGGTTTCCCCGGCCATACCCGCTACCCACGCGCACAGGGTGGCGATCTGGGGGCCGTGGACCTTGTCCCGTTCGATGGGCAGGATCTCATCCGCCCGCTTGCAGCTTTGCAGGGCGGCGTCCCGCCGGCCCTCCATCACCATTGCCATCCCGTGCAGGGCGTGGGGCCAGGCGAAGTTGTCCGAGTTCGGCTCACCAACCACCTCGGCCAGCACGGGACCGGCTTCCCCGAGCAGTTGGGCGGCACGCGCCTCGGCCCCGCCCAGACGGAGCACCCGCGCCGCTTCCAGACGCCCCCATCCGCGCACGATGGTTTCCAGATACCTGTCTTCCAGCGCGACCGCCGCCGTGGCCTCGAAGTCACGGGACCACAGCTCCGTGATGTGTCTCGCCATCCATAAGTAAAAGTGGTCCACTTCCGGCAGCCCGGCGAGGATCTCGCGAGCCCCATCCACGTCCCCGTGCAGCTTGAGGCGGGCCTGGGCCCGTTCCGCCACCATGCGCGCGTGGTCCGGGAAGCGAACCTCCAGCTCCGCGGCGATCGGCTCCGCCTGTTCCGGCCTGTCGGCCGAGCTGGCCGTTTGCAGCGCCTCGGCCCATGCACCCTCATGGCCGGGGTCGATGTCCGTCGCGTCGAGGAAGCTGCGGATCGCCTCGTCGTACCTGCCGAGGCGCCGCAAGGTCAGGCCCAGCTGGAAATGGACCATGGGATCGGTGGGCAGCACGCTGCGGACGCGTTCCAGCTGCTCGAGGGCCTTCGGGTAGTCGTAGAACCCGCGGTAGTAGTAGCTCGCCAGGGCCAGCCGGGCCTCGGGCAGGTCTGGCTGCAGCTCGAAAGCCCGGTCAAGCGCCGCTTTCATGCGGTCCAGCCGCGTCGGGGATGGGTCGGCCCTGAACCAGGAGTAATCCCCGTGGGCCACGGCGAGCAGGGCCCAGGCCTGGGCGTAGGAGGGATCCAGGGACACGGCCTTTTCAAGAAGCTGGACCGCCGTGTCGACGAAGGTGCTGGCCTGCGCGGTGTCTTCCAGCGCGAGCCGGGCCTTGAGGAACAGGTCGTAGGCCTCCACGCTGTCGGTGGGCCTCTGAGCCAGCATCGCCGCCTCGCGGGGCGAGAGCTCGGCCTCGAGAGCGGCCACGATCTGTCGGGCGACCGTGGTCTGGATGGCGAATATATCGGTGAGCTCCCGGTCGAAGTTCTCCGCCCAGAGGTGCTCGTCCGTGCCGGCGTCGATCAGCTGCGCGGTCACCCGCACCTGGTTGCCGGCCCGGCGGACGCTTCCTTCGACGACGTAGCGGGCGCCGAGCGCGGCGGCGATATCGCGGATGTTCAGCTGGCTGCCGGCGTACTGCTGCACCGAGGTACGGGAGTTGACACGCAGGCCGGCGACCCTGGAGAGATAGGTCAGGATGTCCTCGTGAACGCCCGCGGCGAAGAACGCGTTCTCCTCGCTGGCGCTTAAATTCTGGAACGGCAGTACGGCCACCGACTTGCGCCCGTCGTCGGGCCCGACCGGTTCCGCCGCGGGGGGCGCCGGCGAATCATCCGAACTCGGTGCTTCCTCTGCGGAGAGCGCCTGCTCTGCGACGGACGAGGACGGCTCGTACGCCTGCTCGGGCAGCATCCGGTCGAGCGCGACGATCGCCACGCCCAGGATGACGATCACCACAGTCGCGACATTGAGTTTGTGCGCCGTCTCGCGGGTCACAGACTCACTTCGATCGACGTCCTTCTCGCGCCTGAGGCCCTCGGGAGTCAGCTCGTAGACCCAGGAGAAGACCAGGACGATCGGGAAGCCGACGGCGAGGAACAGCACGATCAGCTTGCCCGCCCAGAGGGGCAGGTCGAGGATCGAGACGAGCACGTCGGTGACCTGCAGGAGCAGCCACGCCGCGACCGCGTAGAGCACGCCGACGCGGATGACGTTTCGCCGCTTCAGCTCCTCGAACAGGTTCGACAAGCCCACCCCCTACTGTGACTGGTCGCTCAGCCTATCAGAGCCTCAGGTGCCCGGGAGCGGCGGCTCGTCTCCGGACGCGCGAAGCACCTCCAGCTCCCGCGCGGCCGCGGCCTCCCAGGACTGCTCGTAGCGTCTGGCCTCATCGCTGCCCCGGATCGGGTCCCAGGCGACGTCCATGAACCGGACCCAGGCGTGGGCCTGGAGTTCGCGCGCGTCGTCGGCCACAAGCCCCTCCACGGCCCCCGCGGCGTCGCCCAGGAGCGCATTCATCGGCGCCCATAGCCAGGACGGGGCGCCCGGCGCCTGGAAATCCAGGAGTGGCTCTGCCAGCTCGCGCGCCTTCGCACTCTCGCCGTCGGCCGCCAGCCCCCGGGCCGCGATGGAACGCCAGAAGGCATGCCGAACCGTCTCGGCCGGTGCGCCCGGATCCAGCGCGTCTGGCCAGCGGTCTTTCGCCACGTCGAGAACACGCTTCGTGTCTCCTGCCCGGATCGCGACCGTCGCCGCCACGGACCCCAACCGGTCGAGCGCGCCTCCCCGGTTGTCTACATCTGCCTCGAGGGCGGCCCACGCGATGCGGCCAGCGGCCTCCAGATCACCCCTCCGGTAGGCCACCAGGGTCCGTGCCTGGATCGTCAGCGGTGAAGAGGGGTCGATCACCTCGGCGGCAGCAACCCACGCCTCGGCACGGTCCAGGTCGCCCATGGCGGCATACTCCCAGGCGATCCATGCCCGGCTCCAGGCGTCGTCCGGATCCAGCGCCGCCACCCTCGCCAGCCACTGGACGGTCTCTCCGAACCGGCCCTCCCGGTCAGTGACATTGGCCATGAGATCCGGCCCCTCCGGGGTCTCCGGGGAGATTTCCATGATTGTCCGGGCAATGGACTTCGCCTCCTCCAGCCGGTTCTCGGACTCGAGCGCGTAACCGAGCGCGGCGTGTGCACGAACCGACAAGGGGTCTCGATCCACTGCCCTGCGGAGCTGGCGGATCTGTTCGTCTTCTCTGTCCGCCAGTCCGAGCGCATAGGCATACCACTCGATGAGCACGACGTCGTCGGGTGATTGCTCTGTCGCCGATTTCAGCGGACTGACGTAGTCGAGATCCCTGTCCCCTGCGCGGGTCCGGGCGTAGCGCTCGATACCCTTGAGGGCGAGGAAGATCGGCTCGTCGTCGGCCACTTCGTCGACCCGCGCCACCGCTGTGCGGATCTCCTCCGCGCCCTGGGACCACGGGATGATCCCCCAGTCGGCGAGGCGGGCCCAGGCCATCGCAAGCTGCGCGTAGGCGAGCGTGAATTCAGGGTCGAGCCGGATCGCTTCCTCGAAACGCGCGATGGCGGAACGGTAGCCGTCTCCGCCGCCGACGTTCATCGCCTGCTTGCCTCGCAGGAAGGCGAGATAGGCGTCCGTGTTGTCTGTCGGCTTCTCCCGCGGAGCCACACCCTCGTCCAGCAGGGCCACCTTCAGCGCCTGCCCGACGCTCCGGGCGATCTCGTCCTGCACGGCGAATACGTCATCCAGGGTCCGGTCGAAGGTGTCGCTCCACAGGTGGTAGCCGTTTTCCGCCTCGATGAGCTGGGCCGTGATCCGCACCCGGTCGCCCGACTTCCGCACGCTGCCTTCCAGGACGTTCGAGACCCTCAGCTTCTTCGCGACCTCGGCGATATCCCCGGTGTGGCCCTTGAAGTGAAATGACGAGGTCCTGGCCGCGACGTAGAGGCCGGGGATGCCCGCGAGCGTATTCAACAGTTCCTCCGCAAGCCCGTCGGAGAAGTACTCGTTGTCCGGGTCACCGGACATGTTGACGAAGGGCAGCACCGCCACGGACCGGGGATCGACCGCCGGCGTGGACGCGCCGGGTTCCGGAACCGACGCCGATTCGGCCGACGGCCCGGTTTCGACGGAAGTGGCCGGCGCGGGCGCCTCCTCTGTCCGAACGGAGGCCTGCTCTCCGTCAGTATCGGCCGGCACCAGCCTGTCCAGGGCCACAATGGCGATGGCCGCGACGACAAGCGCGGCCGTGGCGATGTTCAGCTTCCGGCCGGTATCCCGGGTAATGGACTCGGAGCGCGGTCCACGAGGTTGTCGCGCTTGATGCCCTCCGGCGTGAGCTCGTAGATCCAGGAGAAGATCAGCACCAGGGGCAAGCCCAGAGCGAGCATCGCGAACACCAGCCGCAGGGACCAGTCCGGCAGGCCCAGGACTCCGAACAGCACGTCCGCGACCTGCAGGATCAGCCAGGCCGCGACGACGTACAGCACGCCAACGCGGATGACATTGCGGCGCTTGAGCTCGGCAAACAGACTCACTGCCGCGCCTCCAGCTCGGCGTCGAGCCTGGCGCGCAGGGCCTCGTAGCCAGGCACCCCCGCGTACATCCGGCGGTTGGCGAGGTCGAAATAGAGCTGCCACTCGGTCGGGCCGCTGGGCTGGCGGATCAGGGGCTCCAGCTGGCGCCATCCAGCCTCAGGATCCCCGGTGATCGCCAGGATCTCGGCGGCTTGGACGCGCACGCTATTGCGGTCCAGCACGTCCTTGGAATCGTCGACGGCCTCAAGCGCCCTTCCGCGGCCCTTCAGCGCCTCGTCGCGGTCGCCGAGGAGAGCCTCCAGCTGCGCCACGAAAGCGAGCGGAACCGGGCCGGGCTCTGCGGCGGCGATCTCCTTGACGGCCCGATCGACCTGTTCGCGCTCCTCGACAGTGAATGCGTCGGCGATGTCCTCGTCCCAGGCGTACAGAATGGTCGCCTTCATGAATGCCCGGTAGACCATCCACAGGCTGCCGGGGAGCTCGATGGGTTCCAGCCAGGCCAGCGCATCCTCAGCGCTGGAGAAAACGCCGTCCGCCAGCACCGGGTAGTTCCCGCTGAGCCTCTGGTCCGGCGGCAGCTGGGGAAGCACCTGACGGTAGCGGGACAGGTCGCCCCGGTGCAGGTAGATCAATGCGGCGTGGTCCCGGCGGAAGCCTGTGTCGTCGGGGAAGCGCCGCATGGCCGCGGATGCGGCCTCGACAGCCTCACCCCAGCTGGCGCTGTTCACCAGGACCTCGATGAGATTTCGGTGCGCAGTCGGATTGGCAGGGTCCAGGACGACCACGCGCCGCACCGCGTCCAGCGCAGTCTCCCACAGACCCAGCCGCCGGCCGGCAAACGCCAGGTAGGAAAGCGCGTCGACGTCGTTGGGCCGCTCGGACACCACCGGTGACAGGATATCTACCGCGCCGGCCAGGTCCCTCGGCACGCGATAGCGGTAGATCGCGACGGCCGTACGGGTATCCGGGCTGTCCGGGGCGATCGCCTGCATACGCTCGACGGCGTCTTCGATGGTCACGCGGCAGGCCGCGGACTGGGACGGTGACCCGAACCAGATCACGTAGCCGCAGGCATTAACCAATCCCTTCCAGGCCGGAAGGTAGAGCGGATCTTCCCCGACGGCCTGCTGATAGTGATCGGCAGCCTGAGCGTAGGTGGCCACGCTGTAGTTCCGCCTCGCCTGGCCGAGAAGCTCCTGGCCTCCCAGGTATAAGTCGTATGCCCGGATGTTCGTCGTCTCGACGGCCACGAGGCTCTCGACCTCCTCCGGTGTCAGCTCGGCCTCCAGCTGAGCGACGATCGCCTGGGCGATCTCGGTCTGGATGGCGAAGATATCGTCCAGCGTGCGGTCGTAGTTCTCCGACCAGATGTGGGCGTCGGTATCGACGTCGATCAGCTGGACCGTCACCCGCACGCGGTTACCGGCACGGCGCACGCTGCCTTCCACAACGTGGGAGACGCCCAGCTCGCGACCGATCGCCGGCAGGCTCAGCGTGCTGTCCGCGTAGTTCTCCACCGACGTGCGGGAGATCACCCGCAGGTCCGCCACCCGGGACAGATAGGTCAGCACGTCCTCGTGGACGCCGGATGCAAAGAAGGCGTTCTCCGCCTCGGTGGACAGGTTCGCGAACGGCAGCACGGCAACGCCCAGGGCGAGCGCCGGCTCGCCGGTGGCCGGTTTCTCCGCGGGTCCGGCCGTGGGAGGCTGCGCCGCCGGCGCCGTTTCTGCCGTCGGCGTGGCCGGCGCGCGGTGCATCAGGAAACGGTCGGCGGCGAACATCCCCATCGCGGCGACCAGCAGCACGATGACCGCCACGTTCAGCTTCTTCCCTGTGTGCGCCGTGATGCTCTCGCTCGGCGCGATTTCGGATTCCTTCTTCAGGCCTTCCGGGGTCAGCTCATAGACCCACGCGAAGACCAGGGTCGGCAGGAGGCCGACGATGAGCAGGCCCAGCACGGCCCGGCTCCACACCGACGGCAGGTCCATGGTGTCCACCAGCACGTCGGCGATCTGCAGCGCGAGCCACGACAGCACCAGGTAAGCGAGCGCAACCCGGATGACGTTCCTGCGCTTGAGTTCCGAGAAGAAGCTCACAGCGGACTGTCCAGGGTGAGCTCACCCGAGCGCAGGACTGCCAGCCGCTCGGTGTTACGCGCTCTTATCTCGGCCATGATGCGCTGGAATTCTGGCTGGTCGTGCAATGGCCCGAACACCACGTCCGTGTCCAGAGGCACAAGCTCGCCGAGCCGGCAGGCCGCACCGAAACCGTCCTCGTAGTACTCCTGCAGTTCGACCAGCGCGGGCTGTATGTCTCCCGTCGCCGCCAGGGCCGCCACCCGGTTGAGCCTCATGTCGGCCCCGTCGAACTGGCCGGAGACAGGCCTGGCTTCGGCGAGCGCAGCTTCGGCCAGCTGCTTCGCGGTCTGCCCGTCCCCCGACGCCCTGAGGCAGTGCGAAAGGGGCAGCAGGTAAAGGGTATCGACGGGATCCGCGGCAGGATCGGGCCCGCGCCAGCGCTCCAGGAGCGACCGGATGATCTCCAGCGACATGGCCCGCTCGCAGTCCCCGGTCTGGACCGCCAGGGAAACGAGCATGTATGACCAGTCCCCGACGCCATCGCGCTCGGCCGCGGTCTCGATAAGCGCCAGGGCCGCGTCGTAATCGCCATCCACGATGTGGCGCTGGATGCGGGCTTCCTCCGCGCTGGCACCGCCGAGCGCCTGCTGGGCATCCAGCGCCGACGACAAACCCGGTCCGTCCTCCAGGCTGGCCCGCGACCATACGGCAAGGGACGCCAGGCGAGTCGAATCAGGCACCGCCCGGCGCCCCCTCTCCACCCAGACTATCGCCCGGTCGGGGCGTCCCCGCTGCAGTTCGCCGAACGCCGGCCACATGTAGAAAAACCAGGTCTGCGGAAACAGATCGACGGACTGCTCAGCCAGCCTGGCTGCAGCTTCGAAGTCGCCCTGCTGCTGGTAGGCATTGATCCTCTGAGCCCGCGCCACGCGCGCAAGGGGATCGATGGCCAGCGCCTCGTCGAGAAGCCGCGCCGCCTCGCCGAAGTCTTCCTCGAGAATCATCAGGTCCGTTGCGAGCCAGTACCGGGCGTCCACGTTCTCCGGGTTGAGCGCTATGGCCCTTCGCAATGCTGATGTCGCCGCCTCGCGGAGGGCGGGATTCTGCTCCAGTCCGCCCTGGTACATGAGCAACAGGCCCTTTGCTGCGAGGACATAATCATCATCCGGGGCCAGCTGCTCGGCCCGATCGACCGCAGGGGCAGCCAGCGACAGCGCCTCCTCGGCCGTCAGGGTGCGGTCGTTGTTCCATGCCAGCAGGGCCGCAACGGCCAGTGCGGCGTACCCCGGGGCAAATCCGGGCGCCTGTTCCGTGACTTCCTTCAGAATGCCCACGGCCTCCAGCACTTTCTGCGGATCCCGTGTCCCGATCCGGGCCTTTGCGGCAATGAACCGGCTGTAGACCTCCGGATCGATGCTCCTGTCGCCCGGCGCTGCATTCGGGCTGCCGCTGCCGGCCGGATCCCCGAGCAGGGTCACGCGCAGGGCGCTGGCCACCGCCTCGGAGATCTCGTCCTGGATGGCGAAGATATCGTCCATCTCACGGTCGTAGGTCTCCGACCAGAGGTGGAAACCGTCGGAGGCCTGGATGAGCTGGGCGGTGATCCGGACCCGGTCACCCTGGCGGCGGACGCTGCCCTCGAGGATATTCGCCACGCCGAGGGTCTCGCCGATCTGCCTGAGATCCTCGTTGCGTCCCTTGAAATGGAAGGAGGAAGTCCGGCCGGCGACCTTGAGTCCGTCGATCCGCGCCAGGACGTTGAGCAGCTCCTCCGAAAGCCCGTCGGCGAAATACTCGTTCTCCGGTTCCGGGCTCATGTTCGCGAAAGGGAGCACGGCGATGGACAGTTCCGGCGCGCCGCCGGCGGCGGGCTGTTCATCCGCGACCGTATCCGGGTTTTCGTCCTGCGCCGCCACCGCCGCGGGCTCGTCCACGCGACCGATGCCGCCGAAATGGACAGCCGAAAACACGCCGAGCGCAGCGACAAGCAAGACGATCACCGCCAGATCCAGCTTCTTTGCCGTGTGGGCGGTAATGCTCTCGTCCGGCTGGATATCGGACTCCCGGCGAAGGCCCTCCGGCGTGAACTCGTATACCCAGGCGAAGATCAGCAGGGGCAACAGGCCAACGGCAAGCAGCGTGATCAGGAGCTTCAGCACCCAGTCCGGCGCGCCGAAGGCATCGGCTGCCAGCTCCATGACCTGGACGAGCAGCCAGCTGGCCACAACGTAGGCAATGCCTACGCGGATGACATTTCGGCGTCGGAGCTCCGAAAAAAAGCTCATCAGGGGGCCTCCGGGAAGGCTGACCGCACCTGGGCCAGGACTTCGGCCCGCTCGGTGCGGACCCGGGAGAATACCGCCTGGACAGGCTGAGACTCGAGAATCTCCGGCGGCGGCAGTAACTCGGTGAACTCGGTAATCACAGGAGACAGCGGATCCGCGTCCAGCACGGCCTGGAGGTGCCTGGCCGTCCGGTCGGCATCGCCCTGGTGGGCGGCATCCAGGGCGCGAACGAGTTCGTTATTCGGGTCCCGGTAACCGCTGGCTTCCGCCCGGTCAAGCAGCTCCAGAGCCTCGCCCATCAGGGCTTCCGTCCGGCCGCCGTGGCCCAGCCGGGCCTCGATCCCGGCGAGCAGTGCGGCGGCCTGAAGGGCGCGCCATGGATCGTTCTCTTCCCGGTAGCTTTCGAGTTCCGCCTGCAGGAGTTCGGCGGCCCTGGGCCAGTCCTCGGAAATCACGGCCTCGACCCGGTCGACGACCTGGAGTTCGTCCTCGTCCGACCCGCCCGTCTCGATGTACTCGCGATAGTCACGCCAGTGCCGGAGCGCAGTCTCCCGATCGCCCAGCTCGTAGAACAGGCCGGCCAGGTCGTCATGGACCCGGTCTGGCTGGATCTCCCAGGCCTCGCGCATGTAGGCGACGGCGACTTCCGGATCACCCAGTTCCGCGTAGATGGCGGCGAGGACCATCTTCGCCTGGAGAAGTTCGGGATTCTGTTTCTCGATATTGCGCAGAATCCCGATGGCGCCAACTGCGTCTCCCCTGCGGAGCTTGAAAGACGCCAGTTCCCTCTCCGTGGCCACCGAGTCCGGGTCGAGCTCCAGGGCCTTGTTCAGGGTCGCCCAGGCCTCGTCCGTGAAGCCGGTCTCCTGGTACGCGTTCGCCAGGTCCCGCCGGAGCTCCGGGTCCAGGGGATCGCGCTCGACGGCGCTCAGTAGCGTGCGCAGCCTAGCCCCGAACTCCATGTACCAGCCGTGGAGATCAGACCTGGTCGTCAGCGCCTCCACGCTGTTGGGGTTGAGCGCCAGCGCCCGCTCCGTCGACTCGAGCGCCGCGGCCAGATCTCTTTCGCCGTACAGAAGGTGTCGCGCCAGGGCCATGTGCGCCTCGGCGAGCTGCGGTGCTACCGCGACCGCCCGCTTCGCCGCGGCCGATGAGGCCCTCATCACCTCGCTGAAAGTGGCCGCTCCGTATGTCGCCCGGTAGCCATGGGCCTGGGCGAGCCGGGCCCAGGCACGCCCGTAAGTCGGATCCAGCTCGACGGCAAGTTCCAGCAGCGTGATGGCGGCCTCCACGTCCTCGGTGGTGCGTCGCTCGAGCCGCTGGTTCGCCTGCATGAAGGCCTCGTAGGCCGCGACATTTTCTGTACCACCGACGTCCCGGAGAGCGGATGTGCCGGAAACACCGTCGGCGTCTTGCACGAGCGAGGCCAGCAGCGCCTGCGAGACCTGCTGCGCGATCTCGTCCTGCACGCGGAAAATGTCGTCGAGCTGCCGGTCGAAAGCTTCCGACCAGAGATGGAAACCGGTCTGTGTGTCAATCAGCTGGGCGACGACGCGAATGCGGTCACCTGCCCGCTGGATGGATCCCTCGAGGACCGCCCCGACGCCGAGCTGGTCGCCCACTTCGCGAACGTCCACCTGCTGGTTCTTGAACCGGAAAGAACTGGTGCGTGCAGCAACCCGGAGGCCGGGGCTCTGCGCCAGCATGTGCAGCAGGGTGTCGGCGAGGCCGTCGGAGAAATACTCGTTTTCGGGATCGGCGCTCATGTTCGTGAACGGCAGCACCGCGACGGAAGGGCTCCCGGTGGCAGACGCCGGTTCCGGGTTTTCTGCCCCGCTCGTGGCAGATCCGGCCCCGGCGGAGAGTGCCGGATTGTCAACCACCGCCGGACCCGTGCCCGGGCTCCAGAGGAACCTGTCCGCGATGAACAGGCCGATCGCGCAGACCAGCAGCACAACGATAACCACATTGAGCTTGTGGCCGGTGTGGGGCGTGATCGACACCTCCCGGTCAATGTCCGATTCCCGCCGGATGCCTTCAGGGGTCAGCTCGTAAACCCAGGAGAATACGAGCGCGGGGATGAGGCCCAGGGCCAGCAGCACGACGATGAACTTGCTGTAGTCACCGGAGAGGTCCAGCGCGTCGATCAGCACGTCCGCCACCTGGAGCACCAGCCAGGACAGAACCGCATAGGCGACAGCCACGCGGATAACGTTCCGCCGCTTGAGTTCCGAGATGAGGCTGCGGGCGGCCATCCTAGTTCTCCGCAACCTCGGTGGCCTGCATGGCTTGGTACCGGGCCCGCTCCTCGGCCAGCACGTCGGCCATACGGCCGGCTGCCTCCGTGAGCTCGGGCGTGCCCGCCGCAAGCGGCATAAGCCACGAGAATTCCTCGGGCAGCATCCGGAAGCCCTGTGAAATCGCCTCCTCGGTGCGGGGCGCGAGTTCTGCCAGATCCCCCTCCAAATAGGCGATGAATGCGTAGACGATCGGAATGAAATTGAGGCGAGCGCCCTGCTCCACCAGGCTGTCCGTGATGAACCTGACAACCTTGCTGATCGGCTCCGCCCGCTCGCCCTCTCCCTGGGCGACCAGCGACGAGCCAAGAGCGTACCAGGCCAGGAGGTTCTGGAAGGAAACGATCGAGGGATCGATTTCGCCCTCCGCGCCGAGGTAAGCCCGCAGGGACTGCTCGGCCTCCGCGGCCCGCCCTGCGCCTGTTTCCAGCAGCGCCAGCAGCGCCACCTGCTCCTGTTCCGGGTTCTCAAGGGCGCTCAGGGCGCGGGAGTACACGGCAGCGGCCGATGAGAAATCCCCCTGTGCCACAAACCGCCGCGCCTCCAGCACCGCCAGGGGCTCGACCACCTCACGACGGGAGAACCGCCCCGCCGCATCCTCCAGGAGATTTCGCGCACGATCGGTTTCACCAAGCAGTGCAAGGTTCTGGGCAAGGGTCTTGATGCCGTTGAGATACTCAGGATTGAGGCGCACGACACGCTGCATCGCAAGCGCCGCATCGGCGATGCGCCCCTGCCCAATGGCGACTTCCGCCACCGATTCCCAGGTGAGATACCAGTCCGGCGCGACGGCCTTCAGCTCCGCCGTCCACCGCTGGATGGCAGGCTGGTCCTTCGACTGAAGCGCCCGGTTGACCTGGCGCCGGACGATGACAGGATGCAGGGGATCCAGCTCATAGGCCCGCTGCTCCGCGGCGGCGATCGCCTGGAAGTCCGGGAACAACGTACCGGAGAGCCACAGGTGGGCCAGCGCGTTGTTGGGATTGATGTCGATCGCCCGTTCCAGGGCGGCGCGGGTTTCCCCGACGGCGGTGTCCGGGTCGTCCAGCTGTGACAGGAGCAGCCCCTTCGCCGCCCACGCCTCGTCGCTTTCGGGCGCCAGCTCCAGCGCCCTGTCGATGGCCTTCTTGGCGAGCTCCTTCGTCTCCGACAGGGACCGATAGCCGTAGTTGTCCAGCAGCGCGTAGACCATGGCCACGCCGGCGTAGGGCGGCGCGTAGTCCGGGTCCACCAGGATCGCCTCCTGGAACTCCTCCAGGGCCCGGCTCAGACCGTCCCGGGTCCGGAGCCGCGCATGGAACTGTCCTTTGAGATAGTGGTTGTAGGCCTCGACGTCGCCGCGAGCGGATGTCGTGATCACCTGCTGGTCCTCGGCCAGCAGGGTAGTCTTCAGCGCCCTCACGACCTCGGTCGTGATCTCGTCCTGGATGGCGAAGACGTCGTCCAGCTCTCTGTCATAGGTGCCCGACCAGAGGTGATAGCCGTTGCGGGCATCGATCAGCTGGGCCGTGACGCGGACCTGATTACCCTGCTTGCGGACGCTGCCTTCGAGGATATTCCCCACGTCCAGCTTTTCGCCGATGGCGCGCAGGTCCTCCTGCTTGCCCTTGAAGGCGAACGACGACGTACGGCCGGCCACGCGGAAGCCCTCGATTCTTGCCAGCACGTTCAGCATTTCTTCCGACAGGCCGTCGGAGAAATACTCGTTCTCAGGGTCACCGGACATGTTGACGAACGGCAGCACCGCAATGGACAGGTCGTCCGCCTCTTCCGACGCCGGCGCGGGCCCGGCGGGCGAGGCTTGCTGCGTATCCGGCCGGACCGTCGGTGCCTCAGCGGGCTCCGGCGTCAGCCGATCCCAGGCAACGGTAGCCACGGTAAGTACCAGCATGACCAGGATCGCCACGTCCAGCTTGCGACCGGTCTCCGGAGTAGCCGACCCGCTCCGGTCGATGTCCTTTTCCCGCTTCAGACCCTCCGGCGTCAGTTCGAACGCCCAGGCGAGGATCAATGCGAAGGGAAACCCCAGCAGCAGGATCCCGCCCACGAGCCGAAGCGACCAGTCCGGCACGCCGATGAGACCGAAGAGCACGTCGGCGACCTGCAGCACCAGCCACGAGCCTACCGCATAGAAGATGCCTACCCGTATGACGTTCCGGCGCTTCAGTTCCGACAAGAAAGTCCCTGCTGCCATCTAGGTCGCCGCGCCCCCGGACGCCTTCGCCGCGTCGTAGCGGGCCCGCTCATCGGCGAGCACCTCTTCGAGGGACGCCTGGATGCGGCGGGCCTCTGGCGACTCCCAGGTGAGCGGGAAATGCCAGCGCACTCCCATGGGGGCCATGCGGAATCCCGCCTCGATGGCCTGCAGGGCCAGGCGCTCACATTTCTCCATGTCGCCCGCCAGCTGGGCCGCCGCCGCCTGGGCGAAGGGCACCAGACTGAACGTCGCACCGGACTCCTCAGCCGCTTCGAGAACGGCCGAAAGCCCAGCAGTCACGGGCGTGGCCTGGGGACTCTGCCGGGCCGTAAGGGCGGTGGCGAGGGCGAACCAGACGCGCAGGTTGGTGAGGTCAATAAGGCCGGGCCGGATCTGGTCCCCCTCGAAGCCGACCTGTAGCCTGGCCCGCTCCTCCGCGGCTTCAGGCCGGCCAGCGCCGACCTCCAGGAACGCCAGGCTGGCAACGACATCGTCCGACGGCGGGGCCACGGCTGCGACCGCGCTCCCGAAGGCTTCCGCAGCAGCGGCGAAATCCCCCCGCGCCAGCTGGGCGTGGGCATCCAGAGTGGCGAGATCAATGGCCACCGTCTCCGGCGAGAACTTCCGGCCCGTTTCCTCGAGCAGAGCCCGGGCACGATCCGCGTAGCCAAGCAGATTCAGGTCCGTCGCCAGGACCTTCGTTCCCACGGCGAAATCGGGATTCAGCTCGATGGCCTTCTCCATGGCCAGCGCCGAGTCCGCCACCCGGCCCTGGTCGCGGGCAATGTCGGCCATCGACACCCAGGTGAGGTACCAGTCCGACGCTATGGACTTGAGTTCCTCGAGCAGGCGCCTGGCCTCGGCGACCTGGCCTGTTTGCAGGGCTATCGTGATCTTGCGCCGGATGATGACCGGGTGCAGTGGGTCGAGTTCGTAGGCCCGCTCAACGTCAGCCGAGATCGCCTGCCAGTCCATACCGTGGGTGCTGGCACGCCAGAGGTAGGCCAGGGCGTTGTTGGGATTGATCCGTATGGCCCGGTCCAGGGCTTCCCGGGCTGCGTCGATGCTATCGTGGCCGGTGGCATCCGAACGCTGGGAAAGCAACAGTCCCCTCGCCGCCCAGGCCTCGTCGCTGTCCGGCGCAAGCTCAAGGGCCCGCCGGATGGCCCTGTCCGCCAAATCGCCGGTCTCCGCCAGTCGACGATAGCCGTAATTCTCCATCAGTGCGTAAACCATCGCGATCCCCGCATAGGGCGGGGCGTACTGCGGATCGGCGAGGATCGCCTTCTGAAAGTCCTCCAGGCCGCGCTCGAGCCCGTCGAGGGTGCGCAGGCGCGCGTGGAACTGGCCTTTGAGGTAGAGGTTGTACGCCTCCACGTCGCCTCGTGCGGAGCCTTCGATCACCTGCCGGTCATCCGCAAGCAGCGTGGTCTTCAGCGCGCGCACGACCTCCGAGGCGATCTCGTCCTGGATGGCGAAAATGTCGTCCAGCTTGCGATCGTAGGTGTCCGACCACAAGTGGTAGCCGTTCTCTGCGTCGATAAGCTGGGCGGTCACCCGGACCTTGTCGCTCTGCCTGCGGACGCTGCCCTGACATGTTGACGAAGGGCAGCACCGCGATGGAAAGGTCTTCGCCCGGCGCCGACGATCGCACGGAGGTCTCCCCTGTGGGCGTGAACGCTTCGGTGGCCGCCGGCTCGCCCGGGGCGCGGGTGAAGCGGTCCCAGGCCACGAAGGCCACCGTGAGCGCCAGCATCGCGAGGATCGCGATGTCCAGCTTCCGCCCGGTCTGCGGCGTGATGGACCGGTCCCGCTCGACGTCCTTCTCGCGCTTCAGCCCTTCCGGGGTCAGCTCGAAAGCCCAGGCCAGTACCAAAGCGAAGGGAAAGCCCAGCAGCAGGATGCCGCCGACCAGTCTCAGCGACCAGTCAGGCACGCCGATGAGCCCGAACAGCACGTCGGCGACCTGCAGCACCAGCCAGGAGCCCACCGCGTAGAAGATGGCTACCCGGATGACGTTGCGGCGCTTGAGCTCTGCGAAGAATCCGCTCATCGCGTGACTAGCGGCAGGCGATGCCGTCGCCCTCGGGCTGGCAGAGATCCGGCCAGGTACTGTTGCGCCAGTACTCGAGGAGTCCCAGCCGTCCCATCACGTCGACGAACCGAGGATCCTGCCGGAACGGCACCATCTCTGGCCCCCAGAGCATGAACCAGTCGTTACCGCCGATCTCGTCGAAGTGCGCGTCAAGGTCCTGGTAAGCCTCGTCCACGGCGCCGAGGAAAACCAGGCCATGGACGACGCCCGCCGGCCACGCCTGTTCGGCAGGCAACGCCAGGAGCGCCTGGACGGCCTGCTCCCGTTCGCCGGACGCCAGCGCCGCAGCCACGGGCTCGAAGACCACCGGCTGTCCGTCGAGTTTCTCGCTGACGGTCCGGAACTCTGTCGCGGCCTCCGCATACTCGCCCCGCCTCAGGTGCATGAGACCGATGAGCCCATGCCCCCAGAGATGTCCCAGCTTTGCGCCCATCCTTGCAAGAGGCACGCCATCGTCGGCGCGGCCCAGCGCCATGTAGTTTCCCGCCAGGTTGATGTTGGCGCCGGGCGACAGGGGATCAAGTTCAAGGGCAATTTCGTTGTGTCTTCGCGCGTCCTCGAGCCTGCCGACGCAAAACAGGAACTCCGCGTACCAGAGGTGGCCCGTCACGTTCTTCGGCTCGTTCTCGATCGCCGCCAGGTAGTAGTCCTCCGCGCGGGCCCATTCGTTGGCGCCCCGGGTGATATCGCCCAGCACCGCGTAGGCGTCCGCCTGGGTGTCGTCCAGGGCCAGTGCCCGCTCGGCCGCATCCCTTGCCTCGTCGAACCACTCCGGCCATGTCCAGGGCTCGCTGGAGTACGTGGGCAAGGTGATGTAGGCGGCCGCCAGGGCCGACCAGGCCCGGGCGAAAGCCGGGTCCAGGGCAATGGCCTTCTTGAGAAGATCGATGGACTGCCGGATGTTGTCCTCGCCCCGGCGCTGCCAGAAGTAGCGCCCCTTGAGGTACAGCTCGTAGGCCTCCAGGTTGTCCGTGGGCTTGCCTGCATCCGCCAGGGCCTTTGCCTCTCCGGCCCCCAGGGCCACCTGCAGGGCCTCCACGATGTGGCTGCTGATCTCTTCCTGGATCGCGAAGATGTCTTCCAGTTCACGGTCGTAGGTTTCCGACCAGAGGTGCCGGTCCGTTTCCACGTCGATCAGCTGGGCGGTGACGCGGACCCGGTTGCCCGCTTTCCGGACGCTGCCCTCCAGCACGTGGTCCACGTGGAGCTGATCGGCGATCTCCGGGATGCTCACGTCCTTGTCCTTGAACGCAAAAGACGAGGTCCGCGATGCCACCTTGATGCCGTCCACCTTCACAAGAACATTGAGCAGCTCTTCGGAGATCCCGTCGGAAAAGTACTCGTTGGCCGGATCGTCGCTCATGTTGACGAAGGGCAGCACGGCCACGGAAGGCTCCCCGGCCGGGGCAGCCTGGTCGGGTTCCTGCCGGGATGCCGGCGGCGACTCGGCCGCAGATTCCTGGTCGACGACGGCATCGTCAGCCGCTCGGGGGAGGAATCGATCCACGAGAAGCACGACCACGGCCAGCGCCAGGGTCACAATAATCAGCCGATCCAGCTTCCGGCCGGTGTCGGGAGTGATGGACGCCGAGCGATCCACGTCCTTCTCCCGCTTGATGCCCTCGGGGGTCATCTCGAAGACCCAGGCGAATACGAGCACAGCGGGCAGACCCAGCAGCAGCAGGATCACCAGGCCGCGAAAGATGCTGTCGGGGACGTCGAAGGCAGGGAACACGGCCTCGCCGATCTGCACAAGCAGCCAGGCCACCACGGCGTAGGCGATGCCGACACGGACGACGTTCCTGCGGCGCAGCTCGGTCCAGAGACTGGTCACGGCGCCCCGGCTCCCCGTCGCCGCAGAGCGGACCAGCGAGGATCCGTGCCGCTGCCGCGCCCTCCCTGCCCTGCCACGGGCATGCTCCCGCCCCCGGGCCACCGCGAGATGCCCGCAAGTCGAAGCCCGCCGCTTGCCTCGCGACGTCGTGTAGCTGGTGCCGGAACGGCCCGCATCCGATCCCCCCTCAAGGGTCGACCGCTGAGTCTAGCACGGTGATTCGCAAGGCCTTATATGCATCCGGGCGCATATGCTGCAACGCAGAAGGGCGCCGGATGCCTGCTGTGCTATAGACAACGAAACGCCCGAGTCCGCCGATGCCATGAATCAGCACGAAGACCCCTCCTCCGGAACACCGGACGAAGAAGCCCTGCCCTTCGTGGCGCCATGCCGCCGCGTGCCGGTGTCGGCGCCGTTCAGATGGCTTTCCCTGGGCTGGAAGGACATGCGCGCCGCACCGGGCCAGAGCCTTGGCTGGGGACTGCTTGTGCTGGGCCTGTCCTGGCTGGTGAGTCTGGCGGCTCTCGGCCTGGGAAGCTGGGTGATGCTGCTGTCCATGCTGTCGGGCTTCGTGTTCATCGGCCCGCTCCTGGCCATTGCCCTTTACGCCATCAGCTGGCAGCTGGAAAACGGGCGCATTCCCACTTTCGACCGCAGCTTCGCCGAGGCCCGGCAGCGCATTGGCGACAGCATGGTGTTCGCGTTGATACTGCTCGTGATCTTCCTGGTCTGGGCCCGGGCCGGGTCCATGGTTCACGTGTTCTTCCCGGTGGAGGCCCACCCTACCTGGCAGCAGGTCGGCAAGTTCCTGTTGATCGGTTCGTCGGTGGGCGCAGTCTTCGCTGCCATCACCTTCTCGGCCAGCGCATTCTCCCTGCCGATGCTGATGGACCGCCAGGCAGACACGGTGACCGCGGTGGTGACGAGCATCAACGCCACCCTGCGCAACAAGCCCGCCATGGTGGTCTGGCTGGCAACCATCGTGTTGCTGACCGGAATCGGCTTCGCCACCTTCTTTGTGGGCATGGCCGTGCTGTTCCCGCTGCTGGGCCACGCCACCTGGCACGCCTACCGTGACGTCATCGACGCGTCGGCGTGGCCCGCCCACGAGCCCTGAGAAAAGAGGCCGTGCCTCTTTTGCCGGTTTGGGGGCATGCCTGAAATGGGCCCAAGCGGCATGGCCCCTTAAACTATCTTTATGCCCACCAACGTCAGTCCCGAATACAAGAAGGCCGAGGAGGCGTACCGCAAGGCCCGGGAGCCGAAGGAGCGGCTGGACTGCCTGAAGCTGATGCTGTCCACGATCCCCAAGCACAAGGGGACGGAGCATCTCCAGGCGGACATCAAGAGCCGGATCAAGGAGCTCACCGAGGAA
Source organism: Gammaproteobacteria bacterium (assembly GCA_037383845.1). GTDB lineage: Bacteria > Pseudomonadota > Gammaproteobacteria > Steroidobacterales > XN24 > JARRON01. Next base: position 21,212 of record JARRON010000001.1, read on the forward strand.
CTGGCAGGCCCGAAGAAGGGCGCGAAACGAACCGGTCCCTCCACCAGCATCCGGCCCGAAGGCGCAGCCCAGGTCGCCCTCATCGGACCGCCCAACGCCGGCAAGTCGGCACTCCATGCCCGGCTGACGGGTTCCAGGGCCCAGGCGGGACCGGGTCCCTTCATCACCCAGTTCCCCGAGCCCGGGATGCTCCCCTACGAGGACATCCATTTCCAGCTCGTGGACATGCCGTCGATGTCTGCCGAGCACATGGCTCCATGGATTCCCTCCACCCTGCAGACGGCGGACGCGGCCCTCCTGGTCGCCGACCTGTCGGACCCGGCCTGCGTGGAGGAGCTGCAGTTCATCCTCGAGACCCTGGCGGCGAAGAAAATCCACCTCGTGCCGGACTGGCCGGGTCACTCCGGGCAGGCAGACGGAGACGCGCCGGGGCAGCAGGAAGAAATCGAAGATCCGTTCCGTATCGATCTCCCGACGCTGCTGGTCGCCAACAAGTGGGACCTGGACCGGGAGCCGGGCGAGGTGGATGTCCTGGAAGAGCTCCTCGACGTTGATTTCCCGGCACTCAGGGTGTCGGTGGAGACCGGCAGGGGGATGGGAGATATCGCCCCGTTCCTGTTCCAGGGCCTGGGGGTGGTCCGGGTCTACAGCAAGGCGCCGGGGAAGGAGGTGGCCAAGGACAAGCCCTTCACCGTGCGGCGGGGGGAAACGGTCCTGGACGTGGCGCGTCTGGTGCACAAGGACATCGCCGCATCCCTGAGATTCGCCCGTCTGTGGGGGAGCGGGGCCTTCGACGGCCAGCAGGTCAGCGGCGACCACCCGGTGGCCGATGGAGACGTCGTGGAACTGCACGCCAGCCGCGTCGCCGGCTGACGCGAAGGTCCCCGCCGGCCCGCTCACCGGCAATCTACACGCTCGCCGAGCAGGCTGGTAAGGTTTCGCGCTCCCCAATCCGCCAACGGAGGGCCTCCGCCGTCATGCCGAGCCGTATTCTCGCCTCTTCGCTGCTCACCGCCATGTTCACCGCCGCTCCGGCCGCCGCAGGCGACCACGGCTCGACTCTGGAAATAGACGCGGATGCAATTCGCGCCCACGTGGAGTTCCTGGCGGACGACCTGCTGGAAGGCCGCCGGGCCGGCACCCGCGGGTACGATATCGCCGCCGCCTATGTGGCCACCCAGTTCCGGCTGTACGGCCTGGAACCCGGCGGAGACGACGGGACCTTCCTGCAGCACTTCGACCTGCTCCAGGCCGAGGGGCTGGACGACGAGGCTTCCGTTGTCCTCAGGCGGGGCGGCCAAGACATTGTGTTCCGCGTCCGGGACGACTTCCTGCCCTGGAGCGACGTACTCGCCCCGGCAAGCCGCGTGGAAGCACCGCTGGTCTATGCGGGCTACGGCATCTCGGCACCGGAGCTTGGCTTCGACGACCTCTCCCAGGTGGACCTTAAGGGCAAGGTGGCGGTGGTGCTGACCGGGGCGCCGGCGTCCTTTCCCAACTCCCAGCGGGCCTACTACTCGAGTTCCCGGCTGAAGTACGCGCGGCTGAAGGCAGCCGGCGCAGTGGGCGTGATCACCGTTCCCACCCGCGTCGACCAGGCGCGCGTGCCCTGGCAACGGCGACTGGACATGAGCTGGGCGCCTTCGATGGCCTGGCGGAGTCCCGACGGCCGGACATCCGTGGACGGCTGGTCCGTGGACGCCGGCGTGAGCTTCCGCGGCGCCAGCGCCGCCCCGCTTTTCGAGGGTGCACCCGCCGGCTTCGAGGCCGTCCTCGACGCGGCGGACGCCGGCGAGCCGCTGGCCTTCGAACTGCCCGGGCGGGTGGAAATCAGGACCGCAAGCACTCGCAGCCAGGGCCGAAGCTCCAACGTTCTCGGCATCCTGCCGGGCACGGACCCGGACCTCCGGGACGAATACATCATCATCACCGCCCACCTGGACCACATCGGTATCGGCAAGCCCGTGGACGGCGACGCCGTCTACAACGGGGCCTGGGATAACGCTACCGGGGTCGCGGTGATGCTGGAGGTCGCCCGGGCCCTGAAGGATTCAGGTTCCCCCCGTCGCTCGGTGCTCTTCGCGGCTGTCGGAGCCGAAGAGTTCGGCCTGATCGGGTCGGACTATTTTGCCGAATACCCCACCGTTCCCCTGGAACACATCGTGGCGAACCTGAACATAGACATGCCCTACGCCGCCGCGCCCACGCGGGACTTCGTGGCGTTCGGCGCCGAGCACACCTCTCTGGGCCCCGTCGCAGCCGCTGCCGCCGAGGCCGAGGGCTACCGGCTCAGTCCGGATCCGATCCCCGAGGAGGTGATCTTCGTCCGCAGCGATCAGTTTTCATTCGTCCAGCGGGGCATCCCGGCCATCTACCTGGACGGCGGGTACGTGCCGAGAGATCCGGACGTGGACCTGGCCGCCCTGACGAAGGCCTTTCTGCAGACGCATTATCACGGTCCGGGTGACGACACGAGTCTGCCCATTCCCTACGAGACCCTGGCGGGCCTGGGCCGCGTCAACGCCAGGATCGTGATGGAGGTCGGCAACGACAGCGAGCGACCCGCCTGGAATCCGGGGGACTTCTTCGGGCAGGCTTTCGGCGGTGGGACCGCAGCGCCCTGAGCGACCGGGGGCCCGGCTCAGCGGACGTTGAGCCGCCAGTTCCAGGGCTGGAAGGACAGCCGGTAGTCCCTGGCCAGGGCCAGCTCGGGCGACTTCGCCGGAGGAGCGATGCCGGCCAGCCAGGAGGCGATCCCCGAAGCGCCGCGCCGTCCGGCCGACCGGGGATCCTTCAGAAGGAATTTCCTGGACCGGCCGAGCAGCGGCGAGACGACAATCCGTCGCCGGGCATTGTCGATTCGCAGATGACGACCGTCCGCAACAAAGTCCGCAGCCGCCAGAGCCAGCACCGCGTCCACAGAAGCGGCGGTGGGCGCCTCGGGACGCAGATCGGGACAGGAAGCGCTGCCGCAGTTCAGCAGCAACAGCACACGGGCGTCCCGCGGCGATTCCTCGGGGAGAATGCGGTGCCGGATGATGCCCAGCGACACGCGCCTGCCGCCGGCGGTGTAGACGCGGCGGCGGAAGAACCGGTTGCCTTTCCTCGCCTCCCACCCCGGCGCCAGCTCCAGCACGCTGGCGACAGGCCAGTGGGAGAGCACCTCGCGGATGACGAAGGCGTTGTGGGCGCATATCCAGTAAAGCACCCGGTCCGCGGGGGTGGAGAAGAGATTGGGATTACTGGCCGGACTGACGCGCGCGACCCGCTCCAGGTAGGCGTCGAGCTGCCTCAGGGCGTCGATATCCCTGGACCAGGCCTCGTAAGCCACGCCCCCGTCCCGGACGAACCTGGACAGCAGCGAGCCGAAGTCGGCCTGGGAAAAGAATGATCTTGCTCTGTCGTCAACTTCCATGTCGCCCGTCGGGCCTTCGACCCGGTGAACCCGCGAAGCGGGAGGACCGCTCAAGTTTAGACCGATTCTCCCCGTTGGTGCATGCTAGGGACCCGTCTCACCCTGCCCCACTGGTCCCAGCGAGGAACAGATCCTGAGCGACAAGCCCCGCCGCCGCGAATCCAAGGTCCCGTCCACCCGGGCCGGCCGTTTCCTGCGACTGGGAATCGCGGCCGGCGAAATGGCCGCCGGCAGCGTCGCAGAGAAGCTGCGCAAGGGCGTTGGCCGGGGAACGGCGCGCGCTGGCAGCGTGCTCCTGTCCGGCGCAAACGCCAAGCGTCTGGCGGGGCACCTCTCCCACCTGCGGGGCGCCGCCATGAAGCTCGGCCAGCTGGTTTCCATGGACGCCGAACACGTGCTTCCGCCGGAGTTTGCGGAGGCCATGGCGGTGCTGCGCTCACAGGCAGACATCATGCCCCGAACCCAGGTCCGCAGGCTTCTCGGGCGGGAGTACGGGAAGGGCTGGGAGGAACGCTTCGAGGCCTTCGACTACGACCCGGTGGCATCGGCCTCCATCGGCCAGGTACACAGGGCGGTCTCGGCGGACGGCCGCGAACTCGCCCTGAAGATCCAGTATCCCGGCGTCGCAAGAAGCATCGACAGCGACGTGGACAATCTGGCCATGTTCCTGAATCTGGCAAAGCTCCTGCCGCGGGAGCTCGACGTGGACGACATCATCACCGAGGCCAAGCGGCAGCTGAGGCGCGAGGCGGACTATTTCGCCGAGGCCGAGCACCTGGAAAAGTTCGCCAGGCTCCTGAAGGACGATCCTGTTTTCGTCGTACCCCGGGTCCACCGGGACCTGAGCACGAGACGCATCCTCGCCATGGACTGGGTCGAGGGCGAGCCCCTGGAATCACTGGCAACAGACACACCCCAGGAGAGACGGGACAATATCGGGCGCGCCATCCAGGACCTCACCTTCCGTGAGCTCTACGACTTCCGCTTCATGCAGTCGGATCCCAACTTCGCCAACTACCTGTATCTGCCCGACAGCGAACGCATCGGCCTGCTGGACTTCGGCGCGACCGTGGAGTTCTCCCGGGAGCTGACCGACAGGTACCGGCGCATCACCCGGGCGATCATGGACGAGGACGAATCCGGCATCGCGGAAGTGGCCGCGGAAATCGGCTACCTGCGAGCCACGGACTCCGCGGTCCACCAGGACCAGGTGGTCGGCCTCATCCTCATGGTGTGCGAGCCGCTGCTGGAAGACACGCCCTACGACTTCGGGCGTTCCAACCTTCCCGCGCGAGCCACCAGCGCCGGGATGGACCTGGTCTTCGGATCTCGGGAGTTCCGCAACCCACCCGCGGCGACCGCTTTCCTGCATCGCAAGCTCGCCGGCGCCTTCCTGCTGTGCCAAAGGCTCAAGGCGCGGGTCAACGTACGGGAAATCGCCGCCGCCCACGTCTGAGCCGCCAGGCGGTTCACAAGAAGTACCTGCGCGAGGTCATCCCCGACGTCAGCTTGAGCCGGCCCGGCAGTCGCCTGCCCGGACCGCGCGGTCCATCGCTCTGAAGGAGCCGGGTTGGCATGGCCGATTCAGCGATGTCGGAACCTCCGGATCCCCCAGATTATGCCGCCGGCAGCCGCCAGTCCCGCAAAGATCCAAAGCTCGTAACGCTCCACATCCCCCAGAAGCGCTTCCACGGACTGCCCGAACAGATAACCCAGGCTGGCGATGATGGCGGCCCACAGGAGCGCGCTGATGGCGTTCAGGACGAGGAACTTGCCCACCGGGACCTGGCTTGCGCCGAGTACGAACGGCGTGACAATGCGCATGCCGTACATAAACCGGAAGCCCAGGATCAGCAGGACTTCATGCTTCCCGAGAAGCTCGAAGGCACGCTCGGCCGGCGCCTGCCAGCCCGGCCGCATGTCCAGGAACGCCCTGCCCCGGAGCCGACCCAGGTGGAAGTAGAGCTGGTCCCCGATCAGCGTTCCGGCGAATGCCGCAGCGATGACCCATGGCAGGTCCAGGTAGCCCCGGTGGGCCGCGAAGCCGCCCAGCACCAGGATCACCTCGCCTTCCAGAAAGGTCCCGACCAGGATGGCCGGGTAGCCGTAAGCGGCGATCAGGGCTTCGACTGACAAGGGCTCAATCCGACTGGGACATTGCCGGCGTTATGCCCGCCGCCGGCCCTCCTGTCCACCCCCCGTCAGAGGACTCAGACGAGCTTCTTTCCCTCGATGAACGTCGCCGCCCGGTCGCACATGGCGCGGTAGGCGGGCTCGAAGAAGAACTCGTCCTCGCCCCAGGGCTGGAGCTTGTCGAGCCAGGTGGCGTTCTCGTCATACTTCGCGAAGAAGGGCTTCTGCACCCAGTCCGGATCGCGGCCCTGGATGAAACGGAGCACGAAGACCTTCTCGCCGTTGATCTCCGTCACGCCCTGGACTTCGACCTTGCCCGGGCCGGCGCTCATGGACGGGCCCCGGGCCGTGCGCGCCAGCCCCGAGACCCGCTGGATGGCATCTCGATAGATGTCCCAGGCCCTGGCCAGGGGCACCTCGAAATAGTTCCGCGCCCCGGTGTCCCGCTCCACGAACATGTAGTACGGCACGATGCCGAGCTGGACCTGGGTCTGCCACATGCGCGTCCACGCATCCGCGTCGTCGTTGATGTGGGCCAGCAGCGGCCCCTGGCTCCGGATCTGAGCACCGGTTCCCCGCAGGCGCCGGATGGCGCGCCGGGCGATTTCGGTCTCCATCTCCTGCCAGTGGTTGTAGTGGGCCATGATGGCCACGTGCTTGCCGGCCCTGACCAGGCGTTCCAGCAGGCGCAGCAGGCCATCTGCGTCGCGGTCGGTGACGAACCGCTGGGGCCAGAACGTGAGAGCCTTGGTGCCGATGCGGACCGTGCGGATATGCTCGAACTGTGGCCCGGTGAGGGGCTCAAGATAGGCGCGGAGGTTGGCGGTGTTCATCACCATGGGATCACCACCGGTCATCAGCAGGTCCGTGACCTCCGGGTGCTTGCGCAGGTAATCGAACAGGGGCCTGGAGCCCGCTGCCGCCATGCGGAAATCTCGCTCGCCCACGAACTGCGCCCAGCGAAAACAGAACGTGCAGTAGGCATGGCACACCTGCCCGTTTTTCGGGAAGAACAGCACGGTCTCCCGGTACTTGTGCTGCAGGCCGGCGAAAACCGTGCCGTCGTCCTCCCTCGGCACGTTCATCTCCATCTGGCCGGCGGGATGGGGATTGAGTTTCTCCCGCAGTTCCCGGACCAGGGACGCACGTGCTTCCCGGGAAGCATCCCGACGGAAGAGATCGGCCATGCGACCGAAATCCTCGTCAGCAAGCATGCCGCGCTGGGGAAACACGAGCTGGAATATCGGATCTTCCGGCACCCGGGACCAGTCGATGAGCTGCCGCACCACGTATTCGTTGGCGCGGAACGGAAGCACTTCAGCGACCACCCGCATGTCGAAGCGGATGTCCTCATCCAGCGTCGACAGTTCCGGAATGGTGTCCAGGTCCCTTGCGGTGAAAACCCGGTACCGCTCCCTTCCGCGGCTGGGGGCCGACGGGCTGACAAAATTTTCGGGGCGGAGGATGTCCGCCCGGGTCGTACCCTGATTGTCAAACATAGATTTGGCTTCCTGGCGCTCCCCTATGCCGGGGAGGCGGGGGCGCAAACAGGCCGTCGCGGCCGCGCGCGGGAGATCTCGAGGGCCCTCGGCCCGAGACGAAAGGATTCGGCGGGATTCCTCCGCACGCCGTATCCAGCAAAGCCTGGCTACCTTGCCTGCGGGTCACCTCCGTGTCAAACGAGCGCGGATGCGGAGACGATGGCTTCAGCCGGCGCCCGGATCCCTCTGCATGACCCCGAAGATATTGCCGTCCGGGTCTTTCAGGTAAGCCAGCCAGCCCACGCCCGGCACGGGCATCCGCGGGACAGCGACGCTCGCCGACAGGGCCTCGGCTCGTGCAAGGCAGTCATCCACGGACGGCACGTCTACCGTGCACACGAAGCCGTTCACAGGCTGGCCATCCTCGGGAACGCCCCCGCGGCGAGGGAGCAGCCCTCCATCGATACCGGTCTCGCTTCCCGGCCCGGTATGGATCACCCAGTAGTCTTCTTCGCCAAGGCGCTGGAAGCGCCAGCCGAACAGGGCTTCGTAGAAGCTCATCAGCCGTTCGGGCGCCGAGGCCTGGATTTCGAAATGTACGACTCTTGCCATCAGTCCCCTTCCGGTGGCCGGGCTACAGCGCAGGTCCGGCGTCCGGTCCCAGCATCGTTTCCCGCAGCAGCGGGACAGGCGGCCCGCCGTAGGACAAGAACGCGTCGTGGAACGCCCCCCAGGCCTCCCGCCCTCCCCGCTCGGCGGTCCAGTCGCTGCGCAGCCTGCGGATCATGATCTTGCCCAGGGTGTAGTTCAGGTAGCCCGGGTCATAGGTGCCGCGGTAGGCCTGCTGTCGGGCGTTGCCGGGGTCCTGGAAGGCCGCTTCCCGGAACATCTGGTCGCATTCTTCCACGCTCATGCCCTGGGTGTGCAGCCCGATCGCACACAGGAAACGGACGTTCCGGTAAAGCGCCTTGTTGATCTGGCCGATTCGAAACTCGGCCCGGCCGCCGGGCAGGCCACCGTCAAGGCCCGCTTCCCACATCATCTCCTCGGCGTAATGGGCCCAGCCTTCGACGAACGCGGAGTTGGTGAAAAGGCGCCCGATGAGGCTCTGGGCCCGGTTGGAGTGCAGGAACTGGACGAAGTGTCCGGGCCAGACCTCGTGCACGGAGGTGGACATGAGGTCCGCCTGGCCCGGGATGTAGTCGCGCTGCTCTTCCTCCGGCCAGGAAGGGTCCGGCGGCGCGATGTAGTAAGTGGACGGCATCCCCAGGTCGAACGGCCCGGCGACGTTGATGTAGGCGAAGTTCGTCCTCGCGTGGGGCGGAGCCGCCTTCACGTAGACGGGCTCGTCTCCGGGAATACTCACCAGCCGGTTCTCCACGAGGAATCCCTTGATCACGCCCAGCTGAGCGCGGGCCGCTGCCACCGCGCCGCCTTCCGGCTTCCGGGCGTTCATCTTCGCGAGACAGGCCGCAGCCCCGTCCGCCTCGGGGGCGAACTCCGCGCAGGCGGCCTCGAGTGCTTCCAGGTTACGTTCGAGGTCTTCCCGGCCGATTCGCTCCAGGTCGTCCAGCCCGATTGCCAGGCCCTGGGTCTTGAGCAGCATCCGGGAATACAGCTCCGGCCCCATGGCGAAGTCCTCGGTCGCCGTCTCCCTGAGCGACTCGAACCACGCAGCCAGTTCTTCCAGAGCCGCAACGGCCTCGCCGTTGGCCTCGTCGAACTGCTCCCAGAGCGCCCGGCTTTCCACTTCCCCGAACGCCTCCCGGATGTCGTCGCCCATGAATGACGCCAGTCCGCCGAAGGTAGCCAGGCCCTGCTCGACCCACGTGCGGGGCATGGGCGTCCGGAGATTCGCCCGGATCTGAGCCAGCGCGCCGGGCAGGTTTCCGGCGAACTTGATGTAGGCGGCCATGCGCTCGTGGACCGGGGCGTACGGTACGGACGCGTAGATGTCCGGATCGATCCGGTCCATGAACCAGTCGAAATAGAAATTCGGGTTCCGGAACGGCCACTGCGCATCGTCGAGCCAGAACAGGGCCCGGTCTATGGCAGAAAGCAGGTAGCGCCGCTCGAACTGCCGGGCCTCGTCGAGGGTGGCGCCGTCAAAGGCCTCGACTTCAGCGCGGAATGCCTTCAGTCGCTCGATCTCGGCGCGTATCCCCTCGGCGCTCCAGTCGGGAAGCATGCCGTCGAACTCGTGCCGTCCCACACTGACGGCAAACACCGGGTGGGCCTGCAGCCATTCCTCCACGTAGCGTTCCGCAAGAGCGTCCCAGCGAGCCTCCGGCGGGCGCTCGACGGTGCCGGCGGCCGGGGCGGCGGTGGCTTCTGCCGGATCCCGGGAGGACGGCCCGGCGCGCTCGGCTTCCGAACAGCCGGCGAACAGGAGCGTGGCGACGGCCAGGACGGCCGGAACGAGTCTGTGCATGTATGCAACGCCTGCGGGTAAGGGGAGGCAGAAAGCTAGCAGCGTTTCCGCAACGCCGTCGAGTCCCTGGCGGCAGGGGACCCCGGATCGCCGCGGTTCCCCGCCCGGGCAGGCATCCCTATACTGCGGCGGTCGCGACACGGGAGGAGACGGTGCATCGAGGCAGCAGGCATCCAGAGGCCATCCGCGTACCCAGCCTGCCCCAGTCCGTCGCGCCGCTGCTGGTCCTCGTCAGCCTGCTGTCCCTGTCCGTCTGGCTCTTCGGCGCGGACTCCTCCCAGGGAGCCAACCAGATCGCGCTGATTCTTTCTGCGGCGGTGGCGGCAGCCATTGCCGTTCGCAACGGCGAGACCTGGGGTGACATCCAGGAAGCCATCGTCCGCGGTATTTCCACGGCGATGGGCGCCATCCTGATTCTGTTCGCCATCGGCGCCCTGATCGGCACCTGGAGCCTGGCCGGTACGGTGCCGGCCATGATCTATTACGGCCTGAAGATCCTGTCCCCCACCTTCTTCTACCCCTCGGCAGCCGTCATCTGCGCCCTGACGTCGGTGGCCATCGGCTCCAGCTGGACCACCGCCGGCACCCTGGGCATCGGCCTGATGGGCATCGCGGGCGGCCTGGGACTTTCGCCGGAGATCACCGCTGGCGCAGTGATCTCCGGCGCGTACTTCGGCGACAAGATGTCGCCCCTGTCCGACACCACCAACCTGGCCCCTGCGGTGGCAGGCACCGAGCTGTTCACCCACATCCGCCACATGGCGTGGACGACCGGCCCGTCGTTTCTCATCGCCGTGGCCGGCTTTACCGTCGTCGGCGTCGCAGGCAGCGGTCCCAGCGGCAGTGCCGACATCGGGCCGATGTCGGCCGTCCTGGTCGAGACCTACAACCTCAGCCCGCTTTCCCTGATACCCCTGGTGATCGTGCTGGGCCTTGCCCTGGCCAGGTTCCCCGCCCTGCCGGTCATACTCGCTGGCGCACTCCTGGGCGCCGTCACCGCAGTCCTGCTGCAGCCGGACCTCGTAGCCGCCTTTGGCGCCGGCGACGGCCTGCCCCGCCCGCTGGCAATGCTGAAGGGTGCATGGATCAGCCTCTTCGATGGCTACACGTCGGATACCGGCAACGCCGCGGTGGACGACCTGTTGTCGCGAGGCGGCATGTCCAGCGTGCTCACCACGATCTGGCTGATCCTGTCGGCGCTGACCTTCGGGGCCGTACTGGAACACGCGGGCATGCTGCAGCGGATCATCCAGGGCGTCATACGCAGCGCCAGGAGCACCGGCGCCCTCATCTCCGCCGTGGTCTTCACGTCCATCGGCACGAACGCCGCCACGGGCGACCAGTACATCGCGATCGTGCTCCCCGGCAGGATGTTCCGGGCGGAGTTCCGGCGCCGGCGGCTCAAGGCCCGCAACCTCTCCCGGTCCATCGAGGATGCCGGCACACTCACGTCGCCGCTCATCCCCTGGAACACCTGCGGTGCCTACATGGCCACGACCCTTGGCGTTGCCACCGTGGCCTACCTGCCCTGGTGTTTCCTCAACCTGGTCAATCCGCTGGTGGCGATCCTGTACGGCATCCGCGGCTTCACCATCGAGCGCGTGCCCGAGGGCGACGAGATGCCCGAGATCGACATGGAACCCCGCCGTTCCGCGTCAGCGCAGGCCGGCAGGAACCCGGGCTGACCATCGCTGCCCGTCACGGTCTCCGCGAGGAGGCCCCGGGTGCCGCGCAGCACAGAACGCAGGTGCCGGCAGAATCGCCGCGCGTCCTTACTGCCGCCGCCGCGGTGGTCTACGTTAGGGTGGAACATTCCCGAAGTGGCAACAGCCGGGAGGCGCGAAACTGGACACTCTTGCTGCAGCGACCGAGCGAATCGAGCGGGAGGCGCTGACGGAGCTTCACCGCGGGGCCTCCGCGGACCTGTCGGCATCCCTGGGCACCCGAGTCGTGGAGATCAACGGGGCCATGGCGTCCATCGTCGCCGGGGCTCCAGGATGCATCGTCCTAAACCGCGTCATCGGGTTGGGGCTGGCCTCCCCGGCTACCGGGGCCGACCTCGAGGACATCCTCGACCAGTACGAGCGCGCGCGGGCCGGACGGTTCTTTCTGCACTTGCATCCTGAAGCCCGCCCGCCGGATCTTCAGGACAGGCTGGAGGCGGCGGGCTTCGTGTCGGCACGGGCCTGGCGCAAGTTCCGTCGCCCGGCGGGCCCGGTGGACAAGCGGGCGTCGTCACTGCAGATCCGGGAGGTGGGCCCGGAGCACGCCGGGGCCTTCGGTCGAATTGCCGCGGCGGGCTTCGATCTTCCGCCCCGGGCCGCACCCCTGGTGGCGGGCCTGGTGGGACGCCCCGGCTGGCACATGGTGATGTCCTTCGACGGGGACGAGCCGGCGGGCACAGGCGCACTCTTCATCCAGGAAGGCATCGCCTGGACCGACTGGGCCGCGACCCGGCCGGAATACCGGCGCCGGGGCGGGCAGGCGGCGGTGCTGGCCCGTCGCCTGGAGATTGCCATGGAGGCAGGCTGCGAATGGGTGGTCACCTGCACGGGAGAGGCCGTGCCGGGCGATCCGCAGCACTCTTACGGCAATATCCTCAAGGCCGGCTTCGAGGAATGGACCCTGCGCCCCAACTACGCCCCGGCGCCGACCTGAGCGGTCGGCTGACTGCCGGACGACCGGGCAGCCGCCAGCGGCGCTCTCAGTGGGTCTTTTCTTCGCTGCGGAGCCAGTCCACCCGGGTCCGTCCGCCGGGCTCGCACAGCTGCCCGCACAGTTCCGCGAGGATCGGATCCAGCTGCGCGGCGATGCCCCAGGGCGGGTCCACCACCACAAGGCCGCAGCCGTTGAGTCCTGCCGCGTTGTCGGGCGGTCGCACGGCGAGCTCGGCCCGAAGCACAGACTTGCCCGGCACGTCGCCCAGCGCCCGGTAGAAGCCGGCCAGCTCCCGCTGGTCCTTGACCGGGTACCAGGCCGCGAGCACTCCCTCCGGCCAGCGCCGTCGGGCCAGCGTGAGTCCCGCCACCACCCGGCGGAAATCATCCGGCGCCTCGTAGGGAGGATCCATGAGCACAAGCCCCGCCCTGGGCGCCGGGGGCAACAGACCCCCCAGTGCCTCGTATCCGTCCCTTTGGTGCACGGCGACCCGCCTGTCGTGCCGGAACAGGCGCGTCAGTTCTCCGGCGGCAGCCGGCTCCAGCTCCGCGAGGAACAGCCGGTCATCGGGACGTGTCGCCCCGGCCGCCACCAGGGGCGACCCCGGGTAGGCCCGGAGTGTGCGCTGGTTTTCCGGCAGAGCCGCCACCAGCCTCATGAAGCGGGCCAGCACGGGATGGCGGGGCCGGTAGCCGGCCAGGCGCCCGATGCCGGCCTCCCACTCGGCGGAGCGCTGCGCCTCGGCGGAGTCCAGCCGGTAAAAGCCGGCGCCGGCGTGGGTTTCGACGTAGCTCACCGGGCGAGGCTTCTCGCACAGCCGTCCGACGAGCCCGGTCAGCAGAACGTGCTTGAAGACGTCCGCGAAATTTCCTGCGTGAAAGGCGTGCCGGTAGTTCACTTAGTACTGGTTGTACTTGCGGTGGTCTCCACGCACCTGGTCGACAGGATACTTGCGCCGGTTGGACTCGACCTTGGCGGAAACTGCGGAAGGCAGGTCGGTGCCCAGCCGGTCCGCCAGCCTGACGAGGTAGATCAGCACGTCGGCCATCTCCGCCTCGATGCGCGCGCGGCGGGCGGCGTCCGGTGCCTGGCTTTCCTCGGCGTCGAGCCACTGGAACTCCTCCAGGAGTTCGCCCGCCTCGGCGGCCAGGGCCATGGCCAGGTTCTTCGGGTTGTGGAAGCGCGTCCAGTCTCGCTCCTCCGCAAAGGCAGCCAGCTCCTCCGCCAGGGATTCCAGCCACGGGGACCGTTGTTCTGTCATTCCCTGGAAATCCTCAGGTGGTGAACGTAGAGCCTGAAAGGTTCTGACGGTTCCGCCAGGAAAAGACCCACCCGCCGCATGGTGGACAGCTTCATCGCCCGGCCCGACGGAGTCATGCGAAGCTCCTCCAGGTCCAGGTAGAAGTCATTGGCGCCGGGCCTGATCATCAGCGGCCAGTCCATCCGCTGGTCCGGCGGCTGAGCCGGGGTCCGGTCCGACAGCCGAAGCACCAGCTCCACTGGCGCCTCCCGCGGCGAGAAGATGTGCAGGGACAGGGTGTCGAATCCCGTCCAGTCCTTATAGACCTCCGAGACCTCCACACCGCCCCCGACCGTTCCGTCGAAAAGGACGAGCGCCACCTCCCGGCCGGCGCGCCGCGGCCAGGCTTCAGGGCCATCGCCCCGGAAAAGCTCTGCGTGCTCCACCCGGACGAACGGCACCTGCCATTCCGCAGCCAGGTCGACCACCACCGGGAACGCCCCGGCCCGCCCGGCGTAGTTGAGGCTGATGGAAACAAGCGGCATGTAGACGGCGACCAGCAGTAGAACGCCCAGCACCTCGGTGATGCGCCGGGGCCAGCCCCGGAGCCAGTAGTGCTCCCGGCGGAGGGGCTTGTCCAGGGAGGCGCTGATAAGCAGAAAGCCCAGGATGCCGGCGGCGTCGCGGACAAATAAGTCCCAGTTCCCGTCGCGGACCACGTGAAACACGGCCGCTGCCGCGACGGTGACGACAAAGGCAATCAGGTAATAAAGGGAACGCTTGCGTATCCAGCGCCGTCCCACCAGGGCCGTGAGTTCCAGCACGATGAGGGACGCAAAGCCAAAGGCCAGCGCATGGCGCAGCCCGTAAAGGGTTTCCTCCAGCAATCCCTTCGGAGTTCCGAGCCCCAGCAGGGCCCCGAGAAAAAGCAGGGTAGCGACGTACAGCACCGTCCGCCGCGCGGCGGGCCCGCGCCGGACGCCAGGCACGGGCACCCGATCCGGGACGCCGGTCGGACTTTCCTCAGCCAAGTGCGTTCTCTCCCCCTCGACGGCCGCGGACGGGCGCGGATGCGGAGCTACCCTAATCGGGCCTGCCGTCGGCGGCAATCCCCGGAGCCTGGTCCCGGTATCGGGCCTTGTCGGGAAACACCCAGCGGACCCCGCCCCGCGGGTCTCCGGTGTCCCCCGCACATCGCGGAATCAGGTCAACGCGCCGCTGCATCACTGTCTGGCCGGCGGCGGCGCCGTCGTTCATGCCGATGTTGAGCCCATCGGGCTGCACCTCCGCCGCCAGGATTCGCCGCCCTCGGTCCAGGGTAACGCTCAGGTCGGCGCACCCCGGTTCGGACAGGTCGAAGGGGGCGGACGCTGTGACGCTCCGGCACGACCAGGCTATGACCGCGGCTCACGGGGTACGCATCTCGAATGATGAGGAAACTTCCGGTCTCGGGCCGCGCCCGCTCCGGCGCAGGACCACAGAAGGGACAGGCGGGGTCTCACCGCCGCCGCTCACTCGGTAATTCCCTCCCAGGGCGAATCCAGCCAGACGTCGCTGAAATACAGTTCGAAGGGATGTTCCGGCCGGCTGGTGAACAGGAAGAACTGGGAGATCCGGCTCATGTCCATCTGGCGGTTCCTGGGACCGCTGCGGATCGTGTCCAGGGGAATGGTGAACTCGTTCGCGCCGGGCATGACGATCACGCTGCCGTCGTAGCGATCGCGCCAGGCGCGGGTGCGGGTGCCGTCGTCCACCCGCAGGTTCAGCTGGACCGGATTCTCCAGGTCCGACCAGACACGGAACCTGAACTGGCTGTATCCGGTCCAGTCCGGCCAGGGCTCGCGCACCGTCACGCCGGGCCATGGGGTGTCCAGGAATCGCACCCGTGCGACCTCTTCTCCCTGCATGCCGGTCCAGCCCGGCGGGGCGGGCACCCGCTGCACGAGTACGCTGCCCGCAGCCGTCAGCGGCGCCTGCCACGAGGATCCGAGCTCCGCGATCACCGGCAGCCGGGCGCTCCGCATGCCGTAGCTCCAGGCCACGCTGGCCAATGGAGCAAAGGCGATGGCGAGAGCCAGCACAGCGCCGAGGAATACGAGCCGTGACGCCAGCGGGCCGGCTTCTTCGGCGGTTTCCCATGCCGCCGGGTTGAGAGCCGCCGCAATGGCCAGGAAACACACCGCGCCGGTGAGATTGTTCACGGCATCACCAACGCTGGCGTCGCGGCCGGCCTGGCCGATCTGTGCCAGCTCCGTGACCAGGCTTAGCACTGCGGTGGCCAGGAGGGCCAGCACGAGCTGCGTCCAGAGTCCCGCCTCGGGAGCAAGCCCCCGGCGGATGATCCGGAGCATGAGAAGGGCGATGAGCCCGAACAGGGGCACGTGGCCAAGGTCGTAAACCGTGCGCCAGAACAGGCTGTCGCTGGGCGGCCGGCCGAAGGCGAGCAGAAGCAGCAGGGCGAGGATGCCCCCCGCCGGCAGCACCATGGCCCGGAGCCCTTCCCCGGCGCTCGTCGCCGGCGACAGGGGACCTGAGGATCGCCCGTTCATCCCCGGGGATTCTGCCTGCCGGAATCCGCGGGGACCAGCCGGATTGACGCCGGCCCGGAAAAGCGCATTATTCACGCGGAAGCTGGGACCCCGCGCCCCGGCGAGCGGTCTCTGGCCGCGCCCTGGAGCAACAGGAACATGTCTCGCACCCGCGCCGCCGGCCAGCGCGTCCCGCGCCCGATTCGGCACCCCTATCTCGATATCCCCATCCTGCCCCAGCCCGACGACGTCAGCTGCGGGCCGACGAGCCTTCACGCCGTGTATCGCTATTTCGGCATACAGGACGACCTGGGCCGGCTCATCGGCGAGGTGCGGGAGCTGCCGGAAGGGGGCACCCTGGCCGTGTACCTGGGAATCCACGCCCTGAAGAAGGGACTGTCCGCCCGCCTCTACAGCTATCACCTCAAGATCTTCGATCCCAGCTGGGCTTCCCTGGACGGCCCGGCGCTGACGGAGAAGCTGCTTCTGCAGCTGTCCCACAAGCGGGGCAAGAAGTTCGAGCTGGCAAGCCGTGCCTATATCCGCTTCCTCGAGCTGGGCGGTCAGATCGGCCTGGATGACCTGACGCCCGAGCTCCTGCAGGTGCCGTTCGAAGCCGGCCTGCCCGTGCTCACCGGCCTCTCCGCCACCTACCTGTACGGCAGCCGACGGGAATACACCGGACGCAGCAACAAGGCGGTTTACGACGACATCCGGGGGGAGCCCACCGGCCACTTCGTTGTCCTGTGCGGCCGCCAGGGCGACAACGTGCGGGTGGCAGACCCGTTCCTGGGCAATCCCCTGGCAGACCACCATCACTACGATGTGGAGGTGAACCGGCTCATCCGGGCCATTCTCCTCGGCGCAATGACCTATGACGCCAACCTGCTGGTCATCTCGCCTGGCCAACTGCCGTGAACCGCTTCATCGTCGTTGACGACCCTGCCGCGTGGCCCCTGGGAGAACACGGCGGGAAAGTCATATCCGTCAGCGACTACCTGGTTCCGGCGGAACCCTGGCCGGCCCGGGGCATCCGGGTGTTCAACCTGGCCCGGTCCTACGGGTACCAGAGCCGGGGGTACTACGTTTCCCTTCTGGCCGAGGCCCGGGGCCACAAGGTTATCCCCGACATCCGCAGCATCCAGGACCTGAACGCGCCCGGGTTCGTCCGGTTCCTGCCCGCGGAGCTGGACGCCCTGATGCAGAAGTCCCTGGGACGGCTGAAATCCGACGACTTCGTCCTGTCCATCTATTTCGGGAGGAACATGGCCGCCCAGCACCAGTCCCTGGCGGCAGCCCTGTTCCGGCTGTTTCCCGTGCCCTTCCTCAGGGCCAAGTTCTCTCGCGGCCAGAAGAAGTGGAACCTGCGTGGCGTCCGGGCCATTCCCATGGACGAGATCCCGGCGGCCCACATGGACTTCGCGAAGGATGCCGCGCGGCAGTATTTCGGGCGCAGCCGCTACCAGCCCGCCCGGGGTCGCCACTACCGCTATGACCTGGCCATTCTCGTCAATCCGGACGAGGAATCGCCGCCGTCTGACAAGGCCGCGCTTGGCCACTTCGTGCAGGCGGCGCGGCGCCAGGGATTCAGCGTAGAGCTGATTGGCCGGGACGATTATCCCCGTATCGCGGAGTTCGACGCCCTGTTCATCCGGGAAACCACGGCGGTGAATCACCACACCTGGCGGTTCTCGCGTCGCGCCCAGACCGAAGGACTGGCCGTTATCGACGATCCGGACTCCATCCTTCGCTGCGGAAACAAGGTCTATCTCGCGGAGACCCTGCGGGCCGCCCGGATCCCGATGCCCCGGACGGAAGTGATTCAGCGGGGCGGCAGGCGGGACGCCCTGGCACGGCTGGGCCTTCCCTGTGTACTCAAGGCGCCGGACTCCTCCTTCTCCCAGGGCGTCGCGAGGGCCGCGACGGAGGCCGAGTTCCTGGATCTGACGGACCGAATGCTGGGCGCCTCGGAACTGGTGATTGCCCAGGAATTCGTGCCCACGGAGTTCGACTGGCGGGTCGGCGTCCTGGAGGGAGCGCCGCTTTTCGTCTGCCGGTATTTCATGGCCCGCGGCCACTGGCAGATCTACAACTGGTCCAGCCGGCGAAGGCGGGACATCTCCGGCGACTTCGATACCTGGTCCGTGGAAGACGCCCCCCCGGCAGTCGTGGAGACCGCCGTCCGGGCCGCCCGCCTCATGGGCGACGGCCTATACGGCGTGGACGTGAAGGAGGTAGACGGCCGCCCGCTTGTGGTTGAAGTCAACGACAACCCGAGCGTGGACGCCGGCGTCGAGGACAAGGTGCTGGGCCGCCAGCTCTACGAGCGCATCGTCGCGTCCCTGGCTCGTCGGATCGAGGCCCGCCGGGAGGGCCGCCTCCGGTGAACGCCCCGCCGGTGCTGCACCTGTTCGAGGGCTTCGGCCTGGAGCTGGAATACATGCTGGTCCACCGGGAAACCCTGGCGGTGTTTCCCTGGGCCGACGAGCTCCTGCGGCTGACCGCGCGGACCGACGGATACGTGCAGGACGTGGCCCGCGGGCCTGTTGCCTGGTCCAACGAACTCGTTTGCCACGTGCTGGAGCTCAAGACCAACGGGCCCGCAAGCAGCCTCGGCGGCCTGGACCGGGTTTTCCACGAGGACGTGGCCCATATCAACGGCCTGCTGGCAGGCCGTGGCGCAATGCTGCTGGGAACCGGCGCCCATCCCCTCATGGACCCGGCCACCGACACTCGCCTGTGGTCGCACGGCGACCGGCAGATTTACTCCGCTTACGATCGCATCTTCGGGTGCCGCGGCCACGGCTGGTCCAACCTTCAGAGCACCCATCTCAACCTGCCCTTCTGCGGCGACGAGGAGTTCGGCCGGCTGCACGCTGCTGTCCGGCTGGTGCTGCCCCTCATCCCCGCCCTGGCGGCCAGCTCGCCGCTGCTGGACGGGCAGCCCACCGGCTACCTTGACAGCCGCCTGGAGACATACCGGCACAACCAGGCGCGCATTCCCTCCATCGCGGGAAGGATCATCCCGGAGCGGCTGTTTACCCGCGGCGAGTACGACACGCTTTTCGAAAGACTCCGGACCGATGTTGCGCCCCACGACCCGGACGGGATCCTGGAACCCGTGTTTCTGAACTCCCGGGGGGCCATCGCCCGTTTCGACCGCAATGCCATCGAAATCCGGCTGCTCGACATCCAGGAGTGCCCGCAGGCTGACCTGGCCGTGGCCGCCGCCGTCGTATCCGCCACCCGCCACCTGGTCGAGGAGACCCATGTTCCCGTCGAAGTGCAGCAGGAGTGGCCGGAAGACCTGCTCTCGGACATCCTCCTGGCCGGCATACGGGACGGCGACGCGGCCGTGATCCGCGACGCGGATTACCTCCGGATGTTCGGCATCCGCGCCGGGGCATGTTCCGCCGGACAGGCCTGGCGCAACATCTGCGAAAACTGCCGGGATGACTTCGACGACCGTCAGAAAGCCGCGCTGGGCCACATCCTTTCCGCCGGGCCGCTGGCGCGTCGCGTCCTCCGGAGCCTCGGAGCAAGACCTTCGCGGGAAGTCATCGTCTCCGTCTACCGCGACCTGGGCGGCTGCCTCGCGGACAACCGCCTCTTCGGGTGATCCGGGATGGCCTCCCGTGCGCTGCGCTGGCTGTTCACCTGCGAGCATGCGACCCGGCACGTGCCGCCCGCCTACCGGCCCCTCTTTTCGAAGGCCGGGAGCGTGCTGGCCAGCCACCGGGGCTGGGATCCCGGCGCCCTGGAGGTCTTTCACGCGCTGGGTCCGGATCGGGCGGACCTGGCCCTGGAAGGGCGAGCCACCCGGCTGCTGGTGGACCTGAACCGCTCGCTCCATCATCCCAGGCTGTTCTCGGAGTTCACGCGGAAACTGCCGGAGATCGATCGCCGGGCCATCATCGCCGCCTGGTGGCGGCCGTTCCGGGATGCAGCCGAAGACGCTGTTGCCCGCTGGCTGCACGATAACCACTGCGTCATCCATCTGTCCGTCCACAGCTTCACCCCGGTACTGGACGGCCGCAGCCGGGCTGCCGACTTCGGGCTGCTTTACGACCCGGCCCGGCAGGCGGAGCGCCGATTTGCCGATGCCTGGGGACGGCGCCTGCGGGCGCGCGGCTGGAACGTCCGGATGAACTATCCCTACCGGGGTGTCTCCGACGGTCACGCCACGGCGCTGCGCCGCCGGCACAGGGACCGCTACGCCGGCGTGGAGCTGGAGCTGAACCAGGGGCTGTTCGGGGCAGCGGGCCGGAGGCGTGTCCTGGCGGACCTGCAGGCCGCCCTGGGCGAGGTGGACGCGGTGACCGTCTTTACCGACCCGGCCGGCAGGGCCGACCCTGCTACCGAAGGGCCAGCCTGAAGGCCAGCAGCAGCCAGAGCGCCCAGACCATGCAAGTGCTCGCCACGTACAGCCTGAACCGCGTCGCGACCTGGTTTCTGCCCAGGTGTTCCCGGGCGTGCCCGGCCCGGACAAGCACGAACGCCCACGCCAGTATCGCCGCCAGGGTGTCGCCGGCACCGAAGACGAGGTACAGCAGGCAGACCACGTAGAAGAGCACGGGGATTTCGAAGTGGTTGGCAAAATGCCGGGTGGCGATTGCCGCGGGGGCAGGCAGCGGCGTCTGGCGATCGCCGCGGAAATCGTCCAGGGCGACTTCCCGGCTGCGCACCGCCGCAAAGCGGCGCCTGCCCATGGTGACCCATGCGACCGCCGTGAGCAGGGCCATGGCCGCCATGGGCCAGAACATCAGAGTGGACGGTATCTCGGCTGCCATCGCCCTGTTCTCCGGTTGAGGTGTCCGGGCAAGGCTTGCACCGGCCGCATACCCCGCGCAAGGGCGGATCCGGATGGGTAAAGCCCCGTGCAGGCGTTAAGCTAGCCGCGCCCGTGCCGCCGCCGGGGCGCGGCATGCCGGCAGACCATTGCCTCCACCAACGGGATACCCAATGCGCGCCACCGCACAGCCGCCGGAGAACCTGGGCCAGCGACTGCAGCCCATCCTCAACCTGCTGGAGAAGCACGAGCTGGTAGAGAGCCTGGTGGACCACCAGGACGGCGCGCCCAGGCAGGGGCTGGTGCGATCCATCGTCCAGCGTCAGCAGCTCTCCGAGCTGGCCGCCAAGCTGAAGGACCTGCATGCCGCCGATATCGGCCACCTGCTGGAGATGCTGCCGCCGGACCGCCGGGGCGTGGTGTGGAGCCAGGTTCCCGAGGACACCGGCGGGGACGTGCTGTGGGACGTGACCGAGGCCGTGGCCCAGACCCTCGTCTCCGAAACGCCCCCGGAGCGGCTGATCGCCATGTGCCGGCGTATGGACCCGGACGATTTCGCCCAGATCGACCACCTGCTGCCCGAGGACGTCCGCAGGCGGGTCGTGAACTCTTTCGAGGCTTCCGAGCGCCGCTGGGTGGAGGCCACCGAGACCTATCCCGAAGACTCCGTGGGCCAGCTCATGACCCGGGAGATGATCAGTATCGGCGAGGACCGGCGCCTGGGAGACGCCGTCGCCGCCGTCCGCAGGCTGGACGAGTTCCCGGACCAGACGGACATGATCTTCGTCGTCGACGCCCGCCAGAAGCTGGTGGGCGGCGTGCCCCTGACCACGCTCCTGCTCCGGCCGCCGGAGACCCCCGTCGCCGACGTGGTGGACCGGGAGATCACGAGCTTCCGGGTGGACGACCGGGCGGCGGAGGCCGCCGGTGCCTTCGAGCGGTACAACCTGGTGTCGGCGCCGGTGGTAGACGCCAAGGACAAGCTGCTCGGGCGGCTGACCGTGGACACCATGCTCGACTTCCTCGTGGAGGAGGCGGAAGAAGACGTCTTTCGCCGCGAAGGCCTCCGCGGCGGCGAAGATCTCATGGGCCCGGTGCTGAAGAGCGCCCGCCAGCGCTGGCTGTGGCTGGCCCTGAACCTGCTCACCGCCTTCGCCGCGTCCCGGGTCATCTCCGTGTTCGAGGGCACCATCGAAAGCCTGGTGGCCCTGGCCACCCTGATGCCCATTGTCGCCAGCATCGGCGGCAATACCGGCAACCAGACCATCGCGCTGTTCGTTCGCGGCCTGGCCCTGGAGCAGATCACCCCGGCCAACCGGGGCTACCTCATGGCCAAGGAGCTCGGCGTGGCCGCCATCAACGGCACCGTCTGGGGCACGGTCATGGGACTGGTGACCGCCGGCCTCTACAGCAGCCCGGCGCTGGGGATGGTGATGGGCGCGGCGACGCTGCTGAACCTGGTGGTGGCCGCGCTGGTGGGCATGACAGTGCCCCAGGTCATGCAGCACCTGGGCTATGACCCGGCTCTCGGGTCCAGCGTGGTGCTCACGTTCATGACCGACAGCATGGGCTTCTTCATCTTCCTCGGGCTGTCCGCGGCGGTGCTGGTCAGCTGATCAGCGCCGCGGTACCCTGTACGCATGTACAGGTCCACCATCCGCGGCCGGGGGGCGGTCTCCAATCCGGAGGGGCGTTTCGAGTCCATGCGCCGGACGGTGGAGGACGACGGCTGGACGCCGCTGCCGACGCCGGCAGCGCCCCGCACCGTGGTCTCGCCCGATGCCGCCCGGTCGGTCATCTCGACCAACGACTCCCCCGACGTGCCCTTCGAGCAGTCGGTCAATCCCTACCGCGGCTGCGAGCACGGCTGCATCTACTGCTATGCCCGGCCGGGTCATGCCTGGCTGGGCATGTCGCCGGGCCTGGATTTCGAGACCCGCATCCTGTTCAAGGCCGGCGCGGTGGAGCGGCTTCGAAGCGAGCTGGCCTCGCCGAAGTACCGGTGCCGTCCCCTCGCCATGGGCACCTACACCGATCCCTACCAGCCCGTGGAAGGGCGTCTGGAGATCACCCGGGGCATTCTCCGGCTGCTGCAGGAATGTCGGCATCCGGTGAGCATCGTCACCAAGAGCGCCCTGGTGGAACGGGACCTGGACATCCTTGCTCCCATGGCCGAGGCGGGCCTGGCCTCGGTGGCGGTCAGCGTCACGACCCTGGACGAGGAGCTGAAGCGCCGGATGGAGCCCCGCGCCGCTTCCCCGGCCCGGCGCCTGAAGACCCTCCGCCGCCTCGCCCGGGCCGGTGTGCCGGCGGGAAGCCTGGTGGCACCGGTGATCCCCGCGCTGAACGACCACGAAATCGAGGCGATCTGCGAAGCCGTGGCCGAGGCCGGCGCCGGCTGGGCCGATTACGTGCTCCTTCGCCTTCCGCTGGAGCTGCAGACGCTGTTCCGGGACTGGGCGGAGGCCCACTACCCCGACCGGGCCCGGCGGATCATGTCGCTGCTCCGGCAGGCCCGCGGCGGTCGGGACAACGACGCCCGCTTCGGACACCGCATGCGGGGCTCCGGTCCCTGGGCCAGTCTCCTGGAGCAGCGATTCGCCGTGGCACGACGGCGGTACGGGCTCGCCGGCCGGGGCCGCGGTACCCTGGATACTTCCCGCTTCAGACCTCCGGGACCTGGCGGCCAGCTGGCGCTGCTGTAACTGCCCCGGCCGCCACCGGGCGAACCCGATGCCTGCCGGGCGGTCGAAAGCATCCCCAGGAGTCTTCCGCTGCCCGATGCCATCCATGAATACCCGGCCCCGCACTTCCCGG
This sequence comes from Gammaproteobacteria bacterium, assembly GCA_037383845.1. Lineage (GTDB taxonomy): Bacteria > Pseudomonadota > Gammaproteobacteria > Steroidobacterales > XN24 > JARRON01. Next base: position 44,704 of record JARRON010000001.1, read on the forward strand.
TCCCTTCCCCTCGCCGCCGCCCTGGCCGTGGGCCTGCTGGCGGGGCTTGCCGGCGGCGCCACGGGCGCCTGGCTGATGCTGTCGGTCTCCGGAAGCGGCGCCGGTCAGCCCGGCCCGTCCGCCATGGACCGGCCCCCGGACCGGTTGTTCGCCCTCGTCGATGCCCTCTCCGAGCACCTTGACCGGGAAACCGAGGAACGGCTGAGGCTGGAGGACCGGGTGGCGGACCTGGAACGGGGCCTCACTGCCCGGACTGAGCCGCTCTCCGGCACAAGTCCGCCTGCGGCGCCGGCGGCACAGCCGGCGGATGCGGCCCCGGGCCCCCGGGGAGGCGCCCGGGAAGACAGTGGCTACAGCGCCTTCCTGGAGGCAGGCTTCAGCGAGGACGAGGCCCGCTGGTACGAACAGCTGAGGGACGAGGCGGCGATGGCGCGGCTGTACATCCGGGACCAGGCGGCCCGGGAAGGCTGGCTGAACTCGCCCCGTTTCGGCGAGGCGCTGGCGGAACTGCCCGGCAGCCTCACGTCCCTTCAGGCCAGCATGGACGAAGAGACCTTCGCCCGGTACCTCTACGCCATCGGGCGCCCCAACCAGGTGCGTGTCAACGGGGTCCTCGACGGCTCCGCGGCGGCCAGTGCCGGCCTGGAGGCCGACGACGTCATCCTGCGCTACGCTGGAGAACGGCTATACGGCGCCCGCACCCTCCGTGACCTGACCCGGCGCGGGGAGGCCGGCGAACTCGTCGCCATCGAGGTTCGCCGGGACGACCAGCTGATCCAGACCTTCGTGCCCCGCGGCCCCCTGGGGGTGAACATTACCTCGGAGCGGGGTCTGCCCCCTTCGCCCTAGCCGCCCGCCAGGCGCGGCGCCACGAACCCGTTCCGTACCGCCTCGGCCAGCAGGTCCGGCGGCAACAGGCCCTGGGCCAGGACGAAGTCGTGGAAGGCTTTCTCGTCAAAGGCCTCACCCAGGGCAAGCTCCGTCTCGGCCCGCAGCGAAAGCAGGTTCTGGTAGCCGACGAAATAGGACGTGGCCTGGCCCGGGGCCCGGAAGGTGTAGCGGTCAGCTTCCTGGCGGGACATGGCCGGCGACAGGGCCAGTTCCTCTTCAAGGAACTTGCGGATGTCGTCATAACCGATGCGCCCGGTATTGGCCATGGGATCGAGGAACGCCCGGACAGCCCGGAGCATGCGGTGCTGAAGGCTGATCAGCTGGCCGTCCAGGGGCATGTACGGCTTCATCACGGCTTCGGAGTAAAGGGCCCAGCCCTCCACGTTCACGCTGTTGAACGCGAAGACGGCCCGGGCAATGGACACCCCCCGCTCCACCAGGGATGAGAACTGCATCTCGTGCCCGGGGCGGGCCTCGTGAACGGTCAGGGTCCAGGCGGCCGCCCGGTGGGTGAAGTCGTCCATGGCCTCCGTCTCCTCGCCGGGGAGGCCCGGATTGGCCAGGGGCAGCACGAATTCCGGCCGCTGGCCGGTGTTGCCGATGAGCCGCGGCGGCCGCATGTGGGGCGCCGGCTGTGCGGCGCTCTCAGCCTCGGTGCCCAGGCGGATGATGGCGTCCCGTTCAGGCAGGGTGACCACGTCCTCCGCGACAATGGTCTGCTCCAGTTTCGCCAGCACCTCCTGGTACCAGGGCAGGATTTCATCCGGCGCAAGCTGCTCGGACTTCAGGCGCCCGAGCAGGACGCGATAGTCGGACTCCTCCCAGCCCCGGGCGGCCGCCACCAGGGGCGCCAGGGCCCGCATCTCGTTCCGGATCTCCACGAAAGCCGCAGAAGCCTCCCGGATGAGCGTCTCGGGGTCGGCGTCCACGCCGAATTCCTTCAGGTTCCAGGCGTAGAGTTCCGCGGGGAGGCGGAAGTCATCCCGGGCCCTCGGGAGAACAATCTCCGTCACCCACGCGTTCCAGTCACTCACCTGGGCGTCGAAGGCCGCCAGCGCGTCCTCGTAGCCGGCGACGCCTACCGAGTCGAAGAGCTGCCCGATGCCTGCGATGAAACGGGGCGCGTTGGCCAGGTCCCGTTCGACCTCGGCCCGGTAGGGTCCCAGGAGGCTCTCGTCGTCCAGCTTCTCCTCGATGCGCGCCCGGGCCAGTTCCAGCATGGGCGAGTAGCCGGTCTCCAGTCCGGCGTACCGCTGCAGCCGCACCAGTGCCGCCGCGTGCTTCTCCTCCGACAGCTGGGGGTCCAGCAGCGCCTGCATGCCGAAGAACGCAACCTGGGGGGCGTTGAAGTACGGAAGCAGGTATTTCTGGTTGAGGCGGTCGCCCTGGATCTCTTCCTCCGCCGCCTCAATGAGGATGTTCAGGTCCTGCCTGACCTTGGGATCTTCCGCCTGCCCGAGGCGGGACCTCAGCTCCTCGGCCGCCCCGGCGACGGCTGCGGCCTTCCGGTCGATGACATCCGGCCTCAGATCGATAACGTCCCGGTCGACGCCTTCCACGCCCAGCCGGCCGATGAACTCCGGATTGAAACGGGCCATGGCCTCCAGGAGAACCTGGGCATGCTCGTTGCTCTTCGCCACCCAGTCCTGGGCGGGGACGGCGGCGGGCAGGCAGAGCGCCGTGGCGACGGCGATCAGGCGGACAAGGGACTTCATGGGCGATCCTCTGGACGGCAGGTAAGCGCCAAGCATGCCAGCAACCCCCACCCGGGAGCCAACCCCCGGCGCGGTCGGACCCGGCACGCCCGGTCTGTGGCTACGGCGTTGCTGCGAGGTTCCCGGCGAGAAAGTTCAGCGTGCGCCGCCAGGCGTCAGCCGCGGCGTCGGGATCGTAGCGCCGGCCGGAGGGATTGGCGAAGGCGTGGTCGGCCTCGGGGTAGATCACGATCTCTGCGTCCTTGCCCAGCTCCTCCAGGGCCGACTCGAAAGCGCGCACCGACTCCACGGGGATGCCCTGGTCCTGTCCGCCGAATATTCCGAGGATGGGCATCTGCAGCGGGGCCAGCTCAGCCGGATCTGTGACCAGCCGCCCGTAGTAGATCACCGCCGCGTCCAGACGCGTCGGGAGCATGAGCGCGGTGCGAAGCGACATGCCGCCGCCGAAACACCAGCCGATGGAGCCGACGTTCGTCACGCCCCCGTCGCTGGTGAGCCAGCCGAAGGCCGCCGCCAGGTTGGCCATGGCCTGCTCCGGCGTCTGCATCGCCGCCGACATGAGCTCCCGGGCCTGGCCCGGCTCCGAGGCCACCTGGCCGCCATAGAGATCCACGGCCAGGGCCAGGTAGCCCTCTGCCGCCAGGCGGCGCGCCATCTCCCGAATGTTGTCGTTAAGACCCCACCACTCGTGGATGACGATAAGCCCCGCCCGCGGCTCCCCTTCCGGCCGGGCAAGGTACCCGGTGAAGTCACCGTACTCCACGGGCCCGCCGGCAACATGCCCGGCCTTCTCGCCCGACGCCGCGGCGGGGACCGGGGCATCGCCGGCGTGTTCCCGGGCCATGGCCTCGGTATATTCCTCGGCGCCGGGATCGGCGGCGTAGGCCGCAGGCACCAGCAGGCAGCTCATCAACAGGGCAGGCAGGCAAATGCGCATCTATAGATTCTCCAGCATGTCCGGCGTCACCAGGACGACACCGCTGTTCGTGACGTAAAACCGCTTCCGGTCCTTCTCCGGGTCATGACCGACCACCATGCCCGGCGGGATGACCACGTCTTCGTCGATCACCGCCCGGTGGAGCCGGGCACCCTCACCCACGCTGACGTCCGGCAGGACCACGCAGCCGCTGACGTCGGCGTACTGGGCGATACGAACGTTGGAAAACAGCAGCGAGTTCTTGACCAGCCCGCCCGAGATGATGCACCCGCCGGAAACCATGGAATTGATGGCCCGGCCCTGGCGTTTCTCGTCGTCGAGGACGAACTTTGCCGGCGGCAGCTGAGCCTGATAGGTCCAGATGGGCCATTCCTCGTCGTAGAGGTTCAGCTCCGGACTGACGTGGGTCAGCTCGATGTTGGCCTCGTAGAAAGCATCCACGTTACCCACGTCCCGCCAGTAGTGCTGGACCTTGGTCTCGGCATCCTGGAAGACATAGGCGCAGACCCGGTCGCCCTGGTCGATGGCGCCGGGCACGATATTGCGGCCGAAGTCGTGGGCCGAGGTTTCGTCCTCCGCGTCCGCGCGCAGCGCCTCCGCCAGGTATTCCCGGCTGAAGATGTAGATGCCCATGGATGCCAGCACGATACCCTCTCTGCCGGGCAAGGGTTCCGGGTGCTCGGGCTTTTCGACGAAGCGGTGGATGCGCTGATTCTCGTCGACGGTCACGACCCCGAACTCCCGGGCGCGCTTGATGGGCACCTCCACGGTCCCCACGGTGATGTCCGCACCGCTGTCCACGTGGTCGGCGACCATGAGACCGTAGTCCATCTTGTAGATGTGGTCGCCGGCGAGGATCAGCACGTGGTCGGGATCGCGGCGGGCGACATACTCCAGGTTCTGGTACACGGCGTCGGCGGTGCCCCGGTACCAGGACACGCCGATCTGCTGCTGCGCCGGCAGGATATCGACGAATTCCCCGAACTCGCCCCGGAGGCTTCCCCAGGCCCGCTGCAGGTGGACGATGAGGTCGTGTGCCTTGTACTGGGTGAGCACCGCGATGCGGCGGATGCCTGAGTTGACACAGTTGGACAGCGGGAAGTCCACGATCCGGTACTTGCCGCCGAAGGGCGTGGCAGGTTTTGCGCGGGACAGAGTGAGGTTCTTAAGTCGCGAACCCCGGCCCCCGGCGAGGATCAGAGCCAGGGTTCCCCGGGTCAGGCTACTGACGTAGCGGCCAGGTTGCTCGGTTCTCATGCAAGCCGCCTCGGCTGGAGCTGCTGGTAGGGGAAACATAGCAGGCCGGGGTGAACGTTCTGTATCGCGGCTTAACGCAGTCGGCCGTCGACCCTGTGCTAAATTGCCGCGCTATCGTGTCCGCCCGGCCATGCCATGCCCCTGAAGCTCAAGGTCCTGTTTGTGCTCGCCGAAGCGTGGCCTGTTGCCAAGACCGGCGGGCTCGGGGACGTGGGACCCGCCCTGGCCCGGGCGCTGATCGATGTCGGCGCCGAGGTGAGACTGCTGATCCCCGCCTATCGCGGCGCGGCAGCCAAGCTCGAGGCCGAGGCCGTCGGCGCGCCGTTCCGGCCGCTGGCCGCTTCCCACCGGGTCCGGCTGCTGAAGGGCCGGCTGCCGGAATACGGCATTCCCACCTGGCTGCTGGACTGTCCGCCCCTGTACCACCGGCCGGGGACACCTTACGGGGACGAGCACGGCCACGACTGGCCGGACAACGCGGAGCGCTTCGGCGTCCTGTGCGCGGCCGCGTCCATGTTCGCGCGCGGCAGCGGCGTGGACGGTTGGAAGGCGGATGTAATCCACGGCCACGACTGGCACGCGGGCCTGGCCTCGGCCTACGTGGCCCTGGACGGGGAAGCCACGGCCGCCACGGCTTTCACCGTCCATAACCTGGCCTACCAGGGCAACTTCGATCGCCAGGTCCGCCCGATGCTGGAGATCGAGGCACCGGCATTCCACATGGACGGCCTGGAATTTCACGGCCATTTCAGCTTTATGAAGGCGGGGCTGTGGTACTCGGACCGGCTGACCACCGTCAGCCCCACCTATGCGCGGCAGATCCTGGAACCGGCCTACGGCTGCGGCATGGACGGTCTGCTGCGCCACCGCTCGGACCGGCTGAGCGGCATCCTGAACGGCGTCGATCATCACTTCTGGGACCCCCGCCGGGACTCCCTGCTGCCGGCCGCGTTCGGCCCCGGCGACCTGAAGGGGAAGGCCCGATGCAAGCAGGCGCTCCAGGAGAAGCTCGGCCTCCCCGGGGATCCCCGCTCACCCCTGGTGGGCATGGTGGGCCGTATGGCGCACCAGAAGGGCTGGGATCTTCTGATAGAGGCGCTGCCGGACCTGGCCGAGAAAGGACTGCAGTTCGCGCTGGTAGGCAGCGGCGACGAGGCCCTTGAAGCCCGGCTCCGGGAGCTCGCGGCCGCCCGCCCGGACAGCGTGGCGCTGTTCTCCGGCTATGACGAGGCAGTCGCCCACCTGGTGTTTGCCGGCGCCGACCTGTTCGCGGTGCCGTCGCGCTTCGAGCCCGCGGGCCTGACCCAGATGTACGCCCAGTGCTACGGCACTCCACCGGTAGTGCGCCGGACCGGCGGGCTGGTGGACACGGTAACGGAGGCCACCCCGGAAGCCGTCGCCGACGGCACCGGGACGGGGTTCTTCTTCGATGCAGCCACGGCCGCGGCCCTGGCGGAGGCGCTCGGCCGGGCGGCCGCCCTGCTACGGGATGACCCGCTTACCTGGCGGCGAATCCAGGAAAACGGCATGCGCAGGGATTTCAGCTGGGACCAGGCCGCCGGCCAGTACATGGAGGTCTACGAGAAGGCCATCGAGGACCGCCGGGCCCGCGTATAGAGGCGGCAGATCGGCCTGGGCGCCCGGGAACACGGAGACAGGACATCCTGGAATCCACGCGGCTGGCGTGATCTCAAGGCGCATGTCGCCTCTGGTTGCGAACCCTTACCCGGTGCGCCCGCGGCCGACCTGCCTGGAACCGGTAGCCTCCGGGCGGAGGCGGCGGCGGGGGACGGGAAGGATAGCCCGAATCCGCCAGCCGTGCCTAGCCAGACGGCCGAAAAAGGTAAAATTATCTATTAATCATATGCTTACTGATATCCTGCGGGCCCCCGTCGGACGCGGGCCAGCGCCCGACGGGGGCTCCGGGGACCGGCAGCGCGATTGACAGCCGGGACTGCGGGAGTATCCTGCCGCGCACGGATGCTGCTATGCAACATGACATGACCCACTGCCGCCGCCTGCCCTTTCACGCTGTCCTGCTCGCCGGCCTCCTGGCTACGGCGGCCGGGCCCGCCGCCGCGGCCGACTGCCTCGCTGACGATGCGGGACGCCTGGAGATGATCGTCAACGGGAGCCTGGAGGCCCGCATCGCCTGGTCCGGCGGCAGCCTGCGCTGCGACGGCATGCCCCGGCCCGACGGCAGTGGCCTGCGGCTCATGTTCGGCAACGAGGCCGAGGCACTGCTGGTGGTCATCGGCGTGACCGGTGCCGCCCGGGGCGAGACCGCCGAGGACCTGCCCGCCAACCTCACCCTGGTCCGGGAGGGCGAAGGCGAGTTCTACAGCACGCTCGGCGACGACATCTGCCAGGTGACCCTGACGGAGAACCGGCCCGAAGCCGGCCGGGAGGCCGGCATATTCCGGGTCTCCGGCACCGGCGAATGCGCGCGGCCCATTCCCGCCGTCGCCCGGGAGGGCGAGGTTCGGGTGCGTCCCTTCTCGTTCACCGGGCGTGTGCTGTGGCCGGCGGAGGCGGAGAACGTGCCATGACGACGATCCGCCGCTATGTCCTGCCGGGCCTGCTGATGCTGGCCCTGCTGGCGGCCCTCCACACCATGACCCTGGCGGACGAGCTGCCCGACAACCTGCCGGTCCGGCCGTTGTCGGTAGTCACCCAGGACGGGACGATCCACCGGTTCACCGTTCGCCTCGCCGACACCCACGAGAGCCGCCGGCGGGGACTGATGTTCGTCACCCGCATGGCGCCCCACGAGGGCATGCTGTTCGACTTCGGAAATCCCCGCCCCGTATCCATGTGGATGCGGAACACGCCCCTGTCACTGGACATGCTGTTCGTCGAGGCCGACGGCCGGATCCTGCGCATCGAGCAAAGCACAAAGCCCCTGTCGGAGCGGCTGATCCACTCCGGCGGCAACGTCCGGTGGGTACTGGAACTGCTCGCCGGGACGAGTGCCCGGCTGGGCATCGCCGCCGGCGACCGGCTGGAACTGGCGGAAGCCGGCGGTGACGCCGGCCCTGCTGACGGTGCCTAGATCACCTTCGAGAAGCGCTGGCCTTCCCGCTTGGCGGCCAGGTAGGCATCGAAAGTCATGGCGATGGGACGGAGCAGGAACCTGCCCTTCGGGGTGACCCGGATCTCGTCCTCGTCCACTTCCACCAGGCCGTCGGCCTGGAGTTCGTTCAGGCCCTGAAGCTCCCGGCCGAAATACTCGCCGAAGGCGATGCCGTGCTTGGCTTCCACCTGGCGCATGTCCGCCACGCCGCTGCACATCAGGGCGTGAATCACCTCCCGCCGGAGGATGTCATCCGCCGTAAGCTCGACCCCCCGCAGCACGGGCAGATGCCCCGCCTCGATCACGTCGTAGTAGTCGTGGCGCTTCTTGATGTTCTGCGAGTAGCACGGCCCCACCTTGCCGATGGAGCTGGCGCCCAGGCCGATGAGGTCCAGCTCGGCGTGGGTGGAGTATCCCTGAAAGTTGCGATGCAGGGTGCCCTCGTTGCGGGCCTGCACCAGGTCGTCCTCCGGCAGGGCGAAGTGATCCATCCCGATGTACTCGTAGCCGTGATCCGTCAGGTAGCCCACGGTGCGGGTCAGCAGTGCGAGCTTCTCCGCGCCGGAGGGCATGTACTCCTCGGGAATGAGCCGCTGGGAGCGGAACATCTCCGGCAGGTGGGCGTAGCTGTAAGCGGCGATGCGATCCGGCCGGGCGCGGATCACCGACTCCAGCGTATGGGTGAAGGTCTCCGCGGTCTGCTTCGGCAGCCCGTAGATGAGATCCACCGACACGGAGCGAAAGCCCACGTCCCGCGCCTGCCGGATCAGGGAAAGCGTCCACTCTTCGTCCTGGAGGCGGTTGACCACCTTCTGGACCTCGGGATCGAAATCCTGGATCCCGAGACTCAGCCGGTTGAAACCCAGCTCCGCCAGCATGGGCAGCGTTTTCTCGTCCACGCTGCGGGGATCGATCTCGATGGAGTATTCCCGGTTGTCGCCGCGGTGCAGGCCGAAGTAACGGAACAGGCCCTCCATGACGGCCCGGAACTGGGTCTCGTTCAGGAAGGTAGGCGTACCGCCGCCGAAATGGAGCTGGTCCACCCGGCGCTTGGGATCGAACAGCTGCGCCTGCATTCGCATCTCTTCCACCAGGTGCTCCACGTAGGGATCAGCGCTGTGCTGGTGGCGAGTGACGATCTTGTAGCAGCCGCAGTAGTAGCAGAGGGAGTGACAGAAAGGCACGTGGACGTAGACCGACAGGGGCCGGCTTTCCGGGTCGTCCCCGTTGCTGGCCAGGGCCAGTCGCCGGTAGTCCGCCTCACCGAAGCCGTCGTGGAACTGCACCGCGGTGGGATAGGACGTATAGCGGGGCCCGCGGCCGTCGTAGCGCTTGATGAGGTCGAGGTCGAATTCTGCTTTTTGCATAGGTCTTTACCGTCCGGGCGGCAGTCCGCCTGCTGGAGTGTTCCCCGGCGCCCTCACCGGCTGCGGGCCGCGCGGAACCGTGAATCTTGCGTTGTGGGAAGGTTCGCTGAAATCGTGGATTGCCTCAATCTTCCGGCGGCGGCTCCCCGGCACACCGGACCCGGTAACGCAGGTCATGCCTGTAGGCATTGACCTCCATGGGATCGATTTTCTCCCGGGAGAGAACCTCGTAGCCCAGGGGACAGAAATCCAGCCGGTCCAGCCATCCCTCCAGCCACTTCATTCGCTCGGCCTCGGCGGCCTCGCTGTCCGCCGGGAAGAGGCTGGACGTGGTCACCTCGAACAGCAGGACCCCGGGCTCCGTCCGGGACTCCTGGAGGGAGCTCATGCTGTGCCGGTGATAATCGGTCTTGTCGTGCATCGCCTCGCAGCCGGCAAGCCCAAGCAGCGCGAGCGCAACTGCGGGCAGCGCCCACCTCACCGCGTGACCTCGATGCGGCGCTCCGCGACCCCGGTGTTGCCGGTGGATTCCTGCCAGGCCCAGACCCGGACGGTCCATATGCCGGGCTCGTCCAGGGTCAGGCGGCCGGCGAACTCGCTGGGCTCGCCGGCATAGGTCATGTCGCCGGAGGCGTCCACGCCGGCGTGCAGGACGCCCTCGGACCGGATCACGAACTCGTTGGCGTCCCACAGCCCACCGGGCGTGAGGGGACATCCGCACATCATCTCCACCGTGGCCCGCAGCTCCAGGGACTTGCCCGCCTCCGCCGTGGCGGGGAGATCGTGCAGGTTCACCACCAGCCCGGGCATCTCCAGCACCCAGCCGTCCCTCCCGGTCAGGTGCCGGCCCGGCACCACCCACTGGGTTGCGGTCACGGTGTTCGCCGATCCGGGGAACTCCGCCGGCCCGGTGGCGGTGACCTGCAGCTGGCGGGGCCGGTCCAGGTCCACGGTGGCGGAGAATCCTGCAGCGCCCTCGGTCGCCAGCGTGCCACCGCGCTCACGGGGCGACTTCATGATCCGCTGGGTGTCTCCGGTGCCGCCCTCGGTCAGCCCCCTGGCCAGGACCTCCCCGGTCTCCACGTCGAGGATGGTGACGTCCACGCCGCCCATGCTGGTGCCGATGAATTTCGCGTCCCGGGACAGGACTCGCACGGTGATATCCGTGGGTTCGGCCGGGGCGGCGGTGGCCAGGGCCGCCAGGATGACGGCCAGGAGGATGCGCTGCATGCTCCCGTTCTCCTAGGTATCGAATCCAGCGTCTATTCTACAGGCTGGCGACCGCGCCTTCCCGGGCGCGCATGGATATTTTTCAGGCCCGACAGTAGCCTAGGCCTGGATTGGCACGGGGAGAGACCATGAACACAGCATCACGGGTTCGGCCGCGCTGGGCGCGCTTCGCTTCGTTCGTTCTGCTGGCGCTGACAGCGTGCTGCGCGCTGGCCCAGGCGCCGGCCCGGTATCAGGGCGTGGACCGGATCGTGGTCTTCGGGGACGTGCACGGGGCCTACGAGCGCCTGGTATCAGTCCTCCAGTCCACCGGCGTGGTGAATGCGGAATTGCAGTGGTCCGGGGGGCGCACGCACCTGGTGAGCCTCGGGGACCTGGTGGATCGCGGCGCCCGGTCCCGGGAGGTGATGGAACTGCTCATGGGCCTGCAGCCCCAGGCCGAGGCGGCCGGGGGCCGGGTGATCGTCCTGGTGGGCAACCACGACGCCATGAACGTTTCCGGCGAGCTGCGCTACGTCAGCAACGAGGAATACGCGGCCTTCGCCGGCGATGAGACGGCGCAGCAGCGCGATGCCGCCTACCAGCGCTGGGCAGCGGCCCGGGGGCTGGCCGTCGACGAGAGCACGCGGGCGAAATTCAACGCCGAGTTTCCGCCCGGCTTCTTCGCCCACCGGGCGGCCTTTGCCCCCGACGGCCGTTACGGCCGCTGGATTCTCTCCCGTCCCATGGCGGTGGTGATCAACGACACTGCGTTCGTTCACGGCGGGCTGCCGGACGGGCTCCCGGCGCCGGAGGAGCTCAACCCGCGCCTGTCCCGGGAGCTCGAGGCCTTCAGCCGCGCCCGGAATCAGCTGGCCGATGCCGGAATCCTCGAATACAAGTCGGGCTTCTCCGCGATGATGGACGCCGCCGAGGCTTCGAGGGACTCCGCACCCAGTGACCTCGTGCCCGTCATCGATACCCTGCTGGAGAACGGCAAGTCCCTCGTTTTCTCGGCGGACGGTCCCCTCTGGTACCGGGGGACAGCCCGCTGCCACCCCTACACCGAGGTCTTCCACGCCCAGCCGGTCCTGGAGCGGTTCGGGGCCCGGCGGGTGGCACTGGGCCACACACCGACGGTGGACGGGCGGATCCACGAGCGCATGGACGGGCGGGTCTACCTGGTGGACACGGGCATGCTGGAGCCCGTCTACGAGGGCGAGGCCTCGGCGCTGGTGATCGAGAATGGCACCGTCGACGCCGTCTACGCCACCGCCGAAGACGAGCCCATCGGGCCTCTCCCCCGCCAGGTGGGCGACCGGCCCAGGGGCCTGGATGACGACTGGGTGGAGCGGGCCCTGGCCCAGGGGCGGATCGTTTCGAAGGAGGACGTGGGCGAAGGCGTTACCAAGCCCGTGCGCGTCACCGTGGAGCACGACGGCGTCCAGGTCCAGGCCATCTTCAAGACCGAATCCACGGAGGTCCTGTCCGGCCGAAGCCGGCGGGCGGAGCGTAGCGTCGCCAACAGCGACCGCTGGCAGTACGAGGTGGCCGCCTACCGTCTCGACCGGCTGCTGGACCTCAACCTCGTCCCGGTGACGGTGGAGCGCACCATCGACGGACGCACCGGTTCCCTGCAGTTCTGGGTCGGCGACATCGTCAGCGAGCTGAAGCGGCAGGAGGAAGACATCCCGGCGAAGGGCTGGTGCTCCCTGAGCGAACAATGGTGGCTGATGTACGTCTTCGACGCCCTCATCCACAACAGCGACCGGACGCTGCAGAACGTGGTCTACGACGCCGACAGCTGGATGCTGTACCTCATCGACCACTCCCGCTCTTTCCGGCTGGAAGGCACCTTCCCCCCCGACCTGGCGGGGGCCGAGCCGAAGATTGCCCCGGCGCTCCAGGCCCGCCTGGCGGCCCTGGACGACGAGACCCTGCACCGGGAGCTGAGCGAGTGGCTGACCCGGGACCAGATCCGCGCCGTGCTGAAGCGCCGGGACCGCATCCTGGAGGTGTGGGTCCGCTAGGACGACGGCCGCGCACTGGTGTCAGGGCGGCGCGGTTGCCTTATAGTACCGGCGACAACAAAAGTCAGGGACGGAGTCCACCGTCCCAGAGGGAGTCGCAACATGAAGAAAATCATCCTCTCGGTCATCGCGGCCAGCGTCGGCTTCTCCGTGCCGGCCACCGCCGCCGAGAAGCCGGGACAGTGGTACGTCTCGCCCATGGCCTCGGTGATCTGGACCGACAAGGATCGCTTCACCGATGACGACGTCGGCGGCGCCGCCAGCTTCGGCCGGGCCGTCTCCGACGACTTCAACATCGAGGTTCACGGCTTCGGCTACCAGCTCTCCGGATACAACCCCACGGACCTCTGGGGCGGGGGCGTGGACGGTCTGAAGGTCTGGTACCGCGACGGCCGGATCTCGCCTTTCCTGCTGATAGGTGCGGGCTGGGACAAGAAGAACCGGGCGACGGGCTCCGACAGTGACGCCCCTTATTACAACCTTGGCTTCGGCTTCCTCACTGACATCACGCGCGACGGCCCACTCGCCCTGCGCACCGAGCTACGCTACCGGAAGGAACTGGACGACGACCAGGACTACGAGGACTTAGTTGTCAACGTCGGCATCCAGATCCCCTTCGGCAGCCCCTATGCGCAGCCGGCGCCGGCTGCAGCACCCCCGCCGCCGCCACCTCCGCCGCCGCCGCCACCCCCGCCGCCGCCGCCGGCTGACACCGATGGTGACGGCGTGCCGGACGGCTCGGACCTGTGTCCGAACACGCCGCCGGGGCATCCGGTGGATGCCAACGGCTGCCGCTGCGACTTCACGCTGTCACTGGAGTTCGGCTTCGATTCCGCCGAGCTGTCCGCAGCGGACCGGGCGGCCCTGGATCAGCTGATTCCGACGCTACGCCGTCTGCCGTACGTGGAGGCGGTGCTGGAAGGGCACACGGACAGCTCCGGCGCCGCGGAGTACAACCAGGGGCTCTCCGAGCGGCGCGCCCAGTCGGTGATGCGCTACCTGGAGAACGCCGGAATCGGCGATAGCAAGCTCCGTGCCGTGGGCTACGGTGAGAGCCGGCCCGTGGCGAGTAACGCCACCGAGGAAGGCCGCGCAGCGAACCGCCGCGTGGTGCTGCGCCGGACCGACTGCAGCTAGTCGTACGGCGGGTGCAAATGCGGGCCCCGCTTCCGGCTGTGCCGGGAGCGGGGTTCGTTTTTCCGGACGGCGTACCAGGCCCTGCTGGAGCGGGTCAGGCCGGCTTTTCGAACCGGCAGGTCTGCCCGGAGCGGTGCTTGCCCCTGTAGAGGATCTCGCCGAGGTCCAGGAGACGCAGGCCGGCGGTCTGGAAGGCCTGGTGCCAGTCGGGGTCATCGTGCAGCACCCGGTTCACCCGCAGCATGTCCGCCAGCCGGGCCTCACCGAGCTCAAGCTGGCGGCTGAAGTCCACCAGCTTCAGGCGGTGGGCCCGCAGCGTGGCCTCGTCCATCCGCACGGCGCCCTCCAGCATCCGCAGCACGAATGCGTAGAGCGGAGAAGACCGGATACGATACTCCCCGGCCAGGGCTTCGCCCACGTTCCGCATGAGCTTCCTGAACCGGGCGAAGGACAGCGTTCCCGCCAGGAACCGGCGCAGCCCCGCAGGGAATCCCAGCTCCCTTAAGCGCCGATAGTCCGCCGCTTCCGCTTCCATGGTCCGCAGGATGTCCGACGAGGCCTCGTGGCAAAGCATCACCAGGCGACCGCCGGGCTTCAGCAGCGCCGCGACGCGCCTGGCCGCCGGCTCGGGGTCACAGTACTCGATGCCGTACTGGCTGGTCACCAGGTCGAAGGACGCCTCCGGCAGGTCCAGGGACTCCACGGGCGTCTGGCCCTGGAACCGGACCCGCTGTACCGCGTCAGCCACTTCCGGATGCGCCGCGGCCACGGATGCGGGGTCGATCCGCGCCGCGTCCACGGCGGTGACCTCCACCGCCCGGTCGTGGCCCGCGAACCACGCCGCCGCAAGCAGGGCGACGGCGCCGTTGCCCGTACATACGTCCAGCACGGACCCGCCCGCAGGCACGTCGGCGAACTGCCGGTGCCAGAACTCGGCGATCTCGCCGTCGTAGTTGGCGGCAAAGTCGGAGGGAAGCGACGTCAGCGGACCGGCAGCCCAGTAGGCGCTCCAGTGCTCGCTCGCGGCCGGACTGCGACCGGGGTTTGCGGCGTTGGACATGGGTGGATGACAAAAAGACCGTGGCTGAAGGACTCCCGCCCCGGAGACCTCCGGGACGGGGTGGCCAATGATAATCCAAAAGAAAAGGCGGACCCGGAGGTCCGCCTTTTCCAGGGCTTCTTGACGGCCCTTTGGCTAGCGCCGCTTTAGAACGACTGCGTGTACCGGATGTAGGTCAGGCGACCGTCCGCGTTGTACAGGTTGAAGTCGTAGTCACGGCCGTCAAGGAAGCCAACCCCGATGGGCGGATTCTTCTCGCCGACGTTCAGGGCGCCGATGGTGATCCGGCCGTCCCAGGGCGTGAAGTAGTTCGCCTGCAGGTCGTGGGTCACCCAGGTGGGCACGTGCCCTTCGCCCTGGCCGTCCACGATCGCATCGAACTGGCTGCCGATGACGTTGATATTCCAGCCGAAGGAGAAATCACGCCACGCATAGGTGTTGTTGAGAATGGCGCGATACTCCGGAACACCCGGGTCCTCAACCAGGTCGCGGCCGCCATCGACGCTGTAGTCGAGGGTGTAGGCGATCAGCAGGTTGTTGCTCAGGGTGCCGCCGAAGAAATCGAACGTGGTCATGACGTTCAGGTCGATACCCGAAGTCTCAACCGTACCCTCGTTGCCGTAGCCGGTCACGATGTTGAGGATCGAGCCGTTGGGGGCACGAACCACACCCAGTCCCGGCGGGATGGGATCGCCCGAGATCTCGCGGTCGATCAGGTTCTGCGAGCTGAAGAACGCGATCCGCTCCTCGATCTCGATGTCCCAGTAGTCCAGGGTACCGTTCAGCCAGTTGAAGGGCGCGTAGGCCACGCCGAAGGAGTACTGCGTGGACTGCTCGGACTGCAGGTCCGGGTTGGCGGTACGCACCGCGTTGACCTGGACGTTACAGTCCGCCGGCTGACTCTGGTTCAGACAGGTCTGCTCGTCGAACACGCTGTCGGCCGAGAAGGCGTCCAGCTGGGTGATGATGTCCAGCGTCGGAGCACGGAAGCCCTCGCCGTAGGAACCACGCAGGGTCAGCTCGGAGAACGGCTGCCAGCGGAAGGAGACCTTCGGAGAGAAGTCGTCACCGTAGTCGCTGTAGTCGTCGTACCGGCCCGCCACGGAGGCCTCGAGACCCGGCAGGATCGGGATGAGGGTCTCGAAGTAGGCAGCGGTCACGTCACGGGTGCCACCGGCGCTGTTGCCGGCGGAACCGCCGATCTGGCCGGCCTCGGACAGCGAGTCGTACTGGTCGTTGTAGTCGATCTCGCGGTACTCGGCGCCGACGAACCACTGGATGGGGCCGGCAGGCAGCTCGAACATGTCCCAACCAGCGTTGGCGTAGGCTTCCCACTGGTTGTAGCGGCTGATGCGCGAGATGGTGGCCTTCATCGCGTTCAGCACGTTGTCCGGGTTGGCGTACGGGTCTGCCAGGTCGTACGTGCCGTCTTCCATGTAATTGAAGGCGGTGGTACGGACCAGGTAGTTGTAGCCGATGTCGTACACCTTGTTCTTGGTGTCGCGCCAGCCGGCCTCGACCTCGACTTCGCCAATCATGCCCTTCACGCCGACCAGCAGGTCGGTGAGCTCGGTGTCGATGAAGTTGTCACGATTGCCCAGGGCGTCGAAGCGGTGCCAGATGTTCACCTGCTGCGGGGCGCCGAAGGCGGGATCGTAGAACGGGCTCGCCGGGTTGGTCGGGTTGTTCGGGCTATCCGCGGTCAGCGGGGCGCCGAAGTAGGTGGAATCCGGCACCGGGGCATAGCGGCCGAAGGACTCGGTCCGGGAATACCAGATGTCGGAGAACACCGCCCAGTTCGGCGTGAACTCGTGCTCGGCACGAACGAACGCGGAACGGGTGTCGTAGGACGCCTCGTCGGCCGAGACCCGGGTGAAGTCATAGGCGCAGCGGGTGGTCTCACCAGCGCTGTTGGGCACCGCACCGGGGGCCTGCAGGGTGAAGAAGGCCGAACCTTCGAAATCACAGGCGCCCGGCAGCGAGGTCCAGTCGAAGTTGTCGATGCCGTCGGTCAGCGTCGTGAAGCTGTTGCCGTAAACCGAAGCACCCGGCGTGGTCCAGGGGTAGTCCCGGGCAAACACGATGTCGCGGGTGTTCCAGGAAGCACCGCCGATCAGGCTGGTGGTGGCGTTGGAGGCCCCGAAGGTCACGGAACCCTCGGTCCGGTCGCCGCCGTTATCCGGGATGCTCGGCTGCGCCGCGCCCAGCATGAGCTCGGCGCCGGTGAAGTCTTCCCGGAGGATGACGTTGATCACGCCGCCGATGGCGTCGGAACCGTAGATAGCCGAGGCGCCGTCGGTGAGGATCTCGATCCGCTCCACGGCGGCGATCGGGATGGTGTTGATGTCGGTGAAGCTGCCGGCCAGCGGGGTCTTGGGCATCCGGCGGCCGTTCACCAGCACCAGCGTGCGGTCCGAACCCAGGCCACGGAGGCTGACGGCCGCGGCACCACCGAAGGAGCTACCGGACTGGGGCCGGTAGGAACCCTGGCTGTTGAACGGCAGCTGGCGGATGAAGTCGGCGGCGCTGGAATGGCCGCTGAGTTCGATTTCTTCGCGGTCGATGACCGTGACAGGCAACGCACCCTCGATATCGGTCCGCTTGATGCGGGAACCCGTTACCTCGACGCGCTCGAGCTCGGCAGCTTCCTCACCGTCCTGGGCCTGCGCAAGGGCCGGAACGGCGAGACCTACCGCGACCGTCGCGCAGAGCGCATGGCGCACCGCGGCGGCAATCGGATCTCGTCTCTTCATGAGGCTCTCCAAATTAGCTAATTGGAAAAATTGACCTCGGGAAACGACGCCCTGAATCTGGATTGCCGGGGTTCGCACCACTGGCCGCCGACCGGCCATGATGAATGAGGCTCCCCACCCCACCGGTGCTGCCGGATATTCCCCGGTGCACCTGTGTGCTTTTTGCAACAATCCGAGCGTCGCTCTCCTCGGTCGGATCGTTCTCTTGTGTGACAGAACGAGCCGAGACTAGACCAGCCACCCGGGGGAGTCAACTATGTTGTTGCGATTGCCCGACGGGCTCTGGCAGGGAAATAACAGGGCATAACGCGGACTACCGGGGATCCTTGTGGCGCTGATGCAACACCCGCCCGGGCCAGCAGCCACGGGCCCTGGCCAGCCTTCGGCACCATGGCCCACAACGCTCCGCCGGTGTTGCATCCCTGCCTCACTTCGGCTCCGACAGCGAAGGAGCGCGGTAACTATCTGAATCTTGGAAGAAATTTATCCCACGGGGCTTGAACTCATGGGCGCAGGCTTCTGAATCTCCGGGCAATCATGCCTGGCAGCGCCTGGGTCCGCCGGAGCAGGCCCGGCCTGGGACAACCGGCCGCACCGGGGAGACTGAAGGACCCATGACCCGGGCATCGCCCCGCCGCCGGGGCCAGGGGCATGACCCGGCCGGGCCGGGTCATGCCGGGACGGCGAACGCTTTTTGCGCGGCTACAGGCGCCAGCCGTCGAGGGCACCGGCCGCGGCGAGGCGATCCTCCAGCGGCCGAAGCTGATCCCGGTACCGGCGCCACCGGCCCAGGGAGGACCGGTACATGGCCTGGCGCACCTGGCTGGCGCTGGCGGTGGTCGTCGGGGCGGGATTCCGGTGGAACTCCAGGCACGCCGGGTCCCAGTCGAGCCCGCAGAATTCCAGCAACCGGCGGGTCTGACCTTCCTGGTCTTCGACCAGGTCCTCGTAATGCACCACGTGCAGCCGGTCGCCGAGGACCTCCGCCCAGTGCTTCATCAGCGAGCGGTAAGCCAGGTAGTAGCGCCCGAGCTCGTCCAGGTCGTAGGAGAAGTGGTAGATGTCCGTGAACAGCTGCTTGTACATCGAATAACAGGTGTCCATGGGATGTCGCCACAGCAGCACCAGCCGGGACTCGGGCAGTGCCCGGCGGATCAGCCCGAGATACAGCGCGTTCTGTGGAAACTTGTCGATGAAATAACGCCCGTCGCCGGCCAGGGGCGCAGCCTGCTCCAGGTAGCGCTCGCCCAGGGCATCCAGGTCCAGGGACGTGGAAGCGGCCACCATGCCGGCCCGGCTCCGTCCGGCGGCCTGGGGCAGCTTCTCCATCATCTCGCTCATGCGACGGCTGAAGTCCGGCAGCTCGCCGGCGGTTTCGACCTGGCCGTGGGCGCTGAGTATCCGCTCCACCAGCGTGGTCCCCGTCCGCGGCAGGCCGACCACGAAGATGGGCGCCGGGCCTTCCCGGGCTGGCCCCGACTCCGGCGTGTTGACCTGTTCGGCGGTCCAGGTGGTGATGACGGCCTGCAGGAATTCCAGCTCCTCTGCCAGGTCGTACCGGAGGGTAGCGCGGTAGCGGGAGGCCCCTTGCGACAGCGCTCTGAAGCTTTCTTCCCAGGCCTCAAGGTCCTCCAGCTCCTTCGCCAGCGCATACAGCATCTTCGCGTGGGCCGCGGCATCCGAGGGAGGATCCGCAAGGAGCCGACGGAGCGCCTCGACATGGTTGTCGTCAGGGCGCTGGCGCCTCAGGCCGGAGCGGAAGTACAGCGCATCCGCATTGCGCGGCTGGGCGGCCAGGCAACGGTCACAGGCGGCCTCGGCAGCGGCCAGGTCGCCCAGGGCCCGCTCCATGCTGGCCATGCCGAGCTGCAGCGCGGGCGAGTCCGGCGCGAGGGCCAGGGCCTTCTGCTGGGCGGCCCTGGCAAGGCGGAACTGCTGCAGGTCGTAAAGGGCCTGGCCGAGGATGGCGAAAAACTGCGGGTCGTCCACCTCGCTGTCCACGAGCGCGGCGCCCAGGGCGATGCCCTCGCGCCGGAGGCCGCAGGCGTCCAGGCAGACAAGCTCGTGCAGAGACCACCCCGGGGGCGTCGGCCGCCGCAGCCGGCTGGCCCTGCGGATGGCATCCAGGGCCGCGCCGCGCTGACCGAGACGGAGCTTCACGAAGCTGGCGGCGAACCACGCGTCGGCAGACTCCGGCGCCGCCCGGGTGATCCGGTCAATAGCTTCCGCCGCCGCGGGATACTGTCCGGACTGGAACATCCGCCAGGCCTGCTGAAGACCGGCGCCGAGCTGGGCCTGGGTGGGCGCGGAAGAACGGTTCATCGCGAAAGCGTACCACCGGGCCGGCGGCGGCCCGAACCACCGGAAGCCGCCAGCGTCAGGAGGCCGCCCGCGGCCGGCCGGGGCCGGCGGAAGGTGACCGGTTTTTCACGTCGGCAGCGGACTGGGCCCTCGCCACCGGGGACCGCAGCTCCCAGAAGTACTGGTGGGAATCGTACTGCTGGTAGTCGAAATTGATACTGGCCATCCCGTCCGGGTCGTCCACGGTGAACTCTCCCGGCGGATAGGTGGACAAGGGCCGGACCCTCTCCGGGCGCCCGACACGGACGTTATGCTCCGTGAACCAGGCCACGAAGTCGTGGTCCAGCGGAATCGTCAGGGGATACGCCCGGCTCTCGTCCGGCATCGCCGCCTCGTTCACCTTCAGCGCCACATCGAAGGCGGAGTCGCGCCGGATCCCGTAACGCCCGCCGACGAGCGCCGCCACCTCCTCGTAGAAGCGGCGCCATCCGCCGGGCATGCACTTCTCGGTGTTGAAGAACTTCACCACCCAGGCGATGGCGGCGAAGCGGCCGGGCTCGGCCTTCACCGCATCCAGCAGGTCGTGCATGACACGGACGGCCGGGATGCCGTGCTCCCACTGAAGGTAGCGCATGACGTAGCGAAGGGCGCCGTAGCCTTCGGTCGCCACGTAGACCTCGTAGACCGCCTTCATGCGCCTGAGCTCGTCGCGGCTGTAGCTGTGGCAGGACACCAGGAAGTCGTTCTCGTCCACCTCGATGCGGTACTTCCTGATGTACTCGGGGTCGGCCATGGGACTGTTGGGCAGGAGCTGGGTGGGATAGGCCTTCACCTGGACGTCGACGTCGATATACCGCTGCAGGTCCCGGTCGAAGGCTTCCGGCGTAATGCCCGGCAGGCCGATCATGAGGTCGGTGGACAGGGGCAGGCCGGCGGCGTCGAACACCTGAATGAGCTCGTCGTACTTCTCCGTCTTGATGTTCTGGCGGTCGATGACTCCCAGGGTCTGCTCGTCCGTGGTCTGGATGGAGATGATGCCCTGGCTGACGATGCGGCCGGCGCTGAAGACCCGGATGATGTCCGCCAGCTTGCGGGTGGCGTTCTTGGTGTAGTTGACCACCACCTCCTGGGGGAAGCCGTAGCGTTCCTTGACCTCGACGATCCGCTCGGCGATCTCCAGGTCCCGCTTGAGCATTCCGAAATTGGCGTCCGCAATCCACAGCACGCGCACCCGGTTGCGTCCGACCCACTCGATCTCCGACTTCACCCGGTCCATGTCGAACTTCGCCACCTTGCCAGCGGTGGCGGAGCCCCAGTCGCAGAAGGTACACGCGAAGGGACAGCCCCGGTTGGTCTCGACGATGGCCGCGTCCACCTTGCCGCGGTAGCCATCGAACACGCCGGCGCCGTAGGGCGACGGTATCGCGTCCAGGTCACGCATGCGGACCCTGGGAAGGGAACGCACAAGACCGATGTCCTTGCGGGGATCCCGGAAAGTCAGGCCCGCCACGGCGGCCATCGCCTCCGGATCGAACGCCACACCGCCGGCGTCGTCACGGCGCAGGTTCTCGAAAAGCTGCACGGCGGTGATCTCGCCCTCCCCGTGGACAGCCACGTCCACGGACCGGTACCGCGCCATGAAGTCCTCGCAGGCCCCGGCGTAGGAGGGTGTGCTGGGACCGCCGTGGACGGTGAGGTTGCGTGAGTCGTGCTTCTTGACCGCCTCCGAGACCTTCAGGTTCTGGGTCACGGACCACATGTAGTTGGAGAACAGCCACACGCCCGGCCCGAACTTCCGGTACGGGCCCTCTATGAATTCCCTCGGAGGCAGGTACGTGATGGGGACCAGCTGGAAACGGTCGAGAAGACGGCCACCTTCGTGGGCCTTCAGGGCGCTGTAGATCATGCCCAGGGCCAGGGGATAGTGGTTCTCCATGTGGGGCACGAAATACACCGGCACCCTCTCGTCCGGGGCCATCTCCTCCCAGCCGGGCCCGCTGAGCATCGTCCCCGGCCTGTCGTCGCCAGGCGCAGCCCCCGGGGCCCTGGCCGCCGGTCCCGCCCGGCCGGCCACCAGCATCCCCTGTTCGGCGAGCCAGCCGACGGCGTGCGCGCGCGCGCCCTCGTCGCCGCCGCTCTGGGTGGAGGCAACGACTTCGGCGACCCTTCGGCCCGACCCGAAAGCCGTCAGGAGAAGGACCAGCTCGAGCCCGAGTACCCGGGACTCGCCGCTGGCGGCGCTGAAGATCTCGAAGCCGCCCGGCACCGGCCTGAGCAGGAAATTCGCCGGCAGCCGAAGTATGTCGTCGCCGGCCGGAGCGCGGACGGCCTTCACGTCTCCGATGCCCACCGCTTTCCTCCGCTTCGCGCCGGCCTGGCCGGGCACGAGCACCTGGCCCTGCGCGAGCTGGCCGACGCGCCCCGCCACCGCGCGGGCGGGCGGCAGGCCCGGGAGCAGCCTGCGCCGCGGCCCTGACAGGAGTTCACGGACCGCGCCGGCGGGCTCCGCCGGTTCCAGGAACAGGGAAAGCAGCACCAGGTCCGGGACGGCCAGGCCCACGGAAGGGACGGAACCGCAGAGGCGGCCGGCCAGAAAGACGCCGTCGCGGTGGAAGATGACGGCGTCCGGATGGGTTTGCAGGCGTTGTGCGTTCACGGCCCTGTTTCCGCCGGTGCCGGGTTGTCAGCACCCGGCCCCGTGATCCGAAAGGGCCGGTACTGTAATGCGCGTACCGCCCCCGTCGCCAGCAGCCTAGGACGCCGAGCCGGCCAGTTCCTTGAGCCAGGACTCCAGCATACGGATCTCTATCCTGAAGGGCTCCTGCCGGTGAGAGGTGACGGGGCGGGCGTCGAAACTGGGATCCGTCAGGGTCTTCTCGCCCTCGGCGAGTACGCCCCCGGCAGCGTCCTTCAGCTGGTAGCGGATTTCCATCTTCGGCGGATAGGCGAACTCGACGTACCGGACCGGCTGCCGGTCCACGTTGCGCCAGGGCTGTATCTCGCCGGCCATGTCGATATCCCGGATCTCCAGGGCCAGATGCTGGCCGCCGGGAAACAGTTCCTCCGCGAGCGGCAACACGTACTGCCGGAACTTGTCGTCGAAAACCCGCGCCGTCTCGTCAGCGCTGTGCCGGCCCAGGTCGAAGTCGGTGAAGTCCGTCGGCTGGACCAGCTGGTATGTCACCGCCGGCGCCTCCGCTCCCGCGGGAGAGAGGACGGCTGCCGCGGCGGCGGCCAGGAGAAGTCGGCTGAGATTCTGGGTCATGGGAGCGCAACTCCGGTCGGTGGTCTTTGAGGGTTGGACCGGCCCGCCAGCCCGCGGGTTCAATGAGGCAGAGGAACCCGCGACCATAGGCGGCGGTCTGGTAAGCTTCGCGCAGTTTTGCCGTGTTTGCGAACCGCTGCGATGAGAACGCCCCGTTACTCAGGTGTCTGGATTTTCCTGGCGATGCTGCTGGCATCCGGCCTGTCCCCGTCATGGGCCGAGGACGACGCGGCCGTGGTCCGCTGCGCCCAGATCCGCGACGACGCGGAGCGCCTGGCCTGCTTCGACCGCGTCGCCCGGCAGCAGCGCGAGGCTATCGAAACACCCCCGCCGGCCCCTGCCCCCGCAGCACCGGCCCAGCCCGCTAACTCAACGCCACCGCCACCGCCCCCTGCACCGGCCTCAACAGCCGACGACTTCGGCGCCGAGCAAACACAAGCGGCGGCCGCGGAAACAGAAGACTCCTCGAAAGTCATGCGCACGCGGATCGTCGGTTACTTCGACGGCTTCACCGGCGACACGGAACTGACCCTGGAGAACGGCCAGGTGTGGCGGCAGACGGACTCCGCCCGGCTGCCGGTCCAGGAGACGAACCCTGCGGTAGTCATCGAGAAGGGCTTCTTCGGGAACTACCGGCTGAGCGTCGAGGGATTCAACCGCAGCATCCGCGTCAAGCGCGTCAAGTAGCCTCCCCGCGCGCGGACCTGCTTTGGCACGCGCACGATCCATCATCTATATTGACGGTGAATCAGGGCGTCTTGCCCAGGCCTAGCGAACGTACGAGGACCAACCAAATGGCAGATAAACAGTTCCCCGACGAAGTCGAGAGCGCGCTGCGCGAAGCGACTCGCGACTTCCGCCGCAACGCGGAGAAGGCCTACGCCGAGATGGACCGGCTGCGCGCCAGCACCCAGGCGAAGATCGAACGGCTGGGCAAGGACATCGAGAAGTACAGCCAGCGGCTCGCGGACCAGACTCAGCGGGCAGTGACCGAGGGCTCCAAGGCCGCGGCCGTGCAGGTCCACCGGACGCGCAAGCTGCTTGCGGACGCCCAGAGCAAGCTCGACGATTTCCTGAAGAGCCAGGCTTTTCTGTCGGACGAGTTCCGCGACACCGCGGCTCGCCTGTACAAGGCGAGCGTGATTGACGAGGCCCTGTCCACGTTCGAGCAGCGGCTCGGCGCGGCCGGCGGCAGGAAGAAAGCCCCGTCCAGGAAGAAGACCACGTCTCGCAAGAAGAAGACCGGCACCCGAAAGAAGGCGGCGGGCAAGAAGAAGACCGCGACCCGCAAGAAAGCCGCTTCGAAGAAGAAAGCCGCGAGCAAAAAGAAGGCCGGGACGAAGAAGAAGACTGCCTCGAAGAAGCGGCCGGCTTCGAAGAAGAAGGCGACCAGCCGCAAGAAGGCCGCCTCCAAAAAGAAGACCACAGGCCGGAAGAAGGCGACCGCCAAGAAGAAGGCAGCGAGCAAGAAGAAAGCCGCCTCCAAAAAGAAGACAACGAGCCGAAAGAAAGCGACTTCGAAGAAGAAGACCGCCTCCAAGAAGAAAGCCGGCTAGCGCACCACCACCGGCGACAAAAGCGGCGGGCCGCCAGGCTCGCCGCTTTTTCTTTGTCCAGGTCAGGGCCGGGGCGGGTAACCGGCAGCGGCCAGCGCCCTGGCCAGAGACTTCAGGTGCGGCGCCCAGGCTTTCGCCCGCCCCACCGAGTCCGCGTAGGGCGGCGGCTCGCACAGCGCCAGGCAGTCCGGCTCCCAGGGCAGCTCCAGGAATTCCATGATGCCCCTGGCCTGCTCTTCGGGCGCGGTCGCCAGGGCCTCGTAGTCCACGTCGAGGATGCTCAGCCCGGAGCGGGCCGACCAGTGATCCATAAGCCTGCGGTACTGCCCGTAGTAATGGCCGATCTGCGAAAGCCCGGTAGCGAAGGGGGCGGTCACACCGTCCAGCCGGTTCCCGTAGCAGGACAGGCCTGTGTCCATGGGATCCCGCCGGCAGTGGATGATCCTGGCCTTCGGGAACAGGATCTCGATGAAACCCAGGTGCTCGAAGTTCAGCCACATCCGGTCGGTGATGCACCGGGCCCGCTCCCTGCCGGTCAGAAGGCGCACCAGGTAGGCGGAGGAAATCTCCTGCACGTCCCGCCGTATGAGGAGCTTTACGCATTCCGGATAAGGAACGCCCGCCTTGTTGTAGCGACCGATACGCCCCGCGCTGAGGGAGATGTGGGGTAAGGGTCCGGCGCCGGCGCCCCGGGGATGAGCGCCGATGATTCGCTCCACCAGCGCGGTCCCCGACCGCGGCATGCCCACGATGAATACCGGGACGTCAGATTCCGATCCTTTCGGAATGGCGTCCAGGGTTTCCGGGTTCATCACACGGATGAGACTGTCCACCTGGCGTTCCCGGGCCCCGGGATCGTAGGTCGCACCTTCCAGGGCGTTGGCCTTGCGGTAATGGGCGAAGGCCCGGTCCTGATCCCCCATGCCATCGAGTATGTCGCCCACCAGGTAGTGGGCATCGACGGCGTCGGTGGCCGGGACTTCCTCTTCCTCCAAAACCGGCGCCAGCATGGCCAGCGCCTCCCGGTCCCGGCCCTGGTTCCGCAGGGCCCGCGCGTAGGCCACGCGGACCGCAGGGGACGCATGGCCGCTCCGGATGCGTCCGGCGAGCATCGTCCTGGCGGCATCCGGCTTCCCGGTGGCGGCGAGGACCCCGGCCAGCCCGGCGGCGGCCCTGCCGTTGGCCGGGTCCAGTTCCAGCGCCGCCTCGAAGCCGGCGCTGGCACCCTCCAGGTCGCCGGTGGCCCGAAGGGCCGAGGCCAGCTCGCTGAAGGCACTCGGTTCCCTCTCCCCGGCGGCAACGAGCCGTCGATAGGCGGTGATAGCCTCGTCCACCCGGCCCAGCTCGAGCAGCGCCCGGGCGAGGATGAACTGCCCCGCCCGGTCAGCGAACTCCCGCTTCAGCCCTGCCTGGAGATGGGGCACGGCCTCGTCCGCCTGGCCGCGGGCGTACAGCATCTCGCCCAGGGAGAGGTTGGCACGGCCATGCTCCAGGTCGTGTCGCAGCGCCTCCCGGTAAGCGGCCTCGGCCTCCTCCGGCCGATTCTCCTCCCGCAGCACGTCGCCCAGGTGCGCCAGGGCATCCGGGTAGTCGGGCTGCAGCTCCACCGCCTGGCGGAACAGCGCTTCCGCGTCCGCCGGCCGGCCCTGGCGCCAGCGAACCTGGCCCAGGAGATTGGGCGTGCGGGGATTGCCCGGGTCGCTGTCCTCGGCCTGACGGAGGAACGCCTCCGCTTCCTCCGGCTTCCCTTCCCGGAGGCGGATCTCGGCCAGGACCCGGAGGGCGTGGGCGTGGGCCGGCCGCTCCTCGAGAACGTCCCGGCAGATCTCCTCGGCCTCCCGGCGACGCCCGTCCTTCAGGGCACGCTCGGCCTTCTGCAGGTCGACGACGACCCGGCGGCCGGTCTTGCGCTCCGGCTTGCCTCTCAAGATCTGCATGGAACGGACCACGGAAACATCGCCGGATTGTACCTAAGGCGTGCCTGCGCCCAAGACGGAACCGGCAGTCACCGGCCCGCATCACCGCCGTCGCCGGAGCTGCCGACCGGGTCGCCGGGGCCCGGCCGGACCAGGTGCGTGACCGGGGGACCTCCCGGGCCCTCGTGACATTGCGCAGCCGCATCGAGGATCACCCGGTCCGCCGCGGTGACGCGCTCGTGATGGCGCAGGTGCTCCACCCAGGACACCTCGAGGAACGTTTCCACGAACCGGCCGGGGTCGGCCACGTCCTGGAAGATTCCCCAGGCCACCGCTCCGCCCCGACGCCGGCAGTGCTCCAGCTCCTCCAGCAGGCCCAGGAACCGTTCCCGCCGCGACTCCGGCACCCGGTACTCCACGGTGATGAGCACCGGGCCGCGGTCCGCCGGGAAGCGCCACGCCGGCACCGGCTCCGGCCAGCGCACCGACGGGCTCAGGTCCAGGTCCGCCCCGAGCAGCAGCCGCCAGCGCAGGGAGAACGGCGTTGCCAGCAGGGCGACGCCGCCAGCCACCGCGAGGGTCGCGGGAACGCCGAGCCAGCCGGCCACGTGTCCCCACAGGTAGCTGCCCACGGCCATGGAGCCGAAGAAACTCATGTGATAGACGGACAAGCCGCGCCCCCGAACCCACTCCGGCAGGGCCATCTGCATGGAGACATTCATGCTGGACAGGGCGGAAATCCAGCAAAAGCCGGCGAGCATCGCCGCGGCCCCCGCCACGGCTGGCTGGGAAGCCACGGAGAATCCCGCCAGCGCGAGGACCGTCCCCAAGCTTGCTGCCAGCACCAGCCGGTCCGCGCCCAGCGCTGCCCGCAGGAACGGCAGCGCCACGGCACCGACCACCGCGCCGGCGCCCACGCTGCCGACCATGAGGCCGTAAAGCTGGGCGCCGCCTCCGAGCTGGTCCCGAACCACCAGCGGCATGAGGGCCCAGTAGGCGCTGGCGGGCACGAGGAAGGTGACCGCGCGAACCAGGGTGGACTTCACCGGGACGCTGGAGCGCACGTAACGCAGGCCGGCCCGCATGGCCGACACGAGCCCCTCGCTGGGCAGTTCGCTTCTGCGGACCTCGGGCGGCTTCCACGAAACCACGGCCGCCACCAGGGCCAGGTAAGCCACGGCGTTGACGAGGAAGGGCGCGCCGAAGCCGACGGACGCGATCAGCGCACCAGCCAGGGCCGGGCCCAGGGCCCGGCTGAAGTTCACCGCCAGGCTGTTCAGGGAGATGGCCTGGGCCAGCACCGGCCGGGGCACCATCTGGGGAACGATGGCCTGCCAGACCGGCGCGGTGAAGGCGTTGCCCATGCCCAGCAGGAACGTGAAAGCCAGCAGTCCCCAGGGGCTTATCCGACCCGCCAAGGCAGCGTATCCCAGCGCCAGGGCGACGATGCTCATCACCAGCCTGACCAGGATGAGCAGCCTGCGCCGGTCGAACAGGTCCGCCAGCGCGCCCGCCGGCAGCACGAACAGCAGCCCGGGCAGCATGGTCGCCGTCTGCACCAGCGCGACCATCCGGGGATCGGTGGCCAGGGTTGCCATCAGCCAGCCCGCGGCCACCTCGTGCATCCAGGTGCCGGTCATGGACGCCAGCGTGGCCAGCCACATGACAGTGAATGCGGGGTAACCGAAAGGTTCGAAGACGCCGCGGCCGCCGGGGGGTGGCGAGGGCGACGGGGACGTCATGGGGCGGACCGCCGGCGCAGCCGCGGGGCGCCGGTGAACCCCCGGGGGCTGCCCATCAGAACAGCAGCGCCACGGCGCCGGCGAGGATGATCAGGGCCGTGGCCACCAGCGCCGGCCTGCGGGCTTCGTGGCCGCCCAGCAGGGCGAACATGGCGCACTTCACTGCCGTGTTGGAAAAGGCGGCGATGGCGATTCCCCGGGCGGGCACCAGCAGGTCACCGCCACGCTTCGCCGATTCCGCGAGGGACAGGGTGATGGCGTCCACGTCTGTCAGGCCCGCCACCGCCGACACCACGTAAATGCTGCCGTCGGGCAGGTACGCACGGGTGAGATGCACCACGAGCAGGATGGCTGCGAACAGCAGTCCGAACTGGCTGGCGGCCGTCAGGCTGAACGGGTTCTTCACCTTCATGTGGGAGGTCTCGTCGTCCTTTTCCCGGGTGCTCGAACGATAGAAATAGGCCGCCGCTGCCAGTGCCGCAGCGCCCATGGCGATCATCGGGGCCAGCACGGGAGGCAACAGGTCCGGGTTCACCACCGCCACCTCGACGATGATGCGCACGAACATGACCGCCCAGGCCAGCAGCATGCCGGTGAGCAGGGCCTCGAGGCTCGCCGCGCTTTTCTCCGACCCGGCTCTGCGGGCGAAATGCAGCGTCGCCGCGGTGGACGAGGCCAGCCCGCCGGCCAGCCCGGTAACGGCACTGCCGCGGGACGGTCCCAGGATCCGGACCGCGACGTAACCGATCAGGGAAAGGGTCGAGATCAGGATCACGAGCAGCCACAGGGTGTGCGGGTTCAGGGCACCCCAGGGGTCCACCGGGTGGTCGGGAAGCACCGGCAGGATGATGAACGTCGCGATCAGAAGCTTCAGGCCGGCATAGATGTCGTCGGTCCCGAGCTTCTCCACCAGCCCGTGCATCGGCCCCTTGAAGGCCAGGGCCGCGGAGGTAAGGATGCCCAGCGCCACCGCCAGGCCGGGATAGCCGGCCAGCGACAGCCCTCCCAGCAGCGCCACGGACACCGCCGCCATTTCCGTAGTCAGGCCCAGGGATTCCGGCCGGGCGCGGGTCGTCGCCAGGTAGCCTGCGAGAGCGGAGGCAGCGACGATGGCCACCGCGGCGATGAATATCCAGGGCGCGTCGAGCGCCCGCGCCAGCCAGGCGCCCACCGCGCCCACCTGGGAGAACAGGATGAACGTGCGGACACCGCCGATCCCGATGCTGCCGGACTCTGCCTTGTTCTTCTCCCGCTCGATGCCCACCAGCGCACCGATGGCCAGCGCAATGGCGAAGTTGCGCAGCGTGGGGATGTCGAGGCTGAGGTTAAGATCCATCCGGGGACCTGTGATGTCTTCGTTCTTTTGCCGGACTGTTCCATGGTAAGTCTAGTCCTGTGCCGGACCGCGGAAAGCCCCTCGGGCGGAAGGGAACGGTAGTCACGAGTCCACCCACGGAGGGACCCCACGCGTGAAAGAGCGCCTCACCGCGAGGGACTGGACCGCCATGGCCGGGAATCGCCTCGCGGGATCCGGCATCGTTGCCATCGGCCGACTGGTACAGCTTCTCGCCGTCGTCATCCTGCTGCTGGCGCTGTGGCCCACCGTGGGCGCCGTGTTGACCTGGCTGAAGACCAGCGTGTGGACGACGCCCACGCCGCTTGACCTCGCACCGCAGGCGACCCGCGCCGTCGCGGCGGCCGTCGACTGGGTGGTGGTCCACCGCCTGTGGGTCTGGTTCGCAGAGCACCACATCCTCTGGCTGGCCCTGCCGGTGGTCGCCCTGGTGGGCCTTGCGGGAACCGGACTCGTGTCGGCGGGACAAACACGCAGCGGGCGAGCCGCGGACATCCTGTCCACGTCGCTGCGCGACGAGTACCGGGTGCAGCAGGCATGGGAGCGCTGGCAGCCGCGCTTCCGCGTCCTCGCCGTCCTGGGGATCCTGGTGCTGGCCCTGCTCGCCGCCTGGCTGCTGGGGTTTCTGTAAGCAAAACAGTCGCCTGTGCTGGTCAAGGGCCGCGCTCGCGCGAGGCGGTTCCAGGCTATAAAATTTAGCTGGACTTTATATACGAGTTGTCTTATATTCAGTTCTGCCATCTCCGGGCGCGGCCCGCCGGGTCCTTCCCCCACCAAAGCCGGCGGTGTCCGCGCCCTTTTTGATTCTTCTGGATGAAACGTTACGTGGTCACGGCCTACCCGATCCGGCAGGCGCCCTGGCTTGGAGCGATGCTGGTATTGATGGCGCCGGCACAAGCGGCGGAGCCCGCGGGCCCGGAAGCTCCCGCCATCGCACCCCATGTTGTGGTCATCGGCCGGTCCGCGACGCCTTTCAGCGATCAGCTCGATCCTTCTGACGGGAACGCTGCCCCGGCGGCCGACGGCGCCCAGCTGGTCAGCCAGGCCAACGGTGTCTCCGCAGGGCGAATGGGCGGCCGGGGTCTGGAACCTGTGATCCGCGGCCAGTCCCAGAACAGGATCAACGTGCTGGTGGACGGTGCCTTCGTTTTCGGTGCCTGTCCCAACCGAATGGACCCGCCCACGGCCTTCGTGGCGGTGGACACCTGGGACCAGGTCACCGTGGTCAAGGGTGTCAGGAGCCTGCTCCATGGCCCCGGCGGCAGCGGAGGGACGGTGCTTTTCCAGCGGCAGTCCCGGCCAGAGCAGAAGGGCTGGTCCGGCGGGCTGGTCGCCAGCGCGACGGACAACGGCCTGGACCGCCAGTTCGCCGGCGACGCCGGGTGGCGGACGGAGGGCTTTTTCGGCCGCGTGCGCGGGCAGTCCGGCCGGGCGGGCAACTATGTGGACGGGGCTGGCGCGGAGGTTCGCTCGGCCTACGAGGAAGACGCGCTTTCGGCGGCATTCGGCTACACCGATCCGGCACTGGGACAGCTGACGCTGGCCTGGGACGGCAGCCGCGCCCGCGACGTGCTCTATGCGGGTGCCGGGATGGACGCCCCGGAAGAGGACGCCTCCGTCTGGCGCCTGGAGTACGACGGCACGGCCGGCAGCGGGGGCGCCCCGCTGCGGCTGGAGGCGTGGCGGGCCGACGTTGACCACCTGATGGACAACTACTCGAACCGGCCCCTGGCGACGCCGATGGCCATGCGGGTGCCGTCCACTTCCGCCACCACCGGGGCCCGCGGCCGCGTGGACCTGGCAGCAGGAAGCGACTGGACCGTCAGTCTCGGCGTTGACCTGCTGCAGTCCGAGCGGGAGGCCGTCCGCTACCAGGGGCCGGAACCGGGCCGGGTCACGGTTTCCAACTCGCTCATGTGGCCCGACGTGACCCTGCGTCAGACGGGCCTGGTCCTGGAAGCCCACCGGACGCTGGGGCCGGGCCGGCTCCTGGCGGGCCTCCGCTACGACCATAACGAGGCACGGGCGGACCGGTCCGCCGAGACGCCCATGGCCCCGGGCGCCCTCTCGCCGGACCAGCTTTACACGCGGTATTACGGGCGCTCCGCCGGCGACGAGAACGAGGACCTCCTCTCTGCGCTGCTGACCTGGGAGCGTCCCGTGGGCGAGCGGACCACGTGGTTCGTCGGGGCCAGCCGCACCGCCAGGACCGCAGACGCCACCGAGCGCTACCTGGCCGCGAATCACCCCGTGGACCCCACCCGGCGCTGGGTGGGCAATCCCGGTCTTGATCCCGAGGTGCACCACCAGGCCGACCTGGGCCTGGCCTGGCAGGACGACGGGTGGGACGCCACGGCGGCAGCTTTCTACGACCGGGTCGACGACTACATCACCTCGGACCGGGCCCGGGCCCAGCCCGGCATCCTTCTCGCGGACGGGGCCCGGATCTACCGCAACGTGGATGCCGAGCTCTACGGCCTGGAGGGCGAGGCACGTATCCGGTGGGGAAGCGGCTGGCGGCTCACCGCCGGCGCCGCCTGGGTGCGGGGCACGAACACGATTGACAGCCGGCCCCTGTACCAGATTCCGCCGCTGAACGGCCGGGTCGAGATCGGCCGGCAGGCGGACCGGTGGGAGCTCGGCTCAAGGCTGCGCTGGGCCGCGCGGCAGTCCAGGGCCGACGATGACCCGGTCACCGGAAGCGGGCTCGATCCGCGGGAGACCCCGGGCTGGGCCGTGCTGGACGTCTTC
This sequence comes from Gammaproteobacteria bacterium, assembly GCA_037383845.1. Lineage (GTDB taxonomy): Bacteria > Pseudomonadota > Gammaproteobacteria > Steroidobacterales > XN24 > JARRON01. The sequence goes on from JARRON010000001.1 coordinate 77,018, forward strand.
ATGTCGCTGGCGACCCGTCGCCTTGGCACGTTCCGGCTCGGCGTGGACAACCTCCTCGATACCACCTACGCCGACCATCTCAACCGGGCCAACCAGGATCCTTTCAATCCGGACCCGGTGCAGGTCAACGAACCCGGCCGTGTCATCTGGCTCGGCTGGCGATGGAGTCCGGCACCGGCCGGGCCGGCGGCCCTGGCACGCCGGTAAGCGAGCGCGGGCCGCCTTGCGGCCGGCGTCATGCCGGTACTGGTTCGGCGTCCATCAGCCGCTTCAGGGCCGCCGGGTGGTGTCGGCGGGGCACGGTCACCGCGTAGAACCGCTCCTCGATGCCGGGGACGGGGCACAGCACCTCGAGGCGACCCGCCTCGAGTTCGTCCTGGACGACCACCTCCGGAAGCAGGGCCAGCACCCCGCTGTCCCTGGCCAGGAGACGCAGCATTGCCATGTCGTCCGCCTCCGCCCGGACGCTGATCCGGGCCCCCACCGCCTCGCAGAGGGCGTCGAACCGCGAGCGAAGCGTGCTGCGGGGACCGGGCAGCACCAGATCGGCGCCGTCCAGGTCCTCCGGGAACCGGAACCGACGTTCCGCCCACGCTCCCGGGGGCCCGACGAGGCAGACCGGCTGGCGGGCCAGCAGCCGGCAGCGCCACGGGTGCTCGGCGTCTCCCGCCACGGACTGGTTCGCCAGCACCACGTCGAGCTGGTGCCGCTGCAGCCGGGGCAGAAGTGCCTCCAGGTGCCCCGACTCGAGGGAGAGGGATACCTCGGCGTCCTGTAACAGCGGCCTCACCCAGTTCTCCTGGAAGTTTCGGGACAGCGTGCCCACGCTGCCGATCCGCAGGCGCTGCAGCCCCCCGGTGCCCCGGCCGCGGACGCTGGCGATGAGCTCCTCCCCCAGGGAAAAAATGTCCTCGGCGTAAGAAAGCACGAGGCGACCTGTTTCGGTCAGGCGCAGGCTGCGCCCTTCCCGCACGAACAGCGGCTCGCCGAGCTGGGTCTCGAGCTGGCGAATCTGGGCCGACAGGGCGGAAGCGGACACGTGCAGGCGCTCCGCCGCCCGGGTGAGGTGTCCCTCCCGCGCCACGGCCCAGAAATACAGCAGGTGATGGAAGTTCAGTCGGCTGACGCCCGATAATTCTGTTTTTGTTAACGATTTATTCATAACAATCTATTTTACAAAACAATTCACGACCCGGACAATCCGCCCCGTCACTCGCAGGAGGCAGCCTGATGCCCGACTCCCCTTCCCTGCTTCTCGCCCTGGCGGCGGCATTGGCCTTCGGCCTGGGGGCCTGGAGGGCGCGCCGCAGCGCGCCGGATGGCGCCTGGCGGTGTGCCAGGGTGGTCACCCGGTTTGCATTCGTCGCTTCGGCGGGCGCCCTGGTGCTGGTGATCATGGCCCCGGCTTCCGGCGGCCAGTGGCCCGGGGTGGACTACGACGCCCTCGGCGGCCTCCTTCTCGTGCTGGTTTCCGGGCTCGGGGTGGTGGTGACGGACTACTCGCGCCGCTACCTGGAAGGTGAGCCCCGGCAGAGTCGGTACGTGGCCGGGCTGCTGGCGGTCCTGGCGAGCGTGGCTGTCATGTCGCTGGCCAGTCACTGGGTCACGCTGATCGCCGCCTGGGCGGCCACCAGTCTGGCCCTCCACGGACTGCTCGTCTTCTACCCGGAACGTCCCTTCGCCGTGCTGGCCGCCCACAAGAAATTCATCGCCTCCCGACTGGCCGACGTGGCCCTTGTGGCTGCTGCCGGGCTGGCCTGGGGCGAGGTGGGCAGCGGGTCCTTCCAGGCCCTGGCCGCCCATCTCGATGCTCACGGTGCCTCGGCGGGCCTGCAGGTCAGCGCCGCCCTGCTCGTGGTGGCGGTGATTCTCAAGACGGCGCAGCTTCCGGTGCACGGATGGCTTATCCAGGTCATGGAAGCCCCCACGCCGGTCTCCGCGCTTCTCCACGCGGGCGTGATCAATCTGGGCGGCTTCGTGCTGATCCGGCTGGCGCCCCTGCTGGAAGCCGCACCCGCAGCCCGCGGCCTGCTGGCGGTGGTCGGCGTGGCCACGGCGCTCCTGGCGGGCTGGGTGATGCTTACGCGGATCAGCATCAAAGTCAGACTGGCCTGGTCCACCTGCGCGCAGATGGGCTTCATGCTGCTGGAATGCGCCGCGGGCCTGTATGAGCTCGCGCTCCTGCACCTGATCGGCCATTCCCTCTACAAGGCCAATGCCTTCCTCGCCGCCGGCGACGCGGTGCTCCAGGCGCGGCTCGCCCGCATGCGCCCGGCGGCCCACGCCCTCGAGATGCACCGCGCCCTGCTCGCGCCGGTAGCGGCGCTGCCCATCGTGGTTGGACTGCAGTGGGTCATCGGCGGCGCCTATGACGCAGCCTGGCCCCTGGCGTGGAGCGGACTCGTGGCCCTGGCGTGGGCTCCGCTTCTCTGGCCCGCCGGGGGATCGGCCTTTCGCGGTGCGTGGACAGGCGCGATGGCGATCACCGGCCTTACCGGACTCGCCCTGACGTGGCACGCGCTGCCGATCCTGCCCGCTGCGGCCCCGGCGGACTTCCTGGACGGGGCGTTTGGCGCCCTCCTGGTGGTCGTCTTCGCGGCCGGCTACGGGGTCGTCGTCGCCCTGAACCGGCCCGATGCCAGCCGCAGGCTGCCAGGCCTGTACCGCATGGCTTATGCCGGTTTCTACCTCGACGAGGCCTTTACGCGACTGACCATGGCCGTCTGGCCTCCCAGGCTGCCCCGCAGCGCGCGGCCGGTGCTGCCTGCCGGCCAGGCCGCGGAACCGGTGATGGAAGGAAGCCCATCGTGAGCGCGGTGCCGGCCCCCCCGCCGGAGAGCGTGTCACTCGAGGCGGCTGTTGCGGCCTCCACGGGTCGTATCGCTCCGACCTGGCCCCTGGACAGGGCCATCGCGGTGAGCCCCTGGTGGGAAAGGATCGATCAGCCCATCGAGACGGCCGCCGCCCGGCTGGCCGTGCTGGGGGGGATGCGGTCAGCGCCCTCGCGCGCGTACTTCAGGGAAGCATGGTCACGGGGCCGGATCGGCGCCGATGATCTGGCGGTGGCACGGCAGGAAGCCGGCGAGAGCCTGACCGAACACGAGTGCCTCGCCGGCCTGGACCGGGAACCGCTCACGGCCCGACTGCCCCTTCTTTGCGACTGGCTGGATGCCGACGACCGGGACGCCGCGCGCCTGCCCTGGCGGGATGCCATCACCCACCAGGTCAGCCAGGCCTGCGCGGCGTGGTTCGACCACGACCTGGCCGACTGGCGGCCAGCCGGCGAAGGCGGCCTTTACGCTCACTGGCGGGAATCCCTGGCTCACGACCACGGGATCGGAGTGCTCACGGGCGTGCAGTCGATACGGCGCGCAGCCAGCGCCCTCCCCGGCGATGCCCGCGGCCTGCTGGAGAGGGCGTCGCGACGACTGCCGCTGTCGCCCCGCCAGTGGTCGGACTACTTCGAAGCCCTGCTGCTGTCGGTGAACGGCTGGGCGTCCTGGTGTGCCTACCTGCGGTGGCAGGCGCGCCTGGCCGGCGGCGATGACGGCCACCTGGAGGAACTGCTGGCGGTGCGACTGGCCTGGGAGCACCTGCTGGCGGAGACCCGGGCTGCGGACGGCGCCGCCGTAGATGGCTGGTCCCGCGCCTGGTCGTCCAGCGAGGAACGCATCGGTGCGGCCGTGGCGGCCGGGCGGACGGACTGGACATGGCAGCGCGCGCTGGAGCACGGCTTCCAGGCCGAACTGGCGCGGGCTCTGGCAAGCCCGGCGACCGGGGGTGCACCGGCCTCTCCCAGGGTGCAGGCAGCGTTTTGTATCGACGTGCGCTCGGAAGTCGTGCGCCGGGCGCTGGAGTCTGTGGACGAAGGTATCCAGACCATCGGCTTCGCGGGTTTCTTCGGCCTGCCCATTGCGTATACGCCGCTGGGCACCGAGGCCCGGCGTCCCCAGCTGCCCGGGCTCCTGGCGCCGGCCATGGAGGTCACCGAGGCAGCAGCCTCCCCGGCTGAGACGAACGCCCTCGCGGCTTCCCGCCGGGCCCGCCTGGCCGATGCCGCCCGCTGGGGCGCCACCGCCCGCTGGCCTTCGGCCGCGTTCCACTTCGTCGAGGCCGCCGGCGTGGGCTACGCCGCGAAGCTGTGGCGGTGGGTCACCCCGGGCCGGAAAGCGCGCGGCGGGCCCGAAGGCGCGGGCCTTGACGACCGCCAGCGCGGCTCACTGCACCTGCACCTGCAGGGCCTGAACGCCGCCGGGCGGGTGGAACTGGCCGAGAGCGTGCTGCGGGCCATGAGCCTGGTGGAAGACTTCGCGCCGGTGGTCCTGCTGGTGGGCCACGGCAGCCAGAGCGTCAACAACCCCCACGCGGCCGGCCTGGACTGCGGCGCGTGCTGCGGCCAGACCGGCGAGGTGAACGCCCGTACCCTGGCGGGGCTCCTCAACGACCCGGACGTACGCGCGGGTCTCGCTGACAAAGGCATCACCATCGGTGCCGCCACCCGCTTCGTCGCCGCTCTCCACAACACCACCACCGACGAGATCGCCCTGTTCGACCCGGTGCCGGACCCGGAGGGCAGCCGGCTGCAGGATGCGCTGAGACGCGCGGGCGACCTCGCCCGCGTCGAGCGGGCCGACGACCTGGGCCTGGGCAGGCTTCGGGGCAACCCGGCCGCTCTGCTCGAGGCCCTCCAGCGCCGGGGGAACGACGGCGCCCAGACCCGCCCCGAGTGGGGCCTGGCCAACAATGCCGCCTTCGTGATCGCCCCGCGGACCCGCACGCGCCACCTGGACCTGAAGGGTCGCGTCTTCCTCCACGACTACGAGGCCGGCAAGGACACTGACGGAAGCGTGCTGGAACTGCTCATGACCGCGCCTATGCTGGTCACCCACTGGATCAACGCTCAGTACAACGCCTCCACCGTGGACCCGGAGCACTTCGGCAGCGGCAACAAGGTCCTCCACAACGTCGTGGGCGGAGTCATCGGTGTCTTCGAGGGAAATGGCGGTGACCTGAGGGTCGGCCTGCCCCGGCAGTCCGTCCACGACGGCCGCCGCTGGATGCACGAGCCCCTGCGCCTGTCGGTCTACATCGAGGCCCCCGGGGACCGGATCGAGGCAGTGATCGCGCGCCACGAGGTGGTGCGCAACCTCCTGCACAACGGCTGGCTGCACCTGTTCTGCCTGGAAGACGAAGCCGTCAGCCGTTACACGCCCGGAGGCTGGAAGCCGATCCCAGCGTAAGCCCGAGTTCGGATCTCGCCGAACCTCGCTGAGGCACGCGGTGCAACCGTATCCCAGGACATGGCGTGGCCTGGGGCTTGCCGACGGGCAGGACAGCCAGTCGCGACGCCGGGCCAGGACGGCCCGGCATCATATCGAACGGCCCCGCGGTGGCGGGACGCGCTCAGGTACGGACGGAGGCGGAAGTGGTGGCCAGGGGCAGACAGATCTGCAGGACCGCAGATCTGGACGTCGGAGCGAAGCGACGGCGCCCGCAGGGTGCCGGGCCAGGACGGCCCGGCATCATATCGAACGGCCCCGCGGTGGCGGGACACGCTCAGGAACGGACGGAGGCGGAAGTGGTGGCCAGGGGCAGAATCGAACTGCCGACACCGTGATTTTCAGTCACGTGCTCTACCAACTGAGCTACCTGGCCCTCGGCAGGCCGCGTATTACACCCGCGGCGCCGGGTAGCGTCAAGCAAGACCCCGACCCTGATCGCCGGAGACGTTTTGACCCCCGTCCCGCGCGACGGCTACCCTGATGTCCGGTCCGTACCGGGCCGGCGGTCAGCCGCCGGCCCCGAACTTGCGCCATGAGCACAGCCCCCCGGTTCGTTTCCCCTCCCGTCCCCGCGGGGGACCTTGCCCTGCGCTACCGACAAGTGCGCGCAGGCACCAGGGACCTGGCTGCGCCCCTGTCCGCGGAAGACGCCTGTGTGCAGAGCATGCCGGACGCCAGTCCGGCGAAGTGGCACCTCGCCCATACCACCTGGTTCTTCGAGGCGTTCATCCTCGACAAGCACGCGCGGGGCTACCAGGCCTTCCACCCGGACTTCGCGTTTCTGTTCAACTCCTACTACTTCACCATGGGGCAGATGCACGCCCGACCCCGCAGGGGCCTGCTGACCCGCCCGTCCCTGGAGGAAGTGCTCGGCTACCGGGCCCATGTCGATGCCGCCATGGAAGCGCTGATGGCCGATCGCGCCGACGACGACGAGCTGGAGTTCCTGGTGACCCTTGGGCTGAACCACGAGCAGCAGCACCAGGAACTGCTCCTGACCGACATCAAGCATCTGCTTGCCCAGAACCCGCTGGCGCCGGCTTATGCCGACATCCCCCCGCCCGTGGTCGTCGACAGCCCGCCTCAGCGCTGGATCGACCGGCCCGGCGGCGTGGCGGAGATCGGTCACGGCGGCGAGGGCTTCGCCTTCGACAATGAGACGCCGCGTCATCCAGTGATGCTCCGCGAACATCAGCTGGCCTCCCGGCCCGTCACCAACGCAGAGTTCCTGGAATTCATCAACGACGGCGGCTACCGCAACAACGCCCTGTGGCTGTCCGACGGCTGGTCCACCGTGGTCACCGGGGGCTGGTCGCGACCCATGTACTGGGACGAGGACCTTGAGCGGGAATTCACCCTCGGCGGCCTTCGTCCCCTGGACCCCGGCGCGCCGGTAACCCACCTGAGCTATTACGAGGCCGACGCCTTCGCCCGCTGGGCCGGCGCCCGACTGCCCACCGAAGCGGAGTGGGAAACCGCGGCCCTGGGCGTGCCGACCGAAGGCCGGTTCACGGATGCGGGTTTCCTTCACCCGCAACCTGCCGGGGGCGCTGACGGGCTCTGCCAGCTCTACGGCGACACCTGGGAGTGGACCGCCAGTCCCTACTCTCCCTACCCCGGCTTCCAGCCCCTGGGCGGATCCCTGGGCGAGTACAATGGAAAGTTCATGTGCAGCCAGCTCGTCCTTCGGGGAGGCTCATGCGCCACCCCTCCGGGGCACATCCGCCCGACCTACCGTAACTTCTTCTATCCCCACCAGCGCTGGCAGTTCTCGGGCCTGCGCCTGGCCCGGGACGGCCACCGGTGACGACACCGGAATCCGACAACCTGCAGGAACTGTCCGACTTCGCCCCCGACGACGAGGTGATGCTGGAGGACGTGCTGACCGGCCTGGCCGCGCCCCGCAAGAACATCCCGTCCCTGTACTTCTACGACCAGCGTGGCTCGGAACTCTTCGACGCCATCACCGAGCTGCCGGAGTACTATCCCACCCGCACTGAAATCGCCATCCTGCAGACCCACGGCGGCGAGATGGCCGCCGCCCTGGGTGCCGGGGTCCGACTGGTGGAACTGGGATCCGGCTCCGCCGTGAAGACCGAGCTGCTGCTGGAAAAGATGCGGGACCTGGCGGCCTACGTGCCCGTGGAGATCTCCCGGGAGCACCTCATGGCATCGGCGGCCCGGATCGCCGCGGACTTCCCCGACATCGAGGTGCTGCCTGTCGTGGCGGACTTCACCGAGCCCTTCGATCTCCCGGAACCGGAGCGGCGATCCGTGGAGAGAAACGTCGCCTTCTTCCCCGGCTCCACCATCGGCAATTTCCCTCACGACCTGGCGGCAGCCCTGCTTCGGGCCACGGCGACGGAGATGGGCCCCGGCGGCGCGATGCTCATCGGCGTTGACCTGGAGAAGGACGCGGCAATCCTGGAGCCCGCCTACAACGACGCCCAGGGGGTTACCGCCGAGTTCAACCTGAACCTGCTGGTGCGGCTGAACCGGGAACTGGGGGCAAACTTCGACGTAAGCGCCTTCCGCCACGAGGCGGTCTGGGACACGGACCACAGCCGCATCGAGATGCGACTTGTCAGCCGGAAGACCCAGGAGGTCAGGATCGCCGGACGGACCTTCCCGTTCTCCGACGGCGAAGTGCTGGTCACCGAGTACTCCCACAAGTATTCCCCGGAGGCCTTCCGCGCCCTGGCCGGCGCCAACGGGTTTCGCGTTGCCCGGGTCTGGACCGATCCCGACCAGCTGTTCTCCGTGCAGCTCCTGGAAGTGGCCTGAGCCGGCCTATGCCGAGGGCGGGACGTAGCCCTCCGGCGTATCGGCGCCGCCCCCGAAGAAGTACTGCTCCATCTGTTCCTCGAGGAACTTCCGCGCCTGGGGATCCGCCACGGACAGCCGGTACTCGTTGATGATCATGGTCTGGTGGGCCAGCCACTGCTGCCACGCGGCCCTGGAGACGTTCTCGAAGATACGCTGGCCCAGCGGCCCCGGATAGGGGGGCCTGTCCAGGCCCTCGGCTTCCTGCCCCAGCAGGACACATTGGACGGTCCGGCTCATGCTTCCTCCGATTCGATCGAGTGTTCCAGCAGTCGGCTTACCACGGCCGCCAGGCCAAGCCGCGCGGGGGAGCGCGGGTTATACCAGACCCAGCGATCCGCCTCCATGAGGCCACCGGCGCCCTCCAGCAGCCGCGCCCGCACCGGCGTGATCTCCAGCTCGAAATGCGTGAAACCGTGGCGCAGGGGAGCGCCGTCGCCAACGGATTCCACCGCCAGGTCCAGGGTCGCCTGCGCGAACGCCTCCGCCGATTCCGCTCCCAGCTCCGGGGGGCACCACAGCCCGCCCCAGATGCCCGAGAGAGGCCGCTTCTCCAGCAGCACTGCACCGGCGATGTCTTCCAGCAGCAGCATCCGGGTGCGTTTCAGCGGGCGCTCCCGGCGGGGCCTGGGTGCGGGAAAGTCCGCGACCCGCCCCAGCTGCCGGGCCCGGCAACCGGCGGACAGCGGGCAGTCATCGCACCGGGGCGTTCCGCGACGACAAAGGGTTGCCCCCAGGTCCATGACGGCCTGGGTGTACTCCGCGACCCGCTCCAGGGGCGTATGGGACCCGGCCAGCTCCCACAGGCGGCGCTCCACTGCCGGCCGCCCGGGCCAGCCGGGGACGGCGTGGTAACGGGTCAGCACCCGTTTGACGTTGCCGTCGAGGATGGGATGGCGCTGCCCCAGGGACAGGGCCAGAATCGCGCCGGCCGTCGAACGGCCGACTCCCGGCAGAGCCACCACCTGTTCGTACTGCTCGGGAAAACGACCGCCGTACTCGTCCCTCAACACCGCGGCGGCCCGGTGAAGATTACGTGCCCGGGCGTAGTAGCCGAGACCGGACCAGAGGTGCAGCACCTCGTCCAGGGCCGCGTCCGCCAGTGACACGACGTCAGGAAAGCGCTCCGTGAAGCGGCGGAAGTAGGGGACGACCGTGGTCACCTGCGTCTGCTGAAGCATGATCTCCGAGACCCATACCCGGTAAGGGGACGGGTCCGCCTGCCACGGCAGGTCGTGCCGGCCATGGTGGTCGAACCAGGCCAGCAGGGCACCGGAGAAAGCGTCCTTCACGGCTCGCCCCTGGCCACGCGCTCGGCAGCCGCCAGCATCTCCACGGTGGTCTCCCGGGTCATCTCCGCCAGCACGCGCCTGCCGAACAAGGGCGGAAGCAGGAAGTCCGGCTCCAGGACGGCCCGGTAGTACAGGCGGGTGCGCTGGTTGCCCTCGGCCCGGAAACGCCACTCCGTCCGGCCTTCGGCGAAGTCACTCCGGCCGGGCACCTCTACGGCTAACAGCCCGGTGGGCGTCCGCTGCAGTCTCTCCACGCGCCGCACGGTCCGGCAGAACACCGCCAGGCAGCCGCGAAACACCGTGTAGACCTCCGTGACCCCCGGTGCGGGCGAGCCCAGGTCGCCGCTGTCCCGGAACCGGGGATGGAGCTCGTGGATCCGGTCATAGTCCGTGAGCACGTCGATCACGCGGTCCATCGGCGCATCCAGTACGACCTCCAGTTCCACCCTTATGGAGCGGGACTCCGCCGCCGTGTCCACGGCCACCACCTCCAGGGCCGAAGCGGACACCGGCAGGCAGAACAGCAGCGCCGCGCCCCCGAGGGAAACGAACCCGCACGCAGCGGCTCGCCGCCTCACTCGTCTCCGCCGAGAAACTTGTTCAGGAGATCGCGCGCCTTCTCCTCCGCCTTTTCCTTGAGGGCCTCTTCCGACGACTGGCCCTCTTTGCTTTCGACGCCGAGTTCCTTGAGCAGCTGTTTCTCGGCTTCACGCCGGACGATCTTCTTCACGTCCACCGACACCGACGGGCTGCCCAGCGGGCCTGTGATACGGAGCGGCACCCGGGCCCCGGCCAGGTCACCGGCGTCAGTGCTGCCGCCCTGGCCCGCATCCGGGCGCACGGCAGCCTCCATCCCGTAGTCCAGGGTGGCGGCCGCCAGATCGACCCGGCCTTCGCCCGTGAGCACGAGGGACTCCAGGCCGGCGGTAAAGTCGTCGTTCACGAGCACTCCGTCTTCGATGACCGCTGTTCCGGTGACATCCCGGAACAGGGTGTCCGGGGAAGCCTTCTCCGGGGCCTGCCGACCCTTGACCAGGGCCCAGGCTCTCTGGATTTCGTACCAGACGTTCACGCCCCGATAGGCGCCGCCGGTGACAGCGAAGGCGATGCCTCCCTGGAGCCCGGAGACCAGATCGGTGGTAGTCCGGGCGGAGGTGCCGAGGTTGGCTTTCAGGTTGGCCGTGCCTTCGATACGGTCCAGCCCCGCAAGGTCCGACAGGAAAGGCCCGAGGGACAGCCCGGACAGCACCGGGTCCAGCTGCATCCGGGCCGGGCTGGCGGTGGCGTCCAGCCGGGCCTGGCCCGTCAGCCGCCCCCCGTAGAGCTTCGCCGTCAGCGGGGACGCCTCCAGCACCTGCTCCGCAGCACGCAGCCGGAGGTTAAGTTCCTCCATGGTCAGCCCGCGGAGAACGACCCGGCCGGCGCCGAGGGAAAGATCCATGACCAGCCCGTCGAGCCACTCGAAGGAAAGCGGCTGGTCGCCGGCGGCCGCGGGCGCGTCCTGCCCTTCTCCCTGCGCCTGCGGCGGCAGGTAGCGGTCCAGGTCGATGGCGTCCAGGCCGAGCCTCCCCTCCACGCGGCGGGTATCCCCCAGCCCGACGGCCAGGTTACCGGTCAGGCCCGTGTCATCCAGCCTGAGGTCTATGGCCGAAAGGGTCACCTCCTCCGGCGTGGCGATGTAGCTGGCGGACGCCGACGCGGCGCCGAGAACGGCCTCGTCGCGGGTGACCGGCGGCTGCATGCCAAGACGGTCCATGATCTCCCGGGGAGAGAAACCCGCCACGTTGACGGCACCCTGGAACCTCGGCTTCCCGGCCAGGTCCCGCCCGTCCACGTTGAGCGTCACCTCCACGCCGTCGGCGACCACTGAAAGCTCCGGAACGGACAGCACCCCCGCCCCCATGTCGAGGCTGAACGCCGGCGCATCCGTCGCCACCGAGTGCTCGACCCCGTCCCCGGCGGACGCCGTGCCCCGGAGCGAAAGCCCCGACAGCTCCAGCGAGGGACCCTCCAGGACGATGCCGGCACGGGGCGCGTCGAGCTCGCCTTCGAACACCAGCGGACCGTCGCCCAGGGCGCCTTCGACCCGCAGTTCCAGGCCGGCGACGCCGATCCGGGACAGGTCTGCAGCCGGCTCGATGGTGGCCTGGAACGTGCCGCCGACCTGGCCTTCGCCGCCCCCGAGGGTTGCCCTGGCCTCCCCGTCCACTGAAAACGCCTCGCCCGGGGCAAGGGCTCCCGTGGACAAGCGGGGGATCTCCACGATCGTTTCCCGGCCCGCGGCCCGGTCCTCGAATCTCAGGCGGGCGTCGACCAGCTCCAGCCCGGCGACGCCCGTCAGCTCCAGTCCACCGGTTGACCCCTCCTGTTCGCCCGGCGCCGCGGTCGCCTCCCGATCGCCGCCGATCGCCTCCCAGTTCCCTCGGCCGTCTGCGTCGCGGACGAGATGGACGTCCACGTCCTCCAGGCGCACGGTGGAGATCTCCAGCCGGCCGCCCAGCAGCGGCAGCAGCCGTGCACCGACGGAGGCCGAACCCAGGCGGACCATGGGCTGGTCCCCGAATCCGGGCGGGTTGCCGAGCCGGGCGCCGCCGACCTGAACGCCCAGCCAGGGGATGACCGACAGCCGGAGGTCCCCGTCGATGGCCATGGGCAGCCCGGTGGCTTCCTCGGCCGCCGCCGCGATGTCCTCCCGGTAGTCGTTGGGATCCACCACCATCGGCAGGATCACCGCTGCCAGGATCACGACCAGGACGACAAGTCCGAGCAGGGTGGCAACGATCTTGAGGGTCTTGGACATGGTTCGGCCTTTGTCTCTGGCGTGGAATCGGACCCGGCAGCAGACGCCGGGGCCAGCGCGTGCCGTATAGCTTAGTGGCTGGGCACTGCTGTTTGCAGACCCGGCTGCTGCCTCAGTACGGCCGGCCCGCCGCGGAGAAACCGCAGCGCAGGACCTCGTCCACCAGTCGGCAGTCGTCTGGCATCCCGTACTGCTTCCAGTAGTCGACGAGGCCGGCCTCGCGGGCGAACTCGGCGAACCCGTTGTGCTGGCGGACGTGGCGGCCCTCGGGCATCCAGACGCTGCTGAAGTCGCCCTGCCCGCTACGGGCCATGGCCATCAGGGCGCCCAAGGCCCTTTCGGTCTGCCCCAGCAGCAGCCACATGGAAAATGCAGCCTCCTCCGGCAGCCCCGCGTCCCTGAGGGCCTGCTCGAACGCGGGCGCGGCGGCCGGGTCGTCGAACGCCGCGGCAAGGGCATCCGCCAGCGCATCCGGCAGCCCCTGGGCATGAACGCTTTTTCGCCCCACGGACTCGAAGGTCTCCATGTCGCCGGCACGCAGCGCGGCGATCAGCGGGATCGAGTCATCGCCCTGGCTGTCGAAGCCCAGCTCCTGGGCGGACCGGTAGTGGCGCCGCGCCTGGTCGTCGTAGCCCTGGACGAGATAGGCGTTGGCCAGGTTGTAGTTGATCACCGGCGAGGCCGGGTCCAGGTCCAGGGCCGCCTGAGCCTGCTCCATGCATGCTTCCAGCCGGCCCACCCGGCACAGCAGCAGGGAATACCAGTGCCGCGTCGTGGCGTCGTTGGGATCCAGGGAGGTGGCGAAGAAGAACCCGGCCTCTGCGCCCGTCCAGTCCCATCGCTCGGACTGCACCTCCGCCAGCACGGCGTGGGCTTCGGCCAGGTTGGGGTCCAGGGCCAGGGCACGGCGCGCGGCCTCGACGGCCTTCTCGACGATGTCGCCGGCCGGCTCCGCCGGTTCGCCGTCGCTGTAGCCGGGGAGCACGATCCACGCTGCGGCCAGCGCCGCCCACGCCCGGGCGAACTCAGGATCCAGCTCGACGGCCTGCTCGAACAGGGCGATGCTGCGGCTGACGGCCTCCTGTCCGCGGCGTTTCCACTGGTGCCTGCCCTGCAGGTAGAGCTGGTAGGCCTCGACGCTCTCCGTGGGCGGCGCCGTCCGGGCCACCGGCGGCGCCGCGTCCTTCCCCGCACCCAGGGTCCCCTTGAGCGCCCGGACGATTTCGGCGGAGATCTCGTCCTGAACCGCGAAGATGTCTTCCAGCTGCCGGTCATAGGTGCCCGACCAGAGGTGATAACCGGTCTCGGCGTCCACCAGCTGTGCGGTGATGCGGACCCGGTCTCCGGCACGGCGCACGCTGCCTTCCAGCACCGCGTCCACGCCCAGTTTGTTGCCCACCTCCCGCACGTCCACGTTCTGGTCCTTGAACGCGAATGACGACGTCCGCGCGGCCACCTGCAGACCCGGCACCTGGGCCAGCAGGTTCAGCAGTTCCTCCGCCATGCCGTCGCTGAAATAGTCGTTGCCGTCGTCGTCCGACAGGTTGGCGAAGGGCATCACGGCAATGGAGTCGTACTCGCCCCGCGCCGGGACGTCCATGCGAGACCACAGGAAGTAGCCCAGCGCCGCCATGGCCGCCGCCAGCAGCAGGCCGTAGCCGAGCCAGGCGTGGCCGGCCCGGGGGGACCCGGGTTCCTCCAGGGGCTGAGTCTTCTCGATACCCCCGGGCCCGATGTCATAGGCCCAGGCCAGGATCATGGCCACGGGGAAGCCAAGGATCAGCAGGGCGACAACGAAGGTAACCGTCCACTCCGGCAACAGCAGCACGGGGAACACCACCGAGGAGACCTCGGCAATGACCCAGGAAACCACACCGTAGAGGCCGGCGACGCGGAACACGCGCCGCCTGCTCAGTTCGGCCAGAAGGCCGCGCATAGGCATCGAGCCGCCGTTAGGGGACGTGTCAGTCGTTGCGGATGATGATACCCCCGTTGAGAGTCTCCATCATGACGCGGGCCGACCCTTCGCCCCGGGTAAAGCGCAGTTCCTTGCCGGGCGCGAACTGGCTGGTGCGCTCGGGCTCGGGGCCGAAATCCGTGCGGATGTCGCCGTTGAAGGTTTCCAGGTCAAACTCAGCATCCACTTCGCCGCGGATCACCAGGGTCAGGTCGCCGTTGATGGTCTCCATCTCGACGCGGGCACCGCTGGCCAGGGCGGTAATGAAATCCGCGTCGCCGTTGGTCGTGTTGATCCGCGCCCGCTCCACGGACGGCGCACGGGCCTCCAGGTCGCCGCTGACGGTCTGCACCACGATCTCGCCGCCCACATCGCGGACATCCGCGTCACCGCTGACGGTGGTCACGGTCAGCAGGGCCGGCTGGTCCCGCCCGCGCACGATCACGTCGCCGCTGACGCTCTTGATCTGGGCGTCCTCGCCGAACACGTCCGCGGTCACGTCGCCGCTCACCGACTGCAGTCGAAGGGCGCCCTCGACCGCCTCGACGCCGATGTCCGCCGAGACCGTGCCCACGTTGAGCCGGCTGCCCCGGGGCACGCTGACCTTCAGGTCGCTGTCCACGGAGCCACGGCTTCCCGACGGTATGATCACCTTCACCAGCACATAGCGGCCATCGCCGTGGAACTCGAGGCGCTCGACGTCCTCGCCCAGCCGGCCCGTCACGCGGACCTGCTCCTCGTCCCAGCCCGTGACTTCCACGGAACCGGCGAGGTTGGAGATCTCCACCTCGCCGCGGGGATGGGCCTGGACAGACTCGTCGATGGCGCGATCCGCCGCCGCCGGGCCGGCCGCCAGCGCCATCACGCCAGCGGCGAAGGCTGTGACCACGGGATTGGCTCTCATATCTGGTTCCTCTGCGAGTTCGAAATCCTGTCCGTCACGCGGCGCAGGTCGGCGAGCACCGCCAGTTCGTCGTGATACGCGTCCATCAGCAGCTGCTGCAGGAAGACATTGCCCGGGTCGTTCTCCAGGGCGGCGTTGATCTCCGCCACGGCGGAATGGATTGCCGCCAGGTTCCGCGCCACCACCTCCCGGCTGTCCGGCGGCAGGGCTTCCAGCCGCTGCTCCAGGTCTCCCGCGAGGCTTGCCCGGGCCGCCTGGTAGTGGGCGCCCAGCGTGGCCGATGGCCCGAAGCTCGCCGGGATCGGGGGCGGCGGCAGCCGGCCCGCGGTCATCGCCTCCGGCGGAGCGGAGGGACCGCTGGTCCGCAGCAGCGCAACCAGCGCCACGGCGACGACCACCGAGGCGGCAAGGGCGGCCGGGAACCAGGACGTGCGGCGGGCCGGCGGCCGCGCCGGCTCCTCGATCCGCGCACGAATTTCGGGCCACAGGTCCCGTGAGGGCGGCAGCTGCCGCGGCAGCTCCCGGGCCCGGTCCAGTATCGGGTCACGCCTGTCGCTCACGGTTCCAGCCTCTCCTCCAGCAGCTTCCGCGCCCGGTGCAGCTGGGCCTTGCACGTGCCCACCGCGATCCCGAGCATCCGGGCCGTTTCCTCGTGGCTGAAGCCGCAAACGGCCTGAAGGACGAACACGTTTCGGGCCCCGTCAGGGAGGCTCGCGATGGCGCGCTCCAGGTCCATGTCCGTGCCCGGATCCGTCGCCCCGGGCGCGGCGCCCCAGGGATCATCGCCGTCCTCACCGACCGCCACCAGCATCGCCGGCCTGCGACTCTCCGCCCGCTGCACCGAAAGCACCCGGTTCACGGCGATCCGGTGCAGCCAGGTCCCGAAGGCGCTGCGGCCCTCGAAGCGATCCAGGTGTTGCCACGCCTGCACGAAAGTCTCCTGTACACAGTCCTCGGCGACCATCGCCGAGCGCGTCATCCGCAGACACAGGGCGTGAATGCGACCCGAGTAGCGCCGGTAAAGGGCTTCGAAGGCATCCACGCTGCCCGACCGGGCCCGGGCCACCAGTGCGTCATCCGCCGGCCCGGGTTGTTCAGCGTCCACCCGGTGGGCTCCCGCCACGATTGCCGTCAATGCCCCTCGCTCCTCCCGCCGGTCCCCGTGTCCGGGACTTGCCTGAATAGACGCCGGGAAGGCGACGAAGGTTTAAACCCGGAAGGTGCCTCCGGGTCCCGCGGTGATTACACTTGGTCAGGCTCATGGGGGAAGGCGGAAGGATGTCCGGCGAAGAATATCAAGTGCTGCTGCTGGCGGATAAGGACACCCATCGGCGGCTGCACAAGACCCTGTCGGGATCGGCTGAGGCGGTGGCCAGTTTCGTCAGCGCAGGCTCCCTTGCCGAGGCACTCAAGCTGATGGCCACCCGGCCCCTGGACGCCGCCGTGGTGGACCTCGCCCTGGAGGAGGCTCCCGGCATACGCGCCTGTCTCAAGCTGCGCCAGGTGAACCGCGATCTTCCCCTCATCGCCCTGGCCCGGCGCCGCGACGAGCCCGACGCATGGAGCGCCCTGCACGCAGGGGCCCAGGATTTCCTGATCCTGGACGACCTGGACCCGGACCAGTTCCTGCGCTCGCTCCGGTATGCCGTGGAACGCCAGGAGGCGGCGAGCCGGCTCGCCTCCGAAGAGGCGATGCTCCAGTCGGTGCTCCAGAATCTCAGCGAAGGCGTGGTCGTCGCCGACCGGGACGAGAAACTGCTGCTGGTGAACCCGGCGGCCCGGCGGATGCTGGGCATCGGCTCCCTGGCGGGACTGCCGTCGGACCTGTTCGGCCTGTACCGGGTGGACACCGGCGATCCCCTCCCGGACCGGGACCGGCCGCTGGCCCGGGCGGTGCGGGGCGAGACGGTCACCGATTTCGAGATATTTCACCGCAACGCCGGGGCGCCCCAGGGCATTTACCTGTCGGTGAACGCCCGGCCCATGCGGGACGCGGACGGGCTGATCACCGGCGGCATCGTTTCCCTGCGGGACATCAGCGACCGCAAGCGGGCGGAACAGGAGTTGTCCCGGCTCGCTCTGTACGACCACCTCACCCGGGTGCCGAACCGGGCATTCTTCGTGGAGAGCCTCGACAAGGCCGTCGCCCGGGCCCGCCGGGCCGGGAAGGGCCTGGCGGTGCTGCTGCTCAACCTGGACCGCTTCAAGCGCATCAACGACGAGCTCGGCCAGGAGGCAGGGGACCGGGTGCTGAACGACGTGGCCCAGCGCCTCATCGGCGGCCTCCGGGCCGGGGACTTCGTGGCACGGATCGGCGGCGACGAGTTCGCGGTGCTCTTCGAGGACTACGGGCACTTCGAACGGGCCGCCGGGCTGGCCCGCAAGATCCGGGAAATACTGGCGCCGCCCCTTCACGTGGACGGCCGCGACGTGCCCGTCACCTGCAGCATCGGCATCGCCAGCTTCCCCGACTGCGGCGAGGACGCGGTGACGCTGCTGAAGACGGCAGACATCGCCATGTACCGGGCCAAGGAGAGCGGCCGGGACACGTATCACTTCTACTCCCGCGCCGTGCACGCGGAGGTGTCCCGGCGGGCCGAGCTGGAGGCTGGCCTGCGCAAGGCGATCAACGACGACGAGTTCCAGGTCACCTGGCAGCCCGTGGTCGAGGTGGAAAGCGAACGGGTCCTGGCCATGGAGGCGCTGCTGCGCTGGAACCACCCGGAGCTGGGCCTGGTCCGCCCCGTCGAGTTCGTGCCCATCCTGGAAAGCGCCGGGCTCATACACCGTGTCGGGGAGCGGCTGCTGGCGGAGGCCTGCAGCCAGCTGGCGGAATGGCGGAGACAGCTGGACCGGGGGGATCTCCGGGTGGCGACGAAAGTCTCCCTGCGACAGCTGGAGCATCCCCGCTTCGTGGACCGCATCGGGCGCATCCTCACAACGGCCGGACTCGATCCCGGTGCGCTGGTGCTGGAGTTCAGGGAGACCGCCCTCGGCCCGGACCGGCCGGAATGCCGGCAGGTGGTGGAGAAGCTGGGGCAGATGGGCGTGCACCTGGCCCTCGACGATTTCGGCCGCGGCTGGATCTCCCTGGAGCAGCTCCGAAGCCTGCGCCTGGAATGGCTCAAGCTGGACAGGGAGTTCGTGGCCGGACTCCCGGTGGCCGAGGAGGACTGCCTGGTGGCGGACGCAGCAGCGGCCCTGGCAGGGGTCCTGCGGGCCGACCTGGTGGCGGTCGGGCTGGAATCCCCGCAGCAGCTGGCCTACCTGGCCGAGCGGGGTCTCCGGCTCGCCCAGGGACCGCTCCTGGCCGGGGAACTGGACGCCGCCCAGGTGCCGGATACCATCGCCAAGGGACTGCGGGTGCCCACAGCCTGAGGGCCGGGGCCGTTCAGGCGCTAAGTCGGTTCCATTCCCTCAGAACGGCCTGGAACTCCGTCGCGGGCAGGGGCCGGCTGACCGCGTAGCCCTGGGCCCGCTCGCAGCCGATCTCCGCCAGCGCGGCCAGGGACTCTTGCGTCTCCACGGCCTCGGCGGTCACCGTCAGCCCCAGGGGCTCCGCCATGGCCACCACGGCCCGGGCAAAGCGTGCCGCGTCCTCGTCCTCGGGCAGGCGCATGCTGATGCGGCCGTCCAGCTTCAGCTCGCTGAAGGGCGTCTGGTAGAGCTCGCTTGCCGATGACACCCCCGCCCCGAAATGCTCCATGGCCACTCCGAATCCCAGCACGCGCAGCCGGGCCAGCATCGCCCGGAAACCCGCATCGGCGTCCTGCAGGCCGGCCTCCGGCACCTGGATCACCAGGAACGCCGGCGCCACGTCGTATTCCCGGGTCAGGGTGACCAGCCGGTCCGGGAAGTCCGGGTCGGTGACCAGGTCCGGCGTGAGCTTCGCGCACACCCGAAGGCGGGTGCCGGCCCGCCGCCAGACCCCCAGCTGTTCAAGGGAGGTGCGGAGGACACAGTCGGTGATGGCGGCGATCTGCCCCACGGCCTCGGCGGTGGGGATAAACGCATCCGGCAGGATCAGGCCATGGTCGGGATGCTGCCAGCGCGCGAGAGCCTCGGCGCCGTCGATCCGCCAGCCCTCGGCAGTGCGCCGGACCTGGGGCTGGTACCAGGCCGTGATGTCGCCGCGCATGACCGCCTCTGCGATCTCGGCCGGCGTATACGAGGGCGCCTCGTCGGACAGGGCGCGCAGCGCCACCTCCAGCCCCTCCTGCAGCACCGGCCGCGCGAGCAGACCGGCGACGGTCAGTCCCAGCTCCGCAGCAAGCTGCGCGGCGCGCCGCACGGAACGGGACTCCGGCAAGCCCACGAGCATGAACACGGCCCCCGTGGCCGGGATTTTCGACATGGCGGGAAGCACGTCGCCGCCGTCGGTGTCGGGGTCGAACAGCACCGCGTCCGGGCCGAAACTGTCAAGCGCGGTTGCCAGCCCCGCCCGGTCGCCGGCCCGCCGGACGATGAAACCAAACGGCTCCGCCACCGAGGCGCAGAACTCGACCGTCTCCCGGTCGTCGGCCACGAAGAGCAGCCGACGGGCCGGACTAGCCATGGGTGGTCTCGTCGCTCATGGCGCCCGAGATCGCCGTCGCCAGCGATTCCCGCCGGTAGGGCTTGGCCACCAGCGGGTGGGCCGCCGGGCTGACCAGTTCGCCCCGGCCGCTGCCGAACAGCACCCGGAGGCCCGGATGGCGGGCGGTGGCCCTGCGGGCCAGCTCGGTGCCGTCCATGTCGCCCGGCTCCACCTCGGTGAACAGCAGGTCCGCCGGACCGTCGTCCAGGGACGCCAGTGCGGACTCGCCGTCCGCGGCCTCCCGGACGTCCCAGCCGAGGGAGTCCAGCATCTGTGCGCAGGTCTCCCGGAGGGCCCGGTCGGGCTCCACCAGGACCGCCCGCCGGCGGACAGGCTCCGCGGCAGCGGTGAGCTCCCGGGAATGCCGCGCGGCCGTGGCGCCCCGTGGAAGGAATATGGCCACCCGTGTGCCCCCTCCCGGCACCTCGCTGACGCAGGCACGCCCTCCGGCCTGCTGGGCGAAGCCCCAGACCAGGGACAGGCCCAGGCCGGTCCGTCCGCTGCCCCGGGTGGTGAAGAAAGGATCGAAGACCCGCTCGGCCAGTTCCGCGGGGATCCCCGTCCCCCGGTCCTCCACTGCCAGTTCCACGTAGTCGCCCGGAACGGCCGAGGGACCCAGCACCCGGCGGGCCGCGGCGGCGTCGAGGGTGCGATTGCCGGTGGAGACCCGCAGCCGGCCGCCGCCGGGCATGGCCTCGGCGGCGTTGGCGATGAGCTGCAGCAGGGCTGTCTCCAGCTGGCCGGGATCGGCCTGCACCGGCCAGGCGTCGTCGGCCAGCGCGAATTCGAGGATGCAGCCCTCGCCCACCTGCCGGCCGAACAGGTCAGCCCGTGCGCGCACGAAGCCCGTGGGATCCACGGGTTCCGGCTCTGCATCGTGCTGCCGGGCAAACGCGAGCAGCCTCTCGGTGACCGCGGCTCCCTGCTGGGCCGCACCCAGGGCCGCCGCCACCCGCCGGCGGGCGGCCGGATCCGCGGCCGCCCCGGCCTCCAGCAGCTCCAGGTTACCGATGACAACCCCAAGGAGATTGTTGAACTCCCGTGCGGCGCCGCCGGCCAGCTGGCCTACCGACTCCATCTTGCGCGCCTGGAACAGGCGATTCTCGGCCTCCCGCTGGTCGGTGAGATCCTGCATGAGCAGCAGCGCCTCGTCCGCCGCCACAGGCGACCAGAAAGCCTCCATCTGCCGGGGGCGGCCCTCCACGGGCAGCATCAGCGGCCCCCGCTGCGTGGCGCCGTCCAGGGTCTCGCGCAGTCGCGAATCCCATTCGGCCCTCCGGCGCCGGCCAAGGGCCTCCACCAGGCTGGTGGCATCGGGAAACGTCCGGTCCCAGGCCCGGTTGGTCCAGGTCAGCCTGCCTTCCGCGTTCACCCTGGCGGCCAGGCCGGGCAGCGCGTCCAGGGTGGCGCGGGAAATGCCGGAGGCTCGCTCGGCGGCCTCGGCAGCCTGCCGGACCGGGGTAATGTCCCGGCATACGCCATCCACCCGCCAGTAGCCGTCCGACTCCCGTTCCAGGCGCTGACCTTCCAGCGCCAGCCACCGGTTGTCGCCGGCCAGCCGGTACGCCACCTGGATGCGACCATCCGGGCCCGGGCTCCTCAGGGCTTCCAGCACCCGGCGGCGATCGGCGGGCGCGACCCGGTGCAGCCACTCCCGCAAACCGACGTGCCCGGCCTCTGCCGCCTCGCCGTGCAGCCGCCGGGCCGCATTGTCCACCCGGATACGCCGGGAGCGGGAGGAGCCGCTCCAGGTCCCCAGCCCGCCGCCCCGGAGAGCCAGCACAGCCCGGCGCTCCCGGCTCTCCAGGCTCTCCCGCGCCCGGCAGGCCTCGGTAACGTCCCGGAGGGTGCCGGCGACCCGCCGGCCTCCCCGTGCTGCCCGGCCCCGGATCTCCACCCAGGTTTCCTCGGGCAGGTCCAGGCGGACCTGTACGTCCAGCCGTCCCCCGTCCACCGCCGCCTCCTGCAGCAGCGTGCGGAGACGGTGCCGCTCGGCGCGGTGAATGCGCTCGATCACGGCATCGAAGCGTTCCGGTGGCGTATCGGCAGGCAGACGCAGGAGGTCCAGCGCCTGCGGGGACATCCAGCCCTGGCCGGTGGACTCGTCCCACTCCCAGGCTCCCTCGTCGCTGCCATTCAGGGCGCCCTGCAGGCGGCGCCTCAGCTCGGTCAAGGCCTCCAGCGCCCGCTCCCGGTCGGCAACATCCGCCGCCGTCAGACACAGGGCGCCCCCGGCGGAAGCCCCCGCCAGTTCCCAGGCCGCTCCGTCGTAGCGGCGGACGCTGACACGCCGATCGGGCGCCGGCGATGCCAGCAGCTTCTGCAGGGCGCCGTCGTCATAACGCCCCGCCGCTCCCAGGAACTCGGCGAGCCGCTGGCCCGCTACCGATTCCGGCGGCCGGCCCGCCATGGCGGCAAACGCCGCGTTCGCCCAGCGAATCTTGGCGTCGTCTCCCTCGCCTTCGATCATCGCCATGCCCACCGGGGCAGCGCGGGCTGCCTTGTCGAGGAGGGCCGCGTCACCGCCCCTGCGCACCAGGTCCGACACATCGGTGGCCATCGCCACGAAACCGCGAGGCTGCCCGTCGTCCAGTCCCGCGAGCGGCCTCACGCTCCAGCGCCGCACGGTGCCGCCGTCCCCGGCCTGAGCATCCCGCCACGCCGCTGACGCGCCGGCGCCCACGTCGGCCAGTGCTGCGCCCACGGCGTCCGCGTCCGGCCGCGTCAGGCATCTCATCAGCTCCCGGCCCACCAAGGGCCGGGTGGAAAGCTCCGTAGCGGGACCGTTGGCCTCCCGGACGGTGAGATCTGCAGCCAGGACGAAGAAAGCCCCCGGCAGGGCCGCCATCGCGGTCTCGGCCTCGGCCAGCCGGAGCCGGGCGCCGGACGCATCCTGCCACTCCGCGGTCACGTCCTCGTGCCGGATGACGGCGCCGGCGATGCCGGGGTTCATGAGCGCGAACACCCTCAGCCGCCAGTGCCGGTCGCCGGCCTCGTAGTCCCATGAGAACTGCTCGGAGACGCCGCCCAGGACCTGCCGCACGCCGCGCACCAGGGTCTCCGGGGCCGGCTCCGCCCCCCCGTCGCTTTCACCGGGTCCGGAGATGAACTGGGTGCCCGGGGCGAGGCGCGCGCCCGCATGACAGCCGGCCTGGTCGAAACCCAGCCAGGCGCGGTTGCAGTCCGTCACGAACCCGGACGCGTTGATGATGGCGTGGGGCACGGGATCGGAGTCGAATACGGCCCGCAGCTGCCCTCGCGCCCGTTCCAGTTCCCGCACCGCATTGCGCTGGCGCTGGATGTCCGCAACGACGCCGGCAGCGCGGGACGGCGCGCCCCGCTCGTCCCGCCAGACACGGCCGCGGCACTCGCACCAGCGGAAACCGCCGCCGCCGACCTTCAGCCGGGCCTCCAGCTGCCAGGGGCCCTCCTCTTTCAGGGCGTCATCGAGGCGACGCAGCACCTGTTCCCGGTCATCCGGGTGCAGCCGGAGCTTGAGATTCTCCAGGGAGTCAGCGCAGCGGGCCTCGGACAGGCCCCAGGCCGCCGGGTCAGCGGCCTGCAGCCAGACCTGGCCGCCGGCCTCCCAGTGCCAGGTCAGCTCGCCGGCGCCTTCCAGCGCCTCGCCGGTGCGGCGCTGCATCGCCGCCCGCTCGGTCTCGAGCCGCGCCCGCGCCGCAGCGCCGCGGAGCCTGTCCACCAGGCCTTCGCAGTCGATGGCCTCCGGCGACAAGCAATCCGCGGCCCCCGCCGCCAGGCTGGCCTCTGCGTCCTCGCCGTCGGCCGTACGGGCCAGCGTCACCAGCGGAACCTCCGACGCGAACCCCCGGAAATCCTGCAGCACCTGGCCGCCCAGGCCCAGGTCCAGGGCCACCAGGTCATAAGAAGCCGCGGACAGCCTGCGCCGGGCCGTGGCCAGGCTGTCGGCGCCCTCGAGCATGATGAGGCCCGATCCCTGCCGCTGCAGACCCTGTCCCATGCGGCGGATCTGCGAGGGATCGTCGGCGACCAGCAGGATGCGTAGGGGTTCCCGGCTCACCGTGGGCAGTCTCGACTGAATGGATTGCCAGAAGAAAATTACCACGATCCCGCCGCGCCATCTTGTGCGCTATTACGCAGTTGCGGCCAACGCGGGCCCGGTTACAGTAGACGGGCCATGGAATCCCGATTGCTCGTCGACCTGGGCGGAACCCACCTGCGCTGCGCCCTGCAGTGCCCTGGCGGCGAGGCTTTCGCCGAACGGGAAGTGCGCTGCGCGGACTGGCCGGGACCCGGGGAGGCCATTGCCGACTACCTCCGCCAGCGGCCCGAGCAGGTCACCCGGGGCGCCATCTGCGTGGCCGCGCCCGTTACCGGCGACCCGGTACGCATGACCAACCGGGCCTGGTCCTTCTCTGCCAGGGAACTGGCGGAGCAGGTCGGCCTGAGCGAGCTTCGGGTGGTCAACGACTTCACTGCCATGGCCATGTCGCTGCCTTTTCTTCCCCCGGACGGCATCCGGCAGATCGGCGCCGGCACGCCGGCCACCGGCGCCGCCGTGGCCGTCCTGGGCCCCGGCACGGGCCTCGGCGTCTCGGGACTGGTGCCGCTGGACGGGCGCTGGGTCGCCCTGGCCAGCGAGGGCGGCCATGTCACGCTGCCGGCCGTCGACGAGCGGGAGACGGCGGTGATCTCGGTGCTGCGGCGGCGCATGGACCATGTCTCCGCGGAGCGGCTGGTCTCGGGCTTCGGCCTGACCAATCTTCACGCCGCCCTGCAGGAACTCGCCGGGCAGCCCGCGGCGCAACCCCTGCCGGCGGAACAGATCACCGCCAGGGCCCGGGCCGGCGACGGCCTGGCCGCTGAGGCCCTGGAGCTGTTCTTCGCTTTCCTGGGCACCGTGGCCGGTGACCTTGCCCTCACCCTGGGCGCCCGGGGCGGTGTCTACGTGGCCGGCGGCATCGCCCGCCGGCTGGAGCCCGAGCTGGCCGCCTCCCGGTTCCGGCAGCGTTTCGAGGCCAAGGGCCGCTACGGCGACTATCTCCGCGGGGTCCCGACCTGGCTGATCACCGAAGCCAACCCGGCCTTCCGGGGCCTGGCGGCCATCCTGGACGGACGCATGGCTTCCGGTTGAAGCCCTCTAGATGCCCGGCACGCCCACCACGGGCCCCGGCATCTGTTCGTCGGTCCAGGGCGTCTCCGACACCGGCGGGGCGAAGCCTTCCGGCTTGATCACCAGCAGGTCGCAGGGCAGCCGGTGCATGACCCGCTCCGCGGTGCTGCCGACGAAGATCCTGCCCAGGGGATTTCGGGCGATGGCCCCCATCACCACGACGTCGGCGCCAACGTCACGACAGTAGTCCGGCAGCCGGTCGGCGGGCGGGCCTTCCTGCAGGTCCACCCGATCGGGCCTGACGCCGGTCTCCTTGAACAGTGACTCCAGCGCGCGGGCGCGGCCGGATTCCAGCCGCGCCTCGGCGGCGTCCACCGGCAACTCGATATGCACCCCGGGGCCCGGGCCGTGGGCGATGGCCTCGAAGGCGTGGAACGCGCGGAGCTCTCCGCCCCATGCGCCGGACAGGGCGCCTGCGGCAGCGAGAATCCGCTGGTCCAGGCGGGAATCGCCGCCGTGGGGATGGCCCGGGTCCAGGGCGGCCACCACCGTGGGTGACGCTCGCCAGGGCGCGGGCGCACACAGCAACAGGGGCGCCGGACAGTGCCGCACCAGCTGCCAGTCGCCGCCGGACAGGAAGTGGAAGCGACGGTCGCCGTCGGGGTGCGTGGCCCACATGACCAGGTCCGCTCCTCCGTGGAGGGCCCGCCTGATGAGCGCCTCCTCCCGCGGATGGTCCCAGCTCGCGTCGCAGTGGACGCCGGCAGCCACGCTCAGGCCCCCGGCCATCTCCTCCAGCCTGGCAAGGCCGGCATCCACCAGCCGCTGGCGGGCCTGCCTGAGGGCGTCGGGCTCGCGGAAATGCGCGCGGGATACAAGGGAGTTGTACACCGGGGCGTACAACTCCACGGACGCGCCGAGGGCTTCAGCCAGCCTGCCGGCCTTGTCCAGCAGCACGGGCGCCTCCCGGTGGAGGTCGATGCCGACGAGAATGCGGGAAACCTGTTTCATGTCCAGCCCCTCCCGGCCGCCGGGCGAGGACGTCAGGCGCGGAACGGGCGGCCGCGCCGGCGCGACGCCCCTGCGGGACTTGTTCGCAGATGACCTAACGGTATCCTAGCAGCCGCGCGGGCGCCTTTCCGCGACCCGGAGCGATCCAACATGAGCACTCCCGGCACCAAATCCAGGCCGCGGGCAGCCGCGTCTTCGGCAACCCTTCCCCAGGCCTTCGCGGGCAGCCAGCTCGCCACGCTGCTGAACGCGACGCCGGACGGCATCGTGCTCATCGACGCCCAGGGCATCATCCAGAATTTCAATCCCGGGGCGGAGAAGATCTTCGGCTACGCCGCCGCCGAGGTCATCGGCCGCAACATCTCCCTGCTGATGCCGGAGCCCCACCGGGAATCCCACGACGGCTACCTGCAGCGCTACAGCGACACCGGCGAGGCACGCATGATGCGCGCACCCCGGGAGGTGGAGGCGCAGCGCAAGGGCGGGAAGAGTTTCCCGGCGGAGGTTTCCGTTGGCGAAGTGCTGACGGACGGGGCGCCCTACTTCATCGGCATCGTGCGGGACATGACCGAGCGCCGGGCCGCGGAGGAGCGGCTCCGGAAGGTGGAGGCCAACCTGCTGGCCGCCCAGACCCTCGCCCACGTGGGCAGCTTCGAAGGTCCCTGGCCCGGGCCGGGCGAGTTCTTCTGGTCGGAGGAACTGCTCCGGATCGCCGGCCTTCCCGCGGACGATGCGCCGCCGTCCATGGAGCACTTCGTCCAGGCCTACGTTCATCCGGAGGACCGGGGTGCGGTGCGGGTGTCACTGGAGCGGGCCGCCCGGGAGGGCCGAAGCGGGCAGGTGGAACACCGCATCATCCGGCCCGACGGCCAGCGCCGTCACCTCCAGACCATTCACCAGGTGGTCACGGATGCCCGCAGCGGCGAGCGGCGCATACAGGGCACGTCCCTGGACCTGACCCAGCGGCGCGAGGCAGAAGAAGCCCTGCGCCGCGAGCGGGACCGGGCGCAGCGCTACCTCGACCTGGTGAACGTGCTCATCATCGCCGTGGATCGCGACGGCCGGATCACCCTGGTCAACCGGGAAGGCTGCGAACTGCTGGGCTACCCGGAAGACGAACTGGTGGGCAAGGACTTCTTCGCCGCCTGCCAGCCGCCGGGCACTGCCGGGCGTGCCCGGATCCTGTTCGAGGAGGCGCTCAAGGGACGGATCGACGAGTTCAGCCTCATCGAGGGTCCGGTGCTCACCCGCAGCGGCCGGACCCGGCGGGTGCGCTGGCGCAACCAGTTCCTGCGCGACGACAGCGGCGCCGTCACGGGCGTCCTGTCCGCCGGCGAGGACGTTACCGAGCAGCGGGAGACCGAGGCCCAGCTGCGCCAGGCCGAAGAGGAGCTCAGGCTCATCTTCCGCCGCGCGCCCGTCGGCATGGCCACACTGTCGGCTGCCCACGGCGTGGACGGGCATTTCCTCAGCACGAACCAGGCCATGTGCTCCATGCTGGGCTACACGGAAACCGAGCTGCTGGGCAAGTCCATGCGCGACCTGACCCACCCGGACGACGTTGGCGACGTGGCCGAGCAGCTGGACTCCCTGTTCTCCGGCAGCGAGTCGGTCAAGCACGAGACCCGCTATTTCCGGAAGGACGGCCGCATCGCCCACGCCCTGGTGCACCACAGCCTGGTGGCGGACAGCCGGGGTCGGCCGCTGATCATCATCAGCCAGATCCTCGACCGGACGGACGTGGTTGAGGCCGAGATGGAGGCGCGCCAGCAGCGGGCCCGCCTGGCTCACGTGGCCCGGCTGGGGACCCTGGGCGAGATGGCCGCCGGCATCGCCCATGAGCTGAACCAGCCGCTGGCGGCCATCGCCAACTACACCCGCGCCTGCCAGCGGCTCCTGTCCATGGGCGAGATCGACCCGGAAGAACTCAGCGACGTCATGGGCCGGGTCACCGGCCAGGCGCGGCGGGCCGGCGACGTCATCCACCGGCTGCGTAATTTCGTGCGCCGCCAGACCACGGAACGCCGTCCCCACC
Organism: Gammaproteobacteria bacterium; assembly: GCA_037383845.1. Lineage (GTDB taxonomy): Bacteria > Pseudomonadota > Gammaproteobacteria > Steroidobacterales > XN24 > JARRON01. Next base: position 104,790 of record JARRON010000001.1, read on the forward strand.
GGGTCAACGACCTGGTGGAGGAGATTCTGCCGCTGGTGGAGCTGGACGCCCGCTCCCACGAGGTGGAGCTGGTGCTCGAGCTCTCGGAGGACCTGCCCCGCGTGCAGTGCGACGGCATCCAGCTGCAGCAGGTCCTGCTCAATCTCACCCGCAACGCCGTCGAAGCCATGAACCCGGTGGAGAGCTCCAAGCGGCTGACCATCGTCAGCCGTCTGCACGACGCGGAGAGCGTGGAAGTCCGCGTGGAGGACACCGGCGAAGGCGTCCCTGACGACCTGGTGGAGCAGCTGTTCGAGCCGTTCTTCACCACCAAGCCGGAGGGCATGGGACTCGGACTGTCGCTGAGCCGGTCCATCGTGGAGGCACATGGAGGCACACTGCGGTACGATTCGCGGCCGGGAGGCGGCAGCGTGTTCAGCATCCTGCTGCCAACGGCACCGGAGGAGGAATAATGGCGTCCACTGACGCAACGGTTTTCATTGTCGACGACGACGAGGCGGTGCGGGACTCCCTGGGACTGCTGCTGCGGTCAGGGGGCTACCGGGCCCGCTGCTACGGAAGTGCCCAGGAGTTTCTCAAGGCCTTCGACGTCCGGGACCAGGGCTGTCTCGTGCTGGACATCCGCATGCCCGGCATGACGGGCCTGGACCTGCAGAAGCACCTGGAAGAGATCGGCTGCAACATTCCCATCATTTTCATCACCGGCCACGGCGATATCCCCATGGCCGTGGAAGCTGTCCGCATGGGTGCCATCGACTTCCTGCAGAAGCCATTCAGCGACGAAGAGCTCATGTCGCGCATCGCCGACGCCCTGGATGTCGCCGCGCGCCAGCGCGAAGGCGAACTGGAGCGCATGGACATCCTCGACCGGGTGGAGACGCTGACCGCCCGCGAGAAGGAAGTCATGGGCCAGGTCGTCCAGGGCAAGGCGAACAAGGTCATCGCCGCCGACCTGGGCGTCAGCCAGCGCACGGTGGAGATACACCGGGCCCGGGTGATGGAAAAAATGCAGGCGAACTCCCTCGCCCATCTCGTTCGAATGGTGATGGTGGCGGAAGCCGAATAAGGCGCATTTCCCGGCGCGGGAATGACCCTTAGGTAGATTCTCTTATTTCAAACTCGGCGCCGGCTTCCAATACTGGCCGCGGAAAAAGAACGCAGCGGGACATGCCTTTTGTGGGTGTGTCGATGTGCGTCGTGGCCCGGTCCAACGAGATGGCTCCAGTTCCCGGAAGCGCAGCCGAGGTAACGTCTCCAAAGGTCTGTATTGTCGAGACGGATCCGGAAGAGCGCGCAGCACTTGCCCATCTTCTGGGCCATCTGCCTATTCCCGTCAGCACTTTCGATTCTGCCGAAGCCCTCCTTGATGCCCTCGAGGGCATAGACTGCCGCGTACTGATCTCCGACCTCAGCCTGCCGGGCAAGAGCGGCCTGGAACTACTCCAGGAACTCAGCGCCCGCGGCCGCCGTGTGCCCACCATCCTGCTGGCGGAGGGCTCGGACGTGGGAACCGCGGTTCACGCCATGCGGGCCGGCGCGATGGACTTCATCGAGAAACCGGTCATCGACCGGATCCTGCTGCGCCGCGTGAAGGACGTCCTCGCCCGTCCGCCGGCGTCCTGACGCCCGCTCTTCAGAGCAGGGTGCGCTGCACCTTCAGCTCGTAGTCGTCCAGGGAACGGCTGCTGCTCCAGGCCTCGTCAAGGGAGACGGTCCCGGGCTTGTGGGCGTGCATGCCGACCATGACGCCGGTAACGCCCTCGAGTGCCACCTCGACGGCGTAGGTGCCAAGGGTAGAGGCAAGGATCCGGTCCGGTGCCGCAGGCCGGCCGCCGCGCTGGATGTGACCGAGGATCACCGCCCGGCAGCCGAATCCCAGGCGTCCCTCCAGTTCCTTGGCCAGGGTGGCGGTGTCGCGGATCCGGCTTCGGCCGTCCAGGGACGGGATGCCCGCCTCCACTGCGCCCTCGGCGACAATGACCAGGCACGATAGCTTGCCCCTGCGCCGGCTTTCCAGGATGCCATCGGCAAGGTCTCCCAGATCCACGGGCTCGTCCGGCAGCAGCAGGAACTCCGCGCCGCCGGCGATGGCCACGCCCAGGGCGATGAACCCGGCCTGGCGCCCCATGACTTCCACCAGGAAGATACGCTCGAAGGCCTCGGCCGTGTCCCGTACCTTGTCGATGGCGTCCATCGCCGTGTCCAGGGCGGTGAAGTAGCCGATCGTGTGGTCAGTGCCGTAGACGTCGTTGTCGATGGTGCCGGGCAGACCGATGATCTGCCCTTCCCAGACCCGGCCCAGCAGGCTAGCGCCGTGGAGCGAGCCGTCGCCGCCGATGACCATGAGGGCGTCCACGTCCAGGGCCTCGAGGTTACCCGCGGCCTTCCTCCGTCCGGCTTCCGTCCGGAACTCCCGGGACCGTGCCGAGCGCAGGATGGTGCCGCCGCGCTGGACGATGTTGGATACCGAACCGTAGTCCAGCATGGTGTAGTCCCGGTTGAGGATGCCCTCGTATCCCCGGTAGAAGCCGAGGACCTCCAGGCCGTGGCCCAGAGCCGTACGGGTGATGGCGCGGATGGCCGCGTTCATGCCGGGCGCGTCTCCGCCGCTGGTCATCACCGCGATGCGCCGGATAGCTGGACTGGACATGCGGGCCGCCTCCCCTTTTGCAGCCGGGTGTGCTTCCCCGCGGGCGCCGCGAAACAGCCCCGGCACCGGCAGCCTGTCCGGGGATAGCGCCGGGCGCGGGGCGGACAACCGGGCGGGCGGGGTCGCTTTGTGACATAAGATTGTGACATAAGTACCGCGCGCCGCCCGCTGGCTTGCAGTAAGCTTCGGACCCCAAGATGGGTGCGATACTGAGACTCTTCATCCTGGTCGTCCTGCTCGCGGCAGCCGTGCTGGGCGTGCTGCGCCTGCATTTCGGCGGCGGCGGCAGCTACGCCAACCTGGCCACGGATCCCATCGTCGAGGAAAGCGGCCTTGAGCTGGTGGCCTCCTATCCCGAGCCCGTCGGCAACGTGGCCGTCAGCCCCTCCGGGCGCATTTTCTTCACGGTCCACCCTGAAGCCCGCCCGCCAGGGCCCAGGCTGCTGGAATGGCGGGACGGCAACGCCGTGGCATTCCCGGACCTCTCGGTCCAGCAGGCGGTCCTGGAGTCGCCCCTCGGAGTCGTCGTGGACCGGCAGAACCGGCTGTGGGTCATCGATCCCGCCGGGCACGGGTTCGGGCGCCCCAGGATCGTCGCCGTCGACCTGGCCACCGGGCAGGTGGTGCACGAGCATGTCTTCCCCCGGGACATCGCCCCGCGGGGATCCTTCCTGCAGGACCTGCAGGTGGACCCGACGGGCCGGACGGTCTACATCGCCGACGTGAGCCTCTGGCGGGATTCTCCCGCGCTGGTGGTCTACGACACCGCGACGCGCCGTTCCCGGCGGGTCCTGGAAGACGACGCTTCCGTGCGGCCCCAGGACTGGATCATCGAAACGCCGGTCCGGGAGATGCGCTTTCTCGGCGGCGTCGTGCCGATGAAGCCGGGCCTGGACGGCGTGGCCCTGGATCCGACCGGCGAATGGCTCTACTACGGCGCCATGGCGCACGACACCCTCTTCCGGATTCCCACCGCCATCCTGAAGAATCCCCAGCTGGGCGAGCGGGAGATCGCCGAGGCCGTGGAAGCGGTGGGACGCAAGCCCCTCAGCGACGGCCTGTCCGCCGACCTGGCCGGCAACGTCTACATCACCGACGTGGAGCACGGCGCGGTCCATCGCATGTCCCCCGGCGGCAGGCTCATGACAATCGTGCGTTCGCCGCGTATCCGCTGGGCCGACGCCCTGTCCTTCGGTCCGGGGGGCTGGCTGTACCTGGCCGACAGCGCCCTGCCCGAGGTCATTATGAGAACCCGCAGCCAGATTGCTTCCGCCGCGCCCTACCACATCTATCGCTTCCAGCCGGGCACCACCGGGATCCCGGGCCAGTAGGCATCCCCGGTTTCGGTAATTACGGGGAACGGATCGTCCGGGAAATTGACCTGGATCAATGCGCGGGCGCCGCGGCTTTTCTATAAATGACCCTGGCAGTCGAGTTCACAAGGACGTTTCTCCGGTCCGGTCTGCCAGGACGGCAGGCTGATCCGGCAGAGGCCCTGGAGGCCCCGGCTCCCGACACACTCTCCTCTTGGGTTGACCCCCGAAGCGCCAGTTTCGGGGGTCTTTCCTTGTGGGTACCCGAAGCCCGGCAGGGCTCCGCCCTGGCTCCGTAGTTTCCCTCACGGTAGCGCTGCCGGCGCGCAACTACGCTCCCGGTGAGACTTGCAAGGTATCTGCGAGACCAGCGGGTGCCGTTCATGAGCTACCAGGCCATCCTGAAGACAACGCCCGCCGGGCGTCCGTCCCCCAACCTCGCCGACTATGCGAAAGCCTGCCGGGAATTCCGGTGGGAACAGGCCCGTTCAGTGCTGGACGGACTGCCCGGTGGCGGACTGAACATTGCCCACGAGGCACTGGACCGGTTCGTGGCCGCCGGACACGGAGACCGGCGCGCGATGCGGTTCATCGCCCGGGACTGGACGCGGCGGGACTTCACTTACGCGGAGATGTCGGCCCTCTCCAGCCGCTTCGCCAACCTTCTGACGGGTCTCGGCGTCGTAGCGGGCGACCGGGTGTTCAGCCTGGCTGGCCGCGTCCCGGAACTCTACGTGGCCCTGTTCGGCACCCTGAAAGCGCGGGCCGTGTTCTGTCCCCTGTTCTCCGCATTCGGTCCGGAGCCGGTCAAAGCCCGGCTAGGGCCCGGCGGCGGCCGCGTGCTCATCACCACCCGCTCCCTTTACAAGCGGAAGGTCGCTCCCGTCCGGGAGGCGCTGCCGCAGCTCGAGCACGTGCTCATCATCGACGAGAAAGGCGACCTGCCCGAGGGCACAGAGCGGCTCGGCCCCCTGATGGAGGCGGCCACGGATGAATGGGTCATCCCCCCGACGGACCCGGACGACATGGCGCTCCTGCATTTCACCAGCGGCACCACGGGCAAGCCCAAGGGCGCGGTGCACGTCCACGAGGCGGTGGTGGCCCACTACGCCACCGGCCGGTTCGCCCTGGACCTGCACCCCGACGATGTTTACTGGTGCACCGCCGATCCCGGCTGGGTGACGGGCATCTCCTACGGCGCCATCTCGCCCCTGGTCAACGGCGCCCGGCTCATCATCGACCAGGACGAGTTCGACGCCGGGCGGTGGTACCGCATCCTGTCCGAGGAAGGCGTGAATGTCTGGTACACCGCCCCGACGGCCATCCGCATGCTGATGAAACAGGGCAAGGAGCTGCCCGGCCAGTTCGAGTTCCCGGCGCTTCGCTTCATCGCCAGCGTAGGGGAGCCTCTCAATCCCGAGGGCGTGGTCTGGGGCCAGGAGGTCTTCGGGCGGCCCTTCCACGACACCTGGTGGCAGACCGAGACTGGCGCCATCATGGTTTCCAACTACCGCAGCATGGAAGTGCGGCCAGGCTCCATGGGCCGGCCGGTGCCCGGCGTGCACGCGGGCATTGTTCGACGCACTTCCGGCGAGGACGACCCGGAAGTCACCGTCGAGCCGGTCACCGAGCCCGGCGTGGAAGGGGAACTGGCCCTCGAGCCCGGCTGGCCGTCCATGTTCCGCGGCTACCTGGACGCTGAGGCCCGCTACCGGAAGTGCTTTGCCGGCGGCTGGTACCTGTCAGGCGACATGGCCCGGATGGACGACGACGGCTACTTCTGGTTCGTGGGCCGGGCCGACGATGTCATCAAGTCCGCCGGGCATCTCATCAGTCCCTTCGAAGTGGAAAGCGCGCTCATGGAGCACGATGCGGTGGCCGAAGCGGGCGTGGTGGGCCTGCCGGACCCCACTGCCGGCGAAGTGGTGAAGGCCTTCGTGGCGCTGAAGCCGGGCGCCACGGGAGACGATGCCCTGGCCCTGGAACTCATCGGCTTTGCCCGAAAGAAGCTGGGCGCTGCCCTGGCCCCGCGCAGCATCGCGTTTCGCGACGAACTGCCGAAGACCCGCAGCGGGAAGATCATGAGGCGCCTGCTCAAGGCCCGTGAGCTTGGCCTGCCGGAGGGAGACACCTCCACGCTGGAGTCCGGGCGGTGACGCTGACACGCGACCACGGCCTGCACCTGTACCGGGAGATGCTGCGCATCCGCCGCTTCGAGGAGCGGGCCGCGGAGCTCTACACGGAAGAAAAGATCCGGGGCTTCCTCCACCTTTACAACGGCGAGGAAGCGGTGGCGGTGGGCGTGATGCAGGCGCTCCAGCCCCAGGACGCCATCGTGGCCACCTACCGCGAGCACGGCCACGCCCTGGCCGCCGGGCTGCCGGTGAACGAGGTGATGGCGGAGCTTTTCGGAAAGGCCGCCGGTTCCAGCGGCGGCCGCGGCGGCTCCATGCACATCTTCGACGCCGACCTGAACTTCTACGGCGGCAACGCCATCGTCGGTGGCGGCCTGCCCCTGGCGGTGGGCCTGGGCCTGTCGGACCGGATGCTGGGGCGGGACCGGGTGACGGCCTGCTTCTTCGGGGAAGGCGCGGTGGCGGAGGGCGAGTTCCACGAGTCCATGAACCTTGCGGCGCTGTGGAAGCTGCCGGTGCTGTTCATCTGCGAGAACAACCTCTACGCCATGGGCACGGCCCTGGACCGCTCCGAGAGCGAGACGGACCTTCACGCCAAGGCGGCCGGCTACCGGGTGGCGTCGGAGGCGGTGGACGGCATGGACGTGGAGGCGGTGGAAACGGCTGCCGCCCTGGCGGTGGACGCCGTGCGAACCGAGGGCAAGCCCCGCTTCCTGGAGTGCCGGACCTACCGGTTCCGGGCCCACTCCATGTTCGATGCCCAGCTGTACCGGGACAAGGACGAGGTCACCGAGTGGAAGGGCAAGGGTCCGCTGCTGCGCTTCACGAAGCGCCTGTCCGAGGCCGGTCTGGCCACTGAAGACGACCTGGCGGCCATCGACCGGGAGGTCATGGAGGAGGTGGACGAGGCGGTGGCCTTTGCCGAGGCGGCGCCCTGGGAACCGGTGGCGTCGCTGACCCGGCACGTCTACACGGACGCGCAGTCATGAGCCGGAGCAAAACCACCTACCGTGAAGCGGTCCGGGCCGCGATCCGCGAAGCCATGCGGGACGACCCCAGGGTGTTCCTGATGGGCGAGGACGTGGGCCGGTACGGCGGATGCTACGCGGTGAGCATGGGCCTGCTGGAGGAGTTCGGCGAACAGCGGGTGCGTGACACGCCCCTGTCAGAATCGGCCTTCGTCGGCGCTGGCATCGGCGCGGCACTGGGCGGCATGCGGCCCATCGTCGAGGTCATGACGGTGAACTTCAGCCTGCTCGCCCTGGACCAGATCGTGAACACCGCCGCCACGCTGCGGCACATGTCCGGCGGCCAGTTCAGCGTGCCGCTGGTGATCCGCATGGCCACCGGCGCCGGCCGACAACTGGCGGCCCAGCATTCCCACAGCCTGGAGTGCTGGTACGCCCATGTCCCCGGTCTGAAGGTGGTCGCGCCGGCCACGCTGGCTGACGCCCGCGGGATGCTGGGCACGGCCCTGGCGGACCCGGACCCCGTCATCGTGTTCGAGCACGCCGGCCTCTACAACATGGAGGGCGAGCTGGAGGACGACGCCGGCGCCGTGGACATCAGCCGGGCAGCCGTTCGCCGGACGGGGAAGGACGTCACCCTCGTTACCTACGGCGGCAGCCTGCACAAGACCCTGCAGGCTGCCCAGGCCCTGGCGGGAGAAGGCATCGAGGCCGAGGTCGTCGATCTGCGCAGCCTCAGGCCCATCGACGACGCAACGATCGTTAAGTCCCTGTCGCGGACCCACCGGGCCCTCGTCGTTGACGAGGGCTGGCGGACCCTGAGTCTCTCCGCGGAGATCACGACCCGGCTGGTGGAACAGGCCTTCTACGAGCTGGATGCCCCCGTGGGCCGCGTGTGCAGCGAGGAAGTGCCCATCCCTTATCCGGCCCACCTCGAGGCGGCCGCCCTGCCCCAGCCCGAGAAGATCGCCAGCGCCGTCCGGAGGATGCTCCGTGCCTGAATTCCTCATGCCCTCCCTGGGCGCCGACATGACCCAGGGCACGCTCGTCGAATGGGCGGTCAAGCCCGGCGACCGTGTCCACCGCGGCGACGTGGTGGCCGTCGTGGAGACGTCCAAGGGCGCGATCGACGTCGAGATCTTCTCGGACGGGATCATCGACCAGCTGCTCGTTCCGGAGGGCACCACGGTGCCGGTGGGCGAGCCGCTGGCCCTGGTGCGCAGCGACGGGCGCCCGGAACCCGAGGCACCCGCTGCCCCGGCGGAAGCGCCCGTCCGGCCAGTCACCCGGGAGCCGGCGCCCGAAGCACCTGCCGAGCCCGCCGTGCCCGTCGAACCGAGCACCCCGGCACCAGCCGCCGAAGCCCGCGGCGAGGCCGCCGCCAGGGTGCGGGCCTCCCCGGCGGCCCGGCGCCGCGCCGAGGAGCTCGACGTCGATATAGGGAAGCTCCAGGGCACCGGCCCGGGGGGCGCGGTGGTCATCGCCGACGTGGAGCAGGCCTCGGGACCGGGACCGGCCGAAGAAGAGACACCGAATCCCATGGGCGAGAAGCCCAGGGCCCTGACCGAGGCGCCCGGCGACATCCGCGAAATCATCGCCGCCGCCATGACCCGATCGAAGCGGGAGATTCCTCATTACTACCTGTCCAACTGGGTGGATCTGGCGCCCGCCAACGGCTGGCTCGCCGACTGGAACGATTCCCATCCCGTGGAGGAACGGCTGATTCCCGGCGTGCTCATGATCCGGGCGGTGGCGCTGGCCCTGGAGCGCTTCCACGAGTTCAACGGGTTCTTCCGGGACGGAAAGTTCCAGCCCGGTGACGGCATCCACGTGGGCGCCGCTATCTCGCTGCGCCGGGGCGGCCTCGTGGCGCCCGGCCTGCGGGACGCCAACAAGCGCAGCCTCGTGGAGTTGATGACCGCGTTCCGCGGCCTGGTGGCCCGCGCCCGGGCGGGGCGGCTGAAGGCCTCGGAAATGGCGGGAGGGACGATCACCGTCAGCTCCCTGGGAGAACAGGGCGTGGAGGAGGTCTACCCCGTCATCTACTCCCCGCAGGTGGCCATCGTGGGCTTCGGCACGCCCTCGGAGCGTCCGTGGGTCGTGGAGGGCCGGGTGGAGCCTCGCTGGCTGGTCCGGGTCAGCCTTGCCGCCGACCACCGGGTCAGCGACGGCCACCGTGGCGCCCTCTTCCTGGAAGCGGTGACCCATCTTCTGCAGGAGCCGGACAGCCTATGAACGCAACTGACCTGGACCGAGTCATCCGCGATGCTCTGATCTCCGTGGCACCGGACCTCGATGTGGCCGACCTGGAGCCGGACGAGCCCATCCGGGACCAGGCGGATTTCGACTCCATGGATACCCTGAACTTCGCCATCGCCCTGAGCCAGGCGCTCTCCGTCGACATCCCTGAGGCCGACTACGCGAAACTGGCGAGCCTGTCCGAGTGCCGCCGGTACCTCGCCGAACGAACCGGCTGACCGCCACGGCTGTCAGCCGTTTTGATCAGGCACCCTCGTGCCGCCGCCGGCAGTCTGCCGCAGACGCAGCGCCCGCTCCCGGCCGCCCCTCCTTGTCCGGCCCCACCGGGCTCTCTCCGGTGATCACGGGGTGACGGCCTCTCAACGCTCCACTGCCCCGGAGACCTGCCGCCAACAGCCTCTGAAAGCCCTTCTCCCCCGGAGAAGGGACAGGACGAGCGGGCATTCCCGCCCCCGACCTTCGGAACATACGGGCGAGACGGCGGTCCAGTTCCGATAGCATCATCGGCGGCGTTTTGGCAGAGGCGGCCACCGTGGCCAGGATCCTGATACTCAACTGGAGCATCTACGGGCAGACCGCCAAGATCTGCCGTCGCCTCCAGGAGATCCTCCGGGGCCGCGGCCACGACGTGGAGGTGATCCCTCTGCCGGAGTTCGATGGCGACCTGCCCGGCTACGACGCGATCTTCATCGGCGCCAGCATCCGTAACGGCAAGCACAACCCTGCGGTGCTGGACTTCATCCGGAGCCACCAGCAGATACTCGAGTCGAAGCCCAGCGGCTTCTTCTCCGTCAGCCTGGTCGCCCGGAAGCCGGGCAAGGACACCGCCGGCACAAATCCCTATATGAAGGCGTTCCTCGCCAAGTGCCCCTGGAAACCGGACCTGTCCGAGGTCTTTGGCGGCGACCTGGACTACCAGCGCTACAGCGTGATGGACCGGAACATCATCCGGTTCATCATGTGGATCACCAAGGGACCCACCGATCCGCAGACCAAGGCGGAGTACACAGACTGGGACAAGGTGGAGCGCTTCGCCGGCCGGATGTCCGACCTGGCTGCCGGGCCCACCCGAACTGCCGATGCCAGCGAGACTGCGCAGGCTGGCTGACCGCCAGCACCTGCTGGTGGCGATCTTTGCCGCCTCGCTCATCCTCACCAGCCCCTGGGTGACGATGCTCAAGCGAATCCCGGCAAGCGCCGGCTTCCTCGACTACGCCCATGTCGTCCTGGGCTTTCTCTGTCTCGGGCTGGCCGTCACGTACCTGGTCACCAGCCTGCGCGTGGGTGGATGGCGCCTGTACTTCCCCTGGGCGGCGGCCGACTTCGGTCCCCTTGCCCGGGACATCGGCGGCCTGTTCCGCGGCCGGTTGCCGTCGGCGGAAGGCGGCGGCCTCTTCGCGACGATCCAGGGCATCCTGATGGTGCTGTTCCTGGCCGCCGCGGCCACCGGCGCCGGCTGGTTCTTCAGCCAGGGCAGCCACGCGTCAATGGCCTGGCGGGACTGGCACATCGGTATCGCCTGGACCTTCGCCCTGGCGCTGGCGGTCCACCTCGTCACGGTGTCCCTGCACCTTCTGGACTTCCTCGGGGACTAGGGGAACTCGCGGGCCGCGCTTTCTGCGACCGCGCACGCGCCGCCCGTCCTTCCGCCATGCGGTGTTTTCGCCGCCCGAACTCCAGGCAGGTCCGTTCCGTGGCGAGCGGTGTGCTCACGCCCGCGCTGGTGAGACCGGCGCCGAGGCCTGAGATGCACCACCACGGGGAGCATCGCAGGAAGCGGCGACGTCCTACACTTGTCCCGGGAAGCCTCGAGGGGGAACGTGATGGAAAAGCAACCAGAATCCGAGTCCGGAGTGGAGTTGACGGGAGCAGACATGGGCGCCATCGCCCACCTGTACCGGGGCGAGGTCTACCGCAGCACGTCATGGCGGTCGCGGCTGGACAACACGACGAACTGGGCTGTGGTCACCACCGGGATCGCGCTGTCGCTCAGCTTCGCCGACGAGCAGGCCTCCGCCCTCCCCCTGGTGCTGGTGACGCTGCTGGTAACGGTTTTTCTGCTACTGGAGGCCCGTCGGTACCGCTATTTCAACGTATGGCGGGCCCGCTGCCGGCTGCTGGAGACCGACTTCTACGCTCCCCTTCTCGCCGGCGAAGGCCTGAGGCGGGACGGCCGGTGGAACAGCCTGCTGGCCCAGGACCTCCGGAAGCCGAAATTCCACGTCAGCTACCTGGTGGCCCTGGGCAGGCGGCTCCGGAAGAACTACGTCTGGATACTCACCGTCGACGCTCTGGCCTACCTCGGCAAGCTGGCCATTCATCCCACGGCCCTGACGGGTGCCGAACAGCTTTTCGCCCGGGCCGCGGTAGGCCCGGTCCCGGGCCAGGCCGTCGTGATCCTCGGCGTCCTGTTCAATCTCAGCTGGATCGGGATCGCGCTGTGGACCCTGCGCATCGAACACAGGACCCGCCGCAGGGGCGCGCTGATTGCCATCGGCTAGGCCTGCCGACGTCCGGCGCGGTTTATCGGAACCTTGCCCCGGCCGTTGCCCAGGTGTAATGACAGGACTATGAGACCCGTCACGGCGTCCCGAATCCGCGCGACCGGCATCCTGGCGCTGCTGAGCGTTGCGCTGCTTGCCGCCTGCGGCGGTGGCGGCGGCGGGTCGCCGGAGGCCTCCGGTACGCTTTCGTTCACCGCCTGCGTCATCCCGGAAGGGGGCGCTGCCTGCGAGGCGACGGTGAACTGGAGTACGCGCAACGCTGGCGCGGTCAGCGTGACGGTGGACGGCGAGACGCTGGCGGAAGGGACCTCAGGCGCCACCCCGCTTGTCCTGTCCGGCGATGTCGTGACAGTGGCCCTGGTGGACGGAACGACGACACTGGACTCAGCCCGGGTCCGCGGTCCCTGCGAGACCGCGACCGCCTGGGACGGCTCCCGGTGCACGGTCTACGCGGTCCGCCTGGACGAGCGCGCGAACACGCCCTTCGTGGAGGACGGCCGGGCGGTGGAGCTGGAAGTGGTGCTGTTCAAGCCGGCGGGCGACGGTCCATTCCCCACCGTGCTGTTTAATCACGGTTCCACCGGCGACGGCTCGGATCCGTCTCTTTTCACGATCACGTCCGTGAGCGAACCGGTTGCGAAGTTCTTCGTGGACCGCGGGTGGATGGTGGCATTCCCGCAGCGGCGCGGCCGGGGACAGTCCGACGGCCTGTACGACGAAGGCTTCAACGCGGATCGAAGCTTCTACTCCTGCGAGCGGGAAATAGCCCTGGCCGGATTCGAGCGAGCCGCGGCCGATGCGGCGGCGGCCCTGGACTGGCTTCGTGGGCGGGCGGACGTGGATACGACGATGATGGTTGCATCCGGGGTATCCCGGGGCGGCACCCTGGCGCTCGTGCACGCAGCCCGCCGCCCTGACGTGTTCCTGGGCGCTGTGAGTTTCGTCGGCGGCTGGCTCGGCGAGGGCTGCGGCGACTACGCCGCGGTCAATCGCGGACTGGCCGTATACGCCGCTGCTTTCCCCGGCGACACCCTGTGGCTCTACGGGAACAACGATTCCTTCTACAGCGTCGCCCACAGCCGGGCGAACTTCGATGCCTACACCGCGGCCGGCGGACTGGGCGAGTTCAGGGTCTACACCCGGGCGCCGGGACTCAACGGCCATTTCCTGGCCAACGACCCGGGGCTATGGGGTCCGGACGTGGAGGCCTATCTGGGCGCGCTGCCCTGAATCAGGCGCGGCGCTAGTCGGCGGCGAGTTCCAGCACGCCCACGGCGGCCTGTTCCAGGCTGCCCAGGTACAGCCGCCCCTGAGCTTCTTCTGCACTCGTAATCGGAGCGAAGGCGGAGGGCGAAGGATCCTGCAGGTTGTGGATGACCTCGCCTTCGGGCGACAGCCCCAGCACGAAGGCATGGTGGGCAGGCTGCGGCTGGAGGACCTGCGGCAGCCGCCAGGCCAGCTTGCGCAGGAACGGCCAGCCGGACAGCGCATCCAGGGCCGCGTTGCGCGTGGTGAAAAGCGCCAGCCAGCAGGTGTCACGGCCGTTGCAGGAGATGCCGTCCGGGATGCCGGGGAGATTGGCGATGAACATCTCGGCGGTCCCGGCCTTCGGCCCTTCCAGCCAGTATCTCAGCACGTTGTAGGCGCCGGTCTGGACCACCAGCACGGCCTCACCGTCGGGAGTCACGGCCACGCCGTTGGCGAACTGCAGGCCGTCCAGCAGCACGGTGACCGTTTCCGTTGCCGGGTCGTAGCGCATCAGCCGGCCGTGGCCGCCGTGCTCCAGCAGGTCGTCCCGCGCCTTGTTTACCGGCCCGAACTTGCTGGAGGCGTCGGTGAAGTAGATGGGCCCGTCCGGCGACACGTCCACGTCGTTGGTGAAGCCGAAGGGCACCCCGGCGGCTTCGGTGGCCAGGGTCTGAAGCCGGCCGCTCATGGAAAGCCTGAGCAGGCCTTTCGATCCGTCGGCGATGACCAGCCGGCCTTCGCCGTCGAAATCCAGGCCCAGGGGTCGGCCGCCGGTGTTCGCCAGCAGTGCCGGATTGCCGCCGGAAGGATCGAGCCGGACGATGCGGCCGTCCTCGTAGCCCACGAAGATGTCCCCGTGGGGGTCTATCGCCACGTCCTCCGGCCCGGTGCCCACGCCTTCCCCCAGCCGGGTGGCGCTCGCGAGGGCGTCGTTGGGCGCGAAGATGCCCTCCAGCGCCGGCGCCTCAGGTGCGTCCCAGGCCACCGGCTCGATGGGCACCGGCCACAGCAGGAGCCAGGCCAGCACCGCAGCCAGGAAAACGCCCAGGGCCTTCATGCCGCAGGACAATGGCCCAGGCCGGGCGGTCGCGCAACCCACCGCCGGGCGCATCCAGCGGGCTGCCGATTCACTGCGCCCACCGCGACTTCGATCCCTTCGTGAAACATGTCGGACTTCGCCCGTCTTCCCGGTCTGTCTGAGAACCCGGATGGATTCGGATTCAGCGTGGACGAGCCCGATTTGTGCGCTCCTTCAAGGTTTGGGAAGACGTTGCTTCCTTTATGTAAAGACCTTGTTGTCGGGGGCTTTTCGGATACCTATGGTCGACCCCGACCAGACTTGGACTGACCGAAAGGGCACACCTGTCGCAAGACAGGGCCGCAACGCCACGGGTCACCCGTCACGGATGACGGCCGGGCTACCGAATCAGGCGCAAGGTCTGGGGACATCGGTACCTCGCGTGTCTTTTCGGGATACATGTTTTCGCGGGCCCACATATCGGGCCCGGCTGACGCCGGAACACGCGTTTCGCGTTCAAGGAGGATTTCAATGAAACGCACGTCGATAGCTCTTATTGCGGCTTCCACCCTCGGAGTCTGCGGCAACGCCCTGGCGGCGGAGATTCTTTCCCCGTTTGCAGACCAGGTCATTTACGAGGATTCTCTCGCGCTCCTGGCCGAAGACCAGGACGCGCAGGACAACACGGCCCGATGGGCCGTTCGGTTCGGCAGCTGCGACGCCATCGGGGGCGCGAACAACGTCGCCGGCAACGTTTCCGGCGTCGATGATCCGTTCACGTGGACCGGCGGCACGTTCACCGCGGAGCTGGATATCTCCGGATGGGACAGCGGCCTGTACTGCTTCGTCCTCAATACGACAGAGGGGCCCGCTGCCGGCAGCCGCCTCACCCAGTATTTCTACATCGTGGACGAGTACGCCAAGGTCGGCGGCACGATCTACCTGGAGGACAACGAAGGCGACACCATGCCCGGCAAGTCACCTACCGACACCGTGGACGGCGTGGTCGGCAGGATCGGCTCCATGGTGGTGGGATCCATCACGGTGAATTACCGGCAGCTTGGCGAGTACCGCACATACGAGGCCAAGAGCATGAGCTTCCGGGCCGCGAATGGCATCGGCGTCAGTGACCCGATGGCGGTCGCCGACATCGAGACCGAAGATGGCGCGCGGATCCTGGTTCTGGACCGGGATGCTTCTGCCCGGTATCCGCGGGGCGCGATGGTGCTTCGGGAGAACTTCAGCCCGTCCACCAGCGACT
>JARRON010000002.1:0-79642 GCA_037383845.1 Gammaproteobacteria bacterium
CCCCGGGCTCATCCGCAAGGGATAGCAGCCGGGGCAAGTGACTGATCCGACTTGGGGGAGCCGGACCGCTTGCCCGCTCAGGGAGGACCGCGGGCGAGCGTCGTGATGGCGCTCGGGAAATCGGACCCGGGGCAGGCGGCAAAGTTCCCGGGTTGGCCACGGGATCTCGGCCCGCGCTTAGTGGGCCTCGTCCCAGTTGGCGCCGGCCCGGGCGTCCACCTTCAGCGGAACGCTCAGTTCCGCCGCGGAGGCCATGAGCTCGACGATCCGCGGCATCACCGTGTCCAGCTCGCCCTCGGGCACTTCCAGCACGAGTTCGTCGTGGACCTGCATGATGAGCCGGGTGTCCGTGGCGGTTTCGGCCAGCCACCGGTCCACCTGGATCATGGCCCGCTTGATGATGTCCGCGGCGGTGCCCTGCATGGGGGCGTTGATGGCGCTGCGTTCTGCATACTGCCGGCGCTGGGCGTTGCGGGACTTGATCTCGGGCAGGTACAGCCGCCGGCCGAACACCGTCTCGACGTAGCCCTCCCTGCGGGCACGCTCGCGGGTTTCGTCCATGTAGGCCTTCACACCGGGGTAGCGCTGGAAATACAGGTCCACGTATTCCTGGGCCGCGCTCCGGTCGATGCCCAGCTGGCGGGCCAGGCCGAAGGCGGACATGCCGTAGATGAGCCCGAAATTCACGGCCTTGGCGGAGCGCCGCTGTTCTGCGGTGACCTTGCCCTCCGGGACGCCCATGACTTCCGCGGCGGTGGCCCGGTGGATGTCCCGGTCCTCGCGGAACGCTTTGCGCAGGCCCTCGTCGCCGGAAAGGTGGGCCATGATGCGAAGCTCGATCTGGGAGTAGTCCGCGGCCACCAGGACGTGGCCGGGCGGCGCCACGAAGGCCTGCCGGATGCGCCGGCCCTCCGGCGTCCGCACCGGGATGTTCTGGAGGTTGGGATCCGACGATGACAGGCGCCCCGTCGCCGCCACCGCCTGGTGGTAGGAGGTGTGGAGGCGTCCGGCGTCATCCGCCATCTCCGGCAGCTTGTCCGTGTAGGTGGACTTGAGCTTGGCCAGGCCCCGGTACTCCAGCACCAGCCTCGGCAGTTCGTGCTGCGTCACCAGCTCCTCGAGAACGTCCTCCGCCGTTGAGGGCTTGCCGCCGGGGGTCTTCCTGACCACGGGAAGGGCCAGGCGCTCGAAAAGGATCTCCTGGAGCTGCTTGGAGGATCCCAGGTTGAAAGGTCCGCCCGCGGCTTCGAAGGCCCGGGTTTCCACCGCTGCCATGCCCTTTTCCAGCTCGCGACTCTGGCGGTTCAGGAGGCTCCGGTCGATGAGCACGCCGCGCCGTTCCATGCCGAACAGGATTGGCACCAGGGGCCGCTCGAGGTCCTCGTAGATACGCAGCAGCGACGGGACGGCTTCCAGCCGGGGCCAGAGGGTCTCGTGCAGGCGCAGGGTGATATCCGCGTCCTCCGCTGCATAAGGCCCCGCCTGCTCGACCGGGACCTGGTCGAAGGTGATCTGTTTTGCGCCCTTGCCGGCCACGTCCTCGTACTTGACCGTCTCGTAGCCCAGGTACTTCTTCGCCACGGAGTCCATGTCGTGCCGGGTGGCGGTGGAGTCCAGGACATAAGACTCAAGCATGGTGTCGTAGTGGATTCCCGCCAGGCGAAGGCCGTGGTTCGCCAGCACGTGAGCGTCAAACTTCAGGTGATGGCCAACCTTCGCCCGCTCCGGGTCCTCCAGCAGCGGTCCCAGGGCGGCCAGGACCTCGTCCCGGTCCAGCTGGTCCGGCGCCCCGGCGTAGCCATGGGCCAGGGGGACGTAAGCCGCCCGTCCCGGCGCGTCGGCGAAAGACACGCCAACGACCCGGGCGCGCATGTAATCCAGACTGTCGGTTTCCGTGTCGAAGGCGAACGCGGGCGCCTTCTGCAGCCGGTCGAGCCAGGCGTCCAGGCTCGCACGGTCCGTGATGATGTCGTAATCCGCCTCGACGGCGGCGGGCACTTCCCCGGTCTCGTGGTCATCCCCGGGGAGCTTTTTCAGCAGCGTGCCGAACTCGCACCGGGTGTAAAGCTTCCGAAGCCGGTCCGCGTCGGGCTCCCTGCGTCCCAGGTCCTCGATGCCCACGTCCAGGTCCACGTCACAGCGGATGGTGGCCAGCTCCCGGGACAGGTCCAGCTGCTCGAGATGGGCGCGCAGATTCTCGCCCGCCTTTCCGCCGACGTCGTCGGCCTGCGCCTTGAGGCTGTCGAGATCGCCGAACTGGTTGAGCCACTTGGCGGCGGTCTTCGGGCCGCACTTGGGTATCCCGGGGATGTTGTCGGAGGTGTCCCCCACCAGCGCCAGCCAGTCCGTGATGCGATCCGGGCCCACGCCGAACTTCTCCCGGACCGATTCTGGCGTCATCACGGAGCCGGTCATGGTGTTGACCAGGGTGACGTCGTCGGAGACCAGCTGAGCCATGTCCTTGTCGCCTGTGGACACCAGGGCAGGCAGGCCGCGGGACTCCGCCTGCCTGACCAGGGTGCCGATGACGTCATCCGCCTCCACCCCGGGGACGCGCAGCAGCGGCAGACCCATGGCGTCGATGATGTCCAGCAGCGGATCGACCTGGTCCCTGAGCTCGTCGGGCATGGGCGGCCGGTTGGCCTTGTATTCCTCGTAGAGCTCGTCACGGAAGGTCTTGCCCCTGGCGTCGAACACCACGGCCACCTGTTCCGGCTCGTACTCATCCAGGAGCTTGTGAAGCATGTTGACGACGCCGTAGATGGCGCCTGTGGGTTCGCCGGCGGCGTTGGACAGCGGCGGAAGGGCATGGAAGGCCCGGTACAGGTAGGACGAGCCGTCCACGAGGACGACGGGTTTCTTGCTCACGGCCGCGCCTCCTCGAAGCGCGCCTCGCCCTGCCAGAGATCTTCGACGGTCTCCCGGCGGCGGACCAGCCGGGCCTCACCGTGGGCCACCATCACCTCTGCGGCACGGGGACGGGCGTTGTAGTTCGAACTCATGACGAAACCGTAGGCCCCGGCGTCGGCCACGGCCAGCAGATCCCCGGACCCGACTGCCAGGGGGCGCTCCCGCCCCAGGAAATCGCCGGTCTCGCAGACCGGGCCGACCACGTCCACGGAACCCGCGGGCGGGGCCTCGCGGACCGGCAGAATGGGATGGCGAGCCCCGTATAGCGCAGGACGGAGCAGGTCGTTCATGGCCCCGTCCACCAGGGCGAAACGCCGCTGGTGGCTGTCCTTCACGTAGGCAACCCGGGTGAGCAGCAGCCCGGCCGGCCCCGCGATGGAGCGTCCCGGCTCCACCACGATCTCCAGCCCGGAAGCCGACAGCGCCTCGACGACAACCCGTGCGTACTCGGCGGGCGGGGGTGCTGTCAGTCCGTCGTGGTCGATGCCCAGGCCGCCGCCGGCGTCCAGGTGGGTCAGGGCCGCCCCGGACCCGGCCAGTTCGCGCGCCAGCTGCGCCAGCTGTTGCAGCGCCGTCGACAACGGTGACAGGTCGGTCATCTGGGAACCGATGTGGCACGCCAGGCCGGTCAGGCGGATACCGGGAAGGCCCATCGCCCGCTCGGCCGCCGCGCCGGCTTCGTCCATGGAGATGCCGAACTTGTGGTCCCTGCGGCCCGTGGAGATGTGGGGGTGACCGCCGGCCTCCACGTCGGGATTGACCCGCAGCGCCACCGGCGCCGTCCGGCCCCGCCGGGCCGCCAGCTCCGACAGCAGCTCGAGTTCGGCTGCGGACTCCACGTTGAAGCAGCGCACCCCCGCCTCCAGGGCGCGTTCCAGCTCGTGCGTCAGCTTCGCGGCACCGGAGAACACGATACCGTCAGGGTGGCCCCCGGCGGCCAGGACCCGTTCCAGCTCTCCCCGGGAAACAATGTCGAAGCCCGCGCCGGCATCCGCGAGGGCGCCGAGCACGGCCAGGTTGCCGTTGGCCTTGACCGCATAGCAGATCCTGGCCCGATGCCCGGCAAAGGCGTCTACATAGGCCTGGTATCGCGCCAGGAGGTCGGCCCGGGAGTAGACGTAGCAGGGCGTGCCGAACCGTCCGGCGATGGCCTCCAGCGGAACCCCGTCGACGCACAGGGCGCCGTCGATATAGCTCAAAGCCGGGCTCAAGGTTCCTTCCTGTCCTCGGCGTCCTCCTGGCCAGGGTCGCCGTTCCCCGCGGCGGCTTCCGGGGGACCGGCTTCCGTTTCCGGCAGGTACAGCGGGCCCCGGACGCCACAGGCGCACACAGCGAGCGTCAGAACCAGGATGGATACAAGGCGGATCATTCGTCACGGCTCCCCCGGGCTACGGGAGTATAGCGTCCTGCAGCGCCCAGACCTGCCACCGTTCCCTGCCGGAAAACACCGGCGCCGACGCTTCCGTCGGAGCATCTTCCATTCGCCGGAAACTCTCCTGCAGCAGCCCGTCCAGCTCGTGCTCCGGCACGGGGAACGGGGGTCCCCCGTGTCCGGTCGGGCCGAGGAGGAAGAACCCGGCCAGGACCCCGCCGGGGGCCATGACCTCCAGGAGCTTGTCGCGCCAGGCGCTCCGAAGTGACGGCGGCAGAGCGCAAAGAAACGCCCGCTCGTAGACCAGGTCGTAGCCGCCGTCCGCCGGCAACGCGAAGAAGTCCGCAAGCTTCACCAGGTGGGCGCGTTTCCCCAGGATTCGCCGCGCCTCGGCAACGGCCTCGCCGCTGAAGTCGACGGCCGCGACGTCCCAGCCGGCCTCGGCCAGCCTGCCGGCCTCCCAGGCCGACCCGCAGCCCGGTACCAGCGCCCGACCGGGCGCCGCCTGGCGGCTGAGCCACTGGTCCAGCCGGGCGGGAACGCCGCCGGGATCCCAGGGCTTCCGGCCCGCCCGGTACAGGGCGTCCCAGTGCGCCGGGCCGTACCAGGCGTCCCGTGGAGGCACCTCGCCGGCGGTCATTCGCGGGGCCGGCGAAGGACGGCCACGGTAAGCCGGGACACGCAGACCAGGCGGTCCTGTTCGTCGCTGATCCGGGTCTCCCAGACCTGGGTGCTCCGTCCCACGTGGACGGGCGTGACGACGCCGGTGACCCTGCCCGTGGCGACGGTGCGGACGTGGTTGGCGTTGATTTCCAAGCCCGCCGCGTAGTAGCTGCGCGTGTCCAGGCAGTGGTTGGCGGCCACGCTGCCCAGGGTTTCGGCCAGCACGACGGAGGCGCCGCCGTGGAGGTGGCCGAAGGGCGTATGGGTGCGGGCGTCCACCGGCATGGTGGCCGTGATGCTGGCGGGTCCCACGTCGGTGAAGCGGATATCCAGGTGCTCCACCATGGTGTTTGCCGACATGGCCACGAGCTCGTCCAGAGTCGGCGGATGGTGCCAGCAGCTCACGACTTCCCGCCGCCGCGCCGGGAACGGATGCGCTCGCCGATGCGGCGGTAGGCTTCCCGGAACGGCACGTCTTCGTCCACGACCATCCGATAGGCGGCCTCCGTGGCGTAGAGGTCCTGCTCCATGCGGATGTTCTCGCGGATGAAACGGACTTCCGGCAGGGCATACGCCAGCACCGACAGGGTCCCCTCGGCCAGGTCGATGGCGCGGAACAGCGGTGCCTTCAGAAGCTGAAGGTCCCGGTGGTAGCCCGACGTGAGCTTCATGGGCACGGCCAGGGCTTCGGTCAGGCAGCCCATGGTGGTGGCGGCCCGGGCCCGGATGAGCTCGAACACGTCCGGGTTGCGTTTCTGCGGCATGATGGACGAGCCGGTGGTCATGGATGCCGGAAGCGCGACGTAGCTGAACTCCTGGCTGCAGAACAGGATGAGGTCCGCCGCCATCCGCCCCAGGTCCTGCATCAGCAGGTGAATCTCGAAGATGACCTGGGATTCCGCCTTGCCGCGGGACAGCTGGACCGCAGTAACCGGCTCGTGGTTGGCGGCGAAACCCAGACCGGCACGGGTGTGCTCCCGGTCGATGGGGAGGACAGGCACACCGTATCCCGCCGCAGAGCCCAGGGGGTTCAGGTCGGCTCTGCGGCGGGCGGCCAGCAGGCCGGCGGCGTTGTCCCGGACTTCGGTGGCGTAGCCGCCGGCCCACAGCGGGACGGAGCTCGGCATGGCCGGCTGAAGGTGGGTGTAGCCGGGCAGGGGCGTGTCGGCCTCCCGCTCGGCCAGGCCGTCCAGGGCCTCCGCCACGGCGATGGCGCCGTCATGCAGGCGCTGGCACGTGTCCTTCAGGTAGAGCCTCAGCGCCGTCAGGACCTGGTCGTTCCGGGAGCGGCCCAGGTGGAGACGGGCCCCGGCCTCCGGGTAGCGCAGCGACAGTCGGTGCTCCAGGGCGTTATGGACGTCCTCTTCCTGCAGGCCGATGGTCCACTCGCCGCGGTCGTGGGCCGCGACCAGGTCCTCCAGCCCTTCCCGGATCTGCGCCAGGTGCGCTTCGCTGATGAGGCCCCGGGACTGCAGCATGGCGGCGTGGGCGATGGAGGCGCGCACGTCGTGGGCCACCAGCCGGTTGTCCAGGTGGTGGTCTTCTCCCGCCGTGTAGGTCAGCACCTGGGCGTCGAGGGGCTCCCCCTTGTCCCACATGCGGCTCACGACGAACGCTCCCTGGCCGCCCGCCCGGGAGTCTCGACGGCCTGCTCCGCGGGCGTGAGGCTGCCCGTGTCCTCCACCACCAGGGTGCCTGTGCCCTCGTTGGTGAAGACCTCCAGGAGCAGGCTGTCGGGCACCTCGTAGGAGATGACGTGGACCCTCGGTACGCCGCCCCGTATGGCCAGGTTGATGGCGTCGGCCTTGGGTTTCATGCCCGCCGCCAGCATGCCCTCGCCCCGCATGCGTTCCAGCCCGGCCAGGTCCAGGTAGGAGACCAGGCTGCGCGGGTCCGCCGGGTCCTCGAGGATGCCCGGGGCGCCGGTGACGAGGATCAGTTTCTCCGCCTTCAGCGCCGCGGCGATAGCGGCGGCAACCGTGTCGGCGTTGATGTTCAGCAGACGGCCCGAAGAGTCCGCCGAAAGGGGGCTGATGACCGGCAGAAAGCCTGCGTCCAGCTGCCGCCTCAGCACGCCGCTGTCCACCGCGTCGATGTCACCGACGAAGCCGAAATCCACGGGCCCGGACTCCACGCCGGAGATCGCCACCGGCGGGCGCTTGTGCGCCTGGATGAGGCCCGCGTCCACCCCGCTCATGCCCACCGCCGGCAGGCTCACGTCCCGGGCGGCCGCCAGGATGCGCGTATTGACGATGCCGTTGAGCACCATGGTGGCGACCTGCAGGGAGCCTTCATCCGTCACCCGCCGTCCCTCGACGAACTGGGCGGGCACGTCCAGGGCCCTGGCCAGTTCCGTGGACTGGGGTCCGCCGCCGTGGACGAGCACCGTGTGAATGCCGACCTCGTGGAGGATGCCGAGCTGCTCCACCAGGTGCATGGTGGACTCCTCGTCCGCGAAGACCGCGCCGCCGGCCTTCACCACGAACACCTTGCGCTTGAACATCCGGATGTAAGGCAGCGCGGCCTTGAGCGCGGTGACCGCGATGGCCCGTTCGCCGCGGTTGTGGATCATGGTCATGAACTAGTTTCCCCTGAGCAGGCGATGCAGGACCGCCATCTGAACCGTCATCCTGTTGCGCGCCTGGGGCAGAACCCGGCTGCGGGGGCCGTCCAGGACCTCGTCGGCCACGACTACGTTGCGGCGCACGGGCAGGCAGTGCATGAAGACCGCGTCGTCCTGGGCGGAGTCGAACCAGCTCTCCCGGACCATCCAGTCCTCGAGGCTGGCGCGCATCGTCCGGTCGTCGCCCGGCCGGCCATAGTAACGCGTCGAGGCCCAGCTCTTTGCGTAGATCACGTGGGCGCCTTCGGTCGCTTCCCGGGGATCTTGGCTTTCCCTCAAGGATCCGCCCGACGCCTCGGCCGCCGCCCGGGCGCCGGCCATAATGGATTCCGGGAGCTCGTAGCCTTCGGGCCGGAGCACCGTCACGTCCATCCCCCGCATAGCGGCCATGTGCACCACCGCCGAGGGCACGGCCAGGGGCAGCGGCGACGGATGGTTCGCCCAGGACAGGACGAACTTGCCCCCGCTGGCCGGGATGTTCAGGTCGTCCATGGTTTTCCAGTCCCCGAGCGCCTGGCACGGGTGGTTTACGGCGGATTCCAGGTTGATCAGGGGAACCGGGCACAGCCCGGCCATCTCCATGAACTTGCGCTCCTCCACGTCGGCGTCCAGGTCGATACCACCGCCGAAGGCGCGGATGCCGAGCACGTCGGAGTAGCCCGCCAGCACGGGCACCGCTTCCCGGATGTGCTCGGCGGCTTCCCCGTCCATGACGATTCCGTCCCGGGTCTCGAGCTTCCAGGTGGCGGCCCCCGGAGTGATCACGAACGAGGTGCCGCCCAGGCGGCCCATGGCCGCCTGGAACGAGGCCACGGTTCGCAGGGAAGGATTCAGGAAAAGCATGCCCAGCACCTTGCCGCTGAGGGCCTGGGGCTGGGGGTTCCGGTCCAGGTGATCCGCCAGTTCCAGGAGGGCGCTCACTTCGTCGGAGCTGAGTTCGGCCAGGTCGATAAAGCGCTTCACGGTTCAATCTCCTCAAGGGCCGCCGCCAGGCGGGCCACGTGATCGTGTTCGAGTATGAGAGGGGGCAGCAGGCGCAGGACCCGGGGGTCGGCGCTGGTGCCCGCAAGAATGTCCCGGGCCAGGAGTTCACGCTGGATCTCCCGGGCCGGCCTGGTGCATACCAGGCCCAGCAGGAACCCTGCGCCCTGGATTCGCTCCACCGGGCCGGTGACGCAGGTGTTGCGGATGGTCTCTGAGAGCTCCCGGACCCGTTCCAGCAGTCCCTCGGCGTGGATGACCTCGATCACCGTGCGGATGGCGGCGCAGGCCATGGGGCCCCCGCCGAAGGTCGTGCCGAGGTCACCGGGCCGGAGCTTTTCGGCAACCCCGTCGGTGGTGATGACCGCGCCGGCGGGAAAGCCTCCCGCCAGGCCCTTGGCGGTGGTCAGAAGGTCCGGGGTGATGCCGAAATGGTCTGCGGCGAAGGGCCGGCCCGTGCGTCCCATGCCGCACTGGACCTCGTCGAAGACGAGCAGCGTCCCGGCGTCCCGGGTCGCGTCCCGGGCCGCGGAGAGGAACTCCGGCGGAAGGTCCACGGCGCCGGCGACCCCCTGCACGGGCTCCACGATCACCGCGGCGGTGTCTTCGTCCACGGCGCGGACAAGGGCCGCGGGATCGTCCCGGGGCACGAACGTGACCTCCATGGGGCGGTGCGGGAATCCATACCAGCGGTCGTTGCCCCAGGTCGCGGCTGCGGCGGCGGCGCTGCGGCCGTGGAACGCGCCCTCGGCCGCGACCACGCGCCGGCGCCCGGTTATGGCGCAGGCGATCTTGAGGGCGTTCTCGTTGGCTTCGGCGCCGCTGTTGACCAGGAACACCCGGTCCAGGCGGGGCGGCGCGAACCTGGCCAGGGCCTCGCAGGCGGAGGCGCGCAGGCCCAGGGGCAGTAGATTGCTCTGGAAACTGAGCGTCCGCGCCTGCTCGCAGATGGCCTCCACCAGCCGGGGATGCCCGTAACCCAGGGAGGCCACGGCGTGGCCCCCGTAGAAATCGAGCACCCGCCGGCCGTCGGCGGTGAGCAGCCAGGCCCCTTCTCCCTCGACCGGCTCCAGGTCGAGCTGGGCGTAAACCGGCAGGCTCCAGGCCTGCTCCCGGGCGGACATGGTGTCCTGCATCGCGCTCACGTCCAGGCCGGGCCCGGCGCCCGGAGGCCGCAGTCGTCCGGCAGACCCAGGAGGCGGTTCATCCACTGCAGGGCGCCGCCCGCGGCACCCTTGACCAGGTTGTCCAGGACGCAGGTGACCACGAACCCCTCGCCGTCGGACGCGGCGGCAAGCCGCGCCCGGTTAGAGCCGGTGACGTCCTTCAGCCGCGGCGGGCCAGGGCAGACCTCCACGAAGGTAGCGGTCTCGTAGGCCGCGGCCAGGGCCACCGCCACGTCGCCGGGGCTCGCGCCGGGGGCCAGCCGGCCCTGGACGGTGGTGTGGATGCCCCGGGTCCAGGGCCCGGAGTGGGGCACGAAACGCACGGCGCAGGCCCCGGCGGCCTCGGCGGCCAGCGCCTCGATCTCGGGGCGGTGGCGGTGCACCAGGGGCTGGTAAGCGAACATGTTCGCGTGCCTCTCCGGGTGATGGGTGGTCTCGCGAAGCGTCCGCCCTGCCCCGGTGCTGCCGGTGACCGAGGAGACGAAGAACTCGGGCTCGGCCACGCCCGCCTTGAGCAGCGGCACGATGGCCAGCAGCACGGAGGTCACGAAGCAGCCGGGGTGGGCCGCGTGGGCGGCGGGTGTGCCGGCCAGGTGCTCCGGGACGGCGCAGAGAAACTCCTCCAGCCGGTTGGGGACAGGGTGGGGGTGGCCGTAGACGGCCTCGTAGGCGGCGGGGTCGCGGAACCGGAAATCCGCCGAGGCGTCGACCACGGTCAGCGCCTGGCCGGCTGCTGCCGCGGCAGCGATGCAGGCGTCGATACGGCGGGCGGCCGCCCCGTGGGGTGCGGCGCAGAACAGGCCCCGCACCCGGCCTTCCCGAACCGACGAGGCCAGCGCGGCTTCGTCGCAAAAGCGCTCACCGGCCATGGCCAGGGCCAGGCCCGGGAAGGTGTCGGCGACGGGCTGGCCGGCGCGGCTCTCGGAGGACCCGGCGGCCAGGACGAACCGCGGGTGCCCGGCGATGAGCCGCAGCATTTCCCCGGCCACGTAGCCGGTGCCGCCCAGGACCGCGACCGGCAGGGCGCCGCTCAAGATCCCGCCTCGGCGCCGAAGATGACGCCGCGGAGATGCTCGCCGAGCTCCGCTTCCTGGGTAAGGGCGTTGAAAGCAGGCACGCCCATCCGGTCCCTCACAATGTCTACCCCCACCTGGTTGTCGGTGGCCCGGCCGGTAACCACCGCCGGCTCTATGTCGAACTGCTGCCTGAGCAGGGTGACGCCACCGTAGGCGCCCACCGGGTCGTTGGCGCACAGCACCACCGCCGAGAGGGCCTCGCGGATCTGCGGATCCTTCAGGATGGCCTCCACCCCGTAGGCGCCCATGATGCCGTCGCCCAGTTCGAAAATGATGGCGTCCGGCCTGGCCTCCGCCATCCGGTTGATCATGGTGCGGGTCAGGGCCGGGCCGTTGGACGGCCCCGTGGTGACGATGCCGAAGTCGGTGAAGATGGCGGTGGCCCGGGCCCCGGCGTCCTCCATGGCCAGGATGTCCCGGCGCAGGGAGACGCCCGTGGCCTTGAAGGCGGCGACCTGGTATCCGTAGTGACAAAATCGGCTGATGATGGCGCAGGCGGCCGCCGTCTTGCCCGCGTCCATGCAGGTGCCCGCAAGCGCGACGACCGGCACGCCCCGGGTATCGAGGTCTGGCTGGGCCTCGAGGGGCAGGTTGCCGACCCGGGCCGGGGTTCCGATGCGTTCGCCCAGGTAAGGAAAATGCAGGACGGTGCCCAGCACCCGGCACTCGAAGGGCTGGCCGCGATCGGGGTTGACCGAGTCGCAGATGCCCATGACGCCGCCGAGATTCAGAAGGTTGACGGTGTCTCCCGGCGCCAGCTGCTTCGGCAGATAGCCGGAGTAGCCGAACAGCGCATGGCGGTGGCCCAGGGCGCCGATGACGATATCGCCGCGCTTCACCTGGGCCATGCGGCCCGAGGTCAGCTCGATCTGGTTGTACGTTGCCTTGGTGGAAAGCACCTCCACCGCGATGACGACGCCCTCCTCGCAGGGAATGTCCCCGGAGATGCGGACTTCCCGGCCCAGCCTGCAGCTCTGGGCCACGGAAGCAATCTTGTCGACCACCAGCGAACGCATGACTAGCCTCCCTCCGCCCGAGTGTGCAGCACACCCGGCATGGCCTTCATGCGCGAAAGCCCCAGTGCGTCAGCGGCGGACCACTCACCCGCGGCCTCTCCGTATTTGCCCCTCGTGGCCGCCAGCAGGGAATGGGGCGAGGTGACACCCTCCACGAACAGGCTGCCGGGCCGCAGCAGCAGCTTGACCTCTCCGGTCACGCGGGCCTGGGAAGATGTCAGCAGTGCCTCGATATCCCGGCAGGCGGGCTCGAGGTGCAGCCCCTCGTGAACCAGGTCGCCGTAGGTGAGGGCCAGGGACTCTTTCACGCGGATCTGCGTGCCGGTGAGAGTGAGCTTCTCCAGTTCCCGGTGGGCGCTGATCAGGACTTCGGCGGCGGGCGCCTCGAAAGCCACCCGGCCCTTGGTGCCCAGGATGGTGTCCCCGAGGTGGATGCCGCGGCCGATGCCGTAGGGACCCGCCACGGCCTCGAGCTTCTCGATGAGGGCGACGGGATCCAGGGCCTGGCCGTCCAGGGCCACCGGGACGCCGCGTCGGAACGACAGGGTGTGCCTGGCCGCGGGCCTGGGTTCGTCGAAGGCCCCGCGAGTCGTCACCCACGCCGACTCGGGAACGGACTCGGCCGAATCCAGGGTTTCACGCCCGCCGATGGTGGTGCCCCACAGGCCCCGGTTGATGGAGTAGGCGCCGCCCCCTGGCGGCACCGACAGGCCCCGATCCTGCAGCCAGGCCACCTGGTCCTCCCGCTGCCAGCCGTGGTCCCGCACCGGCGCCAGCACGTCAAGGCCCGGCTCGAGGGTGCGCAGCGCGACTTCGAAGCGCACCTGGTCATTGCCCGCCGCGGTGCTGCCGTGGGCGACGACGCCGGCGCCGGTGGCCGCCGCCTGCTGGGCACACACCTTGGCCTGCAGGCCCCGCTCGGCGCCGACGCACAGGGGGTAGAGCTGGCCGCGGCGCACGTTCCCGAAGATGAGGAATTGGATGACCTCGTCGAAGAACTGCCGCCGGGCGTCCACGGTGATGTGCCGGCTGGCGCCCAGGGCCAGCGCCCGCGCTTCCAGCGCTGCCGGATCCACGTCCCCGCCGGTGTCAGCGGTGACCGTGATGACCTCGCGGCCCAGGGTTTCCTTCAGCCAGGCCACGCAGAAGGACGTGTCCAGGCCGCCTGAGAAGGCGAGCAGGACGGGACCCTTGTCCGAGGGGGAGGTCGTCGACATGGTAATTACCTCGGGAATGTCTGGTTGAGACGGTTCAGCAGGACCTGCTGGGCGCGGGCGGAGGCGGTGGCCACGAAAATCGTGTCGTCGCCGGAGATGGTGCCTACCACTTCCTGCCAGCCGGCCTCGTCAAGGGCCACGGCGACGCTCTGGGCCGCGCCGGTGGCGGTGCGGATCACGGTCAGGTGCGGACCGGCGGCGGACCAGCCTGCCACGAAGCCGGCCAGGGGCCGGAAGCCGGCTTCCGCCGGCGCGGTGGCCGGCGGCGCCACGTAGCGTTCGCCCACCTTGGCCACGCCCAGGTCCCGCAGGTCGCGGCTGACGCTGGACTGGGTGGCCGGGAAGCCTGCGTCCTCCAGCAGCCGGACCAGTTCCTCCTGGCGACTGACCCGGTGCTGGCGGAGGAGCTTGAGTATGGCCTTGCGGCGGGCCTGTTGCTGGGCGGCCTGGGTGGGCATGGACGGTTTCGTTCTTAAAAATGCGCATTATACAGCAAGAATGCGCATCTGGAGTCAACCCTCGTCGCCCCCGGCCGCGGCGGATACACTGCGCGCCCCTGCTGTCCGGCCTGTCGAGGGAAGTGCCGCCATGTCCGTCGAACTTGAAACCGTTGAACGGGAAACGGCTCCGCATCCGGAAGCCAGCGTGATCTGGCTGCACGGTCTCGGCGCCGACGGCTACGATTTCGATCCCATCGTCCCGCAGCTCAGGCTCCCGGGCGGGCCCGAGGTGCGCTACGTCTTCCCCCACGCGCCGGTCCGTCCCGTGACCATCAACGCCGGAATGGCCATGCGGGCCTGGTACGACATCGTGGATCTGCAGCCCGGCGCGCCCCAGGACGCTGCGGGCATCCGGCACAGCGCGGAGGCCGTGGAGGCGCTCATCGGTCGCGAGGTCGCCCGGGGCATCCCGGTGTCCCGCATCGTCCTGGCCGGATTTTCCCAGGGCGGCGCCATCGCCCTTTTCGCCGGCCTGCGCTACCCCGAGGCCCTGGCCGGCATCATCGGCCTTTCCACCTATCTGCCCCTGCGGGAGGCGTTCGATGCGGAAGCCGCGGAGGCCAACCGCGGCACGCCACTGTTCCTGGCCCACGGCAGCCTGGACCCGGTCGTGCCCCCGGTCGCGGGCGAAACCACGAGTCGCTTCCTGGACCAGCGGGGCTACGACGTAACCTTCAAGAGCTACCCCATGCCCCACGCGGTTTGCCCCGAGGAGATCGAGGATATCCGGCGCTGGCTGGGAGGTGTCCTCGGCGCCGCGGAGGACTAAAGGGCATCCGCGTTGTCCATGTGCAGCGTGGGCAGTGGACCGGGCGGGCGGAATCCCAGCAGGCGGCCATAAAAGACCAGTTCCGCTTCCAGGGCCCGGGTGATGTTCTCGCCCCGGCGGAAGCCGTGCCCTTCCTCGGGGAATTCCAGGTAAGCCGTCGGGATCCCCGCGTCCTTCAGGGCCCGGTGCATCGCGCGGCTTTGCTCCGGTGGGACGACCCGGTCCTTGCCGCCCTGCAGGAAAAGCACGGGACAACTTATCTCGTCGGCATGGCGCAGTGGAGAGCGCGCCGCCATGGTCTCTCGCGTCCGGGCGTCGTCGAGCGGGCCCACCAGCCAGTGATCGTAATGGGCCTCGAACTTGTGGGTGGTGGCGAACATGGCCTCCAGGTCCCCGATGCCGTAGTAGCTCGTGCCGGCGCGGAAGGCGCTGGTGAAGGCCAGGGCGCAAAGGACCGTGTAGCCGCCGGCGCTGCCCCCGCTGATGAGCGCTGCGCGGGGATCGACCCGCCCTTCCCGGGCCAGCCGCGAGACGGCGGCCACGCAGTCTTCCACGTCCACCAAGCCCCAGCGGCCGTAGAGGCTTTCCCGGTAGCGCCGCCCGTAACCCGTGCTTCCGCGGTAGTTGACGTCCAGCACGGCAAACCCGCGGCTGGTCCAGAACTGGATCTTGGGGTCGAATGCGGTGGACGTGGCGCCGGTGGGACCCCCGTGACATTTCACGATGACCGGCGGGGCCGCGTTCTCCGGGCCCCGGTACATGGGGTTGCAGGGCGGGTAGAAAAGCGCGTGGGCTTCGTCCCCTCCGCTCGGGAAGGTGATTGGCTCCGGGATCGAGATCCAGAGGGGGTCCAGGGGAAGCGGGCCGCTCTCGGCGATCAGCCGGGGCCTGAAGCCCGGGACGTCCAGGGCATAGATGGCGGTTGGCCGATCCGGCGCCCCGCCAAGCACCACCGCCTCCCTGCCGTCGGTCGCCAGGTGCTCGAAGGCGCCCGGGTTCCAGCTGATTCGCGCAGGCAGGCCCTGCCCCGCGAGCAGGAGGTCCCAGGTGCCGTCCAGGGTCACGGCGGCCAGGACACCGCCGGCCACGGGGCCCCAGGTGGACTGTCCGAACACCCACTGGGGAAGGCCGGCCTCTGCCTGCATCCGGGTGAGACGGGACACCTGCGCCCCGTCCCAGGTGAAGTGGTTCCACCACCCGTCGGGATCCGCGACGAAGCCCAGTCGGCCGTCGGGCAGCCAGTCCGGCTGGAATACCGACACCCGGTCGGCCCCGGCGATCTGACGGGCGGGGCCGGGTCGCCCACCGGCGTCCAGCGGGGCCACCCACAGCCCGTTCCCGTCCCAGGGCAGGCGAGGATGATTCCAGGACAGCCAGGCCAGATGCTCCCCGCGGGGGTCCAGCCG
Source organism: Gammaproteobacteria bacterium (assembly GCA_037383845.1). Lineage (GTDB taxonomy): Bacteria > Pseudomonadota > Gammaproteobacteria > Steroidobacterales > XN24 > JARRON01. Next base: position 15,700 of record JARRON010000002.1, read on the forward strand.
GGGATTCGAATAGAAGTCGCTGCCGCTGACCAGGCTCTCCACCCGGCCGTCGTCGCTGATGGCCACCAGGCTGTTTTCCGGCTCGCCGTCGCCGGAGTGGTCCTCGCAAACGGCCAGCAGCCGGGGTCGGACCGGATCCCTGACCAGGTCGGCGTAGCGCCGCTGGTCTGCCTGGGTCAGCGGCCGGCAGTGGCCGTCAGCGCCCAGGTGCCAGATGACCTGGTCCTCGTCGTTGACGAACCAGGCCTGGTCGCCATCGGTGCACCAGGCCCCGCCGCCGTACTCGTGGACCCGGCTACGGACGCTGAGGGGCGCGGGGTTCAGGTCCCGTCGACGGCCCCGGTCCTGCCTGACCAGCACCGTCCGGCCGCCTTCGGCGGGCCGGGTTTCCACCCACCAGAAGGTCTCGCCGCTGCGCCGGGGCTGATACATCCGCGTCGCCGACGTGGCCACCGCCTCGGCGGACAGGGGCGATTTCCAGGCGCCGTATCGCTCGGTCTTGGGTTTCAAGGATCTCGCTCCGGCGAGGTGGTGAATTCAAACCGGGATTCTCCCGTCGGGCGGCCGTCGCTGTCGAAGCGACGCTCGGTGAAATCCGCGTCCCCCGAGGTATGCAGTCGGAGGACCGTGCTGCAGCGGGTCCCGTACAGCGGGCTGCGAATAAACGGGGCGGAAAGCAGTCGCTCCCACTGGAGCTCTAGGCCGGTTTGCGGCAGGTCGCGGTCAGGAGCGGGCGAGGGATCGGCGAGTATTTCCAGCAGGCCCGCCGGATCCGGCTCCCCGGTGAGCCGTGCCCTGAATCTCTCCCGGACCCGGGTGAGCTTCGGCCAGGGCGTGTCCAGCAGGTGATTGGAAAGGCCGTACATGCCGGGTGCCAGGGTCTCGGGACCCCGGCCCCGGTTGGACACGTAGACCGCCTCGGCCGTGTCGCCCAGCAGGAGGTTGAAGCCCCCGTAGTCGTCACCCCGGTCTGCGACGGCTCCGGCGAACGTCCGCGGGGGCGTATCGCCTGCGACGAAACCGGCGACCAGCTCTCCCCGGGACCGGGGACCACGGCCTTCCTCCATGGGCTCCCGGTAGTTGGTAACGACCGCCCACCGCCCGGCCCGGCTGACCGCAAGCCAGGTGCCGCCGGCCCGCAGGTCGCGGCCGCCCAGCACACCGGGGCTGTCGTCCCACCAGTCCGCGCTGGCGGCGGGCCGGTCGTGAAACTCGTCCCGGTTGCCTGCCAGGATCACGCTGAACCCGGGTCGGCTCTGCCAGGCCAGAACCAGCAGGCACATCAGGCACGCCTCCGGCGCCGCGGTCGTGGCGTCCTCACCGGCCTCAGCTCTCCGGCCTGGGGATCCATGTGCCGGATCGGACCTCCCGCTCGAGCTCGTGTTCGCCGCTGGCGTCGAACCACTGCTGTACGAGGCGATAGGCGATGGAATCCCGGGGCGGCAGCAGGACACGGCCGGCGATGATGTCTTCCCGGGTCGCCCAGACCGCATCTTCCAGTTCCCCGTCCTTCAGATCGATGTTGTCGCTGGTCGGACGGGCGATGAATCCCAGCATGAGGGAGGAAGGAAACGGCCAGGGCTGGGAACTGTGGTACTCCACCGCGGTGACCGCCACGCCCGTTTCTTCGTCGACTTCCCGGGCGACGGCGTCTTCCAGGCTTTCGCCCGGCTCGACGAAGCCCGCGATGGTGGAATAGCGTCCCGGAGGCCAGCTGGGCTGCCGGCCCAGCAGGCAGCGGTCCTCGTCGGCCACCAGGACGATGATGGCGGGGTCCACCCGGGGAAAGTGCTTGGCTTCGCACCCGCTGCAGGTCCGGGCGTGGCCCGCTTCCGTTATCACCGTCGGGCAGCCGCAGCGACCGCAGTACCGGTGCCGCTGGTGCCAGATGACCATGCCCCGGGCATAGGCCAGCACGGCGGCGTCCTCCGCCGACAGGCGATGCCCGATCGCGCGGATCTCGGCGAACTCCCCCTCCAGCCCCGGCTCGGCAGAGGTATCGATGCCGGCGGCGAACCACAGGGCACCGTCTTTCTCCCCCAGCAGGATCACCTCGTCCACCCTGACCTTTGCCGCGAGTTCTTCCCACGGCAGCGCGGCGGGCGTGAGGGGCTCGGCGCCAAGCACCAGGTTGCGGTGGCGCCAGACCGGCAGGAACCGGCCGCCCTGCCGGCAGCCGGACAGCCAGGCCTCGTCGGTGCGCCGGTGGCCCAGCCGGTCCAGAGGGGTTCCGGAGAGGAAGTTCGGGGCTGGCAGTGTCATTCCCCCCGGCTGACCGGGACCGGCGCGACTACAACCCCGTCGGCGTCGGCGTACAGGTGTTCTCCCGGCCGGAACGTGACCCCGGCGAAGCTCACCGATACGTCGCGCTCGCCGTCACCGCGCTTGATGCTCTTGACCGGGACGGTGGCCAGGGCGCGGACGCCGAGCGCCAGTTCGTCGATGGCGTCACTGTCCCGGATACAGCCGTTTATCACGATGCCGGCCCAGTTGTTCTTGACGGCCAGCGCGCCCAGCATGTCGCCCAAGAGAGCGCGCCGGGTGGAGCCACCGCCGTCCACCACGAGGACCCGGCCCTCGCCCGGCTCCTCCAGGGCCTCGCGTACCCTGGAGTTGTCCTCGTAGCACTTGACGGTGGCGATGGGACCGTCGAAAGCACGCTGGCCCCCGAAAATCCGGAATATGGGCTCGGCCACGTGGAGGTGCTCGTGTTCGTCGCAGAGGTCGGCGGTGCTGATGGACATGGTCAGGTCCGATAGGCCACGGGGTCAGGCCCATTCTACGCATCGGCGGTCCCTATTTCGCCGCGCCGGTGACAGCGGACGACGCGGCAGGCGGGACAGCGCCTCCGGTCCAGGGCGAGGGCGTCCTGCACGTAGAGCGTGCCGCAGCCCTCGCAGTCGAACAGGAGCAGGGAGCGGCGCTGGGTCAGCGCGGTGAAGAGATTCCATGCCTGTTCAAAGCTCAGTCCCGAATCCGGCTCGAGCCGGCGGAACTCCTCGTAGGCTTCGCAGAACGCTCGCCCGAACGCCAGCCGGTCGTCCCGGCGTCCGGCCTCGGCGGCCAGTCCCTCCCGCAGCCGCACCAGTCCCCAGGCAATCAGTACGTGTGCCAGCAGCGAGGCCTGCGCCTGGCATCGCGGATTCTTCACGAAGACCTCGACGCTGGTCGGGGACTTGCCCCGGTGCCGGCTGACTCGCCGGCCTCGCCGGCCCTTGAAGTAGGTGCCGTAAAGCTTCCTCACCCGGTCAGGGCTGAAGCCCGTGCACTGGGTGATGATATGGGTTCGCGCCTGGTGGTGAATCAGGCGCATGGCCAGGTCGAACTGGTCCCGCTCCCCGGCATAGCGATCATCTGTGACTCGCACGCTCGTTCCTCCTGATGGGTTGGACGTCCGATAGTCAGCCCTTGTCCGGCAGGCCAATAGTGCTATATTTGGGCACAAAATACCATATAAAGCATTTACCGCGGCCTTTTCCGGGTCGTAGGCCTGCTTTTCGCCCATGGTGCGGTCGAGGGCGGCCGGTAAGCTCGAGTCACACGCCACGGGCAGAGCGAACGCCAACGCGCGAGACGAGGGAGAGAGTCTGTGATTGAGGACCTGGAAGGACTGAACCGGAGGTTCCTGCACCTGGCGAAGGCGGGCCTGCCCGGCCTGGAGGAAGCCGGCAGCAGGGCGCTGCACGGCCTGGATCGCGCTGGCCTGCGGCGGCTGGCGGCTGTGCCCTTCGCCCTGTTCAGCTTCGGTTTCGGCGTCGATCCGCGCTGGGACGGGCTGCGAGAGAACGGGGTCCGCGACATGGACCCGCCGCCGGCGACCGGTGCATGCCGTGAGCGTTTCGCGCTGCTGGCGCTGGCATTCATGAGGCACATGGCGAGTCAGGATCCCCGTCGAGCGATGACGGTGGCAGGTATCCCGGAGTCCGCCGGCCGCTGGCTCGTCGCCCTGGATCCGGGTCTGGTGGCAGCTGTGGCGCCCGGCGCAGCCTCGGCGCTCAGATGGCGGGCGGCCACCCGGAAGGGGCTCTGGCCGGCGCTCATCGGCGCCTGCGCCAACGGCGACGAGGCCCTCCTGGCCGTGCTGCGGCCGGCGGGCGTGCAGTGGACGATCCGCCGGGCCCTGGACCTGCCCCCGGATCACTGCGTGGGACGCCAGGGTTTCCGGGCAGGCGGCCGCTGAGGCGGCGCGTCAACCCCGGAAGAAAGCCAGGGCCTGGACCACCACGGCCTCGGGTTCCTCGAGCTGGGGCCAGTGGCCTGCGCCCGGGAGGCGCACCAGCGGTCGGTCCGGCAGCCGCTGCGCCCAGCAGTCCGCCATGGCCGCGCCGGAGACCGGGTCCTGGATTCCGTTGATGAACCCGACGGGCACGGGAGACTGCTCCAGGGCGCCGACCCATCTTTCCCGGTTGAGCCTGCGCTCCTCCAGGTAGCCCAGCAGACGGGGAATGACCCGCCGGCCGCCGCCGCGGACCACCAGGGACCACAGGTCGTCCAGCTCCGGCGGCGTCGGCCGGTGGTCAGGGGCGAATACCGCGGCGATGCTGCGGCCGCCGAGCCGCCTCCCCAGGAAGGGCGCGATGGCTCCGCCCGCCGGGCCTGCCAGCAGTCGTTGTACAAGGGTGGGGCGATGGGCTTCCGGGAACAAGCCGCCGTTCAGGAACAGGACGGCCTCGAGGCCCTGGCAGCCGTCGCCGTCGATCCGCCGCGCCAGGATCTCCTGGGCGACGGTGTCCCCGTAGTCGTGGGCAAGGATGCAGAAACGGTCCACCCGCGCGGCCTGGAGCAGATCCTCGCAGAGGTCCGCCTGGAGGCGGATCGAATAGGGGAAGTCCGGGGGCTTGTCCGAGTGACCGAAGCCGAGCAGGTCCGGTGCCAGCAGGCGGTGGCGGGCGCCCAGCCCGGGCCAGACCCGGTGCCAGTCCCACGAGGCGGTGGGAAAGCCGTGGACGAGAAGCAGCGGCAGCCCTTCACCGCCGGAGTCGTGCCACGCGACCCGCTGGCCGCGAAACCGCAGCCAGCTGGCCGCCGCACCCCATTCTCCGGGGCCCTGGGGAATGTCTGGCACGGGGGCTGACCTCCGATGACGGGCAGGACCCCTGATGCTAGCGTGCCCCGGGGTCGGCGGCACTCTCCCGCCGGGCAGTTGTTACAATTGAACGCTTCGATCCAGTTCACCCGGACCCGGCCCGCGAACGTTCATGCACGCCCTCGAAATCCACCAGCTGACCAAGACCTACGGCAACGGAATCCAGGCCGTGAAAGGCATCGACCTGACGGTCGAGGAAGGGGATTTCTTCGCCCTGCTGGGGCCCAACGGCGCGGGCAAGAGCACAACCATCGGGGTCGTCACGTCCCTGGTGACCAAGTCCTCGGGATCGGTGCGGGTGTTCGGCCACGACATCGACAGGGATTTCGCGTCGGCGAAGGCCTGCATCGGCCTGGTGCCCCAGGAGATCAACCTCAACCTGTTCGAGAAGATCGAGAACATCGTTGTCACCCAGGCGGGCTATTACGGCCTGCCGCGCAAGCTCGCCACGGAGCGGGCCGAGAAATACCTGAAAGAGCTGCAGCTGTGGGATCGCCGGCACGACATCGCCCGGTCCCTCTCCGGCGGCATGAAACGCAGGCTCATGATCGCCCGGGCGCTGGTCCACGAGCCGAAGCTGCTCATCCTGGACGAGCCCACCGCCGGCGTGGATATCGAGATCCGGCGCTCCATGTGGGAGTTCCTCCGGAAGGTGAACGCGGAGGGCACCACCATCATCCTCACCACGCACTACCTGGAGGAGGCCGAGAGTCTCTGCCGGCACGTGGCCATCATCGACGGCGGGCGAATCATCGAGAACGACCGCATGAGCCGGGTGCTGCGCAAGCTGCAGGTGGAAACCTTCGTGCTCAACCTGGATGCGGAGCTCGATACGGCGCCGCAGCTCGCCGGCTACCAGGTGCGCCTGGTGGATCCGGGCACCATCGAGGTGGACGTACAGACGCGCCAGGGGATCAACGACCTGTTCGACAAGCTCAACGCGGCGGGCTACCGGGTCATCTCCATGCGCAACAAGGCCAACCGACTGGAGGAGTTGTTCATCCGGCTGGTGGAAGCCGGCGGTGAGCGCGCGGCGTCCCAGGGAGCGTCCACGTGAACGCGCGGGAGCAGTGGAACGCCTTCTCCACCCTCGTGGTGAAGGAATACAACCGGATCATGCGGATCTGGGTGCAGACCATCGTGCCGCCGGCCATCACCATGACCCTGTACTTCATCATTTTCGGCAACCTCATCGGCCGCCGGATCGGCCAGATGGACGGTTTCAGCTACATGCAGTACATCGCGCCGGGGCTGATCATGATGTCCGTCATCACCAACTCCTACGGCAACGTGGTGAGTTCGTTCTTCGGCGCCAAGTTTGCCCGCCACATCGAGGAGATGCTGGTGTCGCCCATGCCGAATTCCCTCATCCTCCTGGGCCACGTGGCGGGAGGCGTGATGCGGGGCATCTTCGTGGGCGCCGCCGTGACCGTCATCGCGCTTTTTTTCACTGACCTGAAACTCACCCATCCCCTGGTGACGGTTTCCACGGTGATCCTCACGGCCACGGTCTTTTCCCTGGCGGGCTTCATCAATGCCGTGTTCGCCAAGAAGTTCGACGACATCTCCATCATCCCCACCTTCGTCCTGACGCCCCTGACCTACCTGGGCGGCGTTTTCTACTCCATCTCGCTCCTTCCGGACTTCTGGGAGACGGTGTCCCGTATCAATCCCATCCTGTACATGGTCAATGCCTTCCGGTACGGCATCCTGGGGGCTTCGGACATCGGCCTGGGCACCGCCTACGTCATCATCCTCCTCGCCATAGCGATCCTTTTCTCGTTCTCCATGTATCTGCTCAAGACCGGCAAGGGCCTGAGGGAATAGGCGCGATGTGCGGGCGTTACGCCTTCTTCACACCGCTGGAGGCCGTGGCCCGTTTGTTCGGCGCCACGGAAATCCACGTCCCCGACCCGGCGCCCCGCTACAACATCGCCCCCACCCAGGAGGTGCCCGTGGTGCGGATCTCGCCTCAGCTGGAGGCCGGCGACGGAACGGTCCGGGAAATTGCGCTGGCTCGCTGGGGGCTGGTGCCTTTCTGGGCAAAGGACCCTGCCATCGGCAACCGGATGATCAATGCGCGGGCCGAGTCCGTGGCGGGCAAGCCGGCCTTCCGCGCGGCCTTCCGGCGGCGCCGATGCCTCTTGCCGGCGGACGGCTTTTTCGAATGGCAGTCCACCGACTCGGGCAAGCAGCCCTGGTATATCCACCACGCGGAAGGGGCGCCCCTGGCGCTCGCCGGGCTTTGGGAACTCTGGGACCGGGACGAGGATGCGCCGCCCCTGGCGACGTGCACCATCATCACGAGCCGGGCGAACAGCTTCATGGAGCGTCTGCACCACCGCATGCCGGTGGTGCTGGACGCCCCAGCCCGGGACGCATGGCTGGACCCGGCCAGTCCCCCGGAGCTTCTGCAGGGACTGCTCGAGCCCGCCGAAGACGCTCCGCTGGCGGCTCATCCGGTCAGCCGCAAGGTGAACAGCCCCTTCAACGAGTCGGCGGAACTGCTGGACCCGGTGCGTATCTCCGGCGCCTAGGGCCGGCTCAGGCCTCGAGGGCCCGGGCCAGGTCGTCCCAGAGGTCCTCGACGTGTTCCAGGCCCACCGAGATCCGAATCAGCTCGGCGGGGGCGGTGCTGTCCGGCCCCTCAGACGACGCGCGGTGCTCGATCAGGCTCTCCACACCGCCGAGGCTGGTGGCATGGGTGAACAGGCGGGTCCGCGCCGGCAGCGCTTTTGCTGCCGCGCCGCCGTCGGCGTGGCGGAAGGCGATCATCGCGCCATAGCCCTGCATCTGGCGGGTTGCCAGGCGGTGCCCGGGCTGGTCAGGCAGACCGGGGTAGTGGACTTCGGCCACGGCCGGGTGCCCCGACAGCCGGCGGGCCAGCTCCGCGGCCGCCGCCGACTGGGTGCGGACCCGCACGGGCAGGGTCGGGAGGCTGCGAAGCAGGAGCCAGGCGTTGAAGGGCGCCAGCGTGGCGCCGGCGCCGATCGCATAGCCCCGCACGTCCGCGTGCCACTCGTCCAGGCCGGCCCCGGCAACCACGCCGCCGAGCAGGTCGCTGTGACCCCCCAGGTACTTGGTGGCGCTGTGCACCACCATGTGGGCGCCGAGGGCGAGGGGGTTCTGGAGGACCGGAGTGGCAAAGGTGTTGTCGCAGGCGAAGACAGCGCCCCGGGCCCGGGCGATGTCCGCCAGTGCGCGCAGGTCGCTGATCTCCAGCAGGGGATTGGACGGAGACTCGGCGAACAGCAGGGCCGTATCCCCGCTGACCGCCTCCTCGACCGCCCGGAGTTCCGTCGTGTCCACCAGCGTAACGCGCGTACCCCATTCCGGCACCAGTTCGGCGAACTGCCTGAGGGTGCCGCGGTAGGCATCGGCCGTGGCGACGATTTCGCCCCTGCGGGAGGCCGCGTGGAACAGTGCCAGGGTCGCGGCCGAGCCGGACGCGAAGGACACACCCCAGTCCCCGCCTTCCAGACGCGCTACCGCCGCTTCCAGCGCGGCACCGTTGGGGTGACCATCCCGCTGGTAGGCGTACCCCCGGGAGGTGCCCGTATCGGCATCCCGCTCGAACGTCGTCGCGGGGTAGAGGGCGGGCGCTACGCTTCCGGTGGCCGGATCCGGGCCGCGGCCGGCATGGACTGCCAGGGTCTCCAGCGCCTGGTTCCGGTCAGGCTTCATCGCTTCAGGCCTCCGCCAGTTCCGGGTCGGCCAGCGGCGCCGGCTGCATGGCCACCACCAGGGTCCCGGGGCCGCCGTGGACGCCCAGCGCGGTGCCGATCTCCGTGACGAAGGACTGGGTGATGTTCGTCAGGCGCTGCTCCAGCGCCGCCAGCAGCTCGGCGGCGGCCGCGGGAGCGTTGGCGTGCCCCACCGCGATCCGCAGGGGTACATCGGAGGGCGCGCGGCGGGCCACGAACCGGGCGAAGCGGCGCACCAGGTGCCGCCGCCCGGCCAGGGCACCGCCCAGGCCGAGGCGTCCGTCCGGGAAGTTCGTCAGGATGGGAGCAAGCCGCAGGGCGCGAACCAGCCGGCCCTTGGCCGCCGACACCCTGCCGCCGGCCACGGCGTGGTCGATACTGCCCAGAAGACCCCACACCCGGGTGCCGGCAATGATGCGGTCGAGTCGCCGGGTGATTTCGTCCAGTCCCAGCCCGGCGGCGGCCAGCTCGGCCGCGGCCAGCACCACCAGCCCCTGTCCAAGGGAAGCGTTCCGGGAGTCCACGGTCTTCACCGGGGAGGCGGAGCGGGCCCGGCCGGCGGCGGATTCAGCGGCCTGGAAGGTGCCGCTGCCCCAGGCCGTCACGTGGATGGACAGCACGCCTGAATGGTGGCTGCCCAGTATCTGGTAGAGGCGGCGGAAATCCCCGGGCGGCGGCTGGGAGGTTTTTGGCGGATCCGGCGATTCCGACATGAGCCGGTAGAACTCCTCGGGCGTGATGCCGACCTTGTCCAGGTAGCTCTTCTTGCCGAGGTGAATCCGCACCGGCACCTGGTGGATGTCCAGGGACGCGAGTAGCTCATCCGGCAGGTCGCCGGCGGTATCCGTGACAACGGCGACGGACCCCTGGTGCCGCGCGGCACTGCGCTGCTGCATGTGCATGTCGTCGGCCTTTCGGCTCTCGACGGTACCGTGGTCGGCGGCGATGCGAAAAACCGTCTCCGGGTCGTCCACGTGGATATGGACCCTGGCCCGCCGGCGGCCGCCAGCCACTACCAGGCTGCTGCCGAGGCCGGCCAGCGACTCTCGCAGATGCTTCAGGTCGATATCCGAACCGCAGACCAGGCACTCGGTGCACCAGCGGTGGGCGGCATCCGCCAGTTCCGCTCCGGACACCGCGCCGGCTTCCCCGTCAGCTGCGGCTCCGTGGGGTTGGTCGCCTGGAGCTTCATCAGGGTGCAGGCGGCCTTCCTTCACGTAGTCGGTAATGCCCTGCAGCAGGTCGACGAAGCCGGCGGCGCCGGCGTCCACCACCCCGGCCCGGCGCAGGACTTCGAGCTGCTGGGTGGTGTGGGCCAGGGACTCCCGGGCGCGCTTCAGCCCCCGGTCCAGCAGGGCGCCGAAGTCGGCCGCCCCTTCGGCGGCCTGGCTTTTCAGCTCCCGGCCGAAGTCGGTGATCACCGTGAGGATGGTCCCCTCGCGGGGCTCTGCCAGTGCTTCGCGGGCGTACCGCGCTCCCTGGCTCACCGCCGCGACGAAGTGCTCGGTGGTCAGGAGCCTGGCGTCCACGCAGGCGTCGCACAGGCCCTGGAAGAACTGGGCGAGGATCGCGCCGGAATTGCCACGGGCGCCGTCCAGGGCGGCATCGGCGATGACCTCCAGGGTTTTGCCCGCGTGGCTGTCCCGGTGGCGCATGAGGGCGGCACGGACCGAGCCCATGGTGACCGCCAGGTTAGTGCCCGTGTCGCCGTCGGGCACCGGGAAAACGTTGATGCGGTTGAGCCGGTCCTGGTCGGCGATCACGCGACCGATGCCGGCGAGGAAACCCCGGGACAGGCGCCGGCCGTCCAGGTAGGTGTTGCCCTCGCTGATCGCGGTCGCCAAGGATCAGTCCTTGGGAAGCATGAATCGGCGCCCCTGGTGGCGCATGACGACTCCCGCCTCGGTGATGCCTTCAACGGTCGGCCCCTCCCGGGTCACGTCGCCCTCCACGTACTTGCGCATGTTGATGAACACGAAGCGCTGCGAGGGGTCTCCGCTATAGACGTGGATGTCGACATGCATATCCGGCACGTTGAGCTCGCCCGCCACCACGAGCTCCGCCATGCGAGGCAGCCGGGCGTTCGCGGTGGCTTCGTCTCTGGCCGCCTGCATGGAAACAGCGGCCCGGGGTTGCGCGGAAGGTTCAGAGGGCGTGACGGGCGTGGTCCGGGGCTGCGGTGGCGGCATCTCGGAAGAGAGGGGCCGGACCTCCTGCCGCGCTGCCCGGTTCGGCGGCGGCAGCGCCACGGGCTGCTGGGCGCGGGGCGGCGGCGGGGCGGGCGGGGTCGCGGAAGGCGCCGCGCGTGCCGGGGCAGGGGGCTGGACGATGGCGGCGGGGGCGGCGGTGTCCCCGGGGGAACCGCGGGTCAACAGCAGCACCGTAATCACGACGGCGTTGAGGGCCAGCAGCACGCCGAGGATCAGGGTCCAACGGGGCGGGCCGGTCGGTTCACGGGCCTCCGGCACGGTGGCCAGCGCCGGGCCCACGTGTTTTTGCCGCTGGCCTTCCGATTTGCGCAGCGCGTCCAGGATGAGTGACATCTCAGCCGCCCTCCTTCAACCGTGGGCGGCCTGCCAGGCCGAGGGCCTCGTTCAGCGACAGCAGCGTCATGGAGCCGGCGATGCCGTCCACCTGCAGTCGCCGCAGTCGCTGGAATTCCCGGACCGCCGCCTCCAGGTTGGGCTCGTAGACATCGGACCCCGGGGGTGGAACCGGGTTGCCCCGGAGGTCGCCAAGGGTACGTCGCAGCCAGAGCACATCCGCGCCCCGGGCGCCGGCCGCCAGCGTCCGGCCGTCCCCGGCAGCGGGCCGCCAGAGCACCAGGTATTCACCGAACCACGCCGGAAGGAGCTCGGCCAGAGGCACGTCGAGTGTTTCCCCGCCCGCCACCAGGCGCGCGCTCCCGGCGGCATCCATGCTTTCGAGCACCACCTGGTGGTCGACACCGGACGTGTCGGTCAGCACCATGATGGCCGGTCGGTTCAGGCCGGTCAGTTCGCCCCAGGTGCCGCGCTGCAGGAGGCACTTCAGGCCCTGGCTCTCCGCCTGCTGGCAGGCCGGTCCGGCGGCGGCCTCGTAGTCGGCATCCCAAAGGCCGAACAGTCCCGCGAAAGCGGCATCAGTGCCGGTGGGCACGTCCCCGGTCGCGAGCCTTTCAGCCAGCGGCGGCAGCACGGCGGTGGCCGGGATCGCCACGCCGGCTTCCGCGCCGGCGTCGGCAGGTTCTGTGCGCGCTTCCCGCGCCGGCGCCGCGACAGGAGCTGCCGGCTCGTCCAGCACGACCGGCGCCGCGGGGATCTCCGACGCCTGGCGTTCCACGACGGGGGGAAGCCCGGCCGCCCGCCCGCCATCTGCCGCGGTACCGGCCACGTAGCGCTGCCACGCGACCGTGCCGGCGACGGCGATGACGGCGATGGTCAGAGCCCCCAGGGCCAGCTTTGTCCAGGAGGGCGGGCGGCGACTGGCCGTGTCCGATGAGTCTCCGAACACCTCGTTGGCTGCCTGGTCCACGACGGTGGGAGACACACTGGTCTGTTCCTTCGACCAGGCGCCCAGCAGCGCCCGGTCGGCGATGACGTTCACCAGGCGGGGGATCCCGCCGGAACTGCGGTGGAGGGCGCGGATCGCGCTGGTGGAGAAGATCTCGGCCCGGCCCCCCGCCACCTGGAGGCGATGGTGGATGTAGGCGCGGGTCTCGTCGGGCTGCAGGGGTTCCAGGTGATAGCGGCCCGTCACCCGCTGGGCCAGCTGGCGAAGATCGCTGCGGGACAGCACGTGGCGCAGCTCCGGCTGCCCGATGAGGATGATCTGCAGGAGCTTCTGCTTGGCGGTTTCGAGGTTGGTCAGGAGCCGGACCTGTTCCAGGACGTCGGCGGAGAGGTTCTGGGCCTCGTCAACGATCAGCACGACGCGCTTGCCCTCGCTGTGGGCCTCCAGCAAGCGCCGGTTCAGGGCATCGATAACGGCTTTCTGACTGTCCCGCTGGTCCACCTGGACGTGGAGCTCGTCGCAGATGGTCAGCAGGAACTCCTGGGCGGAGAGCCGGGGGTTGAGCACCAGCGCCACTTCGGCGTGGGCCGGCAGCTGCTCCAGCAGGCTGCGCACGATGGTGGTCTTGCCGGTGCCGACCTCGCCGGTGAGCTGGATGAAGCCACCGCTCTCCGTCACCCCGTAAATCAGGTGGGCGAGGGCCTCCGCGTGCCGCCGGCTCAGGTACAGGTACCTCGGGTCGGGGGTGATGGAGAAGGGCTTCTCGTTTAGGCCGAAAAAGCTCGCGTACATGTGTAGTTATGCGAATGACGCGCGAAGCCGGCGCGATGCCGGGTCGGGAATGATGCACCGCGCAGGGCAAGGCCGCAATTCGGGGCGCCGGCTGCATCCGCGCCTTCTCCCGGCTTCAGCGCGCTATTCGAGATCGCGGGCCCGGACCAGAGCGCCGTCTCCGAAGCGCGCCCTGACCTGGTCCGCGGCCGTGCCCGCGGCGCCCGAACGGACCTCCTCGGTCTCGAAGAGATTCATCTGTCCCGCCGGCGCCAGCCCGCCCGTGCCTACCCCCAGCAGCCGGATGCGGGCGCCCGGCTGGTCGGCCATCCAGGCGCTGAGCAGCTCCCGCGCGTTGGCGGCGATCAGCCGGTCGGAGTTGACGGGCGGACTGACCCGCTTCTGCCGGGTGAAGGTAGCGAAGTCAGCCCGTCGGATCTTCAGCACGATGCGCGACGCGGCCAGGGACTTGCGGCGCAGGCGGGCGGAGACACGTTCCGCGAGGCGGGACAGCTCGGCCTCCATCTCGGACCGGGAATGCAGGTCCCGCTCGAAGGTCTTCTCGGCGCTCACGGAGATCTCCTCCCGCTCCGGGACCACCGGCCGGTCGTCGCGGCCGCTGGCCTTCTCCCGCATCCGGCCGGCGTGGCGTCCGAAGACCCGGGTCAGCAGGCCCTCGGGGGCTTCCCGCAGGTCTGCGATGTGCCGTATGCCGCAGTCGGCCAGCCGCCTGGCGGTGCGGGGCCCGATGCCGCCGATGGCGCTTACCGGCAGCGGATCCAGGGCGGCGGTGACGGCGCCACCGAACAGCACAACCAGCCCGTCGGGCTTGTCCAGGTCGGAGGCGATCTTGGCCACGAGCTTGTTGGGGCCCGCGCCCACGGAGGCGGTCAGCCCCGTGTCCGTGCGAATCCGGTGCTTGATGTCAGCCGCCAGCCGCCGCGGGTCGGCGTGCAGCCGGTGACCGTCGGTGACGTCGAGGTAGGCCTCGTCCAGGGAAAGACCCTCCACCAGCGGCGTGTAGTCCTGCAGCACCGCGAACACCCGGCCCGAGACTTCCCGGTAGCGGTCCATTCGCGGGCGCAGGCATACGGCACCGGGACACCGTTTGAGCGCCTCGGACATGGGCATAGCGGAACGGCAGCCGTAGCGGCGGGCCTCGTAGCTGGCGGCGGCCACCACGCCCCGGCCGCCGGTGCCTCCCACCAGCACCGGCCGTCCGGCCAGGCCGGGATCGTCCTGCTGTTCCACGGACGCGTAGAAGGCATCCATGTCCACGTGCAGGACGCACCGGCTGCCGGGCTGAAATCCGTCGGTCACAGCGTGAGCGCCGTGTAGGCGAGCAGGACGAGGAAGGTGGCCGTCAATGCGGAGAAGTATGCCGCGCCGAGAAGCAGGTACTTCGTCATCGTGACGGCGAAGCTCTGGCCGTACACCCTTCGCATGGCCCGGAACAGGTAGACGGGCAGGTACACGCTCACGACCGCGGTGAACAGCCGGGCAGGCAGTTCCCCGACGAAGGACAGGTCGGTGCTCCACCAGGCGAGGGTGAGCAGGGTCGCCAGGATGTAGAAGAAGGCATGGTAGTGCACCAGGAACAGCAGGTGCTCGGCGTAGTAGCGCCCGGAAAGGGGGTACAGCAGCTTCATCACCACCGCCATCAGCGGCAGGAAGACGAACATCATGGTGGGCAGGTTGGACAGCAGCGCCCGCCCGAAGCTGGCGCCGTGGTCGGCCACGATCTTCCGGCAGACGTCCCGCGCCCGCTCCTCGGTGATGTAATCCCCCAGGCCGCTCTCCTCGAGCCGTTTAAGTTCCAGTCGCTCGCAGGTCAGCGATGCCTCCGCCGCGGTGGCGATGTCCTGGACGCCGGCGTCCTGTCCGCTTGCCCGAAGGGCGCGTTCGGCTTCTGCCACCGCGCGTCGAGCCTGCTCCTCTTCGACTCCGGCTTCCGTCAGCTGCTCCATGAGTCTGGCCTCCAGTCCGGCGCCGGGCGCCTCCTCCGGCTGCGAGGTCGCTCCGTCCGGCGCAGCACCGGTGTCCGGCGAGGCTTCGGTCCCGGCGGGGGTTTCCCCTTCGCCGTCCACCGTGATCTCGAAGTTCGTGTTCACCGTGGCGACGAAGAAGAAGATCAGGCTGGAGGCGATGAACAGGCGCAGCGGGGCGACGTAGCGCGCCCGCTTCCCCTGCAGGTAGTCAACGGTGAGCCGGCCGGGCCGGAAAAGCAGCAGCCGGAGCGTCCGCCACAGCCTGGAATCCAGGGAGGCAAGCAGATCACCGGCGTCCCGGACCAGCTCCCAGAAGGTGATCATGCGGACCCGGGCTCGCTGGCCGCAGGCCGAGCAGTACTGGCCGTGGAGGGGCACCCCGCAGTTGGCGCAGGGCCGGGGAGGCGTCTCGTCCGCCCGGTGCCCTTCCTCGATGATCCGCCGGCTGGCGGAGAAGCGAGCTCCGAACCGCTCAAGGCCCTCGGCGCGCATGCGGGGCGCGTGATCCCGGAGATAGTCTTCCAGCGCGTCGCGGCTGCTCAGCCGGTAACGCACGACCTGCTCCAGGCGGTCCGTGGCGGGATCTACGGCACGATGGATGGTCGCGGACTCGAATCCGGGCAGCGCCAGCATGTCCGCCACGTGGCCTTCCAGCCACAGGCCGAACTCCTGCTGGATCTCCGGATCCGCGGCCAGGGCGACTTCGTAGGTAACCGGCTCCTGGCCCATGGCGGGAAGCGGGGCGGCCGTCACGGGCCGCCCCTGGCGGTCAGGCTTCCGCCGCCTCTGTAGCGGTCTTGGAGGAACGGCTGCGGCGCGCCTTCGCCCTGGAACGACCGCCCTCGCTCCGCACGAGCGGGGAAAGTTCTTCCTTGGCGAAGTCGTCCACGTGGATCAGGTACATGATCTTGTCGTCCACGGCCTCCAGCCGGTCGGCCTCTTCCTGCGTCAGGACGCCGTTTTCCACGGCTTCTTCCAGCTGACGGGGAAAGTCCGGCGCCTGGATCTTGCCGTCCTTCTGACCCTTGCGCAGCTTCTTCTCCAGGGGGGCCACCTCGATGGACAGCTCCATGGCCTCCTTCAGCAGGCCCAGCTGGTTGTTGGGCTGCACGGTGTCGTAGACGCCGGCGCAGAGCCTGTCGCGGGTCTCCCCGGGGCTGATGACGGCCTCTACGATGCGGCGGGCCAGCCCATCCCGGGGTGCGTGGTACATGCGGCCCCGGGGGAAGACCATGGCGCGCAGCAGCATGGCCACCGGCCGGCTGGGAAAGTTGCGCAGGAATGCGTGCAGCTGCTCCTGGGTGCGGTACAGCAGGAAGCGGCATGCCCATTCCACGAGAGGCAGATCGGCCTCCGGACGGCCCTGGTTCTCGAAGTGCTTCAGCACCATCGAGGCCAGGTACAGATTGGACAGCATGTCACCCAGCCGGGCCGAGAGCATTTCCTTCTTCTTCAGGGCCCCGCCCAGGGTGAGCATCGCCGTATCCGACACCAGCGCGAAGGCCGCGCTGAAGCGATCGATGTGCTGGTAGTAGCGCCGTGTCGGGCCCCGGGTCGGCGCATCCGCCCACTTGGCCGCGGTCAGGCCGAGCACGAAGGCCCGGGCGGCGTTGGAGATCGCATAGCCGATATGACCGAAAAGCGCGTCATCGAAGGCTGCGAGCCCGGCTTCCCGGTCAGGGTTCTGGGCGGCATGAAGCTCCCGGAGGACGAAGGGATGGCAGCGTATGGCACCCTGTCCGAAGATCATCAGGCTCCGGGTCAGGATGTTGGCACCCTCGACGGTGATCATCACCGGGATGGAGTCATAGCCGGTGCCCAGGTAGTTCCGCGGGCCCTGGCAGATGGCCTTGCCGCCGTGGACGTCCATGGCATCGTTGGCAACGATGCGGGCGATCTCCGTGCAGTGGTACTTGAGTATGGCGGCGGGCACGGCCGGTGCCTCGCCGGCGTCGATGGCCGCGATGGTGCAGCTACGGGCCGAGTCGACGATGTAGGTCAGCCCCGCCATGCGGGCGATGGCTTCCTGCACGCCCTCGAAGCGGCCGATGGGCATGCCGAACTGCTTTCGGATGCGGGCATAGGCACCCGTGGCGAACACGCCGGCCTTCGCTCCGCCGTTGGCGTTGGACGGCAGCGAGATGCAGCGGCCCACGGACAGGCATTCCACCAGCATGCGCCAGCCCTGGCCCGCCATCTTCGGGCCACCGATGATGGCGTCCAGCGGCACGAACACGTCCTTGCCCTCCAGGGGTCCGTTCTGGAAGGGCACCATCAGGGGCAGGTGCCGTCTGCCGATTTCCAGTCCCGGGGTGTCCGCGGGGATCAGGGCAGCAGTAATGCCCAGATCCTTTTTCTCACCCAGCAGCCCGTCCGGGTCATACATGCGGAAAGCCAGGCCCACGACGGTGGCCACCGGGGCCAGCGTGATGTAGCGCTTGGAGAAGGTCAGGCTCAGGCCGAGGACCTCCTCGCCGTCGATCTCGCGCTTGCAGACGATGCCGTAGTCAGGAATGGAGGCGGCGTCGGAGCCGGCCCGCGGGGCGGTGAGAGCGAAGCAGGGGATCTCCTTGCCCGATGCCAGCCCGGGGAGCCAGCGGTTTTTCTGCTCCTCTGTGCCGTACTTGTGCAGCAGTTCCGCCGGCCCCAGGGAGTTGGGAACCGCCACGGTGGAGGCCGTGGTGGCACTGCGGCTGGATATCTTGGTCAGGACCTGGGAATGGGCATAGGCGGAAAACTCCAGGCCGCCGTACTTCTTCGGGATGATCATGGCGAAGAAGCCCTTCTCACGGAGGAACTTCCAGACCTCCGGCGGAAGGTCACGGTACTCGTGGGTGATCTTCCATTCGTCCAGCATCCCACACAGTTCCTCGCAGGGACCGTCCAGGAACGCCTTCTCCTCGGCGGAAAGCTGGGGCGCGGGGGCACCCAGGAGCTTCTTCCACTTCGGCACGCCGGCGAACAGCTCCCCCTCCCACCAGACCGTGCCGGCCTCCAGGGCTTCCCGCTCCGTGGTCGACATGGACGGCAGCATCTTGCGATACATGCCCAGCAGCGGCCGGGTGATGCGCGCCCGGCGGAAGTCGGTGAGGTTCAGCGCCACCAGCCCCGCGAACAGCGCCCACAACAGGAGCAGCCACAGGGCCGCACCGTCGCCGAAGAGGGTGTAGGCCACGAGCGCTGCGCCTGCGGCGGCGGTGAACGTGCCGAGGCTGACGCGCCGATAGGCCAGGGCAAGCGCGCCGCCGACGAAGAGAACAAGCCAGAAGAGAGTCGCCACGGTTTCTGCACCTCGGAAGTCGGGTCCGCGGGCCGCAGGCTTCGAAGAAACCAAACGGTCGTATGAGACCCACTATACTCCGCGAAAGCGCCGCGCCAAAGTCCGCCGCCGGGCCGAGGTACCTAATTCCTATACAAAAGTTGCCGGGCGCGGGCCGGAGCCGCAGGCGGTCGCCCCGGGGCCCGCGGTCCGTGCAGCGTGAACCTGCGCCAGCGCCTACAGGAGGTCCCGCACCCCGTCCCGTTCCTCGAGGAGTTCCGCCTCGGTGGCCTTCATCCGGCCATCGCTGAATTCAGAGATATCCAGGCCCTGGACGATCTCGTAGCGGCCGCCGGAACAGGTCACCGGGAACGAGTAGACGATGCCCTCGGCCACGCCGTAGCTGCCGTCGGAGGGGACCGCCATGCTCACCCAGTCGCCGTCCGGCGTGCCCAGCGCCCAGTCCCTGACGTGGTCGATGGCCGCCGAGGCCGCCGAGGCCGCCGAGGAGGCGCCCCGGGCCTTGATGATGGCCGCACCGCGCTGCTGGACGGTCGGGATGAAGTCCCCGGTGATCCAGTCCTGGTCTACCAGGGACGTGGCGGGCGCGCCTGCCACCTCGCAGTGGCTGATGTCCGGGTACTGGGTGGCGGAGTGGTTGCCCCACACCGTCATCTTGCGGATGTCGCGGACCGCGGCGCCGGTCCTGGCGGCAAGCTGGCTGATGGCCCGGTTGTGATCCAGCCGGGTCATGGCCGTGAAGCGGGCATGATCCAGGTCCGGGGCGTTGGACAGGGCAATCAGGGCGTTGGTGTTGGCCGGGTTGCCTACCACCAGCACCCTGACCTTCCTGGAGGCGTTGTCGTTCAGCGCCTTGCCCTGGGCGGAAAAGATCTTGGCGTTCTCGAGGAGGAGATCCTTGCGTTCCATGCCCGGGCCGCGGGGCTTCGCACCGACCAGCAGGGCGTAGTCAGCGTCAGCGAAGGCCGCGCCCGGGTCGTCGGTGGCCACGATGCCTTCGAGAGTCGGAAAAGCGCAGTCCGCCAGCTCCATCTCCACGCCCTTGAGTGCGCCCAGGGCCGGCGGGATCTCCAGCAGCTGGAGAATCACCGGCTGGTCCGGGCCGAGAAGCTGGCCGGAGGCGATCCGGAAGGCGAGCTGATAGCCGATCTGGCCGGCGGCGCCGGTAATGGCGACTCTCGCGGGCTTGGTCATGGCGTGACTCCGTAGGTTTTTCTTGGCGTGTGGGAGGGCCCCGAAAGGACCGGGATCAATTGTAGCAGCGGGGACCTGCCGCCGGCCCGAAGGGCGGGGCTTGCAATCTCCCGGGTTGGTGTTATAGTTGAGTACAACACCCGCTCACCAGGCGGGCACCCAGTGGACCGGAAAAAGGCGTGAAGCCATGAACTCAGTGTATCGGCAAAGCGAGCCCGTCAGGATCGTCACGGTCCTGTTCGTCGCCTGTCTCACCATCGCCTGCATCGCGGCCTGAAGCCGCGGGGAAGGAGCAATGGAAGGCGACTGGAACGATACCCAGCCAATCTACCGCCAGCTGCGGGACCGGGTGGTCACCATGATCCTTGAGGGCGTGCTCACCGACGGCGACCCCCTCCCTTCGGTGCGTACGGTGGCCGCCGAGTACCGCCTGAATCCCCTGACCGTCCTGAAGGGCTACCAGGAACTGGTGGACGAGGGGCTGGTGGAGAAGCGCCGCGGCCGCGGCATGTTCGTGCTGGATGGCGCCCGAAAAGCCCTCATGAAAGACGAGCGGAAGGCTTTCCTGGAGGAACAGTGGCCGGAGATCGTGGCGACCATGCGGCGACTGAAGATCGACCCCGAGGAGCTGCTGCGGTCCGTCGAGGCAGCGTCCGCGAGCGAGGAGGAAGGACAGTGACGGCAGTCATCCGGGCGCGGGGGCTGTCCCGCAGTTACGGCCGGACACGGGCCCTGGACGGCATTGATTTCGACGTGGAGCCGGGTCGCATCGTGGGCCTTATCGGTCCCAACGGAGCGGGCAAGACCACGGCGCTGAAAGCCATACTGGGGCTGGGGCCCTACGACGGGGAACTGGAGGTGCTCGGCCTGGATCCGCGACGGCAGCGGGCGCGCCTGATGCAGGAGGTGTGCTTCATCGCGGACGTGGCGGTGCTGCCCCGCTGGCTGAAGGTCCGCGACGCGCTGACGGCCGCCGAGGGCCTGCATCCCAGGTTCCACCGCGACAGGGCCGAGGCTTTCCTGGCCCAGACAGAGATACGGCCGGAAAGCCGTGTCGGCGCCCTGTCCAAGGGCATGGTCGTCCAGCTACACCTGGCTCTCGTGATGGCTATCGACGCGAGGCTGCTGGTGCTCGACGAGCCCACCCTGGGCCTGGACATCATCTACCGGAAGAACTTCTACGCGACCCTGCTGAACGATTACTTCGACGAGGGCCGGACGATATTCCTCACCACCCACCAGGTGGAAGAAGTGGAGCACATCCTCACCGACGTGATGTTCATCAGCCACGGAAAGCTGATTCTCAACGAGAGCATGGACGCCTTGGGCGAAAAATTCCTTGAACTCGCGGTGCGCCCGGAGCGTGCCGAGGAGGCACGCCGGCTGGCGCCGCTGTCGGAGCGCCGCGCCCTCGGCCGGGAGGTCTTCCTGTTCGAGGATGCTGACCGCGATGCCCTGGCTGCCCTGGGCGAGGTCCGGGTCCCCGGGATCGCGGACCTGTTCGTGGCCAAGGTGCAGGGAGCAGGCGCATGAACCAGATGATCACTCTCTTTCGCCGAGAGATCTGGGAGCACCGGAGCATTCTCGCCGTGCCCACGGTCTTCGGCGGCCTTTTCGTGGTGGCAGCCATCCTGGGGGTCTTCGGCCTGGTCAAGGTGACCATGGGAGACGGCCAGTTCTCCGACTACACGCTTTCAGAGCTGGCCGGCCAGGTGCAGCCCCACCAGTGGCGCCCCGGCATGGAGGTCCTGTTCGCCTCTGTGGCCACGACCCTGCAGATGATCATGGGCGTGGTGGTGTTTTTCTACCTGATCGACGCTCTCTACACGGAGCGCCGTGACCGCAGCATCCTGTTCTGGAAGTCCCTGCCGGTGACAGACGCGCAGGTGGTCGCGTCCAAGTTCCTCACCGGGGCTGTCGTGATTCCGGCCGTGACGGTGGCCGTTTTCCTTGCGACCTGCGTGGTGCTGTGGCTCATCGGAGGCCTCACCGCCCTGGTCGCGGGGACCGGCGCAGCGCTGGCCGCCGGCCCCGCTGCCATGCTGAAGATCGCCGCGGTCATGGTCTACGCGCTCCTGGTGCAGGCGGTGTGGTATGCGCCACTTTACGCCTGGCTCCTGCTGGCTTCCGCCTACGCGAAGCGGGCCGTCCTGCTATGGGCGGTGCTGCCCCCGGTGGGTCTCATCATCGCGGAACAGATCCTGTTCGGCACCGAGCGTTTCGCGGAGTTCCTGGGCGAACGGATCGTCGGCGGCTTTGCCCTGGCTTTCGACCATATGCAGCACGGCGTCGGCTGGGACGTGGCCGGCGAAGGGGCAACGGGCTTCCCGCCCCTCGCCGAGATCCTTACCCCGGGCCGCTTCCTCGCCGCACCGGAGACCTGGGTCGGCCTGGCCCTTGCGTTCATCCTCCTGGCGGGGGCGGTATGGCTGCGGCGCTGGCGGGACGAGGCCTGAACACGGCCCTTGGCCGGATCATGACTGACTGAAAGGAAATGCCTGATGACTTCGAACTTCAGAATCTTCGCCGCTGTCCTCCTGCTGGCCGCTGCCCTGGTTTCCGGCTGCGTGGTGGTGGTGGACGACCGTCCGGACGGGTCCGACGACTGGGACGTAAGCTGGGCTGGCAGCAGCGACGTCCAGCGGGTCGCCAGCGATGACGCCCTGGCGAAGGAGGTCTCCCGGCGGCTGGCCGCCACGGCCGCTGGCGACCAGGACGTTTCTGTCTCCGAGCGGGATGCGGTGGTGACCCTGCACGGCCGGGTCGACTCCGTGGCCGCCCTCGAGGAGGCCATGGCGGTGGCGGCTGACACGCCCGGCGTCAGCCGCGTCGTCTCCCGCCTGACGGTGGTCCGGGAAGGTTCCTGATGCATCGGCTTTTGCTCCTGGCGCTGGGCCTGGGCCTGGCGTGGCCGGCCCACTCCGCCACCCGGCTCCTGGAGCTGACCCTGGATGCCGCCGCGCCGGTGGAGGTGGTGAACCTGGTGGGTTCCGCCCGCCTCGTCCCGACCGACGGTCCCCTTCGGCTGAGCGCCCGCGTCACCGCCGCGGACCCTGATGCGGCGCAGTCCACGTCGCTGGCGGAGACCCCCTCAGCGGACGGCGGCCGCCGGGTGGAGGTGCGCTACCCGGACCTGGACACGATACGAGTGGACCTCGAGCCGTTCCGGCGCCTGCGCGCCCGGGTCGAGTACCTGGGTCGCGACTTTCGGCTGGACGACGGGGCGGGGGAGCCCATCCGGGTGGACCTGGAAATCCGCGTGCCCCCCGGGGCCCGCGTCAGGCTGATCCAGGCGGCCGGAAACATCGAGGCCGATGGCGTCGCCGCCAACCTTCAGCTTCGCAGCCGCTTCGGCGATCTGCGGGTGACCGACAGCCGGGGCACGGTGACCGCCAGCGCCGGGACGGGTCGGATCGAGGTGGCGAGCTTTCGCGGCGGCGTGGCCGCCCATTCCGGCAGTGGCCTGGTGACCATCGAGAACGTCCTGGGCACGGTGGAAGCCGACACGGGTTCCGGCGACGTCCGCATCAGGGGCGTGGAAGGTGACCTGAAGGCCGACACCGGGTCCGGCTCCGTTCACATCATCGACGCGGCGGGAGACCGGATCGTCGTCGACACCGGCTCCGGGCAGGTCCGCCTCACTGACCTTGCCGGTTCCGTGAGCGTGGATACCGGCAGCGGCGGGGTGCGCGCGCAGGGGCTGGTCGCGGGACGCCGGCTGCACGTGGACACCGGCTCCGGCTCCGTCCGCCTGGAGGGAGATTTTTCAGCCCTGCGGGATGGCCTGATCGATACCGGCAGCGGAGGCGTGGAGCTTCTCAGCACCACCCCCTTGTCGCTGAGACTGGACCTGGACGCGGGCAGCGGGGGCATCGATGTGGCCGTCCCGGGCCTGGCGGACATTCAGGCCGAGCGGGGCGAATTCCGTGCCGTGGCGGGCACCGGCGAAGGCAGGGCGAGAATCGAGACCGGTAGCGGCGCCATCCGGATCCGCGCCCCCGGGGCGGCGCCGGACTACTAGACTCGCACGAGCACGCTGCCGGCGGCCGCCCGAGCCTTCTCCCGGGCCTCCTCGACGGTGTCAGCCCGGGCGAGGGCCACCCCCAGCCGGCGGCGGCCGTGGACTTCCGGTTTCCCGAAGAGGCGAAGCTCCGTATCCGGCGCTTCCAGCGCCTCGTCCACTTCCTGGTACTGGATCCGGTCCGACTCTCCCTCGGCCAGAATCGCCGCGGACGCAGCGGGCCCCCAGCTGCGGATGTTCGGAATGGGCAGTCCGAGGATGGCCCTGACGTGCAGCGCGAATTCGGACAGGGACTGGGAGGCAAGGGTCACCAGGCCCGTGTCGTGGGGCCGGGGCGAGACCTCGCTGAACCAGACCTCGTCCTCCTTCACGAACAGCTCGACGCCGAAGATCCCCGCGCCGCCGAGCTGGCCGGTGATGGCCCCGGCGATGCGACGGGCCTTCTCCAGAGCGATATCGCTCATGGGATGCGGTTGCCAGGACTCCCGGTAGTCCCCGTCCACCTGCAGATGCCCGATAGGGTCGCAGAAACTGGTATCTCCGCCGTGACGCACGGTCAGCAGCGTGATCTCGTAGTCGAACTCGATGAATCCTTCCACGATGACCCGGCCGGCCCCGGCGCGGCCCCCGGCCTGGGCGTACTCCCAGGCCTTTTCCACGTCCGCGAGGTTGCGGACCGTGCTCTGGCCCTTCCCCTAGGAGCTCATGACGGGCTTGACCACGCAGGGGAGGCCGATCTCTTCCACCGCCTGCCGATAGGCCGCTTCGTCATCGGCGAAGCGGAAGGGGGACGTCTTCAGGCCCAGGCCTTCCGCGGCCAGTCGCCGGATTCCTTCCCGGTCCATGGTCAGTCTCGCCGCCCGGGCGGTGGGGACCACGTTGTGACCTTCCTCCTCCAGGGCCACCAGTTCCGCCGTGGCGATGGCCTCGATCTCCGGGACGATGAAGTTCGGCTCCTCGGACTCCACCACCTCCCGCAGCGCCTTCGGGTCCAGCATGTCGATCACGTGGCTGCGGTGAGCCACCTGCATGGCAGGCGCGTTGGCGTACCGGTCCACGGCGATGACTTCGACGCCGAGGCGCTGGGCTTCGATGGCGACTTCCTTGCCGAGTTCCCCGGCGCCCAGCAACAGCATGCGGGTGGCGGTCTCGGAGAGCGGCGTGCCAAGGGTCGTCATGGGCGGGAATCCGGGTCAGTGCCTGCCGGTGAGCAGGATGTTCCGCGCGCGCTCCAGGTCTTCGGATCTGCCGAAGAGAACAAGGACGTCATGGGTCTTGAGCACGGTTTCCGGAAGGGGCTGGCGACCCACGATACCGTCCCGGCGGATGGCTGTCACCATGACGCCCTCTGCCTCAAGGCCGAGGGCGCCGAGCTCGTGGCCTACGGCGGCGTAGTCGTCCGTCAGCGTCACCGGTTTCAGCTGGGCCAGGTCGAAATGCTCGGGGTCCATGTAGCTCGGCGCGTCCCTTCGGAAAACCGTCCGCAGCAGGGAGTAACGGTCGTCGCGGACACGCTGGACCTTGCGTACCACCCGGCCCAGGGGAACGCCCAGCAGGGCCAGTGCGTGAGAGGCGAGCATGAGGCTCGCCTCCAGGGTTTCCGGCACCACCTCCGTGGCGCCGCCGCCCTGCATGAGTTCCAGCTGGGCATCATCCCTGGCGCGGACCAGCACCGGGACATTCGGAGCCGCCGCCCGGATCGCCGAGAGGACTCGCAGGGTCTCGCGGGCGTTGGGCAGCGTAGTCACCACCATGGAGGCCGTGTCCAGGCCCGCCGCGGCCAGCGTCTCCGGCCGGTCTGCGTTTCCCCAGATGATGGCGTCTCCCGCTTCCCGGGCGATGCGGACCCGTCCCGGGTCCTCGTCGATGGCCACCCACTCGAAGCCCTCCTCCTCCAGTATGCGGGCGAGGTTCTGCCCCACCCGGCCGTAGCCGCAGAGGATGACGTGCTCGCGCTTCGCCACCTGGTCCAGCCCGGAGTCGTCCGCGGGCGGTTCGGTCACCGGGGCCGGTCCCCCGGCGAGCCGTGCGGCCAGGCCGCCTGACTTGCGGATCAGGAAGGGGCTGACTGCCATGCTGGCGGCGATGGCCACCAGCAGGGGCTGGGCCGCCTCGCCCGAGAGCAGGCCACGCTGCGTCATCAGTGTCAGCAGGGCGATGCCGAACTCGCCGCCCTGGCCGAGGGCGATCCCGCTGCGCCAGGCGACCCTCGGGTCCTCCCCGAACCAGACCAGCAGCCAGTAGACGAGGGCGGCCTTGCCGACCACCAGCGCCGTCACCAGAATCAGCACGGCCGGAAGCCAGCGCAGGATCATTGCCGGATCCACGTTCATGCCCACGGTGATGAAGAACAGCCCGAGCAGCAGGTCGCGAAAAGGCCGGATGTCCACCTCCACCTGGTGCCGGTACTCGGTCTCGGCCAGCATCAGGCCCGCGAGGAACGCGCCCAGGGCGAGGGAGAGGCCCACGGCGTGGGTGGCCGCCGCCGCGCCCAGGGGGACCAGCAGCACCGCCAGGGTGAACAGTTCCGCCATCCGGGTGCGGGCCACCTCCTGCATGAGGGGCCGAAGCAGCCAGTGTCCCGCGGCCAGCATCAGTCCCAGCACCGCGACGGCGGCAGCGATGGTTGCCAGGGGCTGGGCGGGCCCGCCGTCGGCCGCCAGCGCCGGCACCAGGGCCAGGAAGGGCACCAGGGCCAGGTCCTGGAAGATGAGTACGCTGACAGCGATCCGGCCGTGGGGCTGGCCGATCTCCCGCTGATCCGACAGCTGCCGGATGACCACCGCCGTGGACGACATGGCCAGCGCGCCGCCGAGAAGAATGCCCAGGGGCAGCTCCTGCCCGAAGGCCAGCGCCACCAGGGCGACCAGGACCACGGACACGGCCACCTGGAGGCCGCCGAAGCGCACCATCTCCCAGCCCATGGATTTAAGGCGGGGCAGGGAAAACTTCAGTCCCACGGTGAACAGCAGGAAGGCGACGCCGAACTCCGCCAGGAGCCGGACCTGGGCCACGTCCGGCACCAGTGCCAGCCCGCCCGGGCCCAGGGCGGCGCCCACCAGCACATAGCCCACCAGCGGCGGCACGTTCAGACGCCGGAAGATCGCCAGGACGACGACCGACGCGGCGATCATCACGAGCACGGACAGCAGGGAAAGCTCGTTCATGGTGTCTCCGGACCGCCCGGTCCGCGGCACGGGAGGGTTCGCGCGCGGCAGCGGTCGAGCCTCATAATCCTAGCGCAGCATTTCCGCCGGCCAGCGATATCAGGAGGGCCAAGCGACATGTCTCCACGCGAGGGCGAGGCGCCAACGCCCGCCGAGATACTCCTGTCCCTGGCCGCCCTGGTGGTCATCATCGGCGGGACCAAGCTGGCGGCCCCGGTGCTTGTGCCGTTCATCCTGTCGGTTTTCATCGCCACCATTCTGCTGCCGCCGCTGCACTGGCTGACCGCTCACCGGCTGCCCCTGCCGCTGGCCATGGTGGCGCTGTCCCTGGGTATTGTTGCCATCTGGTTGCCCGTGGGCGGGATCGTCGGGGCGTCCTTCGACGACTTCTATGCCGCTCTGCCGGACTACCAGCAGCGGATCCAGTCCATGACCCGGCAGGTGGGCGAGTGGCTCAGCGCGCGTGGCATCGGCGTCGGGGCCGCTATCCAGGACCTGGTCAGGCCCTCCGCGGCGCTGGCTTTCGTGCGCCAGCTGGGCGCCGGACTGGGCGCCGCCCTGGCCAATGTTTTCCTGATCCTGCTCACGGTCATTTTCATCCTCCTGGAAGTCTCGGAGTTCCCGGCGAAGGTTCGCGCAGCCCTGGGCGACCGGGCCAGCGTGGTCGAGACCTTCCAGCGATTCTCCGCCAGCCTGCAGGAATACCTGCGAATCAAGACGCTTGTCAGTGTCATGACGGGCCTGGCCATTGCCGGCTGGCTGTGGGTGGTGGGCCTGGACTTTCCCATGCTGTGGGGCGTCCTGGCGTTCCTGCTCAACTACGTGCCCAACATCGGGTCCATCATCGCTGCGGTGCCGGCAGTGCTGCTGGCCATGGTGTCCATGGATCTCACCGGCGTGCTCCTGGTGATGCTGGGCTACGTGGCCGCCAATACGCTGTTCGGCAATGTCATCGAGCCGCGACTCATGGGCCGCGGCCTGGGCCTGTCCACCCTGGTGGTATTCCTGTCGCTGATCTTCTGGGGCTGGGTCCTGGGCCCGGTGGGCATGCTGCTGTCCGGGCCTCTTACCATGATGATCAAGCTGGCCCTGGAGCTGGACCCGAGAACCCGCTGGTTCGCGATCCTGCTGGGCTCGGGGGAATCGCCGGGCGTTCCCGGGGACTCCGCGTCCGGCACCGCCGAAGACGAGGCCGCGGGCTGATGATCAGCCGGGGGGGCGTCCGGGCCGACCGGAACCGGCGATGTCGTGTTTTCTCAACAGCCCTCTCAGCTGGTCGTAAGTAAGGCCCAGTCGTTCCGCCGCGACGCGGCGGTTGCCCCCGGAGGCTTCCATGGCCCGGACGAGGATCCGCTGCTCGTATTCGGCGACGGCGGCCCGGAAATCCGCCGGCAAGCTTTGCGGGGCCCCGGGGATGCCGGGCTCCGCCGGTATGTCCTCCGGGCTGCCGAAGCCGTGGGCGAAAGGGTCGAAATGGATCTCGGCCACCGGGGCCTCCGGGTCGGGAGCGCGGTAGATGGATCTCTCCACGGCATTCTTCAGTTCCCGGACGTTGCCGGGCCAGGGCCAGTCCAGCAGGGCCGTGACCGCGTCGTCCGTGAAGCCGGGGAAGAAGGGACGTTTCAGCTCGGCGGTGAAGTTCACCGCGAAGTGGTCCGCCAGCGCCAGCACGTCTTCCGGGCGCACCCGGAGGGGCGGGACGTTGATGACGTCGAAGGCCAGCCGGTCCAGGAGATCGGCGCGGAATCGGCCTTCCTCGGCCAGTCGGGGAAGGTCCTCGTTGGTGGCGCCGGCGATGCGCACGTCCACGGACAGGGTCTGGCTGCCGCCGACCCGCTCGAATTCCCCGTACTCGATAACGCGAAGGATCTTCTCCTGCATCCGGGGCGGCACTGTCGCAAGCTCGTCCAGGAATAGCGTGCCCCCGTCCGCCCGCTCGAATCTGCCCACGTGTCGGCGAGTGGCTCCCGTGAAGGCACCGGCCTCGTGGCCGAACAGCTCGGACTCCAGCAGGGTCTCGGTGAGGGCGGCGCAGTTGAGCTTCACGAGAGGCTGTTCCCATCGCCCGGAGAGGAAGTGAAGGCGAGAGGCCACCAGCTCCTTGCCCGTCCCCCGCTCCCCGATGATCAGCGCCGGCCTGTCCAGGGGCGCCAGCCGAGACACCTGTTCCAGCATGGCCACGAACGCCGGGGACTCGCCAATGATCGATATCGGGCTGACGCGCTCCATATGGTGATTCTAACCAAGATTGGGTTTTCACGCCGCTTTTAATCTGGTCATGTTTGCCACATTTCTGGCCGCGCAGCGCCCGGCAACAATTAAATCAGCAGCTTACGCATGCTCCAGGGCTGGCACGGTTCCTGCTGTACCTGGACTGGAATTGCCGGAGGAACTGACATGGGCGTTTTTTCCCGCTTCACGGATATCGTGAATTCGAACATCAACTCACTCCTGGAGAAGGCGGAGGACCCGGAGAAGATGGTCCGCCTGATCATCCAGGAGATGGAAGACACCCTGGTGGAGGTGCGCTCTGCCGCCGCCCGGGCCATCGCTGACCAGAAGCAGCTTGACCGACGCCTGGCGGATGCCACCCGGGACGTGGACGACTGGTCCCGGAAGGCGGAGCTTGCCGTGCGCAAGAACCGGGACGACCTCGCCCGCGCGGCGCTGGCCGAGAAGTCGAAGGGCGAGGAACGGGTCAAGGCGCTGAAGGAGCAGCAGGACCAGGTAGAGGAGGCCCTGGCCCGCCTCAACGACGATATCGCCAAGCTCCAGGAGAAGCTGGCCGACGCCAAGACCCGCCAGAAAGCGCTGGTGATGCGTCACCGGACAGCCGGGCACCGGCTCGAGATTCGCCGCCAGATCCACGAGAACAAGATCGACGACGCTCTGGTAAGGTTCGAGCACTTCGAGCGCAAGATGGAAGACCTGGAGGGCCGGGTCGAGTCCTATGACCTGGGCCAGCGCAAGGACCTGGGAAGGGAGTTCGACGTCCTGGCGTCAGAAGAGACCGTGGAAGCGGAGCTGGCAGAGCTGAAGCGCCGGGTCGGCCAGTCGTCCGGCGATAACGCCTGAGGGCCGGGGAGATGGGTGAAGTGATGGGTGTCATCCTGGTCGCGTTCGTACTGCCCCTGGCGGTGGTGCTCCATTACGTGACCAAGTGGAAGTCCTCCCGGGGGCTTTCCAGCGACGAGCAGAAGATGCTCGAGGAACTGTGGCAGGACGCCCAGAAGATGGAGAGCCGCATCAACACCCTGGAGACCATCCTCGACGACGAAGTGCCCGACTGGAGGAAGCGCACGTGACCACCCGCTCCTACGACCCCTTCTCCATGCGGCTGCACCGGGATCCGGAACACGGCCTCATCATGGGCGTGTGCGCCGGGCTGGCGGAAACCTTTGGCTGGCGCGTGGCGGCCGTTCGGCTGGCGGCGCTGCTCGCCCTGGTGTTCTTTACCATGGAGACGCTGCTGCTTTACGTGGTGGCCGGACTGATCATGCCCCGCAAGCGCCTGACCTATCACGGCGCGGCGGAGTCCCGGCTCTGGCGGACACGGTCCCGCGGGAGACCGGCGCCATGACCCGGGGGACCGCCAGCCCCACCCGGCTGTACAAGAACCGGGACGAGAAGGTCCTGTGCGGCGTCTGCTCCGGCATTGCCGAATATTTCGGATTCGACGTCACCCTGACCCGGCTGCTTGCCGTGCTGTCCCAGTTCCTCTTCCCGGCCACGTTCCTGGTCTATCTCGGGCTGTGCATGCTGCTGCCCGGCAAGCCGGAGCGGCTGTACGAAAGCGACTCGGACAAGGAGTTCTGGAAGGGTGTCAGGGTCTCGCCGACGGCCACGCTGTCCGACGTCCGCCACCGGTTCCGCTCCGCCGAAGCGAAGCTGCAGCGCATGGAGCGCTACGTGACGTCGAAGAACTTCAACCTCGACCGGGAGTTCCGCGATCTGGAGCGGGAATGACCCTGGCCGGGGGCCGTGACTGACAGGAGTCTGCAATGAATCCCTTCGAGATGGTGGTCATCATCGTCGCCCTGGTCGTCTTCGGCCGATACCTTCAAACGCGGGCGGAGAGCCGTCGGCAGGAGACCGCCGCTGCAGAGGGATCCCCCTCGGAGGACCGCATCGCCCAGCTGGAGGAGCGGGTGAAGGTTCTGGAGCGCATCGTGACCGATTCCGGCTACGACCTCCGTCGGCAGTTCCGGGACCTGGAGCGCGACACCTGACTTCCCTGCGCCTGCTATCCTGAAAAGCGGCGCATCCTGACCAGTCCCCATTCGAGCCGGCGCAGCTCATGCGCTCCCGCTTCCTGTCGTCTACGCCACCGGGAACCAATCGCGTCCGGGATGCGAATATTGACTCCCCACCCCCGGAGAGGCCAATGGGCGGCGATATCCACGTCGAGCTGGACCGCGTCAGCAAGGACTACGACGAGCACGGGCAGCCGCACCGGGTGCTGGACGGTGTGTCCGGCTCCATCCGGCGGGGGGAGTTCGTCGTGCTCGTCGGCCGCAGCGGTTCCGGGAAAAGCACGCTCCTGAACCTCATCGGCGGCCTGGATCGTCCCTCGGACGGAGACGTCCGGATCGGCGGACAGTCCCTGTCCTCCCTGGACGAGGACGGGCTGGCCCGGCTGCGGCGGGTCCAGGTGGGGTTCGTGTTCCAGTTCTTCAACCTGGTGCCGACCCTGACCGCCGCGGAGAACCTCATGCTGCCGCTGGACTTGCTGGGCGTGGGGGCGGACGAGGCGGGATCCCGGGCTGCACACTGGCTGGAGGCTGTCGGGCTCGGCGGCCGGGGAGACGCATTTCCGGAGGAGCTGTCGGGCGGTGAGCAGCAGCGCGTGGCCCTGGCGCGGGCCCTGGTGCACCGGCCGGGGCTGGTGATCGCCGACGAACCCACCGGCAACCTGGACCTGGACACGGCCACGCAGGTGCTGGAACTGCTGGACGGGTTGTGCCGGCGGGAAGGCACGACCCTGGTGATGGCGACCCACAGCCCGGAGGTCATCGGGGTCGCAGACCGGGTCTTCACCATCCACGAGGGCAGGCTGGAGGCTTCAGGACCGTGAGCCGGCTGGTCCGCCGCGCGGGCCGCCGGGCCTTCGCCCGGCACCCGTGGCAGTACGTGCTCGCAGTTGCCGGCGTGGCCCTCGGCGTCGCTGTGGTGCTGGGCGTGGACCTGGCCGGGGCCAGCGCCCGCAAGGCTTTCGACGTGTCCCGGGAACTGGTAATGGGCCGGGCTACCCACCAGGTCGTGCCCCTGGGCACCGAACTGGACGAGTCGATTTATCTGGCGGTGCGCCGCGCGCCGGGCGTGAGGGCAGCGGCACCCGTCGTGGAAGCCGGCATCGGACTGCCCGGCGACCGGCGGGCCACGCTCCTGGGCATCGACCCCTTTGCCGAAGGCCCGTTCCGGGAGGAGGTGGCCGCGGCCTCGGGGGCCGTCGACGTCGGCGCCCTGCTGGTCGAGCCTGGCGCCGTGGCGCTGCCGGCGCGGCTGGCGGACGCCCTGCAGGCGGAGGTGGGCGACCGGTTCACCGCTGATACGCCGTCCGGACCGGCGGACCTGCTCGTGGCCGGGATTATCGAGACGGATCCCGGCCGTGAAGCTGCCCTGGCCGGATTCGTATACGCGGACATCGCCACCGCCCAGGAACTGCTGGGCATGGTGGGCCGGCTTTCCCGGGTAGACCTCATTCTGGAGGCCGGGCAGGCTGCCGGGCTGGCCGGGCTTCTTCCGGCGTCGGCGGAACTGGTGGAGACGGCGGCCAGGTCCAGCGCGACCTACGCCATGACCCGGGCTTTCCGGGTCAATCTCACCGCCCTGTCCCTGCTGGCCCTTCTCGTGGGCGCATTTCTGATCTACGGGACCCTCACCTTCCTCGTTCTGCGGCGCACCCGGACGCTGGGGGTGCTGCGGAGCATGGGCGTGGACCGGCGGGGCGTAGCGGCTTCGGTCCTGTCCGAAGCACTGATGGTGGGCGTGCCCGGGACAGTGCTGGGACTCGCCCTCGGGGCAGCGCTGGGTCTGGGGCTTGCGGGGCTGGTCGTGCAGACCATGGACGATCTCTATTTTCGCCTTCGGGTATCGGAGGTGAGCCTGACTCCCTGGCCTTTCGCCAAGGCCGCCGCCCTGGGCGTGGTCACGAGCCTGGTGTCGGCCCTGGGGCCGGCCCTGGAGGCCGCCGGGATGCCGCCCCGCGCCGTGCTGTCCCGGGCGTCGGTGGAGCGCCGCGCCCGCCGCCGCCTGCCGCGCCTCGCAGCGGCCGCCGTGGCCTGCGCCGTCCTGGCCGCGGTGCTGCTGGCCCTGGGTCGCCATTCCCTGGTGGTCTCCTTCGCCGGCCTGTTCGCGGTATTCCTGGCCGCTGCCCTGGCCACGCCGCCGGTCACCGCCTGGCTGATGGCCGGGCTGGACCGTCTGATGCCGGCCGCGGCACCGCTGCCGTTGCGCATGGCGGTCCGGGGGACTTCCGCGTCTCTCAGCCGCACCGGGGTTGCCGTGTCGGCCCTCTCCGTCGCCGTGGCCACGGTGATCGGTGTGGGCGTCATGGTGGGGAGCTTCCGCAGCAGCGTGGAGCAGTGGCTGTCCAGCACCCTGGTGGCGGATTTCTACCTGCACGTCGAGGACTCCTGGTGTCGCGCCCGGGAGGGCCTCGACGACCTGGTCGACCCGCTGCTGGCGGTCCCCGGCGTTGCAGAGATCACCTATTCCCAGAGGCGACGTCTGCCCACGGCCGGGGAGGACATCCGGCTGTGGGCCGTGGACGGCGGCAGCCGGGGCCTGCGGGCGCCGATCATTGCCGGCGATCCCGGCCGTATAAGGGAGCAGTTCGGTGCCGGGGAAGCCGTGATGGTCTCCGAGCCATGGGCAGCGCGGCGGGGCACCCGCGTGGGGGACCGGGTCACCCTGCCCACGCCGGTCGGACCGCGCACATTCCCCGTTGCGGGCATTTTCCGGGACTACACCTCGGACCGGGGGGTGGTGGCCCTGCACCGGGATGCCTACCGCCGCCTCTGGAATGACTCCTGTGCCGAGGGCCTGGGCGTGGTGATGGCGCCGGACGCCGAGCCGGACCGGGTCCGGGCGGGGCTGGCCGCCGCCGTGCCCGCGGAGTCCGGGATCCCGGTGACGGCGAACGCCGATCTGCGCTCGGCGTCGCTGGCGGTGTTTGATCGCACCTTCACCGTCACCCGCGTGCTCCAGCTCCTGGTGGGCATCGTGGCCTTTCTGGGCATGCTCTCGGCGCTGCAGGCCCTGCAGCTGGAGCGGGTCCGGGAGAACGCGGTGCTGAGAGCCGTGGGCTGGCTGCCTCGCCAGCTGCGCAGCCTGGTGCTCACCCAGACCGGCCTGCTGGGGCTGGCAGCGGGCCTCTTCGCCGTTCCCGTCGGCCTGGCCCTCGCCGGCCTCCTGGTGTTCGTCATCAACCGCCGCGCCTTCGGCTGGACCATGAGCTTCGACCCGTCTGTCCAGGATCTGGTCCAGGGCGTCCTGCTGGCGGTTGGCGCCGCCCTGCTTGCAGGTGTCTACCCCGCCTGGCAGGCGGTCAGGCGCCAGGTTGCCCAGGATCTGCGGGAGGAATGATGACGCGCGCGATAATGGTCCTCTTGCTCGCGCTGCTGACTGCCGCCTGCGGTCCGGCAGCGGATTCCGGCAGCGGCCTCACGGTCGTTTCGCTGCTGGGAGACGGCGAGAGCGCCGGTTACGCGCGGGCGTCGCCTGCGCCGGACTTCACCTTCCCGGCGGATCACGGTCCCCACCCGGACTACCGGTCGGAGTGGTGGTACTTCACGGGCAACCTGGTTGCCGGGGACGGCCGGGAGTTCGGCTTTCAGCTGACGTTCTTCCGGTTCGCCCTGGCTGCCGACGAGCGGACGGGCGCGTCGGCCTGGGGAACCCGCCAGGTATGGATGGGCCATTTCGCCTTGACGGACGTGGCCGGAAAACGTTTCCACCGGGCCGAGGTCTTCCAGCGTGGCGCCCTGGGTCTCGCCGGGGCCCGGGCGGCGCCGTTCCGGGCCTGGATCGGGGACTGGGAAGCCCGGCAGGAAGGCGATGAATTCTTTCCGCTGGCCCTGTCGGCGGACGGGGCGGGCTTCGGCATCGATCTCCAGGTGTCGCCGCTGAAACCCATGGTGTTCCAGGGCGACGGAGGCTACAGCGCCAAGGGACCGGAGCCGGGTAACGCATCCCTGTACTACGCCTTCACCCGGCTTGCCGCCGAGGGGGTGGTTCGCCTTGGGGACAAGACGGTGGACGTGGAGGGCGAGGCCTGGCTGGACCGGGAATGGAGCACCAGTGCGCTGGGCCCCGGCATCGAAGGCTGGGACTGGCTCTCCCTCCAGATGGACGACGGCCGGGATCTCATGATCTACCAGCTCAGGCACGAGGACGGCTCTCCCAGCGAGTTCAGCGCGGGTTCGCTGATCGATGCCGAAGGTCGCGTGACCCGCCTGGCGTCCCGTGACTTCTCCATGCGGCCAGGCCGCCGGTGGCGGAGTCCGGAGACCGGCGCGGCCTACCCGGTGGAGTGGACGGTGGAGGTGCCCGGTGAGGGCCTCGCGCTGGAGATCCTGCCGGTCATGGACGGACAGGAGATGGACCTTTCGGTCCTCTACTGGGAGGGGGCGGTGCGGAGTCGCGTGCCCGGGAGGGATTCGCTCACGGGCCGGGGCTACCTGGAGATGACCGGCTACGGGGCGCCATAGTCAGGCGTCCTGGTCCGACCCGCCGGGCACCAGTACTGCCGCGCCGGTCAGGCGGCCCTCCCGTAGATCTTCCAGCGCCCGGTTCGCCTCTTCCAGGGGATACGGGGTGACGCGCGTGCGCACCGGCACCCGTGGCGCCAGGGCCAGGAAGCTGCGGGCATCCTCGCGGGTCAGGTTGGCCACCGAGCGCACCTGCCGCTCCTCCCAGAGAATCGAGTAGGGGAAGGCCGGAATGTCGCTCATGTGGATGCCGCCGCAGACCACCGTGCCGCCGCGGGTTACGTTCCGGAGAGCGGCGGGCACGAGGCTGCCCACGGGCGCGAAAATGATGGCCGCATCCAGCGGCCGCGGCGCCGGCTTGTCCGAATCGCCGGCCCAGTCCGCGCCGTGCTCGAGGGCGAACGCCCGGGCCTGCTGATCGCCCGGGCGGGTGAAGGCAAATACCTTGCGGCCCTGCCAGCGTGCCACCTGGGCAATGATATGGGCCGCGGCGCCGAACCCGTAGATGCCCAGGTGCTCGGCCTCGCCCGCCATCACGAGGCTGCGGTAGCCGATGAGCCCGGCGCACAGCAGCGGTGCGGCGTGAATGTCGTCGTATTCCTCCGGCAGAGGAAACACGAACCGGGCATCTGCGAGCATTTCCTCCGCGTAGCCGCCGTCGAGCTGGTAACCGGTGAAACGCGCCTGCTCGCAGAGGTTCTCCCGACCCTCGCGGCACCATCGGCACTCGCCGCAGCTGTAGCCCAGCCAGGGCACACCCACCCGGGCCCCCCGGGGCAGGTCCGTCCCCTCGCCCGCCGCCTCTATGGTCCCCACGACCTCGTGGCCGGGCACTATCGGGCACGGGATATCCGGAAGTTCCCCGTCTACGACATGGAGGTCCGTCCGGCAAACGCCGCAGGCCCGGACCCGGATACGGACCTGGCCGGGGCCGGGTTCCGGCAGCGAACGGCTGCGGGTCTGCAGGGATTCACCAGGCGCCGGCAGCACCATCGCTTTCACGGTCGGGGCCCTTATCGCGTGCCGAGGACGGTGTCGTGCATGGGATAGCCGGAGGCCTGGGCGTCCAGGAGGTCGAGGTAGGCTGACGGGTCGAGCCCCGCCCCGAACAGGTGGCCCTGGGCGTAGTGGCAGCCCAGGCTCTTCAGCAGCTCCGCCTGCTCAACCGTCTCCACGCCCTCAGCCACGACGTCCATTCCCAGGCTCTTCCCCAGGCCGAGGATGGCCGTGACGATGGCCCGGCTGTCCTGCCGCTCCATGGCGTCCCCGACGAAGGAGCGGTCGATCTTCAGCGTCCCGATGGGAAAGTGCTGCAGGCTGGAAAGGGACGAATAGCCGGTGCCGAAGTCGTCGATGGACAGGTGAAGGCCGAGGCGGTAAAGCCGGTCCAGCATGCGCAGCGTTTTCTCGCCGTTGTCCGCCAGGGTGGATTCGGTGATCTCGAATTCCACGCAGGAGGGCGGGAGCTGGTGGCTTTCGAAGATGCCCTCGATACGCCTCACGAAGTCCCCCTGGCGGAGCTGGCGCAGGGACAGATTGACCGCGACCCGGCCCGGCCAGGGCACGTGCCGCTGCCACCGGGAGAAATCCGTGCACACCTGGTCGAGCACCCATTCACCGATATCGAAGATCAGGGAGCTTTCCTCGGCCAGGGGAATGAATACCGACGGCGGAACTTCTCCCCGGCGGGTGTGCTGCCATCGCAGCAGGGCCTCCGCGCCAGCGACCCGTCCGTCGCGCAGGTCGACCTTGGGCTGGTAGAGAAGCTGGAACTCGTTGCGTTCCATGGCGCGGCGCAGCTCATTCTTCAGCATGAGCCGCTCGACCGCGTCCGCGTTCATCTCAGGCGCGTAGAAGCCGTAGGTGCTGCCCCCGTTCTGCTTGGCGTGGTACATGGCGGCGTCGGCGTTGCGGATAAGGTCGATGACGTTGTCGCCGTCTCCGGGGAAGAGGGTGATGCCGATGCTGGCGGTGAGCATGATGGCATGGCCTTCCACGTGGAACTCGGCGGCGATGGCGTCCAGCAGCTGCCTCGCCGCCGTGGCCACCGCCGCGCGCGCGCCGGAACCGGCGGGCACGCCTTCCAGCAGGACGGCGAACTCGTCTCCTCCGAGCCGGCCCACCAGGGTGTCCGGCGGCATGGCGTCCACCAGGCGCCGTGCGGTGATCTCCAGGCTGCGGTCGCCGATGGGATGGCCCAGACGGTCATTGATCTCCTTGAAGCGGTCAACGTCCACGTACAGAAGGGCTGCTGCCGACCCGGCGCGACGGGCCCGGGAAAGGGCCTGCTGCAGCCTGTGCTGGAACTCCATGCGATTGGGCACGCGGGTGAGGGTGTCATAGCGGGTCAGGTAACGGATCCGCTTCTGTGCCTGCTTCTCCCGCGCCAGGCTCCTGAGCACAACGACAGTGCGGATTCCCTTGCCCTCCTGGACCAGATCGGACGTGGTGCAGGTTACCGGCACCGATTCCCCCGATGCGGTGCGCAGCCGGGCATTGCCCTCCGGGAATAACTGCCCGTCGTGACCGGGATGTGGTTGATCGGCGAACTCGTGGAAGTTCTCTCCGGTCAACTCCTCCGGTTCCCTGCCGAGCAGGGTGGCGGCCGCCCTGTTGGCTTCAAGAATATTGCCGTCCGGCTCGCATACCAGGACGCCTTCCTGGATCTGGTCGAGGACCTGCTCGAGGAAGCGGCGTGCCACCCGCATGGCGCTGAGCTCTTCCCGCAGTCCGACCAGGGCGCTGTTGAGGTTGACGATGCGGTCGGCCTGGGCGCCGGTGGGGCCGGCGCGGGGCGTGTCCGCGATCATTCGTCGAAGGTTGCCCGTAATGGTCCGGGCCGCCAGGAGGCCGATAAGAAGACTGGCGACGAGGATGACAAGGGAAGCCAGGACCAGGGTCCGCAGCAGCTCGTTCCGCTCCTGCCGGACCGCGTCGTGGATGGCGTCGAGCTCTATCGCGGCGTCACGGGCGGAGCTCACGGCGACCCGGCCGCCTGCCAGGGGACCGGCCATGATGGGCTCGATGGCGTCGAACTCTTCCGACGGCGTGCCGAGGAGCACCGTGCCTCCGGGAGCGAAGACGACCAGCGCTTCCGTATCGCCGGGCAGGGCCTGCAGCAGCCGCAGCGCCTCTTCCCGGCTGGGGGCCGTCGCCGCCAGTCTTGCGGCACTGCCGGCGAGCCGGGCGCTGTGCCGGTCGTCATGGGAGACACCGAGGCCTGTGGCCGCGCTTCCCAGGTCCGTGGCCGCGTCGCGAATCTGCCATACCAGCATGCCGGCGGCGACCAGGGCAGCTGCCAGGAGCGTCACAAGGGCAACGGGCACGAAGAACTTCAGTCCGAGCGACGCCCTGCCCAAGCGCGCATCATTGGCGGCAGGCCTGTCCGGCCTGTCGTCGGAGCTCATTTTCCCTCCCCCCGGCGGTGACGGTTATCGGTCCGCCCGGCGCTTTGCGTGATTGTTGTTATTGTTCAGGAAACGCACTGGAAGGAAAGCACAATCCGTTCCGGAATGCTACGGCCAGCGGACGGAGCCGGCTTCAGGCGTCGCGGCGGTCCTCGAAATGCCGGACCTCGCCTTCACCCACCATCCGGACCTCTCCGTCCACCACCGAGCCCTGGGCCATGGCCACCCGGGCAGCGGCGATGCGGCCCCGGATGCGGGCTGACGCGGTGATTTCCAGGCTGCCCCGGGCATTGATCTCGCCTGTGACCTCGCCGGCGATGATCACGTCGTCAGCGGCGATATCGCCCTCCCAGCGGCCGCTGTCGGCCACCGTGACGGCTCCCCTGATGTCGGCATTGCCGGTGACCTGCCCGGAAATCATGAAATGGCCTTCTCCGGACAGATCGCCGTCGATCCGGGCCTGGGGACCGATGATGGTGGCCGGCTGTCCAATGCGGTCCCTGAGTCGGCGTTTGGGGGCCATGCAGTTCTCCTGAATCGACCTAATCCGGCGCCCTGCGGCGCCGAGTGGCATGCTATCACTCCGGGAGCGGGAGCAATGCACGAATGCGGACCATGGCCGTGAAGAACCCTTGCACGATGCGTGTCGCAGCGCTGTTTCTGGCAGCGATGGTACTGGCCGGCTGCGCGACGCAGCTGGCGTACCGGAATGCCGACTTCCTGCTGACGACTTACATCGAGGACTATGTGCCACTGGAGAGGGCCCAGGAGGAGGAGCTGGAATGGCGGATCGATGCGCTGCTCGCCTGGCACAGCCGGGAAGCCCTGCCTGAATATGCCCGGTGGCTCAGGGAAGTGGGCGCTGCCATCGGGGATGGTGAGCCACTGGCAGCCTCCCGGGTCCGGACCTGGGCGGAAGACCTCAGGGGTTTCTGGCAGGAGCTGGCGCGCCGCGCGGCGCCGGATCTCGTCGCGCTGGGCACGTCGCTGAGCGACGAACAGGTGCAGGCCTTTGTCGCCAGGCTGGAGGAGGAGCACGCGGAGCGGGTGGAGGAATACGGCGAGCGCAGCCCCGAGGAACAGCTGGAGCGCCGGGAGGAGCGGATGGAGGAATTCATTTCGCGCTGGACGGGACGCCTGTCCCGTGAGCAGGTGGACATGATCCGGCGCTGGGCCGCGGCGGTGCGGCCCGCCACCGACCTGTGGCTGGAGAACCGGGCGCACCGCATCGACCTGACGCGCGAGGCGCTGGCCCGCCGGGAGGAACCCGGGGCCCTGGCTGAGGCCGTGGAGACGCTGGTAGTGGATACGCGACCCCACTGGAGCGAAAGCTACCGGGCTGTCGTCGAGCACAACACGGCCCTGACGACCGACTTCCTCGCCCGGTTCAAGGAAGCACTTGACCCGAAGCAGAGAGCCCGGGCCCGCGCCCGCCTGGAGGAGCTGGCGGAGGAAATGGAAGCCCTGGTGCCGGAACCGGCGCGCTGATGCTGCAGTGCAAGTGGCTGAGAACTCGCGGGCAGATTACATTTCGCGCCTGCCCCCGGCTTGGCACCGACTCACAGGAGAGAGCGCAGCATGGAAAAGCCCTGGCTTGAGAATTACCCACCGGGCGTACCCGCCGAGATCGAGCTCGGGCCGGACGACACCCTGGTGACGGTCCTGGAGGAAAGCTTCCGGCGTTTCCGCGACCGGCCTGCCTTCGCCTGCATGGGTCGCACGCTGAC
Organism: Gammaproteobacteria bacterium; assembly: GCA_037383845.1. GTDB lineage: Bacteria > Pseudomonadota > Gammaproteobacteria > Steroidobacterales > XN24 > JARRON01. The sequence continues at coordinate 56,248 of JARRON010000002.1, forward strand.
CTACGGCGAGCTGGATGACCTGTCGGGGGCCTTCGCCGGCTTCCTCACCGGCGAGATCGGCCTGAAGCCGGGCAGCCGGGTGGCCATCATGCTCCCGAACCTGCTGCAGTACCCGGTGGCCCTGTGCGGGATCCTCCGCGCCGGCATGACGGTGGTCAACGTCAATCCCCTGTACACCGCCCGGGAGCTGAAGCACCAGCTGTCCGACTCCGGCGCAGAGGCCATCCTGATCCTGGAGAACTTCGCCTCCACCCTCCAGAAGGTCCGCGGCGACGTCCCGACGAAGCACGTGGTCGTGACGGGTATCGGCGACATGCTTTCTTTTCCGAAACGCCAGATCACGAACCTCGTGGTGCGCCGGGTCAAGAAGATGGTCCCGGACTGGTCGCTGCCGGGCCACGTCACCCTGGACGCCGCCCTTTCCAAGGGCCGCGCGGCCGGCTTCACGCCGTCGCCGGTGTCCCAGGACGCCCTGGCTTTCCTGCAGTACACCGGCGGCACGACCGGGGTCTCCAAGGGGGCCATGCTCACCCACCGGAACATGGTGGCCAACCTGCGCCAGATGGCGGCGTATATCGGCGGACTCATCGATGAGGGGCAGGAGGTGGTCATTACCGCTCTGCCGCTTTATCACGTCTTCAGCCTGGTGTGTAACTGCCTGCTGTTCGTGTCGGTGGGCGGCCTGAACGTGCTGATCACCAATCCGAGGGACATGCCGGCCTTCGTCAAGGAACTGTCCCAGTGGCCTTTCTCCATCATCACCGGCGTCAATACTCTCTATAACGGGCTGCTTCACGAGCCCGGCTTCGCCCGGCTCGATTTCAGCCACCTGAAGTGGGCCGGCGCGGGAGGCATGGCACTGCAGGCCTCGGTGGCGCAGCGCTGGCGGGAGGTCACCGGCAAGACGGTCCACGAGGGCTACGGGCTGACCGAGACCTCGCCGGTGGTGACCATGCAGCCCTCGGTGGAGAACGAGGCAGCATTCACCGGCACCATCGGCCTGCCCATCCCTTCCACGGAAGTCGTCGTCCGGGACGAGTCCGGCCGGGACCTGCCCGTCGGCGAGGCGGGCGAGCTGTGCGTGCGCGGGCCCCAGGTGATGGCCGGCTACTGGCAGCGGCCGGAGGCGACGGAAGCGGTGATGTATCCCGACGGATTTCTGCGCACCGGCGACGTCGCCACCATGGATGAGCAGGGCTACTTCCGCATCGTGGACCGGAAGAAGGACATGATCCTGGTGTCCGGTTTCAACGTCTATCCCAACGAGGTGGAGAATGTCCTCACGCTGCACGAGGAGATCGTCGAGGCCGCGTGCATCGGCGTGCCGGATCCCAAATCCACCGAGGCCGTAAAGGTCTTCATCGTGCGCACGTCCGGCTCCACCCTGGACCACGCCGCGGTAGTGGCCCACTGCCGGGAACATCTCACCGGCTACAAGGTGCCCCGACACGTGGAGTTCCGTGAGGAGCTGCCCAAGACCAACGTGGGCAAGATCCTTCGGCGCGCCCTCCGGGACGAAGAACTCAAGCGCAGCTCGACCGCAGCCTGAGAACCCGAGTGGCAGTGTCCGGAACCGGCCCCGGGCTGCCGCCCGGGCCGGACACTCTGGCCGGGTACTGTCGCGCCCTCCTCGAGGCCCACGGCGACCGTCCCGCCTTCACCTGCCTGGACGCCACGCTGAGCTTCAGCGAGCTGGACCGGCTTTCCCGTGACTTCGCGGCCTGGCTGCAGCATGAAGCCGGCCTCGGCGCCGGGGACCGGGTGGCCCTGATGATGCCCAATCTCCTCCAGTATCCCGTGGCCCTTTTCGGGCTGCTGCGGGCGGGGATGACCGTGGTCAACGTCAATCCCCTCTATACGCCCAGGGAACTGGAGCACCAGCTGGTGGACTCCGGCGCCCGCGCCATCCTGGTGCTGGACAGCTGTGCGGCCACCCTGGAGGCGGTGGTGGGCCGCACGCCCGTGGAGCACGTCCTCGTGACCGGGGTCGGGGACCTGCTGCCCGGCCTGCGGGGACACCTGGCCGACTTCGTCCTGCGCAGGGTGAGAAAGGCGGTGCCGCCCTATCGCCTGCCGGGTCACCACCGGTTCCGCGACCTGATGGCACAGCGCGGGAGGGCCGACTTCCGCCCCGCGGCGGTGAGTGCGGACGACCTGGCTTTCCTGCAATACACCGGCGGCACCACCGGCCCGTCCAAGGGCGCGATGCTCACCCATGGGACGGTGGCCCGGAATCTCCGCCAGGCACAGGATCTGCAGGCGCCCCTGCTGTCCCGGGCGGACCAGACTGTCGTCCTTCCCCTGCCGCTGTACCATGCCGCCGCCCTCATCCCCGGCTGCCTGCTCATGGCCGGGAACGGCATCCACGTGGTACTCATCCCCAACCCCCGGGACCTGGACGCGTTTGTGAAAGACCTGCGCAAGTACCCTCTGTCAGGCTTCATGGGCATCAACACCCTGTTCCAGGCCCTGCTGGCCAGGGAGGACTTCCGGCATCTGGATTTCAGCGGCCTGTGCTGGGCTGCCACCGGCGGTGCGCCCCTGCATGAGGCGGTGGCCCTTGCCTGGCATGAACTCACCGGCGTCCGCATCCAGGTCCTGTACGGCCTGACCGAGACTTCGCCACTGCTCAGCGGGGAATCCCCGGCGGAGTCCGCCCCCTATACCGGTACCGTCGGGCGGCCGGTGGTGGGTACGGAGGTATCCATCCGGGACGAATCCGGTGCGGAAGTGCCGCCCGGCGCACCGGGAGAGCTCTGCGTACGGGGACCCCAGGTGATGCCGGGCTACCTCAACCGACCGGAAGAGACCCGTGCGGCCTTTACCGGGGACGGGTTCTTCCGTACCGGCGACGTGGTGAGACAGGAGCCAGATGGTAATCTCCGGATCGTGGACCGGAAAAAGGACATGATCCTGGTGTCCGGTTTCAACGTGTATCCCAACGAGGTGGAGAACGTCGTGTGCGGTCACGCGTCCGTGGCCGAGGCGGCCTGCGTGGCGACTCCCGACGAGCGCACGGGGGAGGCGGTGAAGCTCTTCGTGGTGCTGAAGCCTGGCGAGCGAGCGTCGGCGGAAGACATCGTCGCCCACTGCCGGGGGAACCTGACGGCCTACAAGGTGCCAAAACACATCGTGTTCAAGAACGAGCTGCCAAAGACGAATGTGGGCAAGATCCTGCGGCGCGCTCTCCGGGAGGAAGGCTGACGTGCTGCGCTTTGCCGTGGCCGTCGCCGCATTCCTGACCGCCAGCCTGGCGCTGGCGCAACCCGCCCTGGCGCCTTACCGGGCGGTTTACCACGCCACGGTGAAGCTGATTCCGGTGCAGGCTACCGTGAAGCTCACCCGCGGTGACGATGACACGTGGACTTACGAGTCGGTGATCGAGCCCCGCGGCTGGGCGGGATTCGTCAGCCGCGAACTGACGGAAACCAGCGTGCTGAGGGTGGTAGAGGGGAGCCGCCTCGTCTCGGCGTCCTACCGCAAGCGGGACGAGCTGGGGGGCCGCGACAGCGACATCCGTTTCGATCTGGCCGCCGGGGAGATGGCGGTCCGCTACAGGGATCAGCGAAAGACCCTGCCCTGGGAGCCCGACATCCACGATCTCATGTCGCTGCGGCTCGTGCTGTCGAACGATTTCGTTCTGGACCGGCTGCGGGAGAGCTATCGCATCGTGGACGACAAGGGGCGCGTCCGGACGGTTTCCGTAACCCGCTCGGGGGAGCAGGCCCTGGAAACGGGCGTGGGCACGCTGGAAACGGTGCAAATCGAATACGTCGAAGATCGCAAGGACCGGCGCTACCGGGCCTGGCTGGCGCCTGCCCTGAACGGTGTGATCGTCCGCCTGGAACAGTACGAGGACGGAGAACTCCGGGGGTCCCTGGAGCTTGCGGAGTACGGCCCCCTGGAAGGCGGCTGAGGAACGTCAGCCCGCCTGGTCCTGCAGCAGCCGGAACTCGATGGTCTGCCGGCCGCGGCGCTTCACCGCCGTGCCGTCGACGATCCTGGGCTTGAATTTCCATCGCATCACGGCGCGAACCGCGTTGCGCTCGAAGACGCCCACGGGATCCGCGTCGAGGACGTCGACGTCGCGCACACTGCCGTCCTCAAGGATGGTGAACTCCACCTGGACCCAGCCTTCGAGGCCCCTCACCAGCGCATCGCGGGGGTACTGGGGTTCGATACGGACGATGGGGATGATGTCCCCGTCGTGCATCTGCTGGCCCGGAGCCGTGCGATACGCTCCCAGCCAGGGGCCCTGCCCGCCGCCGAGGCCTGCTTCCACCGCCGGCATTTCGAAATCGATCTCCATGACCTGGGCGGCCGTGTCCTGGTTGATACGCACCTTGGGCGGATCCGGGCGTTCTTTCGGGTCCGGCTTCGGCGGAAGCCGTCTTTCCTTCAGCCGCACCTCGCTGTCCTGGGCGACGTTGACGAACTCCAGGAGCTTGACCGGAACGGCGTTCTTGTCGGTGTCCGGGGCCCGGTTGACCAGGACCGTGTCCAGCAGGAACAGCAGCAGCGCCGCAACCACGCCGATGCAGATAAACAGCGTGGTGCGGGCCACGCTGGCGAAGGGGCTTTTTGCCGCCCTCGGGATACCGAGGGCCTCGTCAGCACTGATCATGATGGTCTCGACCTCCCATGACCCGGGGTCAGCGGGGAAAACAGGATGCGGGTGAAGGCCTCCGGGGGCAGCCGGACGGCGGCCGCCGGAGGGTAGTGTTCCGTGTAGCCGGTCCGCAGCAGCATGCGCGGATAGCCGTCGACGCCCAGCGTCGACTCCAGATCGCGGCACCAGCCGGGCTCTTCCAGGGGCTGGCTCATGGGGTGTAGCCCGACGCCCAGGGACCGCGCCCTAAGGAAAAGCTGCTCGAACGCCCTGCCCGCGCGGACGGAGCCCGCCACGCCGGGCTCGGCGGCGTTCACCAGTAACCAGCCGCCACAGTGACGGGTCAGCTTCCGCGCCCGGGCTACCGCCTGGCGCCGGAACAGGGCGGATGCCGGGGTGTCCTGATCGAAAAAGGTGCCGGCGAACCAGGCCCCCAGGCCGCGAAGGCCGAGGTCGGTGGATCCGAGGCCGTCCCGCCGGGACGCGATGTCCGCAGGGCTCCAGCGCAGCCACTGGCCAAGCTCGGCCTGGGCGTCTTCCCGGGAAACCTGCTGGGCGACTGCGCCGACGACGGCATCGCGGATGGCCACGCCGGCCGGATCGCCGGCGGGTATCCAGGAGACGCCGGGAATGTCGGCGCAAAGGGCCTCGAGGTCCTTCGGGGCGAGCGGTGCGCGGCTGAATGGCGTGCGCAGGGTGCGCCGGGACCGGATGGACTCCAGGACGGCCGGCCTGGCCGGCGCGCCGCCGCGGATATTCAGCCGCACCAGGTCGGGATCGTCCGGAGACTCGCCGAATGCCGTGATCGTCACGTCCAGGCCCAGGCCGGCGCCGGCGACCACCAGGTTCTCGAGGAACGCGCCCAGGCTGACCAGGGCCTCGTGGTCGGCCGGGTCCACCACCGGCAGCCGGCGGTCCTCCGCGAGGGCCAGGGACCACCGGTCCGGGCTGTGGGCGAGCACCAGCCAGGGCTGGACGTTGTGGCTGCTGGGTGCGAGGGCGGCCAGTGCAAGAGCCTCTGCCGCCGTGTCGCCGAGCACAGCCTCGACGGGGCCGGGCGGGAACCGGTCGTGAAATTCCGCCGAGGCCCGGCCGTGCCGGGTCGCCCGGCCGATGAAACCCGGGCTGTTCATCACTTCGCCCTGCCGGCGGCGGCGCCGGCAACTCGCTCCTAATCCGGACTATAGCGAGCCCGCGCTGCAGCGCAGTAAGGAAGAATGCCTAGCCGGGCCCCGGTCAGTGGAGGCGGTCCCGGATTCGCCGGTAGGCCCTGGCGATTTCCCCGGCCAGGCTGCCGGCGGCGGCGCCGACGTCTCGCGAGGCCGCTCTGGCCTCCGTGCCGGCATCAGCGAGCCGCTGCTCGAGTCGCTCCCACTTCTTCTCCGTGTCCTGCCATTCGTCCTTCAGCTCGGCGCGGGCCAGGTGCATCCGCACCCTGAGTTCGTCACGCTCTGTGCGAAGCCGCTGGATCAGTTCCTGGCTGTGTGTTTCGGCTCTCATGACGTATCTCCTTAGCCCCTGGGCGGACACTCCGCCCTCCTTCCCAAGCATAGGACAGCGGGGCCTGTTCAGCGCTGGCGGCGAAGCCGTCCGCCGGCCCACTGGCCCAGGAAGTAGGCAGCCACGAACAGGGGCAGCGTCTCCAGTCGCCACGGGAGGTCCAGGAGCCGGCGCACGAGGAAAATCAGGGGGATAGGAGCGTGGACGGCCACGAACCACAGGGGAGACAGCTTCCTGAGGGCTTCCCGCCACCACCCGAACGGGAGGTTGATCAGCGCCACCAGGCCCAGGGCCGCCAGCAGCTTCACGCCGTGTCCGCCGCTTCCATGTGCGGGTAGCGGGAGACCAGCTCCCGCACCATGCGCTCGGCGTCCTCCGGGGTGGCCTTGCGGAAGACGCTCACGGGCTCGCCCTCGTAGTCGAAGCTGAGTCCGCGACCGTCGGTGCGGACCCGCCGGATCTTCCCGGTTTCGTAGGTGCGTTCCCGGCCCCGCCAGAACCGGGAGCGGGTGGTCACCCGCGTCTCGGTAGCGGAGACCACCATGCGTTCCTCTCCGCCGAAGCTCTTCAGCAGCGCCGCCAGGGCAGCAACGCCGCCCAGGGACCAGATCACAAGCCACACCACGAGCATGATGGTGTCTTTGCCCAGGCCGTCCTCGCCCAGGTCCTCGAGGACGCTCGAGGCGCCGAAGTACCAGCCGGCCAGCCACGCCACCAGGAACACGCCGGCCCCGGGGCTGGGACGCTGGGGCAGGACGATCTCCAGGCCGCTGCGGCCCTGGCCGATCTCGGCCCTCGGGGCTCTGGACTTCCGGTCGCCGGGGTCCCGCAGCCTGCCCCGGCGGGGGCCTGTGGGTCGCTGGGCCATGGCCGGCCCCTCAGGCCAGGAACCCGCCGTCCACCGGCAGGCTTGCCCCGGTCAGATAGCTGGCCGCGTCCGACGCGAGGAAAAGGATGGAGGGGGCGATCTCTTCCGGCTGGGCGACCCGGCCGAGCGGGATCAGCGGCAGGATCATGTTGAGCATGCGTTCGTTCTTGATGAGCGCGGACGCGAAGTGGGTATCCGTCAGCCCGGGCAGGACGGCGTTCACGCGCACCTTCCAGGCCGCGCACTCCTTGGCGAAGGCCCGGGTCATGGAGATCACTGCGGCCTTGGTCACCGAGTAGATGCCCTGGTAGGGGCCGGGGCGTTCGCCGTTGATGGAGGCCACGTTGACGATAGCGCCGCCGTCAGCCTTCATCATCAGCGCCGCTTTCTGGCACATGACGAAGTAGCCGCGGATGTTCACGTCCACGGTCTTTTCGATCATCCCCACCGGGGTCTCCGTGATGTGCCCGAAATGGGGATTGGTGGCGGCGTTGTTGATCAGTATGTCCAGCCGGCCATGGTCCGCGGCCACGGCCTTGAACAGGGCCTCGATGTCGTCGAGCTCGCCCACGTGGCACGCCCGGGCCGAGGCCTCACCGCCGTCGCTTCGGATCGACTCGGCCACGGCCTCGACGCTCTCCGCCTTTCGGCTGGAAAGCACCACGTGGGCGCCGTAGCGGGCCAGCAGTCGCGCTGTGGCCTCGCCGATGCCGCGGCTGGCGCCGGTGACGATGGCCACCCGGCCGCTGAGGTCGAAAAGGTCGTCGGTCATTGGAGGGTCTCCCTGGCTAGAGCGCCGCCTCGCCGGCGGCCACGGCTTCCGCACGGCGGGACAGCACGGTGCAGAACTGGCCGAAGGGGGCGAAGCGGGGATTGCGGGTCTGGCCGTGTACGAACCTGTAGTAGATCTGCTGGACGATAACCGCCAGCCGGAACAGGCCGTAGACGTAGTAGAAATCGAAAGTCGGGGCGGACAACCGGGCGCGTTCCAGGTAGGCGTCGACAAGCTGCCGGCGGGTCATCATGCCGGGCAGGTGAGTCGGCATCATCCGGATCTGCTGCATGGGCGGGGGATCGCCGGCTTCCACCCAGTAGGCCAGGGATGCTCCCAGGTCCATGAGCGGATCCCCAAGGGTTGCCATCTCCCAGTCCAGCACGCCCACGATGGCCAGCCGGCCGCCCTGCGCCTGCAGGACCACGTTGTCGAACTTGTAGTCGTTGTGAATGATGGCCGCCCGCGGTGATTCCGGCGGGCGATGGGCCTCCAGCCAGGTCATCAGCGTCTCGTTGTCGGGTACGTCGTCGGTCCGGGCGGTCCGGTATCGCCGGGCCCAGCCTTCCACCTGGCGCCCGACATAACCCTCCGGATGACCCAGCTCCTCCAGTCCCGCGGCAGCGTAGTCCACGGCGTGAAGCTCCGCGTGAACGTCCACCAGGTTCCGGCACAGGGCCTCCGCATCGGCGGGGGAAAGGGACACACCCTCGGGCAGGTCGCGGCGCAGGATCAGCCCCTCGAGGCGCTCCATCAGATAGAACTCCTCCCCCAGGAGGTCCCGGTCGGCGCAGAACAGCACGGGCCTGGGCGCGTAGGGGAACACGGCGTGCAGCCGGGACAGGATCCGGTATTCCCGGCCCATGTCGTGGGCGGAGCGGGCCTTGGTGCCGGGCGGGGGACGGCGCAGCACCCACTCCCGGTCGCCCGCGGAGACCAGGTAGGTCAGGTTCGAGGCGCCGCCGGGAAACTGGGCGATCTCCACCTCGCCGTTGAAGCCCGGCATCTCCCGGGAAAGGAAACCGGCGATGACCCCGGCGTCCACCTCCTCGCCGGGGCGGGGCGCCTGCGTGTCCACTGGCGGCGCCTGGCCGCTCATCGGTCCGCGGCCTCCTTCAGGATGCGCCGTGCCAGGGCCATGCGATGCACTTCGTCGGGGCCGTCGTAGATCCGGGCCGCCCGCTCCTCGCGGAAGAAGAACGCCAGGATGGTGTCGTCGGTGACTCCCAGACCCCCGTGGGCCTGCACCGCCCGGTCCACCACCCGCTGCAGCACGTTGGCGGTATAGAACTTGATCATGGACACCTGTTCCCGCGCGGCCCGGAAGCCCTGCTGCTCGATAGTCCAGGCGGTCATCAGAACCAGGGCCCGGGCAGCCTCCACTTCCGCTGCCGAGTCGGCGATCCATTCCTGGACCGGCCCCAGCTTCGCAAGGGGCACGCCCGGCTTGATCTCCCGCTGCAGCGTGTAGGTGACCATCTCCTCCAGAGCCCGGCGGCAAATGCCCAGCCAGCGCATGCAGTGGTGCACGCGGCCCGGCCCCAGACGCTCCTGGGCCATGGCGAACCCGGCGCCGGCTTCGCCGAGGCGGTTCGACAGGGGCACCCTGACATCGTCCAGCCGGACCTCACCGTGGGTGAAGAATCCCTGGCCCCGGTGGCCCATGACGGGAATGTTCCTCACCAGCTGAAAGCCGGGCCGGTCCGTCTCCACCAGGATCATGCTGGCCCTGCGGTGCCGGTCTGCATCCGGATCGGTGACGGCCATGCAGATACCGAAAGCCGAGCCGTCGGCGGCGGTGGCGAACCACTTGTGGCCGTTGATGACGTATTCGTCGCCATCCTCTACCGCCGTGGTGCCCATGCGGGTCGGATTCGATCCCGGGAACTCCGGCTCTGTCATCAGGAAACAGCTGCGGACATTTCCTGCGGCCAGGGGCTCCAGGAACCGGTGGCGCTGGTCTCCGGTGCCGTGGAGCAGGAGGAGCTCGGCGTTGCCGGCATCCGGTGCCTGGCAGCCGAAGGCGAGGTGGCCCAGGGGGCTGCGGCCCAGCACCTCCGATACCAGGCCGAGCTCGACCAGGCCGCCGCCCGTGCCGCCTGCCTCCGGCGGCAGATTGGGCGCCCACCAGCCATGTTCCCGGACCGCCTGCCGGCACGCCTCGACGCCCTGGTAGAGCGCGTCCCAGTCCCCCGCCAGCAGGACCGGCTCCAGCGGGCGCAGGCGTTCATCCACGAAGGCCCGCATATCAGCGAGCCGGGAAGCCAGGGCGGGATCAATTCGGAAGTCCATGGTATTCACCGGAAAGTAATCAGGTCGTCGTCGCCAGCCAGCTCCAGGTGGGCGATATTGTTGAAGCCGAGCACCATCGCCTCGCCGCGATTGCCGCCTCGCCCGTAGCTCAGCTGTGTGACCGAGGCATTGTAGATGCTCCAGTTCACCGACAGGGTTCGGGAGTTGGACAATCCCAGGACCTGCCTGAGGGCGGCCGCCACCACGCCGCCGGAGGTGACGGCGGCAATCCGGCTTCCGGGGCGCGACTGCCGGACCATGGCGTCGAGGCCGCCCGCCACGCGGTCACAGAACTGCTGCCAGGTTTCCATGCCGGGCTGCTGGTGGGGTGTGTCGTCCATCCAGGCGCGGACCATGAACCGGAATGCGGCCTCGAAAGCGTCGTGATCCGCGACGAGATCCTCCGGGCCAAGTCCCTTCCGTCCGCCTTCCTTCTCCAGGAAAAGGGGCAGGTAGGCGCGGATCACGCTCATGTGGTCGTACTCGTCCAGGGCGGCCAGCGTCTCCGCCTCCCCTTCGCCGCCGAGGCCGGCGGCGCTGGCGGTGTCGCTCTGCCGCCTCATCCTCCCGGTGTAGACCGCGTCGAACGGCGGACGGGTCCTGGACAGGTGCTCCCCCAGCAGAGCGGCCTGGCGGCGGCCCCGCTCGGACAGCCGGTCATAGTCCTCGGCGCCGAAAGACGCCTGGCCGTGGCGGATCAGGTAAAGGACGGTCATGGATGAGGCCAGAGATGCGGGACCGGGGCCGGAGGCAGCGCTGGAACCATAGGGGGCGCCGCGCCGGGGTGTCAATTACGCTGTCGGCGGCGCCGGGACACTCTGTCGTGGTTTCGCTTCGGTGCCCGGGTGTGCATCATGTTGCGTTGCGTGAGTTTCTCCCGGGAGCAACGTCGGGTATGAAAGATCGATCCATTGTCATCACCGGCGCCGGAAGCGGGCTGGGTCGGGCTGTGGCCCTGCGCTATGCCCGCGAAGGCTGGCGGGTGGGTGTTCTTGACGTCGCCACCGACCGGGCGCGGCACGTGGCGGGTGAGGTCAGGGCCACCGGGGCCGAGGCCATGTCGGTGACCTGCGACGTGTCCGACGAGTCTGCCGTGAAGCGCGCGGCCCGCCGGGTGGAGAAGACCTGGGGGAGCCCGGACGTGCTCGTGGCCAACGCCGGCGTCGCCGGTTCGGGCACGCTGGAAGACACGCCGATGGACACCTGGCGCTGGATTTTCGACGTGAACGTGTTCGGCGTCGTGGCCACCTGCCGGGCGTTTCTGCCGATGATGACCGCCGCCGGCTCGGGTCACATCGTGACCGTGTCCTCCGCGGCCGGCTTCGTGGCCGCCCCGGGCATGGCGGCCTACAACGCCTCAAAGGCCGCGGTGATCTCCATCTCCGAATCCCTTCGGGGCGAAGTGTCCGGGCGGGGCGTCAGCGTGTCGGTGGTCTGCCCGTCGTTCTTCCAGACGCGGCTGCTGGAGGACTTCCGGGGCACCGAGGCTTCCCGGGAGATCGCGGCGAAGCTCATGAAGCGGTCGGGGCTGCAGGCCGACGACGTGGCCGAATCCATCTACCGGGCCGTGCGTAAGAAGGAGTTCATGGTGGTGCCCCACGCCGACGCTTCCCGCATCCTGCTGGTCAAGCGCTTTGCCCCCGACGTGTTTGCCTACCTGGTCCGCAAGCGCGGCGCGAAAATGCTGGAAGCCGGCGGAGGCCGACGATGAGCAAGCCCTGGATGATCTACGGCGCCTACGGCTACACCGGCGAGCTGATCGCCCGGGAAGCCGCCCGCCGCGGGTTGCGCCCGACCCTTGCCGGCCGTGACGCCTCCCGGGTGGAGGCCCTGGCCCGTGAGCTGGAGCTGCCGCACCGCGCCTTCGGCCTGTCGAACGGGGAACGTCTCCGGGAGGGGATAGCCGGTATGGCTCTGGTGCTTCACTGCGCCGGTCCCTTCTCGGCCACGGCACGGCCGATGATGGAAGCATGTCTACAGGCGGGAGCCCACTACCTCGACATCACCGGAGAGATCGGGGTCTTCGAACACGCGGCAAGCCTTGACGGGCGCGCGCGCAAGCGCAGCGTCGTCATCTGTCCCGGGGTCGGCTTCGACGTGGTCCCCACGGACTGCCTCGCCCTTGCCCTGTCCGAGGCCTGTCCGGACGCGAAGCGGCTCGCGCTCGGTTTCGACTCCCGGGGCAGGATGAGCCCGGGCACCGCCAAGACGTCCGTCGAGGGCCTGGCCAACGGCGGTGCGGTCCGCCGGGACGGGCATATCGTCCGGGTGCCCCTGGCCTGGCGAACCCGGCGAATCGATTTCGGCGACGGCGAGAAGCTGGCCATGACCATCCCGTGGGGCGACGTGTCTACCGCCTTCTACACGACAGGGATCCCGGACATCGAGGTCTACATCCCGGCCTCGGAGAAGCTGGTGGCGCGGCTGAAACGGATGAACTTCGTCCGGCCGCTGCTGGGCCTGGGGCCCGTGCAGCGATTCATGAAGTCCCGCATCGACAAGAGCGTCAGGGGGCCCGGCGAGGAACAGCGGGCGAAGGCGCCGACCTGGGTGTGGGGCGAGGTGGAATCCGCAGACGGCCGCCGGGTGACCGGGCGGATCAGGGTGGCCAACGGATACGACGTTACCGTCGCTGCCTCCCTGGCCATCGCCGAGCACGTCCTGGGCACGCCCGCGTCCGGTCATTTCACGCCCGCCCGCCTGATGGGCAGGGACTTCGTGACGACCCTTCCGGATTCCGGCCCCATGGAGATCGACTGACGGGCCATGGAAGAGGCTCTCGGAGTCGGCAACGCCGCACCGGCGGAGGCTTTTGAGCCGCCCGGCTGGATGAGGAATGCCCATGTCCAGTCGGTCCTGGCCAGTTCCCCTCTGCGGCGTGGCGTGGTTCGGCGGCGGGCGGAGTCGCTGATCAGGGCCAGCCGGAGCGTCCTGCTGGACGCCGGCCGGGGCGTGCGGCTGCACGGGTGGTACACGCCGGCAGGGGAAGGGGCGTCCCGCGGCCTCGCGGTGCTGATCCACGGCTGGGAGGGCAGCGGGGGTTCGCTGTACCTGCTGACCGCCGCCAACCGGCTGTATGCCGAGGGATGGTCGGTCCTCAGGCTTCACCTGAGAGACCACGGGCCCAGCCATCCCCTCAACGAGGAAATGTTCCACTCCTGCCGGATCCGGGAGGTGACGCAGGCCGTGGCCAGGGCAGCGGAGGTCTTCGATGCCCGGCCCCTGTGCCTGGGCGGATTCTCCCTGGGGGGCAATTTCGCGCTACGGGTCGCGGTGCGCGCCCCTGCTGCGGGCATACCCCTTGCCCGGGTGATGGCGGTCTGCCCGGTGCTGGATCCTCACAGCACCCTGGTGGCCATGGAGCGCGGCGCCCGGATTTACGAGTCCTATTTCATGAAAAAGTGGCGCCGGTCCCTGATCCTGAAAGCCTGCCTGTTCCCCGATCGGTACCACTTCGGCAACCTGCGCCGCTTTCACGGCATCCGGGACATGACCGCCTTCTTCGTGGCCGGCTACACCGAGTTCCCGGACCTGGACGCGTACCTGTCCGGCTACGCCATCACGGGCGACGTCCTGGCAGCCCTGGCTGTCCCCAGCCAGGCGGTGCTGGCCGAGGACGATCCCCTGATCCCGGTGGCGGATGTCGCACGGCTGGCCCGGACCGACGCCCTGACGGTCCGCACCACGCCCTGGGGCGGGCACTGCGGGTTCCTGTCCGGTCCCTTCGGCCCCAGCTGGGTGGACGACGAGCTGGCCCGGTACTTTGCGGGCGCGGCGGCGTGAACCGCAGCGCCGCCGCCCACGCCGCCACGCTGGCCCTGGCCACGGTATTCGCAGCCGATGGGCTGCTCCGGCTGACCCGCCTGGAGTTCCACATCCTGCAGTTCGCCGTCTGGGGCTACCCGGCCTGGATGGTCTGGGCGGTGTCCGTCGGCCAGGTTGTGGGAGCGGCCCTGCTGCTGTGGCGGCGTACGTTCCCTGCCGGCGTCGCTCTGCTGGGGCTGATCAGTTTCGGCTTCGTTGTGACGCACGTCATGAGCGGCGACGGCTGGGTAGTCATCTTTCCTGTGGCGATGCTGGCAGGTCTCGCGGGCCTGGCCGTACTTCGCCGGGGCCAGCCGGGCACCCTGGGCTAGCTGTGATCCGCCAGCAGGCTGCTCATCCGGGCGCCTGGCCTGATGCGTTTGGCTGTCGGTGTCGACAAGCTCAGGACGAACCCGGCGAGCGGCCTCGCTTCCTGCTGTGCCTGGTGCCCCGCCGACCCTAGCCGCCGGCGGCGGCGTGCTCGCGGCCGGCCTCCGTTTCGGCGAACTGAAGGCGGGCGAGGCGCGCATACAGGCCCCCCTGGGCAACGAGTTCCTCGTGGGTGCCAGTGGCCACGACCTTTCCGGCATCCATCACGACGATCCTGTCCGCCTTGAGCACGGTGGCCAGCCTGTGGGCGATGACGATGGTGGTACGTTCCGCCACCAGCCGGTCCAGCGCCTGTTGCACCTGGCGCTCGCTTTCGGCGTCCAGGGCGCTGGTGGCCTCGTCCAGCAGCAGCAGCGGAGGGTTGTGGAGGATGGCCCGGGCGATGGCGATACGCTGACGCTGGCCTCCCGACAATCGCACGCCTTTCTCACCCAGGTAGGTGTCGTAGCCCTCGGGTAGCTCCGTGATGAAGTCGTGGGCCAGGGCGGCCCGGGCGGCCGCTTCCACGGCGGCATCGTCGGCGTCCGGGTTCCCGTAGCGGATGTTCTCCCGGGCGTTCGTGGAGAATACGATGGTCTCCTGGGGCACGATGGCCATGGCGGCCCGCAGGTCCGACAGCTTCATCCGCGTGATGTCCACGCCGTCGAAGCGGATACAGCCGGACTGGGGATCGTAGAAGCGCAGCAGCAGCTGGAACACCGTGCTCTTGCCGGCCCCGGACGGCCCGACCAGGGCGACGGTGCGTCCCGCCGGCACCTCGAAGCTGACCTCGTCCAGGGCCGGCGGCTCCGGCCGCGCCGGGTAGCGGAAGGTTACCGACTCGAGCCGTACCTCGCCCCGGGCCGGAGACGGCGGCGGCACCGGGTCGGCCGGATCCTCGATCCGCGGCCGCGTGCCCAGAAGCTCCATGATCCGCTCCATGGCGCCGGCGGCGCGCTGGACCTCGCCCCAGACTTCCGCCAGGGCGGCGAAGGAACCTGCCACGAGCACGGCGTAGAGGACGAACTGGCCGAGCTCTCCGCCGGTCATGTTTCCCGCCATGACGGACTTCGCGCCGAACCACAGCACGGTGATCATGGAACCGAACACGAACAGGATGGCCACGGCGGTAAGCAGCGCCCGCGCCCGTATCCGGGCGAGCGCGGCTTCGAAGGATTCCTCCACCGCCTCGCGGAAGCGCTGGGCTTCCCAGGCCTCGCGAACATAGGCCTGGACGATGCGCATCGCCGAAAGTATTTCTTCTGCCAGGGCGCTGGAATCGGCGATACGGTCCTGGCTGGTGCGCGAAAGACTTCGAACGCGGCGGCCGAACAGAATCAGCGGCAGCAGGATCAGCGGAACGGCTACCACGATAAGCCCGGTGAGCTTCGGGCTGGTAATCACCAGCATGACCAGGCCGCCGGCCATGAGCAGGATGTTGCGCAGGGCGATGGAGGCGCCCGAGCCGATCACCGACTGCAGGATGGTGGTGTCCGTGGTCAGCCGTGACAGCACTTCGCCGGTGCGGGTCGTCTCGTAGAATGCCGGGCTCAGCCGGACCATCTGGCTGAAGACCTTCTGGCGGATGTCGGCTACGATCCGTTCGCCCAGCCAGGTCACCAGGTAGTAGCGCAGGGCCGTGGCCAGAGCCAGCACCGCAGCGACTCCCAGCAGCGCGACGAAGTAGCGGTCCACGTTGGCGGCGCTCTCCGCCGAGAAGCCCTCGTCGATCATGAAGCGGACCGCCACGGGAAGGCTAAGGGTGGCGGCAGCCGCCAGCAGCAGGGCCGCCAGGGCGGCGGCGAGCATGCCCCGGTACGGCGCGAGAAACGGTGCCAGGTTCCGCAGCGGCCGGAGGTTGCGGGTGGTCGCCCGCTCGGAGCTGTCGCCGGTGCCGGCGTTGTCGGGTTTGCGAAGGGTGCTCATGGCGAGGGCGCGATTGTACTGGTCCGGCGCTCCGCGCGCCTGTCCCGGCAGGAACGTCAGCCGCGGCAGCCCAGGGCCCCGGCCAGCCTCGCCACCGCCATGGTTTCCAGCCAGGTGGCGCCGCGGGCCATCAGGTCGCGGGCCAGGGCGACGCTTGCCACCTCGTAGGGAACCCAGGTCCAGGGCCCTGCGGGCAGCGGTCCCGGCGACATGCGCTCGTGGTTCCGGAAAAGCCACCGGACGCCCAGGTCGGCGGCCGTCGCTGCGGCTTCATCGTCGAACTCCCTGACAACCCAGGCCGGGGCCGGTGCGCCGCGGCGGCGGAGGATGTCCAGGACGTCGGCATCGTAGGACAGCGGCACCCAGCGGCCTCGGGCCGGCGCCCCGGCCTCCAGGACGGCGTCGGCCACGGCCTGCCGGCCGAAACGCTCCAGGCTTTCTGTCTTGATCTCGACGAACCCGCGGACGCCTTCCTGCCCGGCCAGCCAGCGGGCGAACTCCGGCAGGGTCGGGGCCCGTACCTGGCTGAACCGGTCGCCAAACCTGGCGGGCTCGCCCACGGGAACGTCCGCAAGATCAGCGGCGGTCATGGAGAACACGGATGCGGCCTGTCCCGAGGTCCGGGCCAGGTCGTCATCGTGGAGCAGCACCGGCACGCCGTCGGCGGTGAGCTGCACGTCTACCTCCAACCAGCGGGCGCCGGCGGCCACGGCCGAGTCCAGGGCGGGCAGCGTGTTTTCCGGACACACGGCGGCATGACCCCGGTGGGCGACAAGCACGGGCGCGGCGGGCGGAGGGGTCCTGGACGCGTAAGCAGACACGAACGCAGCATAGCCGCCGGGCCCCGGGCGGTACACTTCGCCCCCAGCCATGAGCTTTGTCACCTGCCTTCGCGGAATCGGTTCCGGCGTGGAATACCCCCCGGGGACCGTCATGAACCTCTGCCCGGTGGACGGCCGTCCCGTGGAGATGGTGCTGGACCTGGACCGCCTTGCCCGGGAACGCCCCGGCCTTGCCTGGTACGACCCGGGGCGGCGGGACATGTGGCGCTTCGGCGGCCTGCTGGCGCTGGACGCCGCGGACCCGGCCGACGCGGGCTGCATCGTCAGCCTCGGCGAGGGGGCCACGCCGCTGCTGGATGTGTCCCGCCACGTCAGCGCGCGCCGGGGCGCATTCCGGCTGCTGCTGAAGGACGAGGGCAGGGCCTGGCCCGGCTACGGCGTCAATCCTACCCGCAGTTTCAAGGACCGCGGGATGTCCATGGTCGTGTCCATGGCCCGCCGGCTGGGCCTGTCGCGCTTGGTCGTGCCCACCCAGGGCAACGCGGGGGACTCCCTGGTGGAATACGGCCGGGCGGCCGGCCTGGACGTTGCCGTGGTCATGCCCTCGGACACGCCCGGCGCGATCCTGGGACGGGTGGCGGCCGCCGCCCGTACCGACAGCCGGGTCCACCTTGACCTGGTGGAGGGAACGATCCGGGAGGCCGGGGCCCGGGTGCGGGAGCGCTGGCTGCCGGAAGGCTGGTTCAGCGTGGCGACGTTCTTCGAACCCGGCTGGCGCATCGAGGGCAAGAAGACCCTCGGTCTCGAACTGGCCGAACCGCCGACGCCCGGCAGTCCCTGGCGGCTGCCCGACGTGATTGTCTATCCCACCGGCGGCGGCACGGGGGTGCTGGGCATGTGGAAGGCGTTCGACGAGCTCCAGGCGCTCGGGCTGGTGGACAGCCGGCGGCCCCGAATGATCGCCGTGCAGAGCGATGCTACGTCGCCCCTGGTCGCCGCCTTCGATGCCGGGGCGGCGGACTCCACGGCTGGGCGCGCGGGCAGCACCCTGGCCACCGGCCTGAACGTCCCCGGCGGTCTCGGGCACTTTCGCGTGCTTCAGATCCTGCGCGACAGTGGCGGGGCTGCGGTGGCCGTTGCCGAGGCGTCCATCGGCCCGGCGATGATCGCCGCGCGGCGGGAGCTGGGATTCCCGGTGAGCCCCGAAGGCGCGGCCTGCCTGGCGGCACTGCCGGGGCTGGCTGCATCGGCGCTGATCCGGCCGGGGGACGATGTCGTCGTGGTGAACACCGGGGCGGCGGAGAAATACCTGCCCGACGTGCGGCCCTGGCTGGAGGCGCCGGTCTAGCCCGGCTGCGCGGGAGAGTATTCAACCGCCCTTCTCCCCGGCCGGGCAAAGGGCTGGGATGGGGGCAGCACCCGGCACTGCGTCCGGCGACCCCGCAAGTTCCGCCGTTCACCCCTCACGCCGCCGGCGGGGAGAGGGGATGAGTGTCAGGCCTGCGGCCCCGGTGGCGCGAGGGCGAAAGGCCGCAGCAGGCGGAATGGCTCTCCTCGACGCGGGAGAATCCGGCAGCGCCGTGCCAAGGTCCAGCGCCACTGCGGAAGCGTCCCGATCCGGACTCGGAAGCCCTTCTCCCCCGCCGGGAGAAGGGCTGGGATGAGGGGCTTTCGCCGGCTACCAGGGCAGCCGCTGCCCCTTGGCGTGCCAGAAGCTTCCCGTGTTCTCCATGGTCAGCTCATCCATCCGGGCGATGAGTCCCGCGGCCGCTTCCGCGGGTTCCACGTCGCCCTGCTGGCCCGTCATGTCGGTGCGCACGAAGCCAGGGTGGAGCAGCGCGACGGCGATCTCCCGGTCCTTGAGGTCCATGGCCAGGGACTTCCCGGCGGCGTTCACGGCGGCCTTGCTCATCCGGTAGCCGTAGTAACCGCCGGAATCGTTGTCCGCGATGGAGCCCATGCGGCTGGTGACGATGCCGACCCGGGCCCCGGGGGCCAGGTTGTCAAGGAGCGCCCGGGTCACGAGCAGCGGGCCTACTGCGTTGACCCGGAACTGGTCGTAGATCCCCTCCAGGGCATCCTTCCCGATGGCGTCCAGCCCGTCGGAACGAAGTACGCCTGCGTTGTTCAGCAGCCAGTTGATGGCGAAGCCCTCCAGGGAATCCGCCAGGCGCTTTACGTCATCCGGGTCGGAGACATCGATGCCCTTCTCGATGCGGACATTGAGTCCTTCGAGCTCTCCGGAAGGCTCGCGGCACACGGCGATGACCCTGTCACCCCGCTCGGCCAGCTGTCGGCAGACCTGCAGGCCGATTCCGCGATTGGCGCCGGTGACGAGGCAGTTGGCCATGGTAAGTGCTCCTTGTTCGAGTTGAGGCGAAAAGTATAGGCGCCGGAACCCCGGCCCGCTAAAGTGGCCCCATGAAGAAAAGCCTCGCTGTATTGATCTGCATGGCGCTTGCAGGTTGCGTGACGCCAGTCCCGGAACCCGCCGTGGAGGCGCCCGCTGTTCTGGACCTAAGCGGCACCGACGAATCCGGGGCCGGGGTGCTGCTGGGCTCCTACCTGCTGGCCCGCGGCTACGCCGTGGAGCCGCTGGCGCCGGGAAGTCTCGCGGCCACCGCGCCGGACGGCGACGCCTTTTCACTCCAGATCCAGCTGGACCCCACGGGCCTGGACAGGCTGCTGTTGTCCCGGGTCTACCCGGTCCGCGAAGGCCTCGATCCGGGCGTCGTAGAGAGGTTTGCCGGCGAACTCAACGCCATGCTGAACGTCGGCGTCTTCTCGGCCTATCCTCCCGGCGTCCGGCTGCTGTCGCCGCTGCCCTTTGTCGACACTCTCGAACCGGGCCTGCTGGATGCGTTCATCGCGTTCACCGGCGAAGTCTCCGCGGCCGTGGAGCGGGTCGAGGACGGCCGGCCGATCCTCTCGACGCTTGAGGCCCCCGGGGCCAGTCGCTAACCTTCCGACACCCTTCCAAGGAGGTCCTGACCTCCCAGGAGTCCGCCCATGACGGTTACCGTTCGCGCCCGCCACCAGTACTCCCACCCGGTGACGAAAGTCTGGAAGGTGTTCACCACGCCGGAGTTCTACCAGGACAAGTTCGAGGGCGTGGGGGCCCGCAACGTGGAGGTGCTGTCGTCGGATTCGGACGACGGCGAGTTCAGTATCGAGACCACCCGCGAAGTTCCGCTGGATGTGCCGTCGGTGCTCAAGACGTTCCTGGGCGAGTGGAACGCCATGCTCCAGAACGAGCACTGGGAAGAAGACGACGGCGAGTACGTCAACGAACTGGAGATGTCCGGGGACGGCGTCCCGGCCCGGATGACCGGCAGCATGCGGCTGAAGCCCAGCGGCAAGGGCTGCGTCAACGAGGTGGAGATCACCATCAAGGCGCAGGTGCCCCTGGTAGGCAAGAAACTCGAGGCGTTCATCGCGAAGGGCACGGAGGCCCAGCTGGCCGCGGAGTACGACTTCATCCGCGGCTACCTCAAGAAGAAGAAATAAAGAACGCCGCCGGCGACGATCCGGCGGCGCCTTTCTTCGATCAGCCCTGGTCCAGCAGTTCGCGCAGGTTGGTGATGGCCTGGGTGGCCCGGGACAGGTAGGACGCCATCACCAGGGAATGATTGGCGAAGATCCCGTAGCCGGTCCCGTTGAGCACGACGGGGCTGCGCATGGGTGCCAGGCTGGCCTCGAGTTCCCGGATCACCTGCCGGATGCTGACTTCCGCGTTCTTGTCCGTGAGCACCTGCCGGAAGTCGTACTCGATCGCCCGCAGGAAATGCACCAGGGCCCAGGCCGTCCCGCGGGCCTCGTAGAACACGTCGTCGATCTCCAGCCAGGGCGTCTTCACGGCCACGTCCGACGGGGCCGGCTGGCTGGCCTCGGCCGACGGGTCGCCCGCGAGATCCGTGTTCACCCGCAGCTGTCCCACGCTTGCAGACAGGCGCTGGGACAGGTTGCCCAGGCGCTTCTCCACCACGGCCAGCCACTCCCTCAGGTTGTCCGCCCGGGCATAGAACTGGGCCTGGGGATCGGAGCCGTCCTCCAGGCGCCGGAGATAGGCCTCGAGGTGCCGGATGGCCTCTTTGTACTTGGACTCGCTGGCGGGCAGGATCCAGCTGTTGCTGTCGAAATTGAAGTTGGGCTCGGCTTCCGCCAGGTCCGGGTCCTCGATGGACTGGGTCTGGGAGCGGCTGAAGTCGTTGCGCAGCACCCGCGACAAATCGCGCACCTGGACCAGCACGCCGTATTCCCAGTTGGGGATGTTGTCCAGGAACACCGACGGCGGCGTGATGTCGTTGGTGAGATATCCGCCAGGTTTCTCCAGCAGCGTCCGCGCCACTTCCGCCAGGGTGTCCGCCGTCGCGTAGCCGGTCACCGTGGGCTTGTTCTGTTTCTCCCAGCGCACCCAGAAAACGTCGGGCTCCCGGGACCAGTACCAGCCCACCACGCACATGACGACGAACAGCACGCCCAGGGTGATGGCGATGACTTTCGGCCAGGGACCGCGGCCGGCAGGATTCTTGGGGACCATGGGAAAACTCCGATTGATGCTGTGCAGGATTGTAGCCTGAGCCCATGGGTGTCCAAGAAACAGCCGGGAGCATGCGGGCGATCGTCGCGACCGGCCGGGGCGGCAACGAGGTGCTGGAGCTCCAGCGGCGGGCGGTGCCTTCGCCCGGACCGGGGGAGCTGCTGGTGCGCGTGGCCGCCGCGGCGGTCAATCCCCGGGACTGGATGATCCGCAGCGGCCGCTATCCCCTCCAGTTCCTGCTGCCGAAGTCCGGGCTGGTGCTGGGCAGCGACCTGGCCGGCGAAGTGGTCGCATTGGGCGGCGGGTGCACCCGGTTCAACGTGGGTGACCGGGTGCACGCCATGCAGCCGGGTCGTCGGTTCGGCGCTTTCGCGGACTATGCCGTGGTGCCCGAAGGGGTGGCCGCGGCGATTCCGGAGGGCCTGTCCGATGCGGAGGCCGCCGCCATGACCCTGGTGGGCCTGACCGCCTGGCAGGGCCTGGTGGAGCAGGCGAAGCTCGAACGAGGCCAGGAGGTCCTGGTCATCGGCGCATCGGGAGGGGTCGGCCACATGGCGGTACAGGTCGCCGTCGGTCTGGGGGCGCGGGTGACCGGGGTCTCCAGCGCCGACAGCGCCGGGTTGGTGCGGGAGCTGGGCGCGGCGGAGGTGATCGACCGCAAGGCGGAGCGCTTCCAGGACACCGGGCGCCGGTGGGACGTGATCTTCGACGCCTTCGGGGCGGCCGGGTTCGGCGCCAGCCGCGTCGCGCTCGCCGACGGGGGTGTCTACGTGAGCACCTGGCCCACGCCGAAGGTCATCGCCGCCAGCCTGGCCACGCGCCTGGCGCCCCGGGCCCGGCAGTGCCGCCTGGTGGCCGTGCGTTCCGACGGCGAGGACCTGGCGGCCCTGGACGATCTCGTTGCCCGCGGCAGCGTCCGGCCGAGGGTTGCCCGGACCTTCCCGCTGGAGGAGGTCGCGGCGGCTTTCGACGCCAGCCGGAGCTTCTCCACCCGGGGCAAGCTGGTGCTGGAAATCGCGCGCTGAGGCCGGCAAGGGCCCGCATAGCCCGGGGATTTGACAGAATCCCGTGCCGCTTGTCGGGGCGGGTCTGCCGTTTGTCGGTGGCGGGTCCAGCGGTCCCGCGCGGGTGCGGCGCAACGTCCAGACCACTCGGTTTGGGCAGAAATATTAGCGTGGTCAGTGGGTTGGGCGCCTTCGGAAAGTCGGCCCTGGGTCGGGACGCGCCGCGCGGGCCAGGCCGAGGTGCTTGTCCGCAGTGACGCAGTTCACAAACCCCTCCACGTCCGCCGCCTAGAATCTGCGTCGGACAAACACGCCCGGGCCAACGGGAGCAGACATGGGGAATCAGCGGGGTTTCACCCTGGCAGAGTTGCTGATCACGATCGTGATTCTCGCGATCCTCGCCGGTATCGGCGTGCCCGCGCTGCGGGACGTGGTGCTCTCCAACCGGCAGACCGCCGCGGTGAACGATCTCGTGACCGCGCTCCAGGTCGCACGAAGCCACGCGATATCCCGCGGCGAAGGCCGCGACCTTTACACGGCCGCCGATCCTACCGTCGTGGTCTGTGCCAGCGCGGACGGCGCCAGCTGCGGCGGCGGCTGGGAAGACGGATGGATCATCTTCCGGGATCCCGACGGCGACGGAAGTCCCGCGGCAGGCGACGGAGGGGTTCTCCGGGTCTTCGAAGGCCCCAGGAGCCAGGCCATCAGCTCGGGCGGCGTCGGCATTGTGCGTTTCAGGCGGGACGGTCGCGTGGGCGCGCCGATGAGCTTCACATTCTGTGACGAGCGCGGCGTGGCCTACGGGCGCTCGATCAATATCGACTTCACGGGTCGGCCCAGCACCAGCAAGGCCACGGTTTGCCCCTGAGGTGGAAACGATGCAAGTGAACACACGTCAGCAGCAGGGCTTCACCCTTATCGAGGTACTC
>JARRON010000003.1:0-99088 GCA_037383845.1 Gammaproteobacteria bacterium
CCGGATCGGGCATCGTTCATCTCTGCGGCGCCGCGGCGGCGCTGGCCGGGGTGCTCCTGCTCGGTGCGCGCAAAGGCAAGTACACTTCCGACGGCCGCATCACCGCCATTCCGGGCGCCAACCTGCCCCTGGCGACCCTGGGCACCTGGATCCTGTGGATGGGCTGGTTCGGCTTCAACGGCGGCTCTGAGCTGAAAGTTTCCGACGTGGGTGAGGCCAACGCCGTGGCCGCGGTGTTCGTCAACACGAACATGGCCGCCGCCGGCGGCCTGGTAGCCGCGCTGCTCACGGCCCGGCTCAGCTTCGGCAAGGCTGACCTCACCATGGCCCTGAACGGCGCCCTGGCGGGGCTGGTGGCCATCACGGCCGAGCCGCTGACACCCTCGCCCGTCGCCGCCACGCTGATCGGCGCCGTCGGCGGCATCATCGTGGTCTTCTCGATCGTGGGCCTGGACCGGCTCAAGATCGACGACCCGGTGGGCGCCATCTCCGTCCACGGTACCGTGGGCATGTGGGGGCTGCTGGCCGTGCCGCTGACCAACGGCGACGCGACCTTCGGTGCCCAGCTTCTGGGACTGGTCACCATCTTCCTCTGGGTGTTCGCCACGAGCTTTATCGTGTGGTTCATCATCAAGGCGGCCCTCGGCATCCGGGTGACCGACGAAGAGGAGTACGAGGGAGTCGACCTGTCCGAATGCGGGCTGGAGGCCTACCCGGAGTTCACCAAGGCGGACTGATCCGCGAAGGCGTAATCTCGCCAGGCGGGGACGGCTCTTCAGGCCGTCCCCGTTTTTTATTGCCCGTGGGAAGAGCCTCCCAGCGATGCTAGACTGCCGGCCAATGACAAGGAGACGCCCATGAAAATGGTCTGCGCCATCATCAAGCCCTTCAAGCTGGACGATGTCCGGGAGGCCCTGGCCGACCTCGGAGTCCAGGGCATAACCGTGACAGAGGTCAAGGGATTCGGGCGCCAGAAGGGCCACACTGAGCTGTACCGAGGTGCTGAATACGTGGTGGACTTCCTGCCGAAGGTGAAGATCGAGCTGGCCATCGGCGACGACTCACTGGACCGGGTCGTCGAGGCCATCTGCAGCACCGCCCGGACGGGGAAGATCGGAGACGGCAAGATCTTCGTCTATGACCTCGAGAAGGCGGTCCGCATCCGGACCGGCGAGGAGGACGAGAAGGCTCTCTAGGGCCGGAGGGGACCATGAGGATCGTGATCGCATCGGCGTTGCTCATGCTGGCTCTGGCCGGCACGGTGGGTGCAGGAGAGATCTACAAGGACGTGGACGAGCGGGGGACGCCCATCTACACGGACAAGCCGCCCCGCCCCGGTGCGAAGCCGCTGGACATCCGTTCCCGGCCCACGGATCCCGCCCAGGTGGCCGCGCAGCGCGCCCGGCTGATGGGGACCGACGAGGCCGACGCGCCGCCGCCCCCTGAGGACGCGGCACCGGATCCGGAGGCGGAGGCCGCCGCCCGTGCCGAACAGTGCCGGCTGGCCCGCGAGCGGGCCCAGACCTACGCCAACGCCCAGCGCCTGTACGAGCCGCTGCCTGACGGTGGCCGGCGATACCTCACCGACGAGGAACTGGACCGGGCCCGGGACGAGGCCCGGCAGGCAGTCGTCCGCTTCTGCGACGAGTAGTCGCGGGTTCCGACTTTCCCTGTCTCGCGGGCACCGGCCGCCCCGGGCCCGTGCGTTATACTGCGCGCCCTTTCCGGACGGCGCGACGATGACCGAAGACATCATCGAAGCCAATCGCCGGCTCTACGGCATCGCCCGCTGGAGCGACGGCTATTTCGACATCAGCGACCAGGGACGCCTCGTGGTCCGGCCGTCCGCAGACGCCCCGGGGATCGACCTGGTGGACCTGGTGCGGCGCGCCAGGCTGGCGGGCCTGGCCACGCCCATCCTGTTCCGCTTTACGGACATCCTGCGGGACCGGCTGGACCGGCTGCACCGGGCCTTTGCCGATGCCATGGAGGCGGCGGACTACACGTCCCGCTACCGCGTCGTTTACCCCATCAAGGTCAACCAGCAGCGCAGCGTCATCGATACCCTCGTCCGCCATGGCGGCCAGCGGGTGGGCATGGAAAGCGGCAGCAAGCCGGAGCTGATGGCCGTGCTGGGCGTCTCCCCCACGGGCAGCCTGATCGTCTGCAACGGCTACAAGGACCGGGAATACCTCGAAGTCGCCCTCATCGCCCAGCGCCTTGGCCACGAGGTCTACATCGTCATCGAGAAACTCTCGGAGCTGGACCGGATCATCCAGCTCTCCGGGGAGCTTGGCGTGGAACCCCGGCTCGGCGTGCGTCTCCGGCTGTCGTCCATCGGCGCCGGCAACTGGCAGGACACCGGAGGAGAGAAATCCAAGTTCGGTCTCACCGCCGGACAGCTCCTGACCGTGGCGGAGCGGGCCCGGGACGCCGGCATGGCCCACTGCGTCCACATGCTGCACGTCCACGTCGGCTCCCAGGTGCCGAACCTCCGGGACCTGCGACGGGGCCTGACCGAGGCGGCCCGGGTTTATGCCCATCTCAGGGAGGCGGGGCTGGACCTGAACGTCATGGACGTGGGCGGAGGCCTCGGCGTGGACTACGAGGGCACCCGCTCCCGGAGCGCCAACTCCATCAACTACACGGTGGAGGACTATGCCCGCACCGTCGTCACGGTGCTGGACCAGGTCTGCGAGGCCGCGGGCCAGCCACGGCCGGAGATCGTTTCCGAGTCCGGCCGGGCGCTCGCGGCACAGCACGCGGTCCTGGTCACCAACGTCATCGACACCGACGTGCCTTCCGATGCCACGCCCGAGCCGCCCCCGGACGACGCGAGCTCCGAGGTGCGCTCCCTGTGGGGGCAGTTCGAACGCCTGCAGGGGAGCTCGCCGGAAGAGGTGTACCGGGAGACCCAGCATCTCATGGCCGAGCTTCACCACCGGTATATCTCCGGCGAAATCGACCTGGTGGACCGGGCACTGGGAGAGGCCCTGGCCCGGGCGCTGATGATGGCCGTGCGCGACCGCCTGCTGGCTTCCGGCAACCCGTCCCGGGCCGTGCTGGACGAGCTCAAGCAGATCACCGCGGACAAGCTGTTCATCAATCTGTCCGTATTCCAGTCCCTCCCCGACGTCTGGGCCATCGACCAGGTGTTCCCCATCGTCCCGGCCCAGCGCCTGGACGAACCGGTGCAGCGCCGCTGCGTGCTTCGCGACCTGACCTGCGACTCCGACGGCCGGGTGGACCTCTACGTCGACGGCGAAGGCATCGAGCACAGCCTGCCCGCACACGCCGTGGACCCCGACGAGGACTACCTGCTGGCAGTCATGATGGTGGGCGCCTACCAGGAAATCCTGGGGGACCTGCACAACCTGTTCGGGGACACGGGATCCGTGGACGTTTATCTCTCGCCTACGGGCGAGCCGGTGCTGGGGGTCCCGCGCAGCGGCGACACCGCCGAGCAGCTGCTGGGCTACGTGCATTTCGCGCCGGACGAGCTTCGGGCCTGCTATGCATCGAAGATCGCCGCCGCCGGCCTGGACGAAGAGCAGCAGTCCTATTTTCTTCGGACCCTGAACGACAGCCTGTCCGGCTACACCTACCTGGAAGACTAGAAGGGGATCTGCTTGGCGAGCATCAAGACCGGATTTGCAGGCCTGGGCGCCATGGGCGCGCCGATGGCCCGTAACCTGAAGAACGCCGGGCTTCTCACGGCAGTCTGGAACCGCAGCCCGGACCGGGCTGCCAGCTTCGCCAGGGAGGCGGACGTGGTCGCCGCCACCGACCCGGCCGTGCTTGCCCGGCTCTGCGACGTGGTGGTGCTGTGCGTATCCGCGGACGAGGCCGTCCTGTCGGTGGTGGATGCCCTGGCGCCGGGGCTGGCCGCGGGCTCGACGGTCATCGACTGCTCCACGGTCTCGGCGGATACCGCCCGGGAGGCTGCCCGCCGCCTGGCGAGCGTCGGCGCATCCTTCCTCGACTGCCCGGTGAGCGGGGGAACCGAGGGGGCCGCAGCCGGCACCCTGTCCATCATGGTGGGAGGCGACGAAGCGGCCATGGAACGCGTTCGGCCGGTGCTGGAAGCCATGGGGCGGAACATCGTGCACATGGGCCCGGTGGGCAGCGGCCAGGCCACCAAGGCGACGAATCAGATCATGGTGGCCGGCATCAACCAGGCGGTCACCGAGGCCCTGGCTTTCGGCCAGGCCCAGGGCCTGCCGCCGGAGAAGCTCATCGCCGCCCTGGAAAAAGGCGCGGCGGGCAACTGGTTCCTCAGCCACCGGGGCCACACCATGGTCCGGGGCGAGTATCCACTGGGGTTCAAGGTGGCCCTGCATGCCAAAGATCTGGAGATCTGCAGGACCATGGCGGCGTCCGCCGGCGCGAAGCTCCCCGTGGTGGAGATGACCCTGCTGCACTACGAGCGGCTCCTTGCCGAAAGCAGCACCGACGAGGACATCTCCGCGCTTTTCCGTCTCAAATCGGATATGTTCGCGGACGATCGTTCCTAGGCCCGGAGGTCCCGCTTCCAGCCATGCCGGTGGAGACCAAAGGCACAGGCCGCCGGGAAGACGGACTGTTCCTTCCTGACCTCTGCACCCCTTCGGCGGTGCTGGCGGTGGTGCTGATCGCGGAGCTGGTCGCCCTCGTCCTCGCCCTGGCCGCCCATCCCGGGAACACGGCGTTCTGGGACAGCCTGGCCCGCATTTCCCTGTTTCTCCTCTGGTGCGCGCTGTTGTCCGCGGCGCTGCTGTGCGTGCTTCGCCCGCGCCTCGCGGCCCTGGAAGCCGGCCGCGCCAGCGCCGCTGCCATGGCGGTGGTGCTTGCCGTCGTCGCCGCCGTGTCCGTGGGCGCCTGGTGGATGGGCCGGTGGTGGGAAGGCCTGCCGCCGCTTCTGGCCTCGCCCGCCGTCCAGGGCCTTTCCGGCTTCGTCCTCACCAACGTCATCATCGCCGCCATCGTCACAGGCCTGACCCTTCGCTATTTCTGGGTCGCCGACCAGTGGCGCCGCAACGTGCAGGCCGAGGCCCGCGCGCGGATCGATGCCCTGCAGGCCCGAATCCGGCCCCACTTCCTGTTCAACAGCATGAATACCATCGCCGCCCTCACCCGGGCGGAACCCCGGCTCGCCGAGGAGGCGGTGGAGGACCTGGCGGACCTGTTCCGTGCCTCCCTGGCCGATGCCGGGACCATGCTCTCCCTTAAGGAAGAGCTGGAACTCTGCCGCGTCTACCAGCGCATCGAGCAGCACCGCCTGGGTGACCGGCTCAGCGTGGACTGGCAGATCAGCGAGCTGCCGATGCGTGCCCGCGTGCCTGCACTGTCCCTGCAGCCACTGATGGAAAACGCCATCTATCACGGCGTGGAACCGTCCACGGGCGGTGGCACGGTTTCGGTGGAGGGCCGCTACGACCCGGAGGCCGGCACGATTCATCTCACCGTGGAAAATCCGCTGCCCGCCGGCCGGCCGCCGGGTCAGCGGGAAGGCAACCGCATGGCCCTGGAGAACCTCCGGCAGCGGTTCGCCCTGGCCTGGGGCGAGCAGGCCGGTGTCAGCGCCTCCGCCGAGGGCGACCGGTACCGGGTGACACTCCACTTTCCGGCCACGGAGGAGGCGCCGTGAGGGTGCTGGTGGTGGACGACGAGGCCCCGGCCCGGGATCGTCTTGCCGGGCTGGTTTCGGACCTGGCCGACCACGAGGCCGTGGGCGAGGCCGCCAGCGGCGAGGAGGCGCTTGAACTGGCGCAGCGGCTTCAGCCGGACCTGGTGCTGATGGACATACGGATGCCCGGCATGGGCGGGCTGGAGGCGGCGCGACACCTGGCGGCCCTGTCCCGGCCCCCGGCAGTGATTTTCGTTACCGCTTACGACACCTTCGCCATGGAAGCCTTCGAGGCCCAGGCCGTGGGTTACCTCATGAAGCCCGTGCGGCGGGAGCGGCTGGCCCGGGCGCTCCGTCATGCAGCCCGGCCCACCCGTCCCCAGCTGGCCGCCCTGGCCACGGCGGACCCGGACAGCCGCCCGGTCCGCAGCCGCATTGCCGCCCGCCTTGGCGATGCCCTGCATCTCATCCCGGTGGATACCGTTTACTATTTCCAGGCAGACCAGAAATACGTCACCGTCCGGCATGCCGGCGGCTCCGACCTGATCGACGAGGCCCTGAAGGACCTGGCGGACGAGTTCCGCGATACGTTTGTCCGGGTTCACCGCAACGCCCTCGTCGCCCTGGCCCACGTGGAGGCCCTGACGACCGATCCCCAGGGTCGCCTGCAGGTCCGCATACGGGATGTCGACGAGCTCCTGGGGGTCAGCCGCCGCCACGCCGCAGAGGTCCGAAGGAGGATCCAGAAGACATGAAGAACACCCTGAGGATCGCCACCCGGGAGAGCCGCCTGGCCCTCTGGCAGGCGGAGCACGTGGCCGGGCTGCTCTGCAAGGCTCATCCGGATCTCACCGTGGAGCTGGTACCCATGACCACCCGCGGCGACCAGATACTGGATACGACCCTGGCCAAAATCGGCGGCAAGGGACTGTTCATCAAGGAGCTGGAAGCCGCCATGCTGGAGGGCAGGGCTGACATCGCGGTCCATTCCATGAAGGATGTCCCCGCCGAGCTTCCGGAAGGGTTTGCCATCGCCGCCGTGCTGGCGCGGGAGGACCCCCGCGATGCGCTGGTGTCCCCTCGCTGGGCACGACTGGAGGACATCCCTTCCGGCAGCGTTATCGGGACCTCCAGTCTTCGACGTCAGGCCCAGGTGCGGCATGCTCGCCCGGACCTGAAGGTGGAACCGGTCCGCGGCAACGTGGAGACGCGGCTGAAGCGGCTGGACGAGGGCCGCTACGAGGCCATTATCCTGGCGGCAGCAGGACTGAAGCGCCTCAAGTTGACCCACCGTATCGCGGGCTTACTGCCCGAATCCCTGTCATTGCCTGCAGTGGGACAGGGCGCGGTGGGCGTTGAATGCCTGGCGGAAGACGATGACACCATCGCCCTTCTTGCCGCTCTGGAGGACGCCGAGACCCGGTCCTGCGTGGATGCCGAGCGGGCCTTCGCCCACGGACTGGAGGCCAGCTGCGAGTCACCCGTCGCGGGCTTCGCCGTGATCCACGGCCAGACCATGCACCTGCGAGGCGTGGCCGCCTCCTTCGACGGCAGGGCGGTGCTCAGGGGAGAAGTCTCGGGTGATCATGGCAATGCGGCAGACCTCGGTGGCCAGCTGGCCACGCAGCTGCTCGATCGCGGCGCGGCCCAGCTCCTCCGGGCGGGAGAGACAGGATGAGCGAAGCCGCTGACGGCCCCCTTTCCGGAACGAGTGTTCTGGTAACCCGGCCCCAGGGGCTCGGGGAGGACCTGGCGAACATCGTCCGGGAGCTCGGCGGGACCGCCGTGACGTTCCCGGCCATGGCCATCGAACCGGTCAGGCCGGGCATGTCGGTTCTCGCGGAGATGTCCGAGGCGCCGCCGGGCAGCCTGGTGATTTTCGTCAGTCGCAACGCCGTGGCCTGGGGCGCCCGCTATCTGCCCCAGCCAAGGCCGCGGATCGCCGCCATCGGCCCGTCCACCGCCAGGGCCCTGGGCGAGCTGGGGCTGACGCCGGATATCCGGCCCGAGGGCTTCACCAGCGAGAACCTGCTGGCCCAGCCCGACCTGTCCCAGCTGTCCGGCGTCCGGGTGTACATCATCCGCGGCGAAGGCGGCCGGGAAACACTGGCCGAGGGACTTGCCGAGCGAGGCGCCCGGGTCCGCTACCTGGAGGTCTACCGGCGCCGCCCGGCACCCCTGTCCCCGGAGCGGCGCGAAGAGATCGTGGCGCTCTGGAAGGAGGGCGGCATCGACGTTTACACCGCGACGAGCGTTGAGATTTTCCGGAACCTCGGGGTCATCCTGGGGCCGGACGGCGCACCGCTGCTGAGATCAACGCCGCTGGTGACCGCCAGCGAGCGTGTGTTACAAATGGCTGAACGCTCGGACCACGCGGCTGAGCGGCTGCTCGCGGCGGCGCCTGACGATCGCAGCCTTGCCGACGCCATCGTGCGCTGGCGCGCCAGGGGGGGCGGCCCGCCGGGGCAAACCGGAGCTGAATAATGAACGATAAGCGGCCAGAGGAGCTCTCCGGGCACCAGGACGACGAAGCCCGGGCGCCCACGGAACCCGTCTCCAGCGACGCGCCGTCCACGACCTCCGGCGGCATGGCCGGTGATCCCCGGGATGCTGATCCGCCGGCAGGCCGAGAAGCCGGCTCCCCGCCAGAACCCGAACCAGAGCTGCCGGAACCGCGCGGGCCCGCAAGTCCCCCGCCCCCCGAAGCGCCGGCCGCTCCGGCGCGCCGCGGTGGGGGCCTGCTGGCCTTCCTCGCGCTGCTGATCGCGCTGGCCGCAGCCGGCGGCGCCGGCTACCTCTGGTGGTCTCAGCAGCAGGAAGGATCCCGGGAAAGCACTGCTCTGGCCGAGCTTCGCGATGCCGCCGACAACAATCAACAGCGGTTGTCCTCCCTGGAGCAGAGGCTGGAGGCCCGGATCGAGGCGCTGGACCAGGCGGTGGCGGGACGCCGCCAGGCGCTGGACGCGCTGAACCGGGGGCTGGAAAGTCTGGAGAAGGACGTAGCCCAGGCGCAGGAGCGGCTGGCCAGCCTTGCTGACACGGAACCGCCCGCCGAGCGCTCGCCGTCACTCGCGGATGCCGAGTACCTGCTGCTGGTGGCGAGCCGCGAGCTGAGCCTGGCCGACAACCACCAGGTCGCCCTGGCAGCTCTCCGGGAAGCGGACAGGCGCCTGCGACAGGTGGGCGACCCGGGGCTCCTGCCGGTCCGGCGTGCCATCAGCGACGATATCGCCGCCATCGAAGCGGCCGCCGACTCCGACGCCGACGGGCTCGCGATGCGGCTCGGCAGCCTGGCCGACCGGGTCCAGGGCCTGCCCCTGAGCGCTTCCCTGACGCCGGAACCCATCGGCAGCAGCACGGACGGCGGAGCAGCGGCATCGGGCTGGGAGCGCTTCAAGCAGCGCCTGTCCGACATGGCTTCCGGCCTGTTCCGGATCCGGCGCATGGATGCCCCGCCGGCCCCGCTGCTGTCGCCGGAGGAGAGCTTCTTCCTGTATCGCAACGTCGAGCTCGACCTCAAGGCCGCCCGGCTGGCGGCCATGGAAGGCGACCAGGCCAACTACGACCAGAGCCTGAACTCGGCCCAGGCCACGGTGGAAGACTTCTTCCTTGCCGAGGATCCCGCGGTGAAGTCGTTCCTCTCGGCCCTGGCCGAGCTGCGCGACGCGAACGTGGCGCCCCCGGAGTGGCCGGATATCGGCGAGACCCTGGAGTCGCTTCGCTCGGTGACGGAGACGCACGGGGAGGCGTAATGCGCTTCAGCATTCTCTTGCTCATCGCCCTCGCCATCGGCGCCTTCGTGACGCAGTGGCTGCTGGGCGACCGGGGCTACGTGCTCATCCAGTTCCGTGGCTGGGCGGCGGAGATGTCCGTTCCCGGGCTCGTGCTCGCCATGGTGCTGTTCTACTTCGCCGTGCGGCTCCTGATCCATCTCATCCACCTGCCCAGGGACCTGGGGGAGGCGGCAGCCGACTTCCGGGCAAGCCGAGCCCAGAAGCGGCTGGATCGCGCCTTCGCGGCCCTGGCCGAGGGCAAGTGGGGGCGGAGTGAGCGACTGCTCAACCGGGTCAGCGCGGGGCCCGCATCCCTGGCCGGCTATCTGGCGGGCGCGCGGGCCGCCCAGGAGCAGGGTGCCCTGGAAAGGCGGGACGACTGGCTCACTGCCGCCTACGAATCCAATCCCGGCTCGGCGCCGGCGGTACTGATCACCCAGGCAGAGCTCCAGCTGGAGGCCGGGCAGATCGAAGAGGCCGTGGCCACGCTGAGGCAGATGGACACGGTGGCCCCTGGCCACCCCCGGGGCCTGGTTCTGATGGCCCGTGCGCTTGAGCGACAGGGGGACTGGGCCGGACTGGAGGCCCTGCTTCCGCGGCTCAAGGGGCGCAACGGGCTCAGCGACAAGGAGCTCCAGGAACTGGCGGTGAAGGTCCGCTGCGAGCGCCTGGCGGAAGCCCCCGACGGCGCGGCCCTGGATGCCACCTGGCAGCACATTCCCCGCGACCTGAGACGCCATCCTGGGGTCGTGGCCGCCTACGCCCGGACCGGGCTGAAGCTGGGCCACGTGGAAAACGTCGAGCGCGTCATCCGCAAGACGCTCCGCCACAGCTGGTCGGCGGAACTGGTAGACCTGTACGGTCGCATCGACGCGCCCAACCCGAATACCCAGCTGGCCGCCGCCGAGGGCTGGCTCCGGGAGCACCCGGAGGACCCGGATGTCCTGACCACCTGCGGGCGGCTTTGCCTGCGAAGCGAACTGTGGGGCAAGGCCCGGAGCTACCTGGAGACGAGCCTGGCCATCCGGCCGACGCCGGAACTCTGGTGCCTCTACGGAGACCTGCTGACCCGCATGGGAGAATCCGGCGCCGCCTCGGAAGCGTTCCGCAAGGGACTGGAGGCCAGTGCCGGCACGGCTCCCGCGCTGACCGCGCCCCGGGACACCGACTAGACCCCGGCCCGGTCCGGACCGTATTCAAAGGAATCGAAGTACAGCCGGTGCGGCGACAGCCCGTGGGCCGGGAACGCGTCCTGGATCGCCTCGATCATGGGCGGCGGTCCTGCCGCGTAAACGGCGACACCGGAAAGGTCGGGGAAGTCCTCCAGCACGGCGTCATGGACCCAGCCGCGGCGCCCGGACCAGGCGCTGTCCGCTTCCGACATCACGGGCACGAAGTCCAGCCAGTCCAGCCCCCGGGCCCAGGCCGACACGTTCTCGCCCTCGTAAAGGTCCGCCGGCGTGCGCACGCCCCAGTAGAAGTGCACCTTCCGGCTGCTGCCGGTGTGCATCAGGTGCCGAAGCATGGACTTGATGGGCGCGTAGCCGGTGCCTCCGGCCACCATGAGCGCCGGCGCGCCTCCGTCGTCCCGGAGCCAGAAGCCCCCCAGCGGCCCCTCGAGCCGGAGCAGCGACCGGTCCTTCAGGGCGCCGAACACCTGGCCGGTGAAATCACCGCCCGGCACCCGGCGAACATGCAGTTCCAGCCGGTGCTCCTCGTGAGGCGGATTGGCCATGGAGAAACTCCGGCGTCGTCCGTCCTTCAGGAGAATGTCCACGTACTGCCCGGGCAGGAAGACGAAGGGCTCGAAGGACGGCAGCTTCAGTGTCAGCTGCATCACGTCCGGCGCCAGCAGGTTCCTGGACTCAAGCCTGCAGGGCAGCCGACGGATACGGACCTCCTCGGGGAGCTCCATGGCCCGGGCCTCCACCACCAGGTCGGTCCGGGCGCAGGCCTGGCAGAGCAGGACTTTGCCGGAGGCAGCGTCGGCGGCGTCCATGGCGGCCGGTGCCCCCCGGGGATAGTGGA
This sequence comes from Gammaproteobacteria bacterium, assembly GCA_037383845.1. Taxonomy (GTDB): domain Bacteria; phylum Pseudomonadota; class Gammaproteobacteria; order Steroidobacterales; family XN24; genus JARRON01. The sequence continues at coordinate 11,407 of JARRON010000003.1, forward strand.
TATGACCTTCCAGGACTGTCGCCTCGCAGGCACCGCAGCTACCGCCGCGACAGCTGTGGGGCAGGTGCAGGCCGGCCCGGAGACCGGCAGCCAGCACTGTCTCGCCTTCGGCCACCTCGAAGCACTCGTCGCCGGGGTGTAATCTGACCTTATGGGTCATGAAACTGCTGTCGACTCCTCTGGCCGGGGAATCACCGTCGTGGGCTGCGGTTACACGGGTCGCCGGGTCGCGGCAATGTGCCTGCCAGCGGGCCGGGACTTCCTGGGCCTCGTCAGGAGGGGCGAGCACCTGGCGGAGCTCCGCGCAACCGGCGTCCCTGCCGAACACCTGGACCTGGACGAGGCCGGCCCCGCCTTGCCGGGCGCCTGGACCCAGGACCGGGCGCTCATCTACATGGTCCCGCCGCCGGCTGCCGGGACGACCGATCCGCGGATCCGGAGATTTCTCGATCGGCTGGCAGTGGCCCCCGCGGCGCTAGTGTACCTCAGCACCACGGCTGTTTACGGGGACGCCGGGGGGGCCGTCGTGGACGAAGAAACCCCGCCGGCGCCTGCTGCGGACCGGGGACGCCGACGGCTCGACGCCGAGCAGTCTGTGGAGGCCTACGGCCGGCTGGCGGGCCTCCCGATCCGCATCCTGCGGGTGCCCGGCATTTACGGCCCAGGCCGGCTGCCCGTGGAGCGGATCCGGGCCGGCGCCCGAATGCCCCTGGAGGCGCAGGCCGGTCCCGGCAACCGAATCCACGTGGACGACCTGGCCGCGGTCTGCCTCGCTGCCGCGGATTACACCGGCCCGGAACAGGTATTCAACGTCGGCGACGGAGACCACGCCTCCATGACCGGCTACTTCCAGGCCGTCGCCCGGGCCGCGGGCCTCCCGGAGCCGGAGCAGGTTCCCATGGAGATCCTGCTCCCGGAGGTCTCGGCGGCGATGCGGGGCTTCCTGACCGAGCAGCGGAAGGTGTCCACCGCCCGGATGCGCCAGGTGCTGGGCTTTACGCCCCGTTACGCGGATTTCCGCGAGGGTATCCGGGCCAGCCTGGCCCCGGAGTAGCGAAAAGGCTCCGGGAAACAGGCACATCCGTTCGCACCAAGGGTCTTGCATTTCGTATACAATGCGCAAAATTCATTGTTCAGGAGAGCGCCATGGCGATCCGGAGGCTGAGCCTGAGGGAGCAGGTGCGTGACGAGCTGGTGGGCTGGCTTGCGAGCGGCCGCCTGGCTCCGGGCCAGCGGCTGGAGGAGGAGAAGCTCAGCCGGGCCCTGGGGGTCAGCCGCACGCCGGTTCGCGAAGCCCTAACCAGCCTGGTGGCTGACGGCCTGGTGGTCGCGGAAGCCCACCGGGGATTCCGGGTACCCGGGCTGTCGGCGGACCGGGTCCGGGACCTGTTCCCCGTGGCCGGCGCCCTGGAGGCCCTGGCGCTGAGACTTTCAGGACACGGTGCCCAGGCCCTGGCAGCGCCCCTCCGGGAGATCAACGCTCACCTGGCCGCGGAGCATCTCTCGCCGCGCCAGCGCCAGGAGCTGGACCGGCGCTGGCACGCGACGCTGGTGAGCCGGAATCCCAACCGGGAGGCCGCAGCGCTCCTGGAGCGTGTCCGCGACCGTCTCGCGCCCTACGGAGGCAGCTGGGAGGGGCCCGCCGCCGAGGTGGAAGCCTCACGGTCCGAACACGAACGCATCGCGGAGCTTCTCGGCTCGGGGCGCGTCGAGGAGGCCGCCGAAGCGGTACTCCGTCACTGGGTCCGCGCGGCAAGGCCGGTGGCGGCCTGGGCCGAGCGGGCCGGCGAAACCTAGGGCCGGCTGGCCGGACTTTCCAACCAGTCGCACAGGGGACCCCACTGCTCCCAGTCCGGCCACGCCAGGTACTGCGGCAGTTCGAACACCCCCAGTCCCCGGGCGTAGGCGCGGACGTAATTCTGGGCGTCCCGCAGCGTGGCCACGTAGGGCACGGGCAGGCCCCGAAGGTAGGCATCCAGGGCGTCGAACGACAGGGTGTTCTCCTTGATCCGGTTGGCCAGTACCGCGATCCGGGCCTGCTGCCGGGCGATCTTGCCCACCTCCAGGACCTCGTTCACGAACTGGCTCGCCGCCCGCATGTCGATCTCCGACGGCAGCACCGGCACCAGTATGGTCTCCGCCCGGCGGACCAGTTCCGTCAGCTCCCGGCCGTGAGCCCGCGCCGGGGCGTCGATGATCACCACGTCGGCGCTGCGCGGCACCGAACGCAGTCCGTCCTCGAAGGCCGCAACGCCGGTCACCGGCGGCGCGTCCGCCGGCCGGGTGTCGGCCCAGTCCAGGGAGGACCGCTGGCTGTCGAAATCTGCAAGGGCCACTGCCTTGTTCCGCGTGGCATACCAGCTGGCCAGGTTAGTGGCGACGGTACTCTTGCCGCAGCCGCCTTTCGGGTTCATCACGAGGATGTGACGCATGGTCCTTGGTCTCCTGAGACGTTGAGTTTCAGTCGATGTCCAGCTCCGGCCACAACGCGTCGATGCGCGCGCTGACTTCCGGGTCCATCCGGATGGGCCGACCCCATTCCCGGCTGGTGTCCCCCGGACACTTGTTCGTCGCGTCGAAGCCGATCTTCGATCCCAGCCCGGACACGGGAGAAGCGAAATCCAGATAGTCGATGGGCGTGTTCTCCACCATGACCGTATCCCTGGCGGGGTCCATGCGCGTGGTCATCGCCCATATGACGTCCCGCCAGTCCCGCGTGTTCACGTCGTCGTCGGTGACCACGACGAACTTGGTGTACATGAACTGCCTGAGGAAAGACCACACGCCCATCATGACGCGCTTGGCGTGACCCGGGTACTGCTTCTTCATGCTCACCACCGCCATGCGATAGGAGCAACCCTCGGGCGGCAGGTAGAAATCGACGATCTCCGGAAACTGCTTCTGGAGCAGGGGCACGAAAACCTCGTTGAGCGCTACCCCCAGGATGGCCGGCTCGTCCGGGGGTCGCCCGGTATAGGTGCTGTGGTAGATGGGATTGTCCCGCCAGGTAATCCGGTTCACCGTGAACACCGGGAACGCGTCCACCTCATTGTAGTAGCCGGTGTGATCGCCGAAGGGTCCCTCCGGCGCCGTATCCCCCGGAACGATGTGCCCCTCCAGGACGATCTCGGCGCTGGCGGGCACCTGCAGTTCGGAGTCCATGCACTCGACCAGTTCCGTGCGCGCGCCGCGAAGCAGGCCGGCAAAAGCGTACTCGGACAGGGTGTCCGGCACAGGGGTCACCGCGCCGAGGATGGTGGCCGGGTCAGCCCCCAGGGCAACGGCCACCGGGAACGGCTCCCCGGGCCGGGCGGCCTGCCAGTCCCTGAAATCAAGGGCGCCGCCACGATGGGACAGCCAGCGCATGATGAGCCGGTTCGGGCCGATCACCTGCTGGCGATAGATGCCCAGGTTCTGCCGGGACCGTTCCGGCCCCCGGGTAATCACGAGCCCCCAGGTAATCAGAGGGCCGGCGTCGCCCGGCCAGCAGGTCTGGACAGGCAGCCGGCCCAGATCCACCTCCGGGCCCTCGGCCACGTTCGCCTGGCACGGCGCCGAGCGCACGACTTTCGGGGCCATGTTCATCACCTGGCGGAAGATCGGAAGCTTCTCCCAGGCGTCCCGCATCCCCTTGGGCGGATCCGGCTCTTTCAGAAACGCCAGCAGCCGGCCAACCTCCCGGAGCGCCTCCACGGAATCCTGACCCATGCCCAGGGCGACCCGGCGCGGCGTGCCGAAGAGATTGCCCAGCACGGGCATGTCGAAGCCCGCGGGATTCTCGAACAGCAGTGCCGGTCCGCCCCGCTTCAGGGTGCGGTCGCAGATCTCCGTCATCTCCAGCCGCGGGCTGACCGATGCCCCGATGCGCTTCAGCTCACCGTCGGCTTCCAGTTGCTGGAGGAAGTCCCTCAGGTCCCGGTATTTCATGCTGGTCCAATCCCGCGGCCGGCGCCCACTATAATCAGGCCCACTCCATGCGCCAAACTGCCCCCAACGCCCACGCCGCTGTCGTGCCATTTTCCAAGATGGAAGGGCTCGGAAACGACTTCATGGTGGTGGATGCCCGCGGCTTTTCCTTCGACCCGCCCGGGGCCCGCGTGCGCGCGCTGGCGGACCGCCGCACCGGCGTGGGTTTCGACCAGCTGCTGGTACTGGAGGACCCCGGGACGGACGACGCCGCCTTCGCCTACCGCATCTGGAATGCCGATGGCGAGGCGGTCGCCCAGTGCGGAAACGGGGCGCGCTGCCTGGCCTGGCTGTGGGCGCGGGAGCTTTCCCCGGGAGCGGGCCGCTTCGTCATGGCAAGCCCCGCGGGGCCGGTGGAAGCCACGGTCGAAGACGGCCGGGTGTCGGTCTGCATGGGCGAACCTGCATTCGATCCGGCCCGGGTGCCCATGAAGGCGACAAGCGAGGCGGCGCGCTATACCATTGACGTCCAAGGCAATCCCGTGGAGCTGGGCGCCGTCTCCATGGGCAATCCTCACGCGGTCATCGTCGTGGATGACGTCGCAGCCGCGCCGGTGGCGACACTGGGTCCGGCGGTGGAATCTCATCCGGCGTTCCCGGAACGGGTCAACGTGGGGTTTGTCCAGCAGCTCGATTCCGGCCACCTGGCGCTGCGGGTTCACGAACGGGGATGCGGCGAAACCCGGGCCTGCGGGACCGGGGCCTGTGCCGCCGCCGCCGTGCTGCGGGACCGGGGCCAGACAGATCCCGGGGTGGACGTGGATCTGCCGGGAGGCCGGCTGCGGATTCGCTGGGAGGGCCGCGGCCATGCCCTGTGGATGAGCGGCCCGGCGCGGAAGGTATTCGAAGGAAGCGTAGAAGCATGAAGGAACAAACCCGCCCCACCGCCGAGACCGCGCCGGAAGAAGACCTGGTGCAGTACCTCACAGAGCATCCGGACTTCTTCGAACGGCATCCGCGACTGCTCGAGAAGCTCCATCTTCCCCACGCCACCGGCGGCGCCGCCGTCTCCCTGGTGGAGCGCCAGGTGGCAGTGCTGCAGGACAAGAACCGGGGCCTGGAGCGCCGCCTCAAGGAACTGGTGGACGTCGCCCGCAGCAACACCCACCTGTCGGAAAAGGTGCATGCGCTGGCGATCCGGCTGCTCAGGGCCCGGGGCACCGAGGGTGTCCTGGCCGCCCTGGAGGCGGGGCTGAGGGAGGATTTCGGCGCCCACCAGACCGTGGTCATCCTGCTCCACAACACCTCCGAGATCGTGCAGCAGCCAGCCACCCGATTCATGCGCTACGTGGACCGCTCGGACCCGACCCTCAAGGCGTTCGCCACCTTCATCGAGAACGGCCGGCCCCGCTGCGGCCGGGTGCGGGACGTGCAGCGGGAGTTCCTGTTCACCGGCGACTCTGCCGGCATCGCCTCCGTGGCCATGGTGCCGCTGGGACCCTCCTGTGAAATCGGCATCCTGGCCATCGGCAGCAACGACGCCACCCGATTCAATCCCACCATGAGCACCGATTTCCTCGGCCGCATCGGGGAGCTGGCCAGCGCCGCCCTGGCCGCCAGCCGCGAGCCGGCAGGCTGAAAGGCATCCCGGCGACATGGAGACCGGCGGCCCTGAACGGCAATGGATCCAGCGCTGGCTGGATCACCTCAGGTACGAGCGCCGGCTGTCCCCTCTGACCGTGAAGAACTACCACCGGGACGTGGAGGCGCTGTACACGTTCCTCTGCAATGCCGAGATTCCCTCCTGGGCGGCCGTGGATCCCGGCCACCTGCGTTCTTTCGCGGCCCGGCTGCACCGCCGCGGCCTGGCGCCGCGCAGCATCCAGCGGCGCCTGGCGGCGGTCCGCAACCTGTTCAACTTCCTCATCCGGGAGGGCGTGGCGAAATCCAACCCGGGCGTGGACATCACCGCTCCCAGGGCGCCTAAGCGGCTGCCGGAGACGCTCGACGCCGACCAGGTAGGCCGGCTGCTGGATATCAGGCTCGACCACCCCCTGGCGACCCGGGACAGGGCCATCATGGAGCTGCTTTACTCCTCGGGACTGCGCCTGGCGGAACTGGTGGGCCTGTCGATCACCGATGTTGACCTGGCCGAATGCACGGTGCGCGTGGAGGGCAAGGGGGCCAAGACGCGCGTTGTGCCGGTGGGCGGGAAGGCACGGGATGCCATCCGGGACTGGCTCCGGGTGCGTCCCCAGTTCCTGAAGGATGACGAGCCGGCGCTGTTCATCAGCCGCAACGGCTACAAGCTGTCCGCCCGGAACGTCCAGGCCCGGGTACAGCGATGGGCGCGGGTGCTGGGACTGTCCCAGGACGTCAGCCCCCATACCTTCCGCCACTCCATGGCCACACACCTCCTGGAATCCAGCGGCGACCTCCGGGCCGTCCAGGAACTGCTGGGCCACGCGGACATCAGCACTACCCAGATCTACACCCACCTTGATTTCCAGCATCTCGCCCGCATTTATGATCAGGCCCACCCGCGGGCGAGGAAGCGGCGCTAGCCCACAGGGGGCAGGCGTGCGGCGTCCCGTCGCCGGTGGCCTGCAGACTCGCAACACCCGGGAGCCAGCATGGAACAGTTCCGCGGAACCACCATTCTCGCCGCGCGCCGTGACGGCGTGGTCGCCATCGGCGGCGACGGGCAGGTGAGCCTCGGCAATACCGTCATGAAGGGCAACGCCCGCAAGGTTCGTACCCTGCACGACGGGAAGGTCCTGGCGGGATTCGCCGGCGGCACCGCCGATGCCTTCACCCTCTTCGAGCGCTTCGAGGCCAAGGTCACCAAGCACGGCAATCTCACCCGTGCCGCCATCGAACTGGCCAAGGACTGGCGCACCGACAGGATGCTGCGGCGGCTCGAGGCACTGCTATGCGTGGCCGACGCGGAGAAGACTTTCGTCATATCCGGCAACGGCGACGTCATCGAGCCGGAGCACGACGTCATCGCCATCGGCTCCGGCGGGCCTTTCGCCCAGGCCGCGGCCAGGGCGCTGCTGGAGAACACCGCTCTCGGCGCCGAGGACATCGTCCGACGGGCAATGGAGATCGCTGCGGACATCTGCGTCTACACCAACCGCAATCTGGTTATCGAGACCCTCAAATGAGCGATACCCCCATGACCCCCAGGGAAATCGTCCAGGAACTGGACAAGCACATCGTTGGCCAGGAGGCGGCGAAGCGGGCCGTGGCCATCGCCCTGCGGGACCGCTGGCGCCGGATGCAGGTGGATGAGCCCCTGCGCTCGGAGATCACGCCCAAGAACATCCTGATGATCGGTCCCACCGGGGTGGGCAAAACCGAGATCGCCCGCCGACTGGCGCGGCTCGCCCGGGCACCCTTCATCAAGGTCGAGGCCACCAAGTTCACCGAGGTGGGCTATGTCGGTCGCGAGGTCGACAGCATCATCCGGGACCTGGCTGACGCCGCGGTGAAGATGACCCGGGAGCAGGAACTGTCCCGGGTCCGTCACCGCGCGGAGGACGCTGCGGAAGAGCGCATCCTGGATGCCCTCCTGCCAGGGACGCGGTCCGCCGAGGGATGGCAGACCGAGGAGGCGGAGCAGGCCCAGGGCGCGGAGACCCGCCAGAAGTTTCGCAAGATGCTGCGGGAGGGCCGGCTTGACGACAAGGAGATCGAGCTGGAGATCAGCGCCGCCCCCGCAGGAGTCGAGATCATGACCCCGCCGGGCATGGAGGAAATGGCCAGCCAGCTCCAGGGCCTGTTCAAGAACCTGTCCGGCGGACGGACGCGCCGCCGCAAGATGCGGGTCAGCGAGGCCGCCAAGCTGCTGGTGGAGGAAGAAGCGGCCAAGCTCGTCAACGACGAGGAGGTCAAGATCAAGGCCATCGCCAGCGTGGAGCAGAATGGCATCGTGTTCATCGACGAGATGGACAAGGTAACCGGGCGTGAAGGCACGACGGGCGCTGACGTGTCCCGGGAAGGCGTGCAGCGCGACCTTCTGCCGCTGGTGGAGGGCTGCACGGTCAGCACCCGCTACGGAATGGTGAAGACCGACCACATCCTGTTCATTGCCTCCGGAGCCTTCCACCTGGCCAAGCCGTCGGACCTTATCCCCGAGCTTCAGGGCCGGCTGCCGATCCGGGTCGAGCTGGACGCCCTGCACACAGGCGACTTCGTGAGGATTCTCACCGAGCCGGATGCTTCCCTGACGGACCAGTACCGGGCCCTGCTCGCGACGGAGGGAGTCACGGTGGAGTTTGCCGCCGACGGCATCCGCCGCATCGCCGAAATCGCCGACCAGGTGAACGAGCGCTCCGAGAACATCGGGGCCCGCCGGCTGCACACGGTGCTGGAGCGGCTGCTGGAATCGGTCTCCTTCGATGCGGCCGACCGGGGCGGCAGCACCGTCACGGTGGATGCCGCCTACGTGGACGCCAACCTGGGCGAGCTGGCTGCGGACGAGGACCTCTCCCGCTACATCCTCTGACCGGGAGCCCGGGCACACCCTCACGGCCCGGCGGCCCGTTACAATGGCGGTTCCCCTCGAGAAGCCATGAGGCAACCCGCCATGCGAGAGCCGGACCAGGCCCCCTCCGAGATCAAGCTGCACCGGAAATCACGGTCGCTGGAACTCGTCTATCCCGACGGCGAGGCCTTCCGCCTGCCCTGCGAGTACCTGCGCGTGTTCTCCCCTTCCGCGGAGGTCCAGGGCCACGGCCCTGGGCAGGGCGTCCTCCTGGTGGGCAAGGAAAAAGCCAACATCAAGGAGATCGAGCCCGTGGGCAACTACGCCGTCCGCCTCATCTTCGAGGACGGCCACAACTCCGGCATCTACTCCTGGGATTACCTGCGCTACCTCGGCGAACGCCAGGAAGAAAACTGGGCCAACTACCTGGCCCGGCTGGAGGAGGTCGGCTACAAGCGCAAACCCGTGGAAGACGAATGACCCGTCAGCAGGACACCACCCACTTCGGCTACCAGGAAGTTCCGCGGGGCGAGAAGGCGCGCCGGGTCCGTGGCGTCTTCGACTCCGTCGCCGACCGCTACGACCTGATGAACGATCTGATGTCCCTGGGCGTCCATCGGTTCTGGAAGCGTTACGCCATCGAGAAGGCGGCGCTCAGGCCGGGCCAGCGGGTGCTGGACCTGGCCGGGGGAACAGGCGACCTGGCAGGGCTCATGGCGCCGAAGGTGTCCCCCGGAGGCGGCGTGGTGCTGTCGGACATCAACGAGTCCATGCTCCGGCGCGGCCGGGAGAGGCTCCTGGATGCCGGTTTCGCCGGTGACCGGGTCACCTATTGCCTGGCGGACGCGGAGAAGCTCCCCTTCGCCGACGGCAGCTTCGACGTGGTCACAATCGCCTTCGGACTTCGCAACGTCACCGACAAGGACGCGGCGCTGGCCTCCATGTACCGGGTCCTGAAGCCCGGCGGCCAGCTCCTGATCCTGGAATTCTCCCGGCCCGTGGCTCCCGGCCTGGCGCCCCTTTACGACCTGTACTCCTTCCGCGTCCTGCCTGCTTTGGGACAGGCGGTGGCCGGGGACGCGGCCAGCTACCGGTACCTGGCAGAGTCCATCCGTATGCATCCCGACCAGGAAACCCTGCAGTCCATGATGGAAGGCGCCGGATTCGAGGGCTGCCGCTACCACAACCTCACCGGCGGCATCGTCGCCCTGCACCGGGGCTGGCACTACTAGTGGAACCCTCCCCTCCGCGCCTGTTCCAGCCCGTGGCTAACCTGCTCAACCAGGGCATACGTGGCTCACGGGATGCCCGGGACCGGTGCCAGGCGCTGGAGGGCGCCACGTTCCGCATGCAGCTGGAGGGCCTGGGCCTTGGCTTCACCCTGCGATCGGCGGGCGACAGGGTTGCCGTGACCGACGAGACGGACGCCGACGCCCGCCTGTCCGGTCGGCCACTGGCCCTGGCCAGGCTCGCCGCCACCGGCGACGAGGCGCTGCTGCGCTCGAAATCGGTCAGGATCGAGGGGGACCCCATGGTCGCCCGGGACTTCCAGGCACTGATCCAGCTGGCCGCCCCGGACTTCGAGGAAGCCCTTGCGCGCCTGGTGGGAGACGTGGCGGCGCGCCGCCTCGCGAACCTGGCCCGGGGCGCAGCCACCTGGGGCCTGGACGCCGCGGACCGGCTTTCCCGGGACGTGGCGGAGTACCTTCAGGAGGAAAGCGGCGATCTTCCCACCCGGCACGAGGTGGAGCAGTTCCTGGACCAGGTGGACACCCTGGCCGCCGACGTGGAGCGGGCCGGCGTCCGTCTGCGGCGTCTCGAGCAGGCGCGGTGATCGGCCCTCGCCAGTTCCTGCGGCTCGTACACATCCAGCGGGTGCTGCTGAAGCACGGCCTGGACGATCTTGTATCGGCCACGCCCCTGCATCGGCCGCTGCGCTGGCTGGCGCGCGTGCCGGGCTTCGGTCGGGCCGACGGGGCGGCGGCGCTGCCGGTGGGGGTGCGGCTGCGGGAAGCCCTGGTGGAGCTGGGACCCATCTTCGTCAAGTTCGGCCAGGCCCTGTCCACCCGCCGGGACCTCCTGCCGAGGGACGTCGCCGACGAGCTGGCCAGGCTGCAGGACCGCGTGCCGCCCTTCGCCGGCTCCATGACCCTGGAAATCCTTGATGGGGCGTACCGGCGGCCGGTCTCGGAGATGTTCGACAGCGTCGAGGAAGTGCCGCTGGCGGCCGCCTCCATCGCCCAGGTACACGGCGCGACCCTTCCCGACGGCCGCGAGGTCATCGTGAAAGTTCTGCGCCCCGGAGTGCGGCAGCAGATCCGCCGGGACCTGGAGCTGCTCTATGCCATGGCGGGCCTTGCCGACCGATACTGGCACGAAGCCCGCCGCTTCCGTCCCCGGGAAGTAGTGGCGGAATTCGACAACACGCTCATGGACGAGCTGGACCTGATGCGGGAAGCCGCCAACGCGGCCCAGCTCCGGCGCAACTTTGACGGCTCACCGCTGCTTTACATCCCGGAAGTGCACTGGGACTGGTGCCGCCCCGGGGTGCTGGTGATGGAGCGCATTCACGGCATCAACATCGGCGACACCGCGGCCCTCCAGGACGCCCAGGTCGACATGAGAACTCTGGCCGCGCGGGGGGTCGAGATTTTCTTCACGCAGGTCTTCCGTCACAACTTCTTCCACGCCGACATGCACCCGGGGAACATCTTCGTGGACCCGGCGGACCCGGCCCGGCCCCGCTACATCGCCGTCGACTTCGGCATCGTCGGCAGCCTGAACCCCCGCGACCAGCAGTACCTGGCAGAGAACTTCCTGGCGTTCTTCAACCGTGACTACCACCGCGTGGCGAGGCTGCACGTGGACTCCGGCTGGGTGGCGCCGGGCACGCGGCTGGACGAGGTGGAGTCGGCATTCCGCACCGTCTGCGAGCCCATTTTCAATCGCCCCCTGAAGGACATCTCCTTCGGCCAGTTCCTGGTCAGGCTCTTCACCGTGGCCCGCCGCTTCAACATGGAGGTCCAGCCCCAGCTGATCCTGCTGCAGAAGACCCTGCTGAACATCGAAGGCCTGGGCCGGGAACTGTACCCGGACCTGGACCTTTGGGAGACGGCCCAGCCGATTCTCGAGGAATGGATGCGGGAGCGGATCAGCGGCCGGGCCATCGTCGAACGGCTCAGGGAACAGCTGCCCGAGGTGGGCGAGAGCATCCAGGAATTTCCCCAGGTGGTCCACGCCATCCTCCAACGGGCGGCGGAGGGCCGCCTCCAGGTCGAGGTAAAACAGCCCGCCCTGGAGAAGCTTCACCGGGACCTGGCCTCCGACCGGCGCCAGCGCTGGAAGCTGACCGTGGGAGCGGCCGCCCTGCTTTCCGGCGTCCTCTGGCTGGGCCTGGAGACCTCACCGGTCGCCCCGGGCTGGCTCCTGCTGGTCGCCGGCGCCGCTGCCCTCGGCCTCTCCCGGCCCCGATAGCACGTCGTCGCAGGTTGACCGGAGGCAGTCCGCCAGGGCCCGGACCGCCGGGCCGGCCCCGTCCCGGTCGGCCAGGACCAGGTAGAGCTCGTGGCTGCGCGTGGCGCCGACGGCCAGGGCGAGGGGCCTGAGCCGGCCGGCGTCCAGGTCCTCCTCGATCCGGTGACGGGGCAGCCAGGCGTAGGCCATTCCCCGGCGGACCGCCTCCACGGACGTCGCCATGTGACTGACCGTCCAGCGCTGCTCGGCGCCCAGCCAGCCGGCATCCATGCCTGGCCCGGCACCGGAATCGCGAACCACGATCTGCCGATGCTGGCGCAGATCCCGTTCCCCCACCGTGCCTCCGAGGCGGTGCAGCGGGTGGTCCGGATGCGCCACCGCGACGAAATCCACCCGGACCAGCGGCTCGCCCAGGAAACCCGGGGGTACCGCCGCCGTCACCGCCAGGTCCGCCTTGCCGGTGAACAGCTGCTCCGTGGTGCCGGACAGCACGGATTCCACCAGTTCAACACGGGTGGTGCCGGTGAGCCGCGAGAACCGCTCGAGGGCGGCCAGGAGCCTGGGACCGGGGAAGACGACCTCCACCGCCAGGGTAACAACCGGCTGCCATCCGGCGGCCAGCGGACGGGCGGCCCGCTCCAGAGCCAGGGCCTCATCCACCAGGTAGCGGGACCGTCGGAGCAGCTCCCTTCCCGCCGCCGTCAGCTCCGCCCGCCGGCCCCGAACCTCCAGGAGCGGCACACCGACGGCGGCCTCGAGGCGACGGACGCCGTGACTGACCGTGGACACGGACTTGGACAGGGCTTCCGCGGCCCCGGCGTAACCTCCGTAGTCCACCACGGCCTGAAACATCCGCCACTGCTCCAGCGTCGCTCGGGGTCTCATATTTCGATTTTATAGAAAAGTAAGGCCGATATTTTGCCCTTCAATGTTTATGAAATCGAATTTATTGTCCGTGGACTGGAGGTACTCACATGAACACGAAGCGCATCTTCAGGGTCCTGGAAAGTCAGCCCGCCTCGGACGGCGCCGGCGTGCGCATCCGCCGCACTGTGGCCCGCGGCACCCACGACCTTGACCCCTTTCTGATGCTGGACGAGATCCGGTCCGACGAGGCCGCGGATTTCGTCGCCGGCTTCCCGCCCCATCCCCACCGGGGCATCGAGACCCTTACCTACATGCTGGACGGCGGGTTCGTGCACGAGGACCACATGGGCCACCGTGCCGCGATTGCCGACGGCGGGGCCCAGTGGATGTCCGCGGGTCGCGGCGTCATTCACTCGGAAATGCCGCTGGCCGGCCGGGAAAGCATTCACGGCTTTCAGCTCTGGGTGAACCTCCCCGCGGCGGACAAGATGAAGACTCCGGACTACCGCCAGGCGGAGACCGCGGCTCTGCCGGAGACGGACATCCCCGGCGGCCGCGTCCGGGTGGTCGCCGGCCGACTCGGCGACGTCGCTTCACCCCTGGACGGCGTGGCCTGCGAAGCGGTGGTGCTGGACGTGGCGCTGCAGCCCGGAGCCAGCTTCACGTGGAGCCCCGCGGCCGGCCATCGCGTCCTGGTCCGACCCTACGCCGGGACGGTCAGCCTCCCGAACCCAGCCGGCCGCGACCTGGACCTGGCTGCAGGCCAGATGGCGATCCTGGAAGGCAGCGGTGAGGTCTCGGCGCGCGCTGCCGACGGAGGGGCGGGAATGCTGGTGATGTCCGGCCGGCCCCTGGGAGAGCCCATCGTGCAGTACGGACCCTTCGTCATGAACACCCCCGAACAGATCCGGGACGCCATTCGCGACTACCAGGCCGGGACGCTGGCCACCTGACCTGTTCCGTGCGACCAGATATCAAGGGAGAGATACCGATGGAAAGACTCAGCCCGTGGATCGAGCTGGCAGCCCGCCTGTTGCTCGTCGCCATGTTCCTCATCGCCGGCTTCGACAAGATTTCCGGCTACGAGGGCACCCAGCAGTTCATGCAGTCCAAAGGCGTGCCCGGCGCGCTCCTGCCCGTGGTGATCGCCCTCGAGATTGCCGGCGGCCTCGCCGTGGCCATCGGCTATCGAACCCGGATCGCCGCGCTGCTGCTGGCCGGCTTTACCCTGGTCGCGACCCTGCTCTTCCACGGTAACGTGGGGGACTCCACCCAGATGCTGTTCTTCCTGAAGAATCTGGGCGTTGCCGGTGGCTTGCTGCTCCTGGTGGTGCACGGCGCGGGGCCTCTGTCTGCCGACTCGAAGCGCGCTTCGTGACCGTCAGCGGACCCGGGCGCAGCCAGCGGTGTTCCAGGAAGCCGGCCGCCAGCCGGGCAGGTAGTCCGCCGCCAGCTCGGTGACGTCGAAGCCTGCCGCGGCGAGCAGAGCGGGCACGTCCCGGGTGAGGTTGCATCCGCCGGCCAGGGCTCTCCAGGCGGGGTTGAGCCGCTCCTGCCAGCGCCGCACCGACGCGTCCGGGGCCACGCCGTGTTCGCAAAACAGGAGCCGGCCCGACGGCTTCAGGACCCGGCGCATTTCCGCCAGGGCGGCCCGGGGCTCGGGGACAGTGCAGAGCGTGTATGTGGTGACGACGGTATCCACCGAGTCCGTGTCCAGGGGAATGTCCTCGGCCCCCGCAGTCACCAGGCGAACGGGAAACGGCGAATCGGGCAGCATCCGCCCGGCCAGCCGGGCCATTCCATCGGAGGGCTCCAGCCCGACCAGTTCCTGCACCCTGGCCGCGTTGTAGAAGGGGGTGTTCAGGCCGGAACCGAAGCCGATCTCCAGCACCCTGCCCGCGGCCCGGGGAATCCAGGTGGCTCGCTGCCGCGTAATCGGCCCGGTTCCGCAGGCCAGGTGAACCAGTCGCGGCAACAGGTGCTTCTCGTAGAGCTGCCCGATCATCACCCCAAGTGTGGTCCGCCCCGGGCCGAATCGCCAATTGCACGCTAAACTCCCGGCCCGTGGGCAATGGACGACCCTTTCGGATTCTGTGCCTGGACGGCGGCGGCGTGCGCGGGCTGGTGGCCGCGGTGTGGCTGGACGCGCTCGAAAGGGCCGCAGGGCGGCGCGTGGGCGAGATGTTCGACCTGGTGGCGGGCAGCTCCACCGGTGCGATCCTCGCCGCTTCAGTGGCCGCGGGACGCCCGGCCGGCGAGGTGGCCGAGCTCTACCTCACCGAGGCGCCGAAGATCTTCCCGGGACGCTTCGCGCGCTTCTGGGATCGGCTGGGACGGCTTTTCCGCCAGGGCCTGTCCGCGCCGCGCTACGATGGCGAAGGCCTGGACCGGGTGCTCCGGCGCGAACTCGGTGAGGACCGTTTCGGCGATCTGCCTCTGAAAACCCTGATCACCAGCTACGACGCCTGGGAGAGAGAGCCCCGGATTTTCAAGAGCTGGAACCCGGATCACGTGGACCTGCCGACCTGGGCCGTGTGCCGTGCCTCCTGTTCGGCCCCGGGTTACTTCCCGGCCATGGCGCTGAAGCTGAAGGGCCGGCGGCGCCCTCTCATTGACGGTGGCGTGGTGGCCAACAACCCGGCCGCCTGCGCCCTGGCCGAGGGCTGGCGGCTGTGCCGCGCCGAGGGCCGGGATCCTTCGGAAATCCTGCTGGCTTCCTTCGGCACCGGCGAGGCCACCCGGCCGGTGACGCTGGCCCAGGCCCGGGAATGGGGACCGCTGGAATGGGCCCTGCCCATCATCGGCACCCTCTTCGACGGTGCCTCGGACGCCGCCGACTACGTGGTCCGGCAGATCCTGGACGAGGACCGTTACTTTCGCTTCCAGGCAGAACTGCGGGGCCCGGACGACGACATCGACGGGGCGGGGCGTGGCAACCTTGAGGCCCTGTACCGCTTCGCCACCGGCTACCTCCAGGGCAGGGGCGGAGAGTCGATGGAGAAACTGCTGGCGCGGCTGGACTAGCGGGCTTCGCCCAGCCGAACCCCATCCAGCGCCAGCACCGGCTGATCGCCGACCACTTCCACCGCCAGCAGGCAACCCCGACTGATCTCGAGCCAGTCCCCCGGCCCGAGCTCGGAAAAGCCGCCATCCACCTGCAGCCCAAGACGACCTGACAGCACGGCATCCGCGCGGTCCAGGCTGACGTGATACGCGGCGAAACGGGTTCCCGGCGCATAGACGTGAAAACTCACGGCGTAGCCCAGCGACTCCAGCCGCGTTCGCACTCCGTCGAGGGTGACCTCGCCGATCCGGCCCGGGGACTTCACCGTCCACTCCCCGCCGGTGCCGGCGGCGGGGTCCAGCGGGAAACGTGTTCAGCCATACCCGGAAGCATAGCCGGTACCGCTCAGGACGCGGTCATCCTCAGACCCGCGATCCCCGCCACGATCAGCACGATGGAGGTCAGCCGCAGCGCATCCGCGGCCTCCCCCAGCACCGCGATGCCGTAGACCGCTGTGCCGACGGCGCCGATGCCGGTCCACACGGCGTAAGCCGTCCCCAGGGGGATTTGCTTGAGCGCCTCGGCCAGGAGCACGAAGCTGGCGATGCCCGCCACGACGAAAAGGGCCGTCGCCGCCGGCCGGGTGAAACCCTGGCTGTGCTTGAGCGCGACGGCCCAGACCACTTCCAGGATGCCGGCGATCCCCAGCCACACCCAGGCCATCTAGGGCCTCCCGATGAGCCGGCTGACGCTTCGCACCGAGAGCATGATCTCCCGGAGGAAGATCAGCAGCGTGGCGATCAGCGCAAGCATGGCCAGCACGAAAAGGGCGGCGACGACCGCCGCCAGGTCAACGCCGGTGGCCGCCCCGACGAAAGCCAGGGCGATGAGAAGACACACGCAGAGCTCACTCAGGACCGCGCAGGCGATGGCACGGTGAGCCAGGCGGATCCGCCGGCCCACCACCCCGAACTCCGCGGCCAGATGCTCCCGCTCGTCCGGCTGCGCCGATTCCCGGGTCGCCTGGAGGTGCCGCGCCCGGTCCACGGCCCGCCCCAGCCGGTGCGTCATCACCGTCAGGATGGCACCGATGCCGGTGAGCAGGAATACCGGTGCCACCGCCAGCTGGATCACGTGCGTGATGTCGGCGATGTCCGGCGAGAAATTCACCCGGCGATCCCGGCCATCAGCGTCACGCCCACCAGCAGCAGCAGTCCGCCCGTGAGGTAGCGCAGGCCCTCCAACGTGACCTTCGGCAACAGCCGCTTGCCGATCCATGCGCCGCCGAAGGCGAACAGGCACGCCAGCGCAACCAGCCCCCACGGAGCTTCTCCACGCGCCGGGCCGGCCAGACCGCCCACGAGAAAAGCCGTGCCGTATACGACCAGCCGCGCCGCATCCACCAGGCAGGCCAGAGCCGCCTGGGTGGCCGCAAACTGGGGTGGGGACAAGCCCAGGGGCGACAGGAACGCCGCCCGCAATGCGCCCTGGTGCCCTGACAGGCCGCCGAAGAAACCCGAGAGGGCGCCGCCCAGGGGCAGGTATCGGGGAGAGACGCGCCAGGCCGCCAGGGCCGGGACCAGCTCCATGAGTCCGAAGACGATAATCAGCGCTCCGAGAGCCAGCTTCAGCGGCGTCACCTCGGCCTGGAGTCCGCCCAGGGACCATTCCGCCAGGGTGGACTGGCCCGCCAGGAGGGTAAGCACGCCAGCGCCGGCAAATGCCGCCAGGAGCGCCGGAATCCCGAATACCAGGATCACGCGCCCCACCACGTGCTCCCTGAGCAGCCCCAGCTTGAAGATGTTGTTGGCGAAGTGGACCACCGCCGTGGACGCCACCGCCACGGCCAGTGGGAAGAACAGCGCGAACACCGGCAGCAGGAGGGTGCCGAGGCCGAAGCCCGAGAAGAGGGTGAGGGTGGACGCTCCGAGGGACACCAGGGGGACGATCACCCACGGCACCCAGCTCACGGTCAACACTCCGGCGCGCGGAAGAGGATCAGCACAGGTCCAGGGCCCGGGCCTTGAGATCCACCAGGGGAATGATCTCGAGGGCCGACTCGTGGGTGGCCGCAAGCACCACCGGCGGCGCAACACCGGCCTCGAAGGCCTCCAGCCAGCGGGCGGCGCACAGGCACCACCGGTCCCCCGGCTTCAGGCCGGGGAAGCCGAACTCCGGCCGCGGCGTTACCAGGTCGTTGCCCATCCGCCGGGAGAACTCCAGGAACTCGGCGCTCATGCGCGCGCACACCACGTGGCGGCCCCGGTCCGCGGGGGACGTGTTGCAGCAGCCGTCACGGAAAAAGCCGGTCAGCGGGTCGAGTCCGCAGGGCTCCAGGGGCTCACCGAACACGTTCCGTCCGGATTCCGGGCTGGGCTTCATGGCCGGAGGCTCTCGAGGAATGCCGAGCCCTTCTCGCCCCGCTCCAGGGCTTCCACCAGCGCGGAACCGACGATGACGCCGGGCACCACCCGACCGAGCTCGGCTACCTGCTCCGGGCTGCGGATGCCGAAGCCGGCGCAGACGGGGACCTCTGCCGCCTCGACGCATCGACCCAGGTATTCCGTCAGCTGCCCGGAGCCCCTGACCGCGCCGCCGGTGATGCCCGTGACGTTGACCGCGTACAGGAAGCCCCGGCTGGCCCGGGCGGCTGCCGCCAGCCGGCCCGGCGCGGTCACCGGGCTGACCAGCTGGACCAGGGCCAGCCCCTTCGCCGCCAGGGCGCGGTCCAGCTCCTCGCTTTCGTCCAGGGGCAGATCGGGGACAATGAAGCCGGCGACGCCCGCCGCAGCGGCTCGCCCGGCCAGTGTGTCATAGCCCATGGCGAGAAGAGGGTTCAGGTAGCTCATAAGCACCACGGGGGCCGCCGGCGGCGGGTCCATGGCGCCGATCTCGTCCAGGATCCAGGACAGCGTGACGCCCTGGGCGATGGCCTCCTTGCTGGCCCTCTGAATCGTCAGCCCGTCGGCCATGGGATCGGTGAAGGGGACCCCCACCTCCACCACGTCCGCCGTGCGGGCCACGTCCGCCAGCACCTCCCGAAACTCCGCCTTGTGAGGATAGCCGGCGGTGATAAAGGCCACCATGGCGGTCCGGCCTTCTTGCCCGGCGGCCGCGATAGCCCTCGAAATCCTCTCGTGGGCCTGCATCTACCGGCCTCCCTTGGGATTCTTCGACAGGGTGGGCATGTCCTTGTCCCCACGGCCGGACAGGCCGATGAGGATTCGCCTGCCCGGATTGTCCCGGGCCCAGCGCTTCGCGCCGGCGAAGGCATGGGCCGTCTCCAGTGCCGGCAGGATACCCTCCATTTCGCAGCACTCGTCGAGGGCCGCGAGGGCCTCGGCGTCATCCGCCGAGGCATAGCGGACCCGGCCGGTGGTTGCCAGGAAGGCGTGTTCCGGTCCCACGCCGGGGTAGTCCAGGCCCGCCGAGATGCTGTGGGTTTCCTGCACCTGGCCGTGCTCGTCCGACAGGAGCAGGGAATAGCACCCGTGCAGCACGCCGGGCCGGCCGAAACCCACGGTGGCGGAGTTCGCACCCAGGTCGTTGCCATGGCCGCCCGCCTCCACCCCCAGGATCTCCACGTCCCGGTCGGCCAGGAAACCGTGGAAGAGGCCGATGGCGTTGGACCCGCCCCCTACGCAGGCGACGACCAGGTCCGGCAGGCCGCCAGCTCGCTCCAGCAGCTGGCGGCGGGCCTCCCGGCCGATGACCGCCTGCAATTCGCGGACGAGATAGGGATAGGGGTGGGGGCCTACCACGGAGCCGAGCAGGTAATAGGTGCCTTCCGGGTCCGATACCCAGTCCCGCAGGGCCTCGTCGATGGCGGCCCGAAGGGTCGCGTCACCGCTGGTCACCGGCACCACCTCAGCGCCCAGGCGCTGCATGCGGTCCACGTTGGGCGCCTGGCGCTCGCAGTCCACCGCGCCCATGTACACCACGCAGGGCAGCCCGATGCGGGCGCAGGCCGCCGCCGACGCCACGCCGTGCTGGCCCGCGCCGGTCTCGGCGATCACCCGCTTCGCGCCCAGCATCCTCGCCAGCATGGCCTGCCCCAGAGCATTGTTGATCTTGTGGGCGCCGGTGTGGGCCAGGTCCTCCCGCTTCAGCCAGACCTCCGCCCCCCAGGCATCGGACAGGCGGGGCGCCGGGGTGAGCGCCGTGGGCCGGCCCACCCAGTCGGCGAGTTCCGCGTTCAGGCAGGACTGGAACGACTCGGAGTGGAGGTGCGCTTCCACGCCTGCCTGTAGCCGGTCCAGCGCAGGCACCAGCGTTTCCGGGACGTACCTGCCACCCCAGGGGCCGAACCGTCCCCTGGCGTCCGGGAGCTTGCCTGCCAGGAGCAATTCCAGCAGGTCCTCGGCTTCGTTGGCCGCCATGGCGGTGACGTTCATTCTGTTGACTCCTTGATTGCTTCCGCTGCCCGCCGGGCGGCGGCCACGAAAGCCGCCATCCTGGCCGGGTCCTTCTCGCCCCGCCTGATCTCGACTCCGCTTGAGACGTCGATGCCCCACGGACGAACCGACGCAACGGCGTCGGCCACGTTTGCCGCATCCAGGCCGCCGGCCAGTATCACCCGCGTCTGCCTGGCCAGCTTCTCCGCCGCGTCCCAGTCTGTCACTTCGCCGGCACCGCTTTCGGCGCCCGCGAACAGGACGAGCCCGGGCAGGACCACGGGGGTCGGGCCGCCGGCGCGCAGAACCGCCACGGGCTCGGCGCCGGCCAGGTCCTGGCCGGCCAGGTCGGCCGCATCGGTCTGCACCCAGTCCGCCGCGAACTCGTGCAGCACCCGGGCAACCTCGCCAGGGGCCGGATGCCGGAAAACCGCCACCCGGACCACCGAGTCAGGCAGTCGCTCCGCCAGGGCGGCGGCGCGCTCCGCCGTCAGTTGCCGGGGCGAGGGGGAAAACACGAAGCCGGCGGCATCTACACCGGTCTCGGCGGCAGCCTCCACCGCCGCCTCCGTGGTGAGTCCACACACTTTCACGAAAAGATTCATCCCAGGACCCGGGTTCCGTGTTCGATCATTTCCCTGGCCAGCGCGCCGGGCGCAGGGCTCCGCATCAGGGCCGTACCAACCAGCACAAGCCGGTATCCGAGGGCGGCGGCAGCGGCGGCGTCTTCGGGGCTGAGAATGCCGCTTTCGGCCACGCCCGGAATGCCCGGCGGCAAGCTGCGAGCCAGGGCCTCCAGCCGTCCGGGGTCCACGTCCAGGGTTCGGAGGTCCCGGGTGTTCACCCCCGCGAGTACCGGCGGACCTTCACTCGCGGGCACCAGCTTTCCCGCCCGGGCCAGGTCACGCTCATCGAACGCCTCCAGCAGCACGAACATGCCGTGCTCCCGGGCCGTATCCACCATCTCCTGCACCAGGCAGTCTTCCAGCATCGCCAGAATGAGCAGCACGCCGCCGGCGCCGGCAGCCCGCGCCTCGAGAACCTGCCATGGCGCCACCAGGAAGTCCTTCCGCATGGCCGGCACCCCTGTCGCCCGCAGCGCCTTCGCCGCCAGCGCCAGGTCCTCGAGACTGCCATGGAAACGTGACGGTTCCGTGAGTACCGACACCGCGGCTGCCCCCGCGCCGGCGTAGGTGGCGGCCCGGCCCGCCACGTCGGTGTCCGCTTCCAGGGCGCCCTCCGCGGGCGAGGCCCGCTTGATTTCCGCGATCAGCCCGAAGCCCTGCAAAGCGAGCGGCGGCGGCGGCGGCGCGGACGCGCACTCAGCGAGCAGGGCGGCCTCGCTGTGGGCCCGGGATGCCGCGGCCAGCCGCTGCCGGGACGCCTCCGCCATGGCGTCGAGAAAACTCATCCCCCGGCCTCCGGACGCCCAAAGAACCCCGCCAGGCGCTGTAGCGTCTCGGCGGCATCGCCGCGGTTCAGGACGTCCCGGGCCATGGCTGCCCCCTCAGCAGTGCTGTCCGCACGCCCGGTGAGTTCCAGGGCGAGGGCTGCACCCAGCACCAGGGCATCGGCGTGGGCCCCGGCCTCGCGGCCCTCGAAGACGTCCCGGATGCGACCGGCGTTGTAGTCACAGCTCCCGCCGGCCAGGGCGTCGGGCGCGCAGCGCGGAATGCCCAGGTCCGCCGGGTCCCTGACCTGTTCTTCCACCCTTCCGCCCCTGACGTCGTAGAGCAGGAATGTGCCCACCGGCGTGGCCTCGTCCCAGCCCGGCTCGCCGTGAATCACGAAGGCCCGTCGCAGATCCTCCGCTCCGGCAAGCGCGTCGGCCATGAGCGCTGCCATTTCGGGACTGTAGGCGCCCAGCAGGAGATAGGGCGGTGCCGCCGGGTTGGTCAGCGGTCCGAGGATGTTGAACACCGTGCGCACGCCCATCGCCTTCCGGACAGGCGCCACCGCTTTCATGGCCGGATGGTAGTAGGGCGCAAACAGGAACGTGAACCGTGTCTGCGCCAGGCAGTCTGCCGCCCTGGCCTCGTCCAGGGGCAGTTCCATGCCCAGGGATTCCAGGACGTCGGCGCTGCCGCTCTTGCTGGAGACCGACCGGTTGCCGTGCTTCGCCACGGGGATGCCGCAGGCCGCTGCCAGAAGCGCGGTCCCCGTGGACAGGTTCAGGCTCCCGGAGGCATCGCCGCCGGTGCCCACGATGTCCACCAGCCCTTCGCGGTCCGGCAGCGCGGGCTTCCGGGCCAGTCCCCGCATCGCAGCCGCGAAGCCCCTGACCTCCTCCGGCGTCTCGCCCTTGGCCCGGAGCGCCGTCAGCAGCGCGCCGGCCACCGCCGGCGACAGGTCTTCTTCCGTCAGCAGTTCAAGCAGTGAAGCTGCCTCCGACTCCCGCAGGTGGTCGTGGGCCAGAAGACGCTCGAGGAACTCCGCGGGCCGTGTGCTCACTGGTCGGCCTCCGTGGTCACGGTGGCGAAGCCGGGCTCGAGAAACTGCCGGATCATCGCCAGGCCTTCGGGGGTCAGGACACTCTCCGGATGGAACTGGACGCCCTCCACCGGCAGGGTCCGGTGCCTCACGCCCATGACCTCTCCGTCGGAGGTGAATGCGCTGACCGCCAGTTCCTCCGGCAACTCCTCCCGCCGCACGGCCAGGGAGTGGTACCGCCCGGCCTCGAAGGGCTGCGGCAGACCGGCGAACAGGCCCTTTCCGTCGTGATAGACCTGCGAGGTCTTGCCGTGCATCAGCGTCCTGGCGGGACGCACCCGGCCCCCGTAGGCCTCCACCAGGGCCTGGTGGCCCAGGCAGACGCCCAGCACCGGCACGCGACCGGCGAAAGCCCGGATGGCGGCGATGGAAATCCCCGCGCTGGCAGGCACGCCGGGGCCGGGAGACACCACCAGGTGGCTGGGATTCAGCGCCAGCGCCTCGTCCATGCCGAGGGCGTCGTTGCGATGAACCAGGACCTCCGCGCCCAGCATGCGCAGGTACTGCACCAGGTTGTAGGTGAACGAATCGTAGTTATCGATCATCAGGACCCGCGCGCTCACAGTCCTTCCTCCGCCATCTCCAGCGCCCGGCGCAGTATGGCGCTCTTGGCCATCACTTCCCGGTGCTCGTTTATGGGAACACTGTCGGCGACGATGCCGGCGCCCGCCTGGAAGCTGTATTCGTCTCCTTCGAAGACCAGGGTGCGGATCGCGATAGCCTGGTCCATGTTGCCGCCCCGGGCGAAATAACCCACGGTGCCGGCGTACAAGCCCCGGGCGACGGGCTCGTACTCGTCGATCAGCTCCATGGCCCGGACCTTGGGCGCCCCCACGAGGGTGCCCGCAGGAAAGGTGGCGGCGAACAGGTCGAGGGCATCCCGGCCGGCTTCCAGTTCGCCCACTACCCCGGAGACGATGTGCATGACGTGGCTGTAGCGCTCGATGGCCCGGCTGGGATCCACCCGCACGGTGCCGGGCACGGCCACCCTGCCGAGGTCGTTACGGGCCAGGTCCACCAGCATGACGTGCTCGGCGTTCTCCTTCGGGTCAGCCAGGAGTTCTTCTTCCCGGGAGACATCCACGGCCTCCGTGTCTCCCCGGGGCCGGGTGCCGGCGATGGGACGCAGGGAGGCCTCGCGGCCGTGGAGCTTCACCAGCGCCTCCGGCGACGAACCGGCCACGGACAGCTCGCCCATCTCCAGGAAATACATGTAGGGCGAGGGATTCAGCAGCCGCAACGCCCGGTAGGCCTCGAACGGCGCGATGTCCGTTCGACCGGAGAACCGCACAGACAGCACGAGCTGGAAGACGTCGCCTGCGGTGATGTTGCCCTTGGCCTTCGCCACCGCGTCGGTGAATTCCGTCTCGCTCATGCTGGCCCCGGCGGGCCCGACGCTGCCGGGGCGCCGGAAGGGGATACCCCCGGCCAGTGCGCGGATAACCTCGCGGCGGAGGGCCGCGCGCTCCGATTGCGGGCCGGCATGCAGCAGCGCCGCACGGCGGGTGAGGTGATCAAAAACGAGCATGGACTCGGGGGCGATCCAGGCGCCGTCCACCGCCCCGGCGGGCCTGGGAGCACTGGCCGGGACGTTTTCGAAGTTGCGCACGATGTCGTAGGCGGCGACGCCCACCAGCCCTCCCTCGAAGGGCAATCCTGCGTCAGGGGCCAGCGTGGGCGAGGCCTGCAGGGCTTCCCTGAGCCCGTCCAGGAGGGTGGAACGGCGGCCGTCCAGCGCTACGCGGCGGTCTCCGAAAACCAGGCTCTCCCGGTCGGCTCGGACGGTGAGGGCATCACCGAAACCGATGAAAGAGTACCGGCCCAGCCGCTCGCCCCCTTCCGCGCTCTCGAGCAGGAAGCGGGTGCCGAAAGGCGCCAGCTTCATGTACGCCGAGACCGGCGTGTCGAGATCGGCGGGGATGTCGAAGACAGATTGCATCAGTCCTCCTCTGGATCCGGACCGGCCGGGGGAGGAGGCCGCGGGCGACCCACCCCCGAGCCCGGAGATGGGTCCTTTCAGGGTGAGCCGCGTCAGGCAGACACGCGCACCCGGACCCCCTCCGGGATACCGGGCCACCACCAGTGGCTGCGCGTGAAGGCTTCGTGACTGCTCATGGATTGGCCGGATGTTACCCCGCCGCCGGCAACGGTCAACCCCCGGGGAGGGCCCAGGGCACGCCGTAGCGGAGCACCAGGGCGGCGGAGACCGCCAGCCACACCAGGAGGGTCAGCGGCAGGCCCACCCGCAGGAAATCCATCGTCGTGTATCCGCCGGCCGAGAGGACCATCAGGTTGGGACGGGAACCCAGCGCCGTGGCGAAGCTCAGGTTCGCCCCGAACAGCACGGCCAGCACGAAGGCCTCTACCGACACCCCGAGCCCGCGGGCGACTGCCGCGGCAATGGGTACGGAGAGGACGGCCACCGCGACGTTGGGCGCCAGCGTCCCCGCTACCGCAACGCCCAGGACCACCAGCGCCAGGGTGAAGGCCGCCGGCAGCGGACTTGCCACGTACAGGAACAGGTTGGCCACGAAGTCGTCCACGCCGGTGATCACGCAGGCCTGGGCCAGCGCAAGGGTGGCCACGATGATCAGCACCACCGGCGCCGACAGGGCGCCCGCCACGTCCCGCCAGCCGATGCAGCCGGTGGCAACCACGCAGGCGGCGGCCACCGCCGCGGCCACGGAAACCTGGACAGTCCCGGTGCCTACTGCCAGGACGATCCCGGCCATGCACGCCATGGCCAGCGGCGCCCGGGAGGTCCGCGGCAGGTCCACCCGGCCATCCAGGACCAGGATGGCCCCCGTCGTGCGCAGTTCCTGCAGCCGGGCCGGCGGGCCCTGGACCAGGATGACGTCTCCGGCCTGCAGGATGACGTCCTCGAAATCCCCGGTAACCTCCGCGGATCCTCCGGGAGCGGACCGGTGCACACCGAGGGGAATCAGGCCGTAGCGCTGCCGAAACCGGGTCGTCGACAGCGTGCGGCCGTGCAGGGGCGAGTCGGGCGCCACGACCACTTCCGCCAGCTGCTGGTCCGGGCCGGCGGCCTCCTCGTCCAGGGTCTCGTCTCCGGAGAAACCGTGCAGCTTCATTCCGAGCAGCCGCTCGAACTCCTTCAGGTTTTCCCGGGTGTCCGCCACCAGCAGGCGGTCCCCGGGCTGCAGGGACAGGGACGGCAGCTTGGCCACGTAGAGGCCGTCGCCGCGCTGAACGCGGCTGACGATCATGCGCTTGGCGGTGCGCTCCCGGAGCTCCGCCAGCGTGCGGCCATTGGCCCAGCTGTCCTCCGAGACGAAGAACATGGCCTTGAAGATCCGCGGGGCGGCGTTCTTCAGCGGCGCATCCCGATCCGGCAGCAGCCTCGGCGCCACCAGCCACAAGAAGAGCATGCCCACGGCGGCACCCACGGCGGCTGGCTCGATGAAGTGGAACAGGCCGAAGGGCGGCAGGCCGAGCTGCTCGGCCTCGTTGACCACCAGCAGGTTGGCGGAAGTGCCGATGGTGGTGGACATGCCGCCGATGAGGGCAGCGAAGCAGACGGGCATGAGTACCCGGGCCGCGGGAAAGCGCTCGCGAATGGACGTCGCGATGAGCACCGGCAGAAACGCCAGCACCGTGAGCGTGTTGCTGACGAAGGCCGACAGGGCCATGCAGACCGCCAGGGTCACCAGCAGGGCTACCCGTGGCGGCCCCCTCCAGGCCCCGGCGACGAGGCTGGTGATGGGCTGAAGCGCCCCGGTGGCCTCCAGGGCCCGGGCCACCACGAGCAGCGCGGCGATGGTGATCAAGGCCTCGTTGCCGAAGCCGGCGAGCAGGTCCACCGGATCCACGGGACCGGCGGCGCCGACGTAGGGAAAGAAGTGAAATCCCACGAGTAGCAGCAGCAGAACCAGGAAGCTGGAACTCTCCACGGGAATATTCGGCCGGGTGAAGGCGAACAGCCCGAACAGCACCAGGCCGAGAACGGCCAGGCCGTGGGTATCCGGCAGCGACAGGGTCGCGGTGAGCTCCATGCAGTCTCGGGCGGCCGTTTGCGGCGCCCGGGTATATCACGCCCGTTCGCGCCACCGCAACGCGCCCCCTACTCCGCCTGCGCTACGGCCCACGCGTAGCGCAGCACCTCGCCGTAAGCCACCTCCATCGTCTCCTCCGGCCGCCGCCAGGCCACGGAATCCGCCCATTCCAGGGCCGAGAGCAGGCCGAGGCCCTCCCGGCCCAGGGACGGGTCCGCCAGGCTCCAGGGGGACAGGCAGACCAGGTGGGAATGCCGGGCGCCGTGCCGGAGCACGGCCCGTTCGAGGACGCCGGTGTCCGCTACTTCCAGCCCGCCGGGGACGGGGAACGGCTCAACCCCGCCTCCGGCCCCGAGGCGGCGCGCCAGGGCCACAGACGCCGCCCGGGCGCCCGCGCGGAAGGCCGCCAGCCGCGCCGACAGCCACTTCAGCGCGCCGAAGTCCGACGGCGAAAAGCCGCTCCTGGCCACCGCTCTTCCGACGCCGGTCAGGTGCAGCGCAAGCCGCCGGGGACCGTTGCCCGGCCCGAGCCGGGCGTCCGCATCGGCGACCTGCTCCGCGGCCAGCCGGGCGAGCTCGGCGGGCGCACCCCCTGTCTTCTCGAGCAGCCGACCGAAATCCAGGTCTACGCGAAGGCGCCGTGGCGCCTCCGGGACAAGTTCCGCCAGGCCGGGGGTGGGCCCGGCCCAGCCCCGCCGGGCGGCTACCGGGGCAAGACCGCTCCCGGCCACCCCGGGCACCAGGCTTACCGCCGGAGCCACGGCCGCCAGGGCCAGAAGACGTCCCCACCAGCGGCGCGCGTCCGTGCTGTTTCCGTCGTGCAGGGCGATGCTCCGCCGTCGCTGCACGGCCTCCAGGGCCGTCGCCGGCAGCATCAGCATGAGCGAGTCCGGACCCGGGCACGCGGCCGCTGCCTCCAGGGCGAGTTCCTCCGGTTGCCGGAAGGCCGCAGGCAGCGCCAGCGCCGAAGGCCTGGGCCTCACGCCGTCCCGGCCGGCACGCTCCATGAACGCGGCCAGCGCCTCGACCAGCGCAGGGGCCTCCGTGCGAACCCCCCGGAGCGGCTTCACCATCAGGGTCACGAGACAGCCGGCGGCTTCCGCCTCGACCCAGCCGGAAATCGCCGAATCCCGCCCGACACCGTCCTGGTCAACCTGCAGGATCACCACCCGGGAGACCGGCGCGGCGCCCGGCGCCATCCTTGCTGCAACAGCCATCCCTGGCTCCTTCCCTTCCCTGGCGCGGCCTTGCCACCGCAGCTGCAGTTTCGCCCGAGCAGGACTCGGCCGGCAGCGTGCAATCTCTGTCAAAAGGCGCTGAAACGGGCCACCTCCTGTCATCTGCGCCTTGCAGCCGCGCCGCGGCCCACCCATCATGAGGGCACATACGGGGAGAACCACGCAGTGAAGATTCGAGAACTGCTGGCTCGGTGGGAAGCCGCCCAGGCTCCGCAGAACACCGCCGAAACCTACGAGATGCGGCTGGACGCCGAGGATGCCGCCAAGCTTCATGCCCTTGCGGAGATGTATCCGGGCGTAAGCGTCGAGGACATCCTGCAGGACCTGCTGACTGCCGCCCTGGACGAACTGGAAGCCGTCATGCCGTACCAGGCCGGGCCGAAGGTCATCGCCGAGGATGACCACGGGGACCCGGTCTACGAGGACGCGGGGCCGACACCCCGCTTCATAGAGCTGACCCGCAAGCACAAGGCCCGCCTCGCGCCGGACTAGAGGCGCCCAGAAGAAAGGACCCGAGTCGCCATGCCTTCTTTCGACGTCGTATCCGAACTCGACGGCCACGAGGTGGCCAATGCCGTTGACCAGGCCAACCGCGAGGTGGACAACCGATTTGACTTCAAGGGCACCGGGGCGAAGTTCGAGCTGCAGGATCTCGTCGTCAGCCTGGAAGCCCAGGCGGACTTCCAGCTGAAGCAGATGGCCGACATCCTCACGCAGAAGCTGGCCCGCCGGGGCATCGACGTCAGCTGCATGGACGCCCAGGAGCCGGAAATCTCTCTCAACAAGGCGCGCCAGAAGGTCGTGCTGAAGCACGGCATCGACTCGGACACGGCCAGGAAGATTGCGCGCATGGCCAAGGAATCCAAACTCAAGGTGCAGGCGGCGATCCAGGGAGACCAGGTCAGGGTGACGGGCAAGAAACGGGATGACCTCCAGTCGGTGATCCAGATGCTCAAGTCAGCCGAGCTGGGCGTACCCCTCCAGTTCAAGAATTTCCGGGACTAGGCCCCGTGACCGGAGCCGCGGGGAATCCCGCCATCGAGCTTTACACCGCACCCACGCCCAACGGCCGCAAGATTTCCATCGCCCTGGAAGAGATGGACATCCCGTACCAGGTCCACCACGTCAGGCTTTCCGCCGGCGACCAGCGCAGGCCCGAGTTCCTGGCCATCAGCCCCAACGGCCGGATCCCCGCCATTGTGGACCGGGATGCGGGAGACCTGGCGCTGTTCGAGTCCGGCGCAATCCTGGTCTGGCTTGCCGAGAAGTCGGGCCGTTTACTCGGCGGGGACCAACGGAACCGTTCAGTCTGCCTGCAGTGGCTGTTCTGGCAGACGGGAGGCCTGGGCCCGATGATGGGCCAGGCGAACGTGTTCTATCGGTACGCCGAGGAAAAGATCCCGTACGCCATCAACCGCTACCAGCGCGAGGTGCGCAGGCTTTTCGAAGTGATGGATCGCCGGCTCGCCCGGTCCGAATTCCTCGCCGGGGCGTATTCCATCGCCGACATCGCCTGTTTCCCGTGGGTTGTCTCCCACGACTGGTCCGGGGTGTCCGTGGAGGGCCTGGAGAACCTTCAGCGATGGTCGGCCGCCATCTCCCGGCGGCCGGCAGTGAAACGGGGCATGGACGTGCCCAGGCCCTGGAACCCGCAGCCCAACGCCGAGCGCTTCGTCTCCGAGGCGCGCAAGATCCTGGTCTAGCCGGTCCCGCATGGCCCTGGAACCCGTCGTTTTCGAGAAGAAGGACGCCGCCCTGCGGGACGACGTGCGGGAGCTCGGCGCCATCGTCGGCCACGTCATCGCCGAACAGTGCGGCGAGGCGGTATTCGAGGCGGTGGAATCCATACGCCGCACCGCCATCATGCAGCGCGAGACCGGGCAGCGCGGCAATCTCACGCCCCAGCTGGCGGAGCTCGGCACCCCGGACGCAATGGACGTGATCCGCGGCTTCTCGGCGTACTTCCAGGTCGTCAACATCGCCGAGAAGGTGCATCGGATCCGGCGGCGACGGGAGTGGCTCCAGTCACCTCATCCCGAGCGGCCGGACAGCCTGGAGTCGGCGATGCGGCTCCTGGCCCGGCGCCACCCGGACCCGGACGCCGCGCGGGCGTTCCTGGACGCCCTCTCGGTGGAGCCGGTATTCACCGCGCATCCCACCGAGCCCACCCGGCGCACGATCCTGCTGAAGCAGCAGACCATCGCCCGTCGGCTGGTGGAGCGCATGAACGCGACGCTCACCCCCCACGAACAGTCTGCGCTTCTCGCAAACATCCGGGCCCAGGTCACCGAGGCCTGGCAGACCGAGGAGCATCCCAGCACGAAGATCACCGTCGCCGACGAGATGGAGCACGTGCTGTTCTTCCTCGGCGACGTCATCTACCGGGTCATCCCGGCGGTCTACGACCAGCTGGAGACCGCCATGCAGGAAGCCTGGCGGGAAGAGCACGGGGATCGGATCGCACCGCCCCGGCCGTCGCCCATCTTCCGCTTCGCCAGCTGGGTCGGCGGGGACATGGACGGCAACCCCAACGTGGGCCCGACCACCATCCGGGACACCCTGGCCATGCACCGCCGCACGGCGCTGCAGCTCTATCGGGCCGAGCTCAGGGAAGTCTCCCGAGAGCTGTCCCAGTCTCCTACCCGGATCGGCATCTCCGCCGAGGTCATGCAGCGGGTCGCGGAATACTCAGATGCCTTCCGGGAAGGCATCGACCGGGTGCCGCCGCGTCATCGGGACATGCCTTACCGCATGCTGTGCGCCCTGATCAGCCGGCGGCTGGCGGCGACTGAGGCCGGCGGGCCCTATGGTTACGCCAACGCCGAGGAGTTTATAGATGATCTCCGGCTCATCGCCGCGAGCCTGCTGGCGAACAAGGGGGCAAACGCCGGCCTGTTCGCCGTCAACCGGCTGCTGTGGCGGGCCGAGACCTTCCGCTTCCACCTGGCCACCCTGGACCTGCGGCAGGACTCCGAAGTGCATCGCCGGGTCATCGGCCATTGCCTGGGCGACCCGGAATGGATGGAGCGGCCGCGACCGGAGCGGACCCGCCGCCTCCAGGCGCTGCTGGACGAGACAGCAGATCCACCCGAGGTAAGCGACGCCGAGAGCCAGCGGACGCTGGAGGTTTTCCGGGCTGCCGGCGACTGCCAGCGCCGCTACGGGCTCCGGGCCATCGGGCCCTACATCATTTCCATGGCCCAGGGAGCGGACGACGTGCTGTCGGTGCTGCTTCTGGCCCGCTGGGCCGGCCTTTGCGACGAGGCCGGGACCGTACCCCTGGACGTAGCACCGCTTTTCGAAACCGTGGACGACCTGGTGGAGGGCCCGGCGGTGCTGGCCGAACTCCTGGACGACCCGGTGTACCGGCGCCACCTGAACAGTCGCGACAGACGCCAGATGGTCATGATCGGCTACTCGGACTCGAACAAGGATTCCGGGATCGCTGCCGCCCGATGGGCCCTGCAGCAGGCCCAGGAGCAGCTGGTCGCGGTGGCGGAACAGCGGCGCCTGGACCTGACCCTGTTCCACGGCCGGGGCGGGACCATCAGCCGCGGCGGCGGGAAAACCCACACGGCGGTCCTGGCCGCACCCCGGGGAGCGGTGCGGGGCCGGCTGCGGGTGACCGAGCAGGGCGAGATCATTAACGCCAAGTACGGTCTGAGGGGCATCGCCATCCGGACCTTCGAGCAGGCCGCGAGCTCCGTCGCCACCGCCACCCTGCTCGACGGGGGCGAGGCGCCGCCGCGGGAATGGCGGGAAGTGATGGACCTGGTCGCCGAGGAGAGCCGCCGGGCCTACCGGGCCCTGGTGCATGAGGACCCGGACTTCTACGGGTATTTCCGGCAGGCCACGCCCATCGACGTCATCGAGCGCATGAACATCGGTTCCCGGCCGCCGTCCCGCCGGAAGATGCAGGGGATCCGCGACCTCCGCGCCATCCCGTGGGTCTTTGCCTGGACCCAGACGCGGGCCATCCTGCCGGGCTGGTACGGGGTCGGTGCGGGGCTCTCTGCGGCCATGGACCGCTTCGGCGAAGACACCCTGAAGGAAATGTTCCGCAGCTGGGCTTTTGTCCAGGCCATGGTGCAGGACCTGGAAATGGTGCTGGCCAAGTGCGACATGCCCATCGCCGCTCGCTACGCGGAACTGGCCGACGACGGGCTCCAGCGATATCACGGCATGATCACCGCGGAATTCGACCGCATGGTGGAGCTGCTGCTGACGTGTACCGGGGAAGAGGAGCTCCTGGCCAATGATCCGACGCTTCGACGGACGGTCCGGCTCCGGAACCCCTACGTAGATCCCATGAGCCTGCTCCAGGTGGACCTCCTGCGTCGCTGGCGGGAGGGCGACAGACGGGACGAGGAGCTGTTCCGGGCCCTGCTGTTGTCCGTCAACGGCATCGCCCACGGGCTGCAGAATACGGGCTAGCCGGGCATGCCCCGGCGCCATGGATCGGCGACCCGGGGCGCTCGGGGACGGACCGTGGACGGCCACGGCGACGTCCGGCAATGCTGCATTCTGCCCGCGCCGGCCGGTGGTCTGCGTCTCCGGAATCGCTCACTTGACGAGCAGCCGCTGCCCGGCAATGCTGCCCCCGTCGTCCGCCGGAGATGCATCGATGTCCCATCAACGCACCGCAGCTGCGGCCTCGCTGGCCGCCCTCGTCCTCGCTGGCGTAACCATGACCATCCCGGGGATCTCGCTGGCCCAGGGCTACCAGTCCCGATTCCAGCCCACGACCATGCGGATGGACCGCTGGGAGTTCTATTTCCAGACCCGGCTGGCCATGGGCGAGACCCTGGACTTCGACGGCGGGACGACGATCAGGACGGACGACGACCTCGGCTTCGGTTTCGGCTTCGGCTACAACTTCACCGAGCAGTTCAGCCTGGCCGGGGAGTTCGCGTTTAACGCCGTCGATTACGACGGCACGCTGGCCTCCGGCGACGACCCGCCAGCGAGCCCGGAGCGCATCCGCGGCACCGTGGATACTTCCAGCATGCAGCTTGTCGGCACCTGGCACCTCACCCAGGGACGGCCGTGGACGCCCTACCTGAATGCCGGTATCGGCTGGACCTGGGTAGACACCAACATCGCCACCGGGCCGCCGGAGACGGGCTGCTGGTGGGATCCCTGGTGGGGGTATATCTGCACCGGCTTCGTGCCCACCCGCACGGAGGACGCGCTGAATTACTCTGTCGGCGCCGGACTGCGCTACGACTTCCGCGGGAATCTCTTCCTGCGGGGAGGCTACGAGATGCGCTGGACCGACTTCGACAATGCCGACGGCGCACAGGACTTCGGCATCATCAGGCTGGAGTTCGGCGTCAAGTACTGAGCCGAGATCCTCCGCTTGCGGGCCCTTGCGGCGAGCGGCCGCTGGACTATAACTAACGTAAAGGTCTCTGCGCTTAACAGGGCAGGGATTCGCCAGAGCCGTGGGCCGGGGCGTTTGCCGGCCGGCGGAAACTGACGGCAGGAGCCACTCTTGCCGGGGCGTCCCCGGCCTCCGGGGACAGGTTGGAGAAGGAAGGCAGGCGGATCAGCCTGCGGACGACTCTGGCCGTTCACACCCTGATCCCCCGTCCGTTCCCTTCCCCAAGCGGAAGATGGACGACGGATATGAGATTACTAAACAACACAACGAGATGGCTCGTTGTCGTGCTGGCGTCGGCGCTCGCGCTGGGTTGCGACGTGTTCGACGGCGACGATGACGATGACGAGCCGTTCGACGGGGGCAGTAGCGGCGATGGTGACGTCGCCTTGCTGCCAAGTTATGCGTACGAACTGGTCAGCTCCGGCGACGACCCGATCACGGTGGTCGCGCCCCTCGGCGAGGATGGAGCAGATGTCACCCTGATCCTGTTCCACGAAGACGAGAATCCGGGCATGTTCGGTATGTTCGACCTGGAGGACGGCACGATGACGGTCCGGGAAGGATCCGGACTGGTGGTGAACGGCACGGCGCAGAACCCCAACCTGTTCCGCGGCTTTTCCTTCGAGGTCACCGGCGACTGGGTCATCCCGATCGACGGACCGCCGACCCAGGGCTCCATGGTGGTCAACCGGCCCTTTGAGCTCGTCTACGTAGACGTCACCGCGGACGGACTGCTGCAGCTCGGGTGGGATCCGGTGGCTGACGGAGTGATCGACGAGGAAGTATTCCTGTCCTTCGATGAACTGGACGACTTCCTCGACAGCGATGCTCCCGAGTGGCAAAAGCTCGGCGTGGTTGCCGTGGAGATCGGCGGAAACTTTGTTGTCGATCTGATGGCCTACGGCGTCGCGGGCTTCGAAGCCATCGTAGACGAACTGGCAGACGTCAGTCCGGTGACCGTGAGCTGCGATGCCTTCAGCGACCTCGGCCTGGCGGTGCCCGCCCCGCCGCCGGATATCCCGGACCAGGGCCTGATGACGCTGACCTGGCTGGACGACAGCAACGACGGTAACGTCGGCCCGGGCGACAGCTTCGACACGGACCTGACTTACTGCCTGATGATCGTTGAGCCCCTGGATGATGACCAGATCGCGCTCAACGGGAACTACAGCCTGAACAGCTATACCGAGGTTGTCGAAAATGACGTCGTGGTCCGGATTGGCTACGAGGGTGAAAGCCCCGCCGGCCGGCCGGGCGGTGTCGTCTTCGATGACCTGCAGCAATTCGAGGTCTACGACGCAGACGGCACGGGAGGCTCCAACGTCGCCACGGTACACCTGGGCGCGACCATTAACGGCCGCATGACACTGGTCTTCACCGAGCCCGCCGATTAGCCCGGCACAACGTGCGGCGCTTTGCCATAGTTGGAACATGGACAGGGCGCCGCGCGGCTACCGGCTCTTCGAAATCGCCGGCTTCGAGGTCAAGCTGGACCCCAGCTGGCTGCTGCTGGCCCTTCTGATCGCCTGGACGCTCGCCGCCGGCGTCTTCCCACAGAAATACCCCCACCTCCAGGCGGGGACCTACTGGGCCATGGGCGCCGTCTGCGCGGTGGGCATCCTGCTGTCCATCGTCTTCCACGAGCTGGCCCATTCCCTGGTGGCCCGCCGGTACGGGCTGCCCATGAAGGGGATCACGCTGTTCATCTTCGGCGGCATGGCGGAGATGGGCGAGGAGGCGAAGGACCCGAAGACCGAGTTCCTGATGGCCATCGCCGGGCCCATCGCCAGCGTGGTCCTGGGTGCTGTCTTCTACGGTCTGCACCAGCTCGGCCAGGACGCCGGCATCGGTCCCTTCTGGCTGGGCATCACGTACTACCTGGGCTGGATCAACTTTATCCTGGCCATCTTCAACCTGGTGCCCGCCTTCCCCCTGGACGGCGGCCGGATGCTCAGGGCGGCGCTCTGGCGCTGGGGCAAGGATCTCAGGAAAGCCACCCGCATCGCGGCGGCCATCGGCTCAGCCTTCGGCCTGGCGCTGATCGTGCTCGGTGCCGTGGGCATCATCGGCGGGAATTTCATCGGAGGACTGTGGTACATCCTCATTGGCCTGTTCCTGCGGGGCGCGGCGAGGGGCTCCCTCCAGCAGGTACTGGTTCGGGAGTACCTGGAGGACGTCCCGGTGTCCCGGTTCATGACCACCGAGCCCATCGCCCTGTCGCCGGAGCTCAACCTGGAAGACGCGGTGCAGGACTACTTCTTCCGGCACCACCACCGGGTGTTCCCGGTGGTGGACAAGGGGCGCCTGGCGGGCTGCCTGTCCGCCGACGACGTGAAGGCCGTGCCGAGGCAGGAGTGGACCCGGCGGCGCGTGCGCGACGCCATGTCGCCCTGTGGCGAGGATTACCGGGTCAGCCCGGACGAAGATGCATCGAACGTCCTCTCCGGCATGGCCGCCCCGGATGGCCGGACCCGGCTGATGGTGGTGGACGCAGAAGGCAGGCTGGTGGGCGTGGTGTCGCTGAAGGACCTCCGGGAACACCTCGCCCTGCGGCTCAGGCTGGACGGGTCGAACCCGGCCTGAGGCCGGCGAGCACCAGCCCGCAGGCGAGGATCATCGCCGCCGACAGGCTCAGCAGCAGTCCGGTGACCACCAGCTCCTGGAGCGGCGAGCCCTCCCGGCCACCCCCGGCCATGGGCATCATGGCGCCGGCGCCCCAGGCGGCCGCGAGAAGGGTGGCGAACCAGTTGGCCCAGGTGCCATAGACCGACAGCCAGAAGGCCGCAAGGCGCGCGCCGGACGGCAGGGCCAGGCGGGGCCAGACCAGCCCGAACGCCAACAGGACGAGCCCGTTGGTGATGCCCTGCAGATGACTGGCCAGACCCATGCGGGGGTTCTCCAGCGCCGGCACGGCCAGCCCGGTTACGAGGCCGAGAAGGAGCAGTAACACGCCCAGCTGGAGCAGGCGTTGCGATTCGCGCTGGATCATGGCGTTCATTCCTCCGGTGACGGGCAGCGGTAAAGAGGCGCAGACGCGGCGCCGGCCGTCCCTTGCCGATGCGGTCCGGGTGGCGGTCCTGCGATCCCGAAGCAGTGGACCGGCTCCTGCCACAGGGTACGCCGGATGGTCTCACCGGGCCCGGTGCCCGGCATCCCGCCGCGCGGGTGGAGACGGCGTCGCATGTTGGCCTGATCCCGACCGGCTCCCCCGGCGCCTGCCCCTCCCGTCCCGATTCCCGGGCTGACGGACGACGGCGACGTCCCGCCGGCGAGGAACATGCACCCCCGGGACTTCGGTGACGTCCCGGGAACCGGCCGAGGCGCGCCCGGCGGGCCTAAGGGGCGCCGCGGAGGTGGGCCGCCGCGGCGGCGACGGCCCCGGCCCGGGTGCCGAAGCGCTCGGTCTCCCGCACCAGGTCCAGCACGCCCAGGTTGCCCAGCAGGCGCGCTACCGGATAGCTCAGCCCGGCGATGATGACGTGCTGGCCCTCGTCCTTCGCCCGCTGGATGATCTCCTCCAGCGCGATCGCCGCGCTGCCGTCCATGCGGGGCACGTCCACCAGATCGATGAGGATGACGTCGAACCGTCCGA
Source organism: Gammaproteobacteria bacterium (assembly GCA_037383845.1). Taxonomy (GTDB): domain Bacteria; phylum Pseudomonadota; class Gammaproteobacteria; order Steroidobacterales; family XN24; genus JARRON01. The sequence continues at coordinate 48,257 of JARRON010000003.1, forward strand.
CCGTGGCGACCCGGCGGGCCATCTCGTTGGCGGCCCCGAAGCTCATCAGGCCCGAAAGATGCAGCACGAGAGCCCGCCCGCCGCACTCGCGGAAGATCTCGGCCTCCTCCGGCGTGAACAGTCGGTCCTTCTCCGGGTCCACCTCCACGATGGTCCGGATAGACTCCACCTGGAGGTCGGCGAAGCTTTTTACGAACGCCAGACTCGCCAGGACGATGCCCACGCCCACGGCGGTGATCACATCCACGAAGACCGTGAGCACGAGGACGATGACCATCAGCAGAAAGTCGCCCCGTGGCGCCCGGTGCGCGCGCCTGAGGTAGCGCCAGTCGATGACGTCGATGCCGACCTTGATGAGCACCCCGGCCAGGGCTGCATAGGGGACCCAGGCGACCGCGGCACCCAGGCCGAGCATGACTGCCAGGAGTACGAGGGCGTGGATCACGCCGGACAGGAACGTGCGTCCTCCGGCCTTGACGTTGGTGAGCGTTCGGATGGTCGCGCCGGCGCCGGGTATGCCCCCGAGCAGCCCGGCGACCAGGTTCCCGACGCCCTGGCCCACAAGTTCCTTGTCCGAGTCGTGGAAGCTCCGTGTGGCGTTGTCCGCCACAAGCGACGTCAGCAGGCTGTCGATCGATCCCAGGGCTGCCAGCACCCCGGCCGAGGCAATCATGTTCCCGGCCAGGCGCCAGTCCACGGCCGGAACGTGGATCGACGGCAGACCCGTGGGAATCTCTCCCAGTACCTTCGCGTCCGTCAGTACCAGGGCCATCAGGCTGCCGGCCACGAGGGCGAGCAGCGGCGACGGCAGGACGCGGCCGATCCGCGGGGGCGTGAACAGGCAAATCGCCAGCGCCACCAGACCGATCATGACAGCGTCCCAGTGGGGATGCATGAGGTAGTCAGGCAGAACGGTGAGGGCGTTGACCACGCTCCGGGGCCCCGGATAACCCAGGAGCGGATCCAGCTGCATGATCACCAGGATGCAGCCGATGCCCGTCATGAAGCCGGAGATGACCGGGTAAGGCATGAGGTTCACGTACCGCCCCATGCGGAAATAGCCGAGCAGGACCTGGATGAGGCCGGCCATCATCACCACCGTGAACGCCACGGCGGGCTCCGCAGCGAACTGGGTGAACACGGACGCGGAGACGATGGTCATCGGCCCCGTGGGCCCCGAGACCTGGCTCGGCGTACCCCCGAACAGCGCGGCGAACAGGCCCACGCAGATGGCGCCGTAGACGCCGGCCACCGGGCCTGCTCCGGATGCCACGCCGAAAGCGAGCGCCAGCGGCAGGGCAACGATGCCAGCGGTCAGGCCTCCGTAGAGATCACCGCGCAGGTTGTCGAGGGTGAGCCGGTTGAGACGAAGGGGGTTTCGACGCGCAAGCCTAGCCCCAGCCGATGTGGTCAAGGTGGTCGTCCTCGATGCCGAAATAGTGGGCCAGCTCGTGCCACACGGTCCGCCGGATCTCTTCCTCGAGTTCCTGCCTGGGCAGTCCCAGCTCCAGGTGGGGAAGGCGGAAGATGTAGACCACGTCCGGCATGACCCCGGAATAATCGGCCCCCCGCTCGGGCAGCGAGAGTCCGTCGTAGAGGCCGAGCAGCCCCGCGCCCTCCGGGTCCTGATCGCGGGTGGGGGCGTCCTCCACCAGCACTTCCAGGTTGTGTATGCGCCCGAGGACCCATTCCGGCAGCTCCTCCATGGCACGCCGGACCACCGCCTCGAACTCCGCGGGGCTCATTGCAGCAGCAGCCGTCCGGCGCCGGCAAACCTCGCCCGGTAGTAGTCTTCCTCCATGCTGGAAACCTGCACGGGCCGGCCGTGGTTGGGGGCGTGCACGAAGCGACCCTCGCCCACGTAGATACCCACGTGGGACACGGTCCAGGCCTCCCGGAAGAACACCAGGTCTCCGGGCTGAGCCTCCGAAAGCGCGATCCGACGTGCCGATTTGTGCTGCTCCACCGACGTGCGGGGCACATCCATCCCGGCGCGGCCGAAGGCGTAGTAGACCAGCCCGCTGCAGTCGAAGCCGTCCGGAGTCTCGCCACCCCAGCGGTAGGGCGCACCCACCATGTCCAGGGCGACCTCCGCCACCTGGACGGCGGCCGGATCCGCCGGCGGCGCCTCGAAAGACGTCATGGAAGCGCATCCGCCGGACGCGGCCACAGCGAAGGCAACAAGGAAGTGAAAGAAAATCCGTCGAGCCACGGTCTTATCTTGTGTATCCAAAATCCGGCAGACCCCCGATGATCATCAAGCGTCCCAGCGATATCAAGCCGTCCGAGATCACCGACGAGGCCCTGTTCCGGCAGCGCCGCAGGCTGCTGCAGGCCATGGGCTTCACCGCGCTGGGCGCCGCCGCGGCCGTCTCCACGAGGTCCTGGGCGGCTGGCGGCACCCGCCGCCCGCCGGAAATCGCCGGCGTCGAGTCCAGCGCCCTGAGCACCGACGAGGACCCCAACTCGTGGGAAGACATCACGACCTACAACAATTTCTACGAGTTTGGCACCGGCAAGGACGACCCTCACAAGAACGCCAGGGACTTCCGCACGGAGCCCTGGACCGTGACGGTCGGCGGGGAATGCGACAAGCCGGGCCAGCTGGGCTACGAGGACTTCCTGCGGCCGCACACGCCGGAAGAGCGCATCTACCGGCTGCGATGCGTCGAGGCCTGGTCCATGGTGATCCCCTGGGTGGGCATTCCCATGGGAGAGGTCCTCAGGCGTTTTGAGCCGAACTCCCGGGCAAAGTACGTGAAGTTCACGACCCTGTTCGACCCCGAGCAGATGCCCGGTCAGCGCTGGCCCGTGCTGGACTGGCCCTACGTGGAAGGCTTGCGCATCGACGAGGCCATGCATCCCCTGGCGATCTTCGGCATCGGACTCTACGGCCGGGAACTGCCGAACCAGAACGGGGCACCCCTGCGCATCGTGGTGCCCTGGAAGTACGGCTTCAAGAGCATCAAGTCCATCGTGCGCATCGAGTTCACAGAAGAACAGCCGGTCAGCGCCTGGGAGCAGGCCGCGCCCCAGGAGTACGGGTTCTATGCCAATGTGAATCCCCAGGTTGACCATCCGCGCTGGAGCCAGGCCACGGAGCGCCGCATCGGCGCCGGCATCTTCGCGTCCCGTGTTCCCACGCAGATGTTCAACGGCTACGCGGACCAGGTTGCTCACCTGTACCAGGGCATGGACCTGGCCCGGAACTACTGATGAGCCCGTCCGGCCTGCGCGGGCTGAAGGTGGTTGTGTTCGGCGCCAGCCTGGCACCGTTCGTCCTGATGGCCCTGGCCACCTTCGGCGTCGCCGGCTCCCTTGGCGCGAACCCGGTGGAGGAACTGATCAACCGCACCGGCGGCTGGGGCCTGAAGTTTCTCCTGATTACCCTGGCCGTAACGCCCCTGAGGCGCATCACCGGCTGGCACTGGCTGATCCGCTTCCGCCGGATGCTGGGCCTGTTCGCCTTCTTCTACGTGCTGCTGCACTTCACGACCTACGCGGTCATTGACCACCGTCTCGACCTGGCAATCATTCTCGAGGACGTGGTCGAGCGTCCGTTCATCACGCTGGGTGCCGCGGCGCTGCTGCTGCTGATTCCCCTGGCCGCGACATCCACCACCGGCATGATGCGACGTCTGGGAAAGCGCTGGCAGCAGCTCCATCGCCTGGTTTACGTCATCGCGGTACTCGGTGTCTGGCATTTCTGGTGGCAGGTCAAGCAGGACATCCGCGAGCCGCTCCTCTACGCCGCGATCCTCGCCCTCCTGCTGGGCTACCGGGCCTGGTACCGGTGGCGGCATGCCCCGGGGAGAGCTTCCGGCGCGACCAGGGACGCACCGGCGGCGGGCGCCAGGCGCACTGCAGCCTAGGAAGGAGGCCGGGCGGCGCCGAGGGACGCCAGGGTCTCGGAGCGGCCTCCCATCACTTCTTCCACGGCGGCCACGAAAGCTGGCGTGTCCACTTCCCGGTGGCGGCCCGACAGCAGGGCCAGCACCTCGTCCAGGCTGGCCTCCCCTCCCGTCGCCCGTCGGATCTCCCGGTCCACTTCCCGCGTGATTCCCACCGCACGGGCCTGGAGGGGACCCGTCGCCCGGTTGACGTCCAGCGGGCTGTCTTCAGCCTCCTGCGCCCACTCGGCCAGCTCTTCCAGGGCGGCCTGGTAGCGGGCGTCGGTGATGGTCCCGGAACGCCACATGAGCTTCAGCGAGTAGTACTCCGCGAGGCCTTCCACCACCCAGTCGCCGCCGGGGCCGCTCTGAAGGCCGGAAACCACGTGTACCAGCTCGTGGAGCAGGGTGCTGGTGCCGTTTTCGCTGAGCAGCGGGCGGTCGGCATGGATGTACAGGGAATGCGGCCCGGACAGCCCGCCGCGCCACATCTGGTCCCGGGCGCTGACGATGACCAGGCGCTCCGGCATCCGGGGCAGGATCGCCGCAAGCCGGGGGAGGTTCCAGTTGAGAAAGGCCAGCATGTCCATGCGGCGCACCCCCTGGTCGACGGGGCCGGCGACCGCCACGCGGACCCCGGCGACATGCTCCCGCCGAACTCCCAGTCGTCCGGCGACCATCCATCCCGTCGGCCGGTCGAAACCCCGCTCAGGGTTCTCGATCACGAAGACCCCGTCGCTGACTTCCCGGTAGGCGGCAACAAACGACCACTGCTCAGGCACCCGGACCCTGAGGAAGGCCTCGGCCTCCGCGCCCTTCTTCTGGCGGACCCGGGCCGGCGGGACGAGGTCGTCGCCTCGAAACAGCGCCCAGTCGGGGGTCATGCGGGCGTCGTACCGCTCGCCCCGCCGGTGGCTGACCGGCACCGAGAAGCTCAGACGTCCACCGGTCTCCGGCGGCGTCCAGGTCACGTACTTCCCGTCCACTTCCAGCTCCCCGTCAGCGGAGAATCCGGTATGCCGGCCGGGCCGGATCCGGAACCGCATCCAGACGATGTTCCCCGCACCTTCCCCGAGGGCCAGGGAGACCTCGGCCCGGTCCTCGGCCGGGTGCAGCACGAACTCGTAGTCCAGGCGATATGTGGGATTCCCCGCACCGGCCTCGGGATTTTCCGGGCCGGCCCGGGCGGCGGCGCACAGGCTCGTCCCGAGCAGGAAGACGATGAAGTATCGGCGCAGGGTCATCTGGGCTCCCGGTGTTACGTTTCTGCGTCCGGCACGCAATGGGCAGTACACGAAGGATAGCCGGGCGCCACCGCCCGTAGCCAAGCCCGGCCGAACTCGTACCCTGCCTCCGGGAGCGGTATCCTTCCGGCAACGACAACACCAGCGGAGCTGTCGCGTGACCCACGCAGCCATCACCGGCTGGGGCAAGTGCATGCCACCGGCGACCCTGACCAACCAGGATCTGGCCACGTTCCTGGACACCAGCGACGAGTGGATCACGAGCCGCACCGGCATCCGGGAGCGCCGGATCTCCCACGTGCTCCTCGGCGAGCTGGGCTACGTCGCGGCCGCCCGGGCCCTGGCCGCCGCCGGCATGTCCGGCGACCAGGTCGAGCTCATCGTGTTCGGAACCACGAGCTTCGACGAGCAGGTGCCCAACATGGCCTCCGGCGTCCAGCAGCGCATCGGCGCCAACGCCTGCGCAGCGATGGACGTGAATACGGCCTGCACCAGCTTTCTTTACGGACTGTCCACCGCCACGGCCATGATCCGCACCGGCGTGGTAAAGAATGCGGTGGTCATCGGGGCCGAGCTGATTTCCGCCTTCATGGACTGGACGAATCGCAACGTGGCCGTGCTCTTCGGGGACGGCGCCGCCGCGGTGGTGCTCGAAGCCACGGAGGCGGCCGAGGGCGTGCTCTGCGAAAAGCTCGGCTGCTACGGCGACGCCCGCGACATCCTCCGGGTAAAGGGCATGGGCGGCAAGTACGCCAACCAGGGCCGCCTTTACGGCGATGTGGCATGGGACTTCGAGGGACCGGAGATCTTCAAGCGGGCCGTGCTGGGCATGAGCCAGGCCTGCGAGGAAGTGATGGCCCGGAAGAACTTCACGCCTGACGAGATCGACCTGGTCGTGCCCCACCAGGCCAACCTGCGGATCATCGAGGCCCTGGCGAAGCGGACCGCGGTCCCCATGGACAAGGTGTACGTGAACGTCCACCGCTACGGAAACATGTCCGCGGCCACCGTGCCCGTGGCCCTGTGCGAGGCGCTGGAGGAAGGACGGGTCAGGCCCGGCTCGGTGCTGCTCATGCCTGCCTTTGGCGGCGGCCTGACCTGGTGCGCTCACCTGGTCCGCTGGGGAGAGCGGGTCACCCCCCTGGGCGAATCCGACGTGGCGCTGCCGCCCACGGACGCAACGGCGCTGGAGATCGTCCAGGGCTACATGGCCGCAAAGGGAGGCGTCTGGGAATGAGCGATTACGAAGTTACCCACGTGCCGGACAGCAGCCGCTTCGAAGCCACTGTCGACGGCAGCACCGGCGTGCTCGATTACCGGGTGGACGGACGCACCGTCTACATGAACTACGTGGGCGTCCCGCCGGAGATCGGCGGCCGGGGCGTGGCCGGGGCACTGACCAGCGCCGCCGTCGCCTGGGCCCGGGAGGAAGGCCTCGCAGTGGAGGCCCGCTGCCCCTACGTCGCCGCCTGGATGCGCCGGCACCCGGAGGCCTGAGGCAGAAGCCGGCGACGCTAGTCCGGCCGCCGGAACACCAGCGTGGCGTTGGTGCCCCCGAATCCGAAGCTGTTGGACATCACCGTGTCCAGCCGGACGTCGTCCCGCCGCTGCCTGACGATATCGAACCCTTCGGCTCCAGGATCCAGCTCCTCGATATTGGCGGACGCGGCGATGAAGTCGTTTTCCATCATCAGTAGTGAGAAGACCGCCTCGTGAACGCCGGCTGCGCCAAGGGCGTGGCCCGGCAGTGACTTCGTGGCGCTGATAGGGGGCGCGTCGTCGCCGAAGATCTCGCGGATAGCTTCGAGTTCCCGGATATCCCCCACCGGCGTGCTGGTGCCGTGGGTGTTGAGGTAATCAACGGATCTTCCCACGCCCTCCAGCGCCATGGCCATGCAGCGCATCGCCCCTTCGCCGGAGGGCTGTACCATGTCCGCACCGTCGGAGGTCGCACCGTATCCCACCAGCTCCGCAATGATGTTCGCGCCCCGGGCCCGGGCGTGTTCCAGCTCCTCCAGGACCACGATGCCCCCGCCGCCCGAGATCACGAAACCGTCCCGGTTGACGTCATAGGTCCGCGAGGCCTTGTCCGGCTGATCGTTGTACTTCGACGACAGAGCGCCCATGCCGTCGAACATGACGGTCGTGCCCCAGTGAAGCTCTTCCCCGCCGCCGGCGAAGACGATGTCCTGCTTGCCCATCTGGATAAGCTCGGCGCCGTTGCCGATGCAGTGAGCGGAAGTCGCGCAGGCGGAGCTGATGGTGTAGCTCACGCCCCGGATCTTGAGCGCCGTGGAGAGATTGGCGGGTATGGCTGATGACATGCACTTGGTCACCATGTAGGGCCCCACCCGCCGGGGGCCTTTTTCCCGAGTGGTGTCCGCCGTCTGGACAACGTTGGCCGAAGAGGCCCCGCCGGAGCCGCAGATCAGCCCGCTCCGGGGACTGCTGACGTCGTCGCCCGACAGCCCCGCATGCTCGATCGCCTCCAGCAGGCTCACGTAGGCATAAGCGGTCGCATCGCTCATGAAGCGCCTGAGCTTGCGGTCCACCATCGCTTCGAGGTCAATTTCAACCGGCGCGTGGACGTGGCTGCGCATGCCGAGCTCCCGGTACTCGTCGCTGCCTCGCACACCGCTGCGGCCGGCCTTGAGCGACTCGAGAACCTCCGCCCGATTGTTGCCGATGCTGGACACGATCCCATATCCGGTGACCACGACACGGCGCATGAAATGTCTCCCTAGAAAGAGTCCGTGGACTGGAACAGGCCCACCTTGAGATCGGTGGCCTGGTAAATCTTGCGGCCGTCCACGTCCATGGTGGCATCGGCGATGCCCATCACCAGGCGGCGCAGGACGCGGCGCTTGATATCGATGCGGTAAGTGACCTTCTTCGCCGTCGGCAGGACCTGACCGGTGAATTTCACCTCGCCCACCCCCAGGGCCCGACCCCGCCCCGTGCCGCCGGCCCAGCTCAGGAAGAAGCCCACCAGCTGCCACATGGCATCCAGGCCCAGGCAGCCGGGCATCACCGGGTCCGACTCGAAGTGGCAGTCGAAGAACCAGAGGTCGGGACGGATATCCAGCTCGGCGGTGATGTGGCCCAGGCCATAGGCCCCGCCGTCGGCAGTGATGTCGGTGATACGGTCCAGCATGAGCATGGGCGGCAGGGGAAGCCGACCCCCGCCCATGCCCGCCAGGCGGCCGTGGCCGGCCTCGATGAGCTCGGCATAGCTGTAGGCGTTCTTCTGCATCCTTCCCCCTGGACTCCGGAAAGATTAACAGATGGACCGCAGGATTGGATTGCTGCAGCGCCATGTTGGAGCCCGGGGAAGCCAGGTGCCAGAATCTCCCGTGAAAGAACACGAGAGGCCGGCCAATGGATGCCAGTCAGTACGAGGTGCAGGAACGCCTGAGAGACGGGACGCCGGTGACACTGCGCGCGGTCCGGTCCGATGACAAGGCCCGCCTCAGACGAGCCTTCCATGAGCTGGAGCAGGCGTCCGTCTACACCCGTTTTTTCACGACGAAGCAGGATGTCTCTGACGAGGAGCTGGCCGCCGGCGTGGACGTGGACTTCGTGCGCAACGTCACCCTGGTGGTCACGCCTGGGGACAGCGACGTCATCATCGGCGCCGGCCGCTACATCGGCATCGGGGACTCGGCTGACGCCGAGGTAGCCTTCACCGTGGAAGAGGACTACCACGGCCAGGGCATCGCCTCCATGCTGCTGCACCATCTCGCCGGTATTGCCCGGGCCCACGGGTTCCGGCATCTCTGCGCAGAAGTGCTGGCTGCCAACCGCGGGATGCTCAGGGTCTTCGAGTCAAGCGGGCTGCCGATGAGCCGCCACAGGGACGAGGACATGGTCCGCGTTACCCTGGCGCTCGGGGAAGCTCCTGCGCCGGAGAAACCGGGGCGTCCCCCGTAGGCCCGTCCTCACCCTGCCGGAAGCCCCTGACAGGGAGCACAATATCCGCCATGCAGGCGCCTGCCCCCCGGATCCCGACCCCCACCCTGGTCCTCTTCGGGCTGGTCAACCTGCCCCTGTCCATGCTCATGTCACCGACGGCGGCGGTGCTGCCCAACTTCTACCTCGAGTACACCGGTGTCACCCTGGCGGGCCTTGCCACCGCGACTTTCGCGGCACGGCTGTTCGACGGCATCACCGACCCCCTGATCGGACTGCTGTCGGACCGCTCGGGCACCCGCAAGCCCTGGATGATCGCCGGCGCGCTGGTGGTGGCCGGCGGCGCCTGGTTTCTCTACAACCCGGCGAGCGAGGCAGGCCTGACCTATCTGCTGGCCTGGTATCTGGTGGTGACCCTGGGCTGGACGCTGGTGGAGATTCCCCATACTGCCATGGCCGCGGAGCTGTCCACCGGCTACCACGAGCGCTCCCGTATCGCGCTTTGGCGGCAGCTGTTGGGCTTCGCGGGCGGGATTCTGTTCATGGCCTCGCCCATGCTCCTGGCCGGCGGGAGCACGGCCTTCACGCCCCGGGTCATGGAGAGTATTGCCCTGTTCATCCTGGTGACTCTCCCTCTGCTGGTGTTGCTGATGTGCTGGCGGGTGCCGGAACCTGCCAGGAGGCTCCCCACGCGGCGCATCCGTCCGGCGGACCTGTGGCTGGCGCTGAAGCGCAACCCGCCGCTGCAGTATTTCCTCGTCACGCAGGTCCTGTTCGGCCTGGCCACTGGCGCGGTGGCGAGCCTCTTTGTCATCTACGCCAGCCAGTACCTGGGGCTGGCGGAAAACATTCCCCACATCGCCATGCCCATGACCCTGGCGATGGCCGCCGGAATGCCGCTGTGGCTGAAGGTGATGAAGCGCGTCGACAAGCACCGAGCCTGGGCGGGGGCCGCGGCGGGCATGATCGCCACCCTGCTGGTGGTGCCGGCGATCCGGCCCGGCAGCCTCGGGCCCATGGTGGCGGTCATGACCAGCTTCGGCTTCTTCCTTGGCCTGTCCTCCATCGCCCTGCCCTCGCTGCTGGCAGATATCGTGGACTACGACCTGTGGAGAAACCGCAAGGACCGGGCAGCGATCTTCTTTTCGTTCCAGGCCCTGGTGACAAAGCTCAACCAGGGCATCGGCGGGGCCATCGCCCTGGCGATTCCCGCGGCATTCGGCTTTACCGCGAAGGGCGCTTTGAGCGACCAGGCCGTGCTCGGACTCAAGGTGGCCTTCGTCGCCTGGCCTTGCCTTCTGCTGGTGCCGATGCTGGTCCTGGCCTGGCGCTACCCCCTGGACCGCCGGGCCCACGCCATCCTCAGGCGGCGGATCGCGCGCACCGCCGAGGGCTGAGCGTCAGCGCTTCAGGGCCAGCACCTGGACCACCGCCGCACGCCCCGTGTGGAGACGGCCCTCGTGGACTTCCCGGTCGAGCTCCGCGCCATGGACGATCTCCAGGCCCGTCAGCTCCTCACGCAGTTCGGGGAGGGTCATCATCAGCTCCGCCACGGGCGGCCCGCCGGTTCCGTACTCCAGCTGCCGTGGTCGGTAGGCCTCCAGCACGAACATGCCACCGGGCTTCAGGGACCCCACCGCGCGGGAATGGACGAGCCGCCGCAGGGCCGGAGGCGTATGGCAGAAGATTGAAACGATGTTGTGCCATGCGTCCGGCTCGAATGCGTAGTCGGCAAGGTCGGTGTGGATGGTGTCGATCCGCGCGCCCCGGCTTGCGGCCAGCTTCACGGCCTTGGCCAGCCCGACGGAAGAAGCGTCCAGCGCCGTGACGTCGTGCCCGAGCGTCGCCAGGAAGGTCCCGTTTCGCCCCTCGCCCTCGCCGATGCACAGGCTGCGGCCCACGGGCAGCTGGTCGGCGACCGAGCGCAGGAACTCGTTCGGCTCGGTGCCGTAGACGTAATCGTCCGATGAATAGCGCGTATCCCAGGTCATCAGCCGGTTCGTACTCGAGACAGGGTGAACGCCGGCCATGCCGGCACACGTCAAAGCCGCGGGGTCCGGTTACGCAATGCCGTCGCCCGCGCCCCGGATGATGCCACCGGGCGATGCGGACCCGCCAGGCCGTTTCGGTGCGCAGGACGCGGGCCGCAATTTCGGCCTTCGGCGCCGCCGGATCAACCGCCACACGCAGAATACGGGAAGCGAACAGGGTGTAGCCTGCGATAACCTCGGGCCCGCCTGGACGGAAACGGATTCGGCAGTGAAGACGCGAAACCTGTCCCTACACCGCATCGCGGCGCTGGCGTTGGTCGCGGTGCTGCTTGTCCTGCCGGACCCGGCGGCCGGGCAGAGCCTGGAGCCCCGGAAATTCGCCAATCTCCCGGTGGGAATGAACTTCCTGCTGGCCGGCTACGGGCGCTCTTCCGGACCCGTCCTGTTCGATCCGTCCGTGCCCCTCGAGGACGCGAGCCTGGAGACGGACATCGCGGTGCTCGGCTACGCCCGGGGCATCAACGTCTTCGGCCGCTCCGGCTCCGTGTCCGCGGCAGCCTCCTACGTGGGCACCAGAGGCAACGCGCTGCTGGAGGGCGAGCGCGCGTACGGCAAGAACTACGGTCTTGCCGACCCGACGTTCCGGGCGAGCGTGAACCTGCTGGGCGCGCCGGCCCTCAGTCCGGCAGAGTATCGAAGCTGGCAGCACGACCTTATCGTCGGGGTCGGGCTGCTGGTGCAGGCGCCGTTCGGCGACTACGAACGGAACAAGGTCCTCACCATCGGCACGAACCGGTGGCTCTTCCGGCCCGAGCTCGGCATGTCCAAGGTGTTCGGCCGGTGGCAGCTGGAACTGGTAGGCACCGTCTCCTTTTTTACGGACAATGACGAGCCGCGGAGCGGGGATACACTCAGCCAGGACCCGCTGTACGCCATCCGTGGCCACCTCATCTACAACTTTCCGCGGGGCCGCTGGCTGTCCCTTGACGCGACCCATTACCAGGGCGGCGAACAGGAAATCGACGGCGCCCGGCAGGCCGGAACCCAGCGCAACGGCCGGTACGGGCTGACCTTGTCCACGCCACTCGGGCCGGCCGATTCCGTCAAGTTCTATGCGAGCACGGGAGCGTATGCCCGCCTGGGCGGGGATTTCGACCTGTTCGGCATCGCGTGGCAGCACCGCTGGGCGAGCCGCTGATGGACGGGGGCAGGGTCCCCGGGAGGCATCCAGGGAGGGGAAACGCCGGTCCGACGATCGGGGACGACGCCCACCTCGGGCGTCCGGCCCGTCGTGGCCCGCGGGCAGCGCCAGCTGCTCGCGCCCCTGCGCCTCCGGAGGGCCGCCGTGTCCCTGCGCGGGGCAGGCACTCCCGCGGAATCTGACCTGGTTCTCTTCTCTCTGGACGGGGTTGGGCTACGCTTCGGGCCATGTCAGTCCGCCAGGCCATCGGCCGCAGGGTCGCCAGGTTCCTGTCCGAGCCCCGGGAGGGAGCAGTCCGGATCCCCACCAGCAGCCGGGAGAAGCTGGCCGCCACGCTGCAGAAAGGCGATGTGCTGCTGGTGGAGGGCACCAGCCTGTTCGCTGCCGCCATCAAGTACCTGACGCAGTCCACCTGGTCCCATAGCGCGCTGTACGTCGGCGACGCCCTGGGTGGCGAGGACCCCCACATGTTCGTGGAAGCGGACATCAACGAGGGGGTCCGCATGGTGCCACTGTCCCAGTTCTGGGACCTGCACAGCCGCATCTGCCGTCCCGTGGGGCTCTCCGGGGACGAGCGGGACCGGGTCATCGCCTACGCCGCAGAGCGCATCGGCCACCAGTACGACATGAAGAATATCCTGGACCTGGCCCGGTACCTGTTTCCCACGCCGCCCGTGCCCAGGCGGTGGCGGCGCCAGCTGCTGGCCATCGGCAGCGGTGATCCGACCCGGGCCATCTGCTCCAGCCTGATCGCACAGGCCTTCCAGCACATCAACTATCCCATCCTGCCGGAGCTGTACCTGGAGGGAGCGCCGGAGGACGAGAAGGCTTCCGCCGAATACCGGGAATGGCTGCACATCCGCCATCACAGCCTGTACGCCCCGCGGGATTTCGACGTCTCGCCCTATTTCGAGATCGTCAAGCCCGTCCTGAAGCAGGGCTTCAGCCACCAGTCCCTGGACTGGGCGGACACCCAGCGGCTGAAGACCCTGGAGCTCGAGGGCCCTCACCTGCCCGCCTGAACGGCCCAGGGCCGACATCCGAAAGCCACCGGCGACCGAAATTCAGTGCCGTGTGCAGAGTTCGCGGCGGAACCCCGGGGTCCCCGGGGACTCGAACACGCCGCATCCGCCAAAACCTCAAAAACGGTAATCTTGACCGTTTCCCCAGGCCCCGGCGGATCCTGTCCGAGGCGTACCCCGGCGACCCGAACCATGAAATCGAAGTTACTCAAGATTGCTCTGCCCCTTGGCGTGTTGGCCGCAGCCGTCGTCGGCGGGCGGATGATCATTGCGAGCAAGCCCGAGGCCCGGCAGTTCAAGCCTCCGGTGGTGCCGGTGGCCGTGGAAGCCACCCGCGTGGCGCCCGTGGACTACACGGTCCGGGTGCGGACCGAGGGCACGGTGGCGCCCCGCACCGAGAGCACGCTGATCCCCCAGGTCTCCGGCAAGGTCATCTCCATTTCCCCGGCATTCCGTGAGGGCGGCTTCTTCGAGGAGGGGGACGTCCTGGTCACCCTGGATCCCCGGGACTACCAGCTGGCGCTGGCCAGCGCCGAGGCCCAGGTCGCCCAGGCCGAGTCGGTCCTGGAACAGGAGCTCGCCCAGGCCGAGGTCGTGAAAAACGACTGGAAGATGCTGGGCAAGCAAGCGCCTGAGCTGGGCCTGCGCAAGCCCCAGATCGCCGCAGCCCGGGCCTCCGTTCTGTCCGCCAAGGCCCAGCTGGAGCGGGCCCGCACGGACCTGGAGCGCACCCGGATCCGCGCACCTTACGAGGGCCAGGTCCTGGAGCAGAACGTGGACGTGGGCCAGTTCGTCTCCCAGGGCACGGTACTCGGAAGGGTGTACGCCACGGATTACATCGAGATCCGGCTGCCCCTGTCCGGCCGGCAGCTCCAGTTCGTGGACCTGCCGGAACGCTACCGGGACGACCCGGACAGCGAGCGGCAGCCCGGCCCGCCGGTGACCCTGACCGCCGAGCTCGGATCCGAGCGCTGGAGCTGGGAAGGCCGGATCGTGCGACCGGAGGGCGCCATCGACACCCGGAGCCGCCAGCTCTACGTCATCGCCCAGGTGGACGACCCTTACGATCGTCGGGAAGACGGTCGCCCGCCGCTGCGCATCGGCCAGTTCGTCGAGGCCGAGATCAGGGGCCGGGTGCTTGAGAATGTCTTCATCGTGCCGCGGGGCGCCCTGCGCGAGGGCAACGAGCTTCTCGTGGTCGACGACGAAAGCCGCCTCCAGCGACGGCCCGTGACGGTGGCCTGGACGGACGTGGACGACGCCATCATCACCGGCGGACTGGCCGCCGGCGACGTGGTCAACATCACGCCCCTGGCCGTCGCCTCCGGCGGCACCCTGGTGGCCGCCACGGTGGACGGCGTACCGAGCCAGTCCGCGGGCGGGGACGGTCCCCGCCGCCGGGCCGCGGCCGGCGAATCCGGCGCCGGCGCGGGAGGAGGCAGCCCGTGAAGGGCATGATCGCCTGGTTCGCGAAGAACGACGTCGCCGCGAACCTGCTGATGTTCACCATCCTGGGCCTGGGCATCTGGGCCCTCACGTCCCGTATTCCCCTGGAGACCTTCCCAGCCTTCGAACTGGACCTGGTTCAGGTCCGGGTGCCGTTCCCGGGCGCCACCCCGGTGGAGGTGGAAGAAGGCATCACCATCAAGATCGAGGAGGCCGTCCAGGATCTCGCGGGCATCAAGAAGCTCACCTCCGTGGCCCGGGAGGGACTGGGCTCGGTCACCATCGAGGTGGAGTCGGGCTACGACCCCCGCGAACTGATGAACGACGTCAAGGCCCGGGTGGACGCCATCAACACCTTCCCGGTGGACAGCGAGCGCCCCACGGTCTACGTCCCGGAGATCCGCCGGGACGTCATCGACGTCGTGGTAGCCGGCGAACTGCCCGAGGGAGAACTCCGGCTGGTGGCGGAGCGTGTCCGAGACGAGATCGCCGATCTCCCCGAGGTCACGCAGGTCGAGCTTGACGGCGTCAGGCCCTACGAGATCTCCATCGAGGTGCCCGAAGAGACGCTGCGCGCCTATGGCCTGACCCTGGCGGAGGTGGCCGAAGCCGTGCGGCGCACCTCGCTGGACCTGGCCGCCGGAGCCGTCCGGACCGCGGGGGGCGAAGTGCTGATCCGCACCGAGGGCCAGGCCCG
Organism: Gammaproteobacteria bacterium; assembly: GCA_037383845.1. Classification (GTDB taxonomy): domain Bacteria; phylum Pseudomonadota; class Gammaproteobacteria; order Steroidobacterales; family XN24; genus JARRON01. Next base: position 63,657 of record JARRON010000003.1, read on the forward strand.
GGCCGGCCGGGAATTCGAAGAAATCGTCGTGCGCAGCGACAACGGCGCCCGGCTGACCATCAGCGACATCGGCGTGGTCCGGGACGGATTCAACGAGGATCCCGTGAAGGCCCGCTTCAACGGCCAGCCCGTCGCTTTCGTCGAGGTCTACCGGGTCGACGACCAGAGCGCCATCGAGGTGGCCAACGCGGTCAAGGAATACCTGGCCGACCCGCCCGGCTGGCTGCCCCCCGGCGTCACCGTCGACTACTGGGACGACGACTCCCGGGTGGTGAAGGCGCGCCTGTCCACCCTGGTGAAAAGCGCTTTGCAGGGCAGCATCCTGATCCTGGTGCTGCTGACGCTGTTCCTGCGACCGTCTGTGGCCATGTGGGTGCTGGTGGGGATGCCGGTAGCGTTCATGGGCGGCATCGCGATGATGCCGGAGCTGGGCGTCACGGTGAACCTGGTCAGCCTGTTCGCTTTCATCCTGGTGCTGGGCATCGTGGTGGACGACGCCATCGTCACCGGCGAGAACATCTTCACCCGCCTGGAAACCGGCGAGCCGCCGCTGGAGGCGGCCATCAAGGGCACCCAGGAAATCGCCGTGCCGGTGACCTTCGGGGTGCTGACCACCATCGTGGCCTTCGTCCCGCTTCTGATGATCGAGGGTGTCCGCGGCCAGATCTTCGCCCAGATTCCCATGATCGTGATCCCGGTGCTGCTGTTCTCTCTGGTGGAGTCCAAGCTCATCCTGCCGGCCCACCTGAAACACTCCCGGGTCCGGGGGCAGCCCACCGACGGCTTCGTCACCCGACTGCAGCGCAGGGTCTCGCTGGGCCTGGAGAAGGGTACCCAGGGCCTCTACGCGCCGGTCCTGAAGGCCGCGATGCGCCAGCGTTACCTGACGCTGTCGATCTTCCTGGCGATCGCCATCCTGCTGTTCAGCCTGGCCATCGGCGGACACCTGCGCTTCATCTTCTTCCCCCGCATCCAGGCAGAGACGGCCACCGCCAGCCTGCAGATGCCGCCGGGCACGCCCTTCGAGGTCACCGACACCGCCATCGTGAAGATCGCGGAAGCCGCGGAGGCGCTCCGGGAGAAATACGTCGACCCGGAGACCGGTGAGAGCGTGGTGCAGCATATTCTCGCCAGCACCGGCCAGCCCAACACGCCGAATGTCGGGCGGGTGCGGTTCGAGATCATGCCGCCGGAGGAGCGGACCATCGACGTCACCAGCTCGGACCTGGTGCGGGAGTGGCGTGAGTCCATCGGCGCCATCCCCGGGGCGGACGAGATCAGCTTCCGCGCGGAGATAGGCCGCGGCGGCTCACCCATCGACGTGCAGCTCACCGGACCGGCTTTTCCGCCCCTTCGCGAGATGGCCGACGAGGTCAGGACGCGACTGGCGACCTATCCGGGGGTCTTCGACATCACCGACAGCTTCGAGGGAGGCAAACAGGAGATCAAGCTCAACATCCGCCCCCAGGCGGAACTGCTCGGCATTACCCTCGAAGACCTGGCCCGCCAGGTGCGGCATGCCTTCTACGGCTTCGAGGTACAGCGCATCCAGCGGGGCCGGGAGGAAGTCCGCGTCTTCGTCCGCTATCCGGAATCGGAGCGGCGCTCCCTGGAAAGCCTGGACACCATGCTCATCCGCACGCCGTCCGGCGTGGAGGTGCCGTTCTCGGAGGTGGCCGAGGCGGAGTTCGGCCGGGGTTTCGACGAGATCCGGCGCGTGGACAGGAACCGCACCATCAATGTGACAGCCGATGTCAACAAGGAGACCGCCGACATCGAGGCCATCAAGCGGGACATCACGGACTATCTGAGCGAAGCCGTGTCCGCATACCCGGGCGTCAGCTACAGCCTCGAGGGAGAGGCCCGGGAGCAGCGGGAGTCCTTCGGCAGCCTCCGGGTAGGAATCCTGTTCGTTCTGTTCATGATCTACGGGCTGCTTGCCATCCCCTTCCGGTCCTACCTCCAGCCCCTGATCGTCATGAGCGTCATCCCCTTCGGCGTGGCCGGCGCCATGCTGGGTCACATCATCATGGGCCTGAGCCTTACCATCATGAGCCTGATGGGCATGCTGGCCCTGGGCGGCGTGGTCGTGAACGACAGCCTGGTGCTGGTGGACTACGTGAACCGCCGTCGCCGGGAGGGCATGGGCCTCCACGAGGCGGTGGCGAAGGCGGGCGTGGCCCGACTCCGGCCGGTGCTCCTGACGTCACTGACCACCTTCGCCGGCCTGACGCCGCTTATCTTCGAAAAGTCCACCCAGGCCCAGTTCCTGATCCCCATGGCCGTGTCCCTGGGATTCGGCATCCTGTTCGCCACGGCCATTACGCTGCTGCTGATCCCCATCAACTACCTGATCCTGGAGGACCTGAGGGGGTTCTTCGGGCGCGGCAGGAGCACGCCCGAGGTCAGACTTCGGGAAGCGGGGGAATCCGGACGGGCCTGACGGCAGCCCGAGTGGCTGTCACTGGCCGCGGGACAGGGCGCGACGGCGGCGGCGGCGGGAGCGGCGGATGAGCCGCGCCTCGTCGGGGGCCAGCGCCGTAGCAGGGCGGTTGCGGGGGCTGCGATTGTCCATGGAGGGTCTCGGTGGGGGCTTCATGCCCCGTGGAAAGTGGCGGGGATGCTAGCAGTCCCGCCGCGCCGGAAAGATGACCCAGGTCATCTCTACAGGGTATTGTTCCTGCTGGTTTTTATGGTTTGCGACGGGGGTCACGGTTCCGCCGCCTGAAGCCACCGCCGAGGGTCTAGTAAGATGCCGGCCTTTTCCAGCGGCCACTGCCGGACAGAGGAGCGTGACACGTGAGCGAAGAAGACAGGGATCGCGAATTTCGCCAGATGGTCGACGGGTTCATCGACCAGGCCAACCGCTACATCGAGACGAATCCCAAAGAGAACGTGGGCATGGCCCTTCTTTATGCCGCATCCCGGTTCAACGCTTTCGTGGTCGCCTCCCATGCGCCCAGCGCCGACAAGTATGACGGGGACCGCAAGAAGGCCGTCGAGTTCTTTTCCTCGGAGTACCTGCGTATGCTCGACGAGAACCTGGACGACTACAGGCAGATCTACGAAACAGACGGCGAAACCTCCCGGTAAGGGTACCCGGCGGCAACACCGGGGCCTGCCCCGGGAGCAACAGGAGCAACCAGATGACCAGCGTACTTGTTCTCTACTACAGCACCTGGGGCCACGTGGAGACCATGGCCCGGGCCATCGCCGAGGGCGCCGGTTCAGTGGATGGCGTGGAAGTCACGGTCAAACGCGTCCCGGAGACCATGCCCGAGGACGTGGCCAAAAGCATCAACGCGAAGCTCGAACAGGAGGCACCGGTTGCCACTGTGGAAGAGCTGGGCGACTACGACGCCATCATCTTCGGCACGCCCACACGCTTCGGCAACATGTGCGGCCAGATGCGCAATTTCCTCGACCAGACGGGCAAGCTCTGGGCCAACGGCAGTCTCATCGGCAAGGTGGGCAGCGTGTTTGCCTCTACCGGCACCCAGCATGGCGGCCAGGAAACCACCATCACGTCTTTCCATACCACCCTGCTGCACCACGGCATGGTCATCGTCGGTGTGCCCTATTCCTGTGAGGGCCTGACCCGGATGGACGAGATCACCGGTGGCACGCCTTATGGCGCCACGACCCTTGCAGACTCCGACGGCAGCCGCCAGCCCTCGCAGAACGAGCTCGACATCGCCCGCTTCCAGGGGGAGCGCGTCGCGACCATCGCCAGGAAGCTGGGCGCCTCCTGAACCCGGGGGGACGGCCTTCCCCGGGGTTCACGTCGTGGCCTTTTTCTCCGCCTCGGCGAAGGCGGCCAGCTGTTCCTCGGTGGGCTTTTCCTGGTAGCGGGCCTTGTAGTCGCCGTAGGGCATGCCGTAGACGATCTCCCGGGCCTGGTCGTAGTCGAGTTCGATCCCCTGGTCCCGGGCGGCGGCCAGGTACCACTTGGACATGCAGTTGCGGCAGAAGTAGGCCAGGTTCATCAGGTCGATGTTCTGCACCTCCGGGTAGCGCTGCAGGTGCTCGATCAGCTTCCGGTAGACGTGTGACTCGATTTCGGTGCGGGCAGCCGGGTCGATGTCGGGCAGCTTCGGCATGGTCTGGGAACTCCGGTGTTTGGACAAACCCCAAGTGTAAGGAAGAATCGGGACGACCACAGGGGCTATCCTAGGACCGGCTTCAACAGCGCCCGCGGGAGACCGGCATGCTGAAAAAGTTAGTCTGGCTCGTCATCGCCGGCGTCATGGGCTGCGCCGCCGGCACTGTTCACGCGCGCACGCTCGTCGATTCCGCCGGACGCTCCGTGGAAGTCCCGGAGAAGGTAGAGAGGGTGTTCGCCGCCGGGCCGCCCGCGTCCATACTCGTGTACGCCCTCAAGCCCGAGGCTCTGCTGGGATGGCCACGGGCGCTGCGGCCTGCGGAGCGCCCGTATATCGCCAAGGACTACAGGGACCTGCCGGAGACCGGCCGCCTGACCGGACGGGGAGGCGACGCCAGCCTGGAGCGCGTGCTGGAACTCAGGCCCGACCTGATCATCGACTTCGGCTCGGTCAGGGATACCTACATCTCGCTTGCCGATCGCGTCCAGGCCCAGACGGGGATCCCCTACCTGCTTATCGACGGAAGATTCGAGGCCACCCCGGCGGCGCTGCGCCTGGCGGGAGAGGCCATGGGCGTCCCCGGGCAGGGGGAACGGCTGGCGCGTTACACGGAAGAGACGTTCAGGCAGCTGGACGCCATCATCGCCCGTGTGCCTGAAGAACAGCGCCCGCGGGTGTATCTGGCCCGCGGCCCGGACGGTCTCGAGACCGGACTGCGCGGCTCCATCAACACGGAGATCATCGAACGGGCCGGCGGACGCAACGTCGCCTACACCGAGGACGGCCGCCGGGGCCTGGTGCGGGCCTCCATGGAGCAGGTGATCGTGGCCAATCCGGACACGATCATCACCTGGGACCCCGCCTTCTACGAGAACGTGTGGGGAAATCCCTACTGGTCCGGGATCGAGGCGGTGAAGCAGGGCCGGGTATTCCTGTCTCCCACCGGCCCGTTCGGGTGGATCGACCGGCCGCCCTCGGTCAACCGGCTCATGGGGCTGCGCTGGCTGGGCGGCCTGTTCTACCCGGAGCGATGGCCCACCGCCCTGGACCAGGACATCCGGGAGTTCTACCGGCTGTTCTACCACGTGGACGTAGAGGGAGAGGACCTGGAGCGCCTGCTGAAGTGGAGCCGGGGCGAAGTCCCGTGGTGAGCCGCCGGTGAGCACGGTGGCCACCGGCCGGGCAGGCAAGGTCGGACTCACCGCCGTGCTCGCGGCGGTCCTGGTGGGCCTGTCGCTGCTGGCCCTGACCCTGGGTCCCTATCCCATGTCCGCCGGGGACACCGTGGGCGTTCTCTGGCGGCGACTGACCGGGGCGGGCGCCGGTGACAGCGTCCCGGAGATGGTCCTCTTCTCCATCCGCCTGCCCCGCGTGGTGGCCGCACTCCTGGTCGGCGCCGCTCTCGGGGCTGCCGGGGCCTGCTACCAGACCCTGTTCCGCAATCCCCTGGTATCACCGGATATCCTCGGGGTGTCCGCCGGTGCGGGCCTGGGGGCCGTGCTGGGCATTTTCCTGGGCCTGTCCGTTGCCGGCATCCAGCTGGCGGCGTTCGCCGGCGGCCTCGCCGCGGTGACCCTGGTGGGTTTCGTGGCGGCGGCCGTGCGGGGGCGGGACACGGTGCTTGTGCTCGTGCTGGCGGGCGTGGTCGTCGGCGCCCTGGCCGGGGCCGCGACGTCCCTCCTGAAGGTCCTGGCGGACCCCTACGACCAGCTGCCGGCCATCACCTTCTGGCTGCTGGGCAGCCTCTCCGGGGTGCAGACCGAGGACGCCGCCTCGACGCTGCCGGTGGTGCTGGTCGGCCTGGTGCCCCTGGTGCTGCTTCGCTGGCGAATCAACGTGCTCTCCCTCGGGGATGAGGAAGCGAAATCCCTGGGCATCGAGGTCGGCAGGCTCCGGCTGCTTGTCATCGGATGCGCCACCCTTATCACCGCCGCGGTGGTGGCCATCGCCGGGGTCGTGGGCTGGGTGGGCCTGGTCATGCCCCACATTGCGCGCATGCTGGTCGGCCCCGGTTTCGGTGTCCTGCTGCCGGCCTCGGCCCTGCTCGGGGCCGGCTACCTGCTTCTGGTAGACACCCTGGCCCGGACCATCGCCGCGGCGGAGGTGCCCCTGGGGATTCTCACGGCGGTGGTGGGCGCGCCCTTCTTCCTGTGGCTTCTGGCCCGGGGGCGGAGGGGCTGGACGTGAAGCTGGAATGCCGGGACCTGGCCTTTGGCTATCCGGGCAAGCGGGTCGGTGAACACGTCAGCCTGGCCGTGGGCCCGGGCGAGGTGCTCTGCCTGCTCGGTCCCAACGGCTCCGGGAAGACGACCCTGTTCCGGACGCTCCTCGGGCTGCTGCCTGCCCAGGGCGGGGAGGTATTCCTCGGCGGCGATGCCATGCCCGGCCTGGCTCGCCAGGAGATCGCGCGCCGCATCGCGTACGTGCCCCAGGGCCACGTTCCGCCATTTCCCTTCGCCGTCGAGGAAGTGGTGCTCATGGGCCGCACGGCCCGCCTCGGCACCTTCGCCCAGCCGGGGCCCGCCGACCGGGAGGCGGCGCTGAATGCCCTGGACATCCTCGGGATACGGGACCTGGCCGGCGCCGATTACACGCGGCTATCCGGAGGCCAGCGGCAGCTGGTGCTCGTGGCCCGGGCCCTGGCCCAGGAAGCGCCGCTGCTGGTGATGGATGAACCTACCGCCAGCCTGGACTTCAGTAACCAGGCCGTGGTGCTCAAGGAACTGGTCCGCCTGGCGGACAGCGGCCTCGGCATCGTCCTGTCCACTCACGATCCGGACCACGCGCTGTCCATGGGCACGCGGGTTGCCCTGCTGAAATCGGGCCGGCTGGTCGCCGACGGTACCCCCGGCGACGTGCTGACGGGCGACCATCTGAGCCAGGTCTACGGCATCCCCGTCGGCGTGGAGCGACTGCCGTCCGGGCGGGCGGTCTGCGTGCCGAGACTCTGACCGGCGCCGGCGCCGAACTTCAGGCATCTTTCGATGGCCGCCGGCGGCGTCAGGCCCGGAATCACGCTCCGCGGGCCCGGCCGGCGTCAGTGGTAGGACTCCACGTGGGCTCCGTCGCTGACCTCGTCGTCGGGGTGAACGATAACCGCATCGCCCTCGGCCAGCCCGCCCAGCACCTCGGCGACGAGACCGTTGTTCTCACCGACCTCTACGGGCACCAGCTCCGCCTCGCCGCCATCGACCCGGAACGTCGACCAGGCGCCGTCACGGCGGAACAGCGCGGAGGCGGGGACGGTCAGCGCGTCTTCCCGTGACCAGACGATGAACCGCGCCTCGACGCGATACCCGTCGCCAAGTCTTTCCCAGGCCTCCCGGGGCGCGACGAAATCAGCGATGACCAGGACGCGCTGTTCCTCGACGCCGAGGGCGCTGATCTTGGTGAACCCCTGGGGCTCGATGTTGCGCACCTGGCCCTCGATGGCCTGCCCGCCGCCCCAGCGCTCGAAGTACACCGTTCCGCCGGGCGCGATCCTCACCGCGTCGCGGGACAGCACCTCCACTTCCACTTCGAGCTGGGCCGGATCTCCCACTTCCAGCAGCGGCGTGCCGGAATCCACCACCCCCTCGCTTTCCCGGAATCGCTTCAGTACCACACCGGTCACCGGCGAGCGCAGCTCTACCGTTTCCGCCGGACCGCCGGACTCGCCTGCCGCCGAGTACTCCAGGACCGCCTCAGCGGCCGCCAGGTCGTAGCGCGCCACCTGCACAGCGGAGCGCGCCGCCTCCAGCGCAGCATCGGCTGCCCGCTGGTCGCTCTCGGCCTGGTCGTACTCCGAGCGGGATATCAGCTCCCGGGTCAACAGGTCCCGGCGCCGCTCGAACTGCTCATCCGCCAGCTCGGCCTGGGCCCGTGCCCGCTCCATTTCATTCCGCGCGCGTTCCAGGGCCGAGCCGGCGGCTCGCACCCGGGCCTCGGCCTCCGCGCGGCTGCGGGGGTCAAGGACCGCCGAGCGCAGGGGCTCGAGCTCCACCAGGACCTGGCCCGACTCGACGGCGTCCCCCGCTTCAAGCTCGATGCGGCGCAGGTATCCGGCCACCGGGGCATACAGTTCATAGCGCTCTTTCACCCGGGTACGTCCTTCCTCCTCCACGGCCACGTCCATGGCCTGGCGCGCGACCTCCGCCGTTTCGACCTTTACCGGTCGCGGCCAGAAGCCCCACACAAGCCCCGCGGCAACGAGGAAAGCCACCAGGAACAGTCCGGCGATTCTGGGCAGGGGCATGCTCATGTCAGTTCACTCGCGGGTCTTCAGAACCTCGATGAGGTCCAGCTCTGAAAGCTTGTTCCACGCCAGCCAGGCCGTTACCAGAAACGATCCGATAATGATGCCGGCGGCCAGGGCATAGGTTGACGGATTGATGACCAGGGGTACCCGGTACAGGTCGGACCGGAACGCGTAGGCCAGGAAGCCGGACAACGCCTGGCCGAAGAGGAATCCCGGCCCGATGGCCACCAGGGTCAACAGGCCGAGCTCGCCCAGGAGGATGTAGGCGACCTCCCCCTGCGTGAACCCCAGCACCCTGAGCGAGGCCAGTTCCCGGCCCCTCTCCGACAGGGCGATGCGGGCGGAATTGTAGACGACGCCAAAGGCAATGAAGGCGCCGAGCATGGCGGTGATGAAGGAAAAGAAGAGAATGGACTCCTCCATCATCTCGTTGAACTGCTCGATCGCGGTGTCCCGGATAACCGTGCCCGCCACCCGGGGCATCTCCTTGAGTTCCCGATAGATGCGCTGCTCCGAGCCATCGGCGACGGCCAGCCGGGCGCCGCTCAACGCAGGGCCTTCGCCCATGAGCCGGTTCAGGCTCTCGCGGCGCATGTAGGCGTTTACCCCCAGGTACTCCGGTACCACGCCCATGACCGGCACCTGCACCGTGGGACGCTCCCCTTCCAGCACCTCAAGCGTCAGCAGATCGCCCGGGGTGATGTCCAGGATGTCCTCCGCCAGGTAGTCGGTAAGAATCACGCCGTTCTCGGGCACCGACACTTCTTCCAGGTCCACGTCCAGCACCCGCTGGAGGACGCCCGGCTCCACGCCGTCGACGGCAGTCCGGTACTCCCGGTGACCGTGAACCAGCCGGGCGGGCACGCTCCGGTAGCCTTCCGCCAGGGTGACGCCCTCGATGGCTTCGAGGGAGTAGAGGGCGCGCCTCGGGGTGGGATCGGTGAACAACACGGTCATGTCCTGACGCGCCGACAACCCGTACTGGACGTCCACCATGTAGCTGATGGCGTCCTCCTGGAAGTTGGTGATCATCAGGATGCCGCTCGCCGCGGCGATCCCGCTGACGGTAAGCAGCGACTTCACGGGCCGGCGGTTCACGTGACGCAGGATCATCCGGGTGGGCTCGGACAGCCGGCTCTGGAGCCCCAGCCGTTCCAGAATGGTCCTGCGGTACACGGGCGGAGGTTCGGCGCGCATGCCTTCGGCCGGCGGTACGGAAGCGGCCCGCCTTACGGCCATCACCGTGCCCGCGAGGGCGGCCACCAGCGTGACCAGCACCGCGCTGGCGATGATCCACGGCTCCACGCGGTACTCCAGGTAGGGAAAGCTGTAGAACTGGCGGTAGACGACGCCCAGCCCTTTGGCGAACCAGGCGCCCAGCGCGATGCCCCCGACGAGGCCCACGGAAGTCAGGGCCAGGACCAGCTTCACGTAGTGGTATCCCACCTGGAAAGTCGTGTAGCCGAAGGCCTTCAGCGTCGCGATCTGCTCCCGCTCGGTGGCCACGAGCCGGGTCATGACCACGTTGAGGAGGAACGCTGCCACGCCGAGAAATATCACCGGGAAGACCGTGGCCATGGTCTCAAGCTGCTTCAGTTCCTCGGTAATGAACTTGTGGGAGAACTGGTCCGACCGGTCATACGCGCCCAGCCCCCCGTAGCGGTCCAGGATGACGTCGAGGCGCTGGATAACGCTCTCGGCGCTGACCCCGGTCTGCAGGGTGAGGCTGGCGTCGTTGAACGCGCCCTCCATCTCGAAGGCCGTGGCGAGCGCCCTTCGCCCCATCCAGAGGATGCCGTAGCGCTCGTGGTCCGGGAAAAAAGCCCCTGGGGGTATGGCATACATGTACTCGGGCGACATGGCCACGCCCACTACGTCAAGGCGGTGACGCCGGCCCCGGATGGTGGCGTCCAGGTGGCTCCCGAAGTCGAGGCGGTGGGCCTCGGCGAACTGTTCGCTGACCAGGATCTCGTGGTCCCGATGGGGCGCGGGCATGCGGCCCCGCACCAGGTAGGGCACGTTCAGGCGCGGTTCGCCGAACTCCGGCAGCGACACGATCCGTCCCGTCACGGGGTCGCCGAAACCCTCGATGTCGAGGTTCACCGGGGCGACGACACGGGTCTCCGTCAGGTTCACGCCGGGGATGTCCCGGATCCGCTCCGCCACCGACTCAGGGGCCCGCTTCAGCAGGGCGAAGACTTCCGCGAAACGCTGCTCCCGGTAGTACCGGTCCCGGGTCAGGGACAGCGAGTCGTAGGTAGCCAGTGACATGACGAACGTGGAGAGACCACCGATGACCACCAGCGAGATGGCGATCCCCATGCCGCGCATGTGCCACAGGTCCCGGAGCAGCTTGCGGTCAAGGGCACGGATCACCAGGACAGCTCCTTCGGATCCTTTCGGGCGGCGTTCGGCTCGATGCCCGCCACCTGGCCGTCCGCCAGGCGGATGACCCGGTCGGCCATCTTCCCGATCACAACATTGTGCGTGATGACCGCAGTGGTCGTGCCCAGCTCACGGTTCGCCCGGGCCAGGGCATCGAGCACCATCACCCCTGTCGGCGAATCCAGGGCGCCGGTGGGCTCGTCGCACAGCAGCACCGCCGGGTTCTTGGCAATGGCCCGCGCGATGGCAACCCGCTGCTGCTCCCCGCCAGACAGCTGGGCCGGGAAGTGATCCAGCCGCTTGCCCATGCCCACGATCTCCAGGGCCTCCTTCGGGGTCATGGGGTTGCGCGCGATCTCGGTCACCGCGGCCACGTTCTCCCGCGCGGTGAGGCTGGGGATGAGGTTGTAGAACTGGAACACGAACCCCACGTGATCGCGGCGGAAGGCGGTGAGGTCCCGTTCGGTGGCGGCGGTGAGGTCGTGGTCCTCGTAGAGCACGGTGCCCGAGGTTGCCGTGTCCAGCCCGCCCAGGATATTGAGCAGGGTGGACTTGCCGCTGCCGGAAGGTCCCAGCAGCACCACGAGCTCACCCTCGTACAGATCCAGGTCGATCCCGCGCAGGGCGTGCACGTCCACCTCGCCCATGTGATAGACCTTGGTCAGGCCCCGGGCGTGGAACACGGCCCTGGGCTCGCGGTCCGACCCCTGTCCGGCAGATCCGCTCATGTCCCGGAGCATAGCCCGGCCCGGCCCCGGCGAGGATCAGGGCTTTCCCATCCGGTTCAGCCGCCGCCCGTGAGACACCGGTCACGGAACCGCCGCGGCGGAGGGCCTTCCGGGATTGTGCCCGCCGTCCGTGTGGGCTAGTTTGCGGTGCGGAGACCACGGGACGTGTGGCGATGAGCCTCAGGGAACAAGTCGAGGAAATGTTGCCCAACTGGGAGTCCTGGTACCCGAGCCTGTTTGACGCAGCAAGGGACCTGGGGCTGATCCGCGCCCGCGTCTGCCCGCCTTCCATGCTGCTGCTGTCTAACCGGCATGCCGCCGTGAACCAGGAAGCCCTGCAGGCCCACCGGGACCAGTGGATGGCCGAGGGCGGGGAGGCCGGTCCGCAGCGCCGCGGCAAGAAGAAGCGCCGGGATGGCCGCTGAACAGGAGATTGCCCGAACCGTGATCCGCCTCACGACCCCCGCGGCCTTTCTTGCGCGAAGCTAGGCTCCGCTTATGTCAAAACCGGGCAAGGCCCCCGGAGGAACGACCATGACGATCCGCAGCTGCCTGCTGTGCTTTCTGGCGCTGGCGACCTCGGCCTGCGCCACCATGAGCGAGGACGAATGCCGGACGGCGGACTGGCGCACCATCGGCTACGAAGACGGCGCCGCCGGCCGCAGCGCGGCCGTCCTGGGGACGCGCCGGGAGGCCTGCGCCGAGCACGGCGTGATTCCCGACCTGGATGCCTACCGTTCCGGCAGGGACGTGGGCCTGCGCGAGTTCTGCCAGCCCCATAACGGATACAACCTGGGCACCCGGGGAAACAGCTACGACGGTGTATGCCCGGCGGATCTGGAGGCCGCGTTCGTGGCCGCGTACACCAGGGGCCAGGAGCTTTACCGCTACACCAGCCGCGTCTCCCAGGCGGACAGCAGCATCGCCGCAAAGCAGCGCGAGCTGGACGCTCTGGAGGAAGATCTGCGCGAGAACGAGGCCCTGCTGGTCAGCAGCGATGCCACCAGGGACCAGCGCGCGGAAGCCCTCCTGGCGATCAAGGACTACGCGCAGAAGAAAGGGCGGCTGGAGTCCGAGATCCGACAGCTGGAACAGGACCGGGCGCGCTACGTCTCCCAGCTGGAGGCCTACCGGGACCAGTCGGAATACGGGCCGTAGCGGCCCGCAAGACTTGGCCGACGGCCGCTACATCCTGACCCTGTCCTGCCGGGACGCGGCAGGCATCGTCGCGGCCGTCGCCGGGTTCATCGCGGCCCGGGACGGCTTCATCCTGGAATCGACCCAGTTCGGTGACCCGTCCACGGAGCAGTTTTTCCTGCGCATGGATTTCCGCGCAGGACCGGGGACGCCGGACCGGGCCAGCCTCGAGGCGCTCTTCGGCGCCGAGGTGGCGGACCGTTTCGCCATGCGGTGGCGTCTCCACGACGCGGAACGCCGGCCCAGGCTGATGATCATGGTGTCCCGGGAAGGCCACTGCCTGAACGACCTGCTGCACCGGGCCCGGGTGGGCACCCTGGCGGTGGACATCGCCGGCGTCGTCTCCAACCATGAGGACTTCCGTGACCTGGTGGAGTGGCGGGGTATCCCTTACCACCACCTTCCCGTAACCGGATCCACCCGCCGGGCACAGGAAGAACGGATCCGCGAACTGGTGGGCGAGCTCCGCGTGGACGTGGTGGCCCTGGCCCGGTACATGCAGATCCTCGGGCCGGAGCTGACCCGTGACCTCTCAGGCCGGGCCATCAACATTCATCACTCCTTCCTGCCCAGCTTCAAAGGCGCAAAACCCTATCACCAGGCCTACGAGCGCGGCGTGAAGCTCATCGGGGCCACGGCCCACTACGTGACCGACACCCTGGACGAAGGACCGATCATCGAACAGGAAGTCATCCGCGTTGACCACGCCCACTCGCCCCGGGAACTCATGGCCCTGGGCCAGGACATCGAGTGCGTGGTGCTGGCCCGGGCCCTGAAGTATCACTGCGAACAGCGGGTCCTGCTCAACGGCAACAAGACCGTCGTGTTCCGCTAGGGGCCTCGACCAGCAGTCTCGACGGACTCAGCCAGTGGTGCCGGAGCGGCCACCGGCAACTCTGCCCGCCGAGCCCGCTATTGACTCGTCTTCTCCAGGTATTTCCGGGTCTCCCGGGCGGCCACGCCGGAAAGCAGCAGCAGGCCCACCAGGTTGGGCACGGCCATGAGGCCGTTCATGACGTCCGAGAACAGCCACACGAAGTCCAGGGTGTACACGGATCCCAGGAAAGCGGCGATCACCCACGCCACCCGGTAAGGCAGCACGGCTTTCGCGCCGAGGATGTATTCGATGCTCCGCCCGCCGTAGTAGGCCCATCCCAGGATGGTGGAGAAAGCAAACAGGGTCAGGGAGATGGCAACCACCGCCGGGCCCAGGGCGCCCGGGATGGCGCTGTCGAAGGCCAGCTGGGTCAGGGGGGCGCCGTTCTCTCCGGACTGCCACGCGCCGCTGGCGACGATAGCCACGCCGGTGAAGGTGCAAACGATAATGGTGTCGATGAAGGTCTGGGTCATGGACACCAGGGCCTGCCGGACCGGCTCCTGGGTCTGGGCGGCCGCAGCGGCGATGCCCGCGGATCCGAGCCCGGACTCGTTGGAAAAGATACCCCGGGCAACGCCGAAGCGCATGGCCTGGGCGATGGTTGCGCCGAGGAAACCGCCAGCGGCGGCGGTGCCGCTGAACGCGTCGCTGACGATGGTCGCAAAAGCCGCCGGAATCTCCGCCGCATGGAACACCAGAACGATGCCGCAAACGCCCATGTAGATGACGATCATGGTGGGCACGAAGACACTGGTCACCCGGCCGATGGACTTGATTCCTCCCAGGATCACGGCGCCTACACCCAGCGCCACTACAGCGCCGGTGACCCAGTCGGGGACGCCGAAAGCGACTTCCATGGCGTCGGCCATGGAGTTGGACTGGACCATGTTGCCAAGACCGAAGGCCGCGCAGGCGGTGAAGAAGGCGAACAGCCAGCCCAGGATCCTGCCCAGGGGCTGCCACTTCAGGCCCCTCGACAGGTAGTACATGGGGCCCCCGGCCTGCTCGCCGCGCTCGTCGGTGATGCGGTACTTCACCGAAAGCAGCGCCTCGCAGTACTTGGTGGCCATGCCCACGAGCCCCGTCATCCACATCCAGAACAACGCGCCCGGCCCGCCCAGGGCGATGGCGGTGGCGACGCCGACGATGTTGCCGGTGCCCACCGTGGCGGCCAGGGCCGTCATCAGTGCCTGGAAGTGGGAAATGTCGCCCTCTGCGCCCACCTCCCTGCGAACGATGAATGCCTGGTGGAGCGCCGGCCCCAGCTGGCGGAACTGCAGTCCCCGCAGGACGATGGTCAGGTAGAGCCCCGTCAGCAGCAGCAGGGGAATCAGGAAAAAAGGCCCCCAGATAAAGCCTGAGGCCCGGCTGAGCCAGTCGGTGAGCAGTTCCACGCAGTTGTTCTCCCTGTTTGTTCTGTGCGGGCGTGGCCTAGTCCCGGAACGTGGCGATCTCCTCCAGCGTCTTGCGGCGGATGTCCGGGACCTTCGCGTTTTCCGCAGGATACCCGGCTACCAGCAGAAGAAAAGGCCGCTCGTGGGCCGGTCGCCCCAGGATGGAATTGAGAAACTTCATGGGGCTCGGTGTGTGGGTGAGGGTGGCCAGCCCGGCCAGGTGGAGGGCCGTGATCAGCATGCCGGTGGCGATGCCCACCGATTCCTTCGGGTAGTAGTGCTTAACCTTCCCGCCGTCGGCGGCGTAGCCCCACTTCTGCTCGAAGATCGCCACAAGCCAGGGCGCTGTCTCCAGGAAGGGCTTGGCCGCATCCGTGCCCAGGGGCGCAAGGGCCTGCAGCCATTCCTCGCTGGCCCGGTGCTCGTAGAAGGCCCGCTCTTCTTCTTCGGCGGCCGTCCGGATGCGCCGCTTGAGCGCCGGGTCAGCCACGGCGACGAAATGCCAGGGCTGGAGGTTGGCGCCGGACGGCGCGCTGCCGGCAGCGGCGATGCACTCGGCGATGACTTCCCGGGGCACGGGCCGGTCCGAGAAGTCCCGGACCGTGCGTCGCCGGGACAGCGTTTCGCAGAAAGCCCGGGCCCGGGCCACCATCTCGTCGCCGGAGTATTCCGAGTAACCTTCCAGCGCTCGCAGCTTCGGCCCGTTCACGGCGAATCCGGCCCGCTGTCGGAGGAGGCGAGAATTCGCTGGATGCGGGCGTCCTTGTCCCGCCAGATGCCGTTGAGCCATCCCTGGAACCGGACCCGGAACTCCCGGTCCTTCTCGTAATCGCCCTCACTGATCCATGCGGGGATTTCCTGCACCGATACCCGCACCACGACGCGGCGGAGCTTGCCGCAGCACATCTCCCAGAAGCTCACGGCGCCATCGGGATAGACGATGGTCACGTCCACATGGTCACGTCCACCAGTCGGTGGAGGATGTCTCCCATGGCGCTCAGCACGAGCGCCGTGCCGCCGGCGCGGGGCTTCAGCAGGTGCTCGAAAGGAGAGCCCTGGGTGTCGTGTTTCTCCGGCGTGAAGCGGGTGCCTTCCACGAAATTGATGATGGTGGTGGGCGTGTGGCGGAAATGCTCGCAGGCGCGGCGCGTGGCTTCCAGGTCCGCGCCCCTGGCCTCGGGATGGCGGGCCAGGTACTCCTTCGAGTGGCGATACATGAAGGGGAAGTCCAGCGCCCACCAGGCAAAGCCCAGGATCGGCACCCAGATGAGTTCCCGCTTCAGGAAGAACTTGGGAAAGGGCGCCCGACCCAGGAGCACGCCCAGCAGCACGATGATGTCCACCCAGCTCTGGTGATTGCAGAGCACGAGATACCAGTCATCCGTGGTGAGCTGGTCCTCGCCTTCCACGTCCCAGGCAATATTCTGGGTCAGCCGCAGGATGCCGAGGACGCCGCCGGCCCAGGAGCTTGCGATCCACATCAGCGCCCGGCTCATGCGGACCCGGCCGGGGCCCTCCGGCAGCAGGACCTTGACCAGCGCCACCAGGTGCAGCGGGATCCCCCAGAACAGCAGGTTCACGGCAAGCAGCGCCAGGGTGAAGACGCCGCGCAGTATTCCGAACAAGATGTCCCCCTTTGACGGCCCGGACCATTGTAGCGGGTCGCGGCGAGACTGCCCCGGGGTTAAGCTGGCCGGCAATGCGAGCCGTTTTCCTGGATTTCGATACCGTCAGCTGCGGGGACCTGGACCTGTCATCCCTGGAGCGGCTGGACCTGGACCTGCAGCTCCATGGCGTCACGCCAGCCGACGCGCTGCCGGACCGGGTCCGGGAGGCCCGGGTGGTGGTGACCAACAAGCTCCGCATCGGCGCGGAGGAGATGGATGCCGCACCGGACCTGGAGCTCGTCTGCCTGGCCGCCACGGGGGTCAACAACGTGGACCTGGAAGCCGCGTCGGCCCGCGGCATCGGCGTGACAAACATCACCGGCTACTGCACTGCGTCCGTGGTGCAGCACGTCTTCGCCCTTGTGTTGTCCCTGACCCATCGCCTGGCCGACTACCAGCGGCTGCTCCACGAGGGGGCCTGGCGGGACAGCCCCCAGTTCTGCCTCCTGGACTATCCCATCCGGGAACTGGCCGGACGGACACTGGCCATCGTCGGCCTCGGGGAGCTGGGTGGCGGCGTGGCCAGGGCCGCGCCGGCCTTCGGGCTGGAGGTCCTGGTCAGCGAACGTCCCGGCGGAGAGCCGCAGGGCGCCCGGCGCCCAGGCCGCACGCCTTTCCCCGAGCTGGTGTCCCGGGCGGATATCCTGTCCCTGCACTGCCCCCTGACGCCGGCAACCCGGGGACTCATCGATGCCGGAGCGCTGGCCCGGATGAAGCCGGACGCCATACTCATCAATACGGCCCGGGGCGCCCTGGTGGACTCCGCTGCGCTGGCGGCCGCCCTTCGCGAGGGAAGGATCGGCGGTGCCGGCATAGATGTCCTGCCCCAGGAGCCTCCGGTGGACGGCGATCCCCTCCTGGACCCGACTCTGCCCAGTCTCATCGTTACGCCCCACGTGGCCTGGGCGGCCCGTGAATCCCGGCAGCGGGCCCTGGACGAAATCGCCGCCAACATCCGCTCGTTCCTGGAGGGCGGCCGCCGGGGACGGGTCGTCTGACCCGCCGGGCGTTCGCGATCATGAAAACCGCCATCGTCTGGCTGCGTCGGGACCTCAGGCTTTCCGACAACCCCGCCCTGGTGGCGGCGGCGGAGCGGGCCGAGCGCGTGGTGCCCGTTTACCTGTGGTCGCCGCAGGACGAAGGGGACTGGGCGCCGGGCGCGGCAGCCCGCTGGTGGATCCACGAGTCCCTGACCCGGCTCCGGCAGGACCTCGAGGGCCGGGGCAGCCGGCTGGTGATCCGGCGGGGTCCGGCGGAAGAGGCCCTGCCGGCCCTCGTGGAGGAGGTGTCGGCCGGCGGGGTGTTCTGGAACCGACTGTACGATCCGGCCCTGGTGGAGCGGGACAGGCGCATCAAGACCGCTCTCCGGGAGTCGGGTCAAGAGGCGGAGAGTTTTGCTGCAGGTCTGCTGTTCGAACCCTGGACCGTCTCCACGGGCAGCGGCGGTCCGTACCGGGTTTTCACGCCCTACTGGCGAGCCTGCCAGAAACGGCCGGAGCCGCAGCCGCCCCTGAAACCGCCGGACTCACTGGCCGCGCCGGGCCGGTGGCCGGACAGCCTGGACGTGCCGGATCTCGAGCTTTTGCCGAAGATTCCCTGGTATCGGTCCCTGGCCGACGCCTGGACGCCCGGCGAGTCCGGCGCCCACGGACGCCTCGGGGCATTCATCGCCCACGCGCTGGAAGGCTACGACGCCGACAGGGATCGGCCGGACCGGGAAGGGGTCTCGCGACTTTCGCCCTATCTGCACCACGGCGAGCTTTCCCCGCGTCAGGTCTGGCACGCAGTAACGGCCCGCCGCGGGGCGGCCCCGGAGCGGGACATAGAGGCCTATCTGCGGGAGCTGGGCTGGCGGGAATTCGCACACCACGTGCTGTTCCATTTCCCGCAGACGCCGACCGAGCCCATGTACGAGAAGTACGCGGACTTTCCCTGGCGGGAGGACTACGACGCGCTGCTGGAAGCGTGGCAGGCCGGCCGCACCGGCGTTCCCATGGTGGACGCCGGGATGCGCCAGCTGTGGGAAACGGGGTGGATGCACAACCGGGTCAGGATGATCGTCGCCAGCCTGCTGGTGAAGAACATCCGCGCGCCGTGGCAGGCCGGCGCCCGCTGGTTCTGGGACACGCTGGTGGACGCGGACCTGGCGAACAACACCATGGGCTGGCAATGGTCCGCCGGCTGCGGGGCCGACGCCGCCCCGTATTTCCGCATCTTCAATCCGGTGACCCAGGGCAGGAAGTTCGATCCGGAAGGCAGGTACGTGAGGCGCTGGGTGCCAGAGCTGGCGGATCTGTCCAACAGGGACATTCATGGTGCCGCCGACCCGCCGCCCGACGGCTACCCCGCCCCGGTGGTGGACCTCAAGACCAGCCGGGAGGAAGCGCTGGCGGCGCTTAAGTCGGTGGGCTAGCTGCCGGACTCCGCAAGCTTCTCCATCGCCCAGCGCAGTACAGGCTCCAGCCGGGGAGACGCCCGCTGAAGGGCGTCGGCGAAATTCATCCAGCGAAACTCGTGGTGCTCCGGCCGCCCGAGTTCAGGGCTGACGGGCAGCGAAACCCGATCGCCCGGAGACTCTGCCAGGTAGTAACGCGCCACCTTGTTACGGCTGTAGGGCGGCGTCTCGACGTAGTCATCCCCCCAGCGGAACGCCAGGTCGCAGATGCCGGTCTCCTCGGCGACTTCGCGGGTGGCCGCGGCCTGCGGGGCCTCACCTGGCTCCACCATGCCCTTGGGAAAGTCCCAGTGGTTATAGGCCCTCAGCATGAGCAGGCGCCACTGCCCCTCTGTGCGGCGGACCACGACCACGCCTGCGGACAACCGGGGTGAGGAACCAGCCATGGGCCGGGAGTTTACCCGGCCCACAGCCGGCGGGGGTCACGCGGCCCGGGCCGTCTCGTCGCCCTCCGGGGCGGCAATGCTGAGCACGTTGGCCGTGGCCGCCACGACTGCCGCGATCCGGCCGGCGCTCTGGACGCCTTCGCGGGTGTAGCCGGCACCGCGCACGACCCGCTCGTGGGCCTTGACGCAGAACTCGCAGCCGTTCATGGCGGAGACGGCGAGGCAGTAGAGCTCGAATTCGGCCTTGTCGATGCCCGGCCGGCCGATGACGTTCATCCGCAGCCTGGCGGGCAGCCGGGCATATTCCTCGTCGCCGGTGAAGTGCACGAAGCGGTAGTAGACGTTGTTCATCGCCATCACCGCGGCGGCGGACCGGGCCGCATTCCGGCGGGCCTCGTCGAGGAGCTCGCCGGCCTGGCCTTCGATGGCTTCGATCAGGTGGCGATTGCCGGAGGCGACGGCGCAGGCATAGGCCGTGCCGTAGGCGACCGGCGCCTCCAGGCCCGGCGTGCCGGTGCTGCCGCCGAGCACGGAGGAAACGTTCAGGCGGATGTCGCGGGCGAACTCGGGGATACGCTCCTTGAGGTTCTCGATAGACATGGGAAATCTCTCCTTGGGCAAGGCGCGGCCCGCCGCTGCCGGCGGGCCGCTGGTTTCGGGTCGGGGACGTTTACGCGACCTTCAGGGTGTCTTCACCCTTCTGCCAGTTGCAGGGGCACAGCTCGTCGGTCTGCAGGGCGTCGAGCACCCGCAGGACTTCCTCGGGGCTGCGGCCCACGTTGAGGTCGGTGACGTAGACGAAGCGGATGATGTCGTCGTTGTCGACGATGAACGTGGCACGCTGGGCCACGCCCTCTTCCTCGTCCAGGATGCCCAGGGCGCCGGTGAGTTCCCGCTTGATGTCGGAAAGCATGGGGAACGGCAGGTCCCTGAGCTCTTCCTTGTCGTTACGCCAGGCCAGGTGAACGAATTCCGAGTCGGTGGACACGCCCAGCACCTGGGCATCCCGGTCCGCGAACTCGCCGTTCATCCGGCCGAACGCCGCAATCTCCGTGGGGCAGACGAAGGTGAAGTCCTTCGGCCAGAAGAACACGACCTTCCACTGTCCCTTCAGTTCCTCGCTGGAGACTTCCTTGAAAGCGGTATTGATGTCGCCGGAGACGACACCGGTGAGCCTGAAGTCGGGAAACTTGCTTCCGATCTTGATCATTTCTCTGTCACCTCGATGGGTTATTGGGTGTTTCACCAGGGTGTTAATCCTTGTGACCGAAAGCATGAGGGCCGGGGATTGATTTATCCAATGGATTGTTTTTATCTATGCCATAGATGAAACCTATGAACGTCCACGTCAGCCTTCGCGCCCTGGGCTACCTTGTCGCCCTGGCGGAGACGCGCCACTTCGGTCGCGCCGCGGAGCGCTGCTTCGTGAGCCAGCCCACCCTGTCGGCCCAGGTCAAGAAGCTGGAGGACCAGCTTGGCGTGCAGCTGGTCGAGCGCGGCCAGCAGGCCATGCTGACGGACATCGGCAAGCGCATCGTCGAGCGCGCCCGCCGGGTGCTGGACGAAGCCCGGGAAATCGAGGAGCTGGCCCGGAATTTCCAGGATCCCCTGGCGGGGGAGCTCCGGGTCGGCCTGATCCCAACGGTCGCCCCTTACTTGCTGCCCCACGTGGCCGCCCCGCTCCACGAGCGTTTCCCTCGCCTGAAGCTGCTACTGATGGAGCAGCAGACCCACCGGCTGGTGGAGCTGGTGCGGGGAGGCGAGGTGGACGTGGCGGTGATGGCGCTGCCCGTGCCGGGAGAGCGCCTCCTCACGCGCGTCCTTTACGAGGAGCCCTTCGTGGTGGCCATGCCGGCGGATCATCCGCTGGCAAGGAAGCAGCGCCTGGAAGTGTCGGAGCTGGGGGGCGAAGACCTCCTGCTCCTGGAGGACGGTCACTGTCTCCGCGACCAGGCCCTGGAGGTCTGCCGACTGGCCGAGATCCGCGAGACCCCCGATTTCCGCGCCACGAGCCTGGAAACCCTGCGCCAGATGGTGGCGGGGGGCGTGGGTGTCACCCTCATGCCCCGGCTGGCCGTGGACAGGCCCGTCTACAGTCCGGACAGCCTTGTCGTTCGCCGCTTCCGCGCCCCGGAACCCAGCCGCACCATCGCCGCAGCCTGGCGACCCGGTTCGGCGCGGGAAGACACCATTGCCAACCTCTGCGGCGCCATCGAGGAGCTCATGGCGCCGGTGCTCGCCCGGCGTCCCGAATACCCGCCCGCTCAGTAGCGCTTGAGCACATTGACCGGCGCGTGGGTCACCACGGAGCGGGTGGCCAGGACGCCCGCGCCGCCCACCAGCACCATCCCTCCCAGGGTGCCCGCCAGCCAGACCCACGGATCCGGCGAAAATTCCAGGTTGAAGACGCGGGTCGCCAGGATCCACGCCACGGCCGTGGCCCCTGCCGCTGCCAGCAGGCCCGACAGCACGCCCAGGGCCGAGAATTCCACGGCCACGCCGGCGAGCACCACGCTGCGCTTTGCCCCCAGAGTCCGGAGCATGGCGCTCTCGTAGAGCCGCTCCTCCCGGGTCGACTGGACCACGGCCAGCATCACGAGCACGCCCGCCCCCAGGGCAAAGAGGAAGACGTACTGCACTGCGAGCGAGGCCTGATCCATGATGCTGCGGACCTGGTCCAGAGCCGCCTCGATGTCGATCACGGTCACGCTGGGATGCTGCCGCACGAGTTCGAGCACCTGGCCCCGGTCGGCCCGCTCCACGTGGACACTGGAGATATAGGTGCGGGGATACCCCTCCAGCGCCGCCGGCGGGAAGACCATGAAGAAGTTGGGATTAAACGAGTCCCACTGGACGGTTCGCAGGCTGGTGATCTCCGCGCTGAGGCGGGACCCGGCCACGTCGAAGCTCAGGGTGTCCCCGAGGGACAGGCCCAGGTCCCTCGCGAATTCCTCTTCCACGGAGACCTGTCCCGTGGCCTTCGGGCTGTCCCACCACTGCCCGGCGATGATGCGGTTGTCCGGGGACGGCTCCACCGCCCAGCTGAGGTTGGCCTCCCGGTCCACCAGGCGGGCCGCCCTGGGTGAGGGGAACTCCATGTCCGCCACGTCCCGCCCGTTCACCGAGACCAGCCGCGCCCGAACCAGGGGCACCAGCGTCCCGCCGCCGAAGTGCTCGGCCAGGAAGTTCTGCACCGGATCCGCCTCGTCGGGCTGGATGTTGATCAGGAAGCGGTTGGGCGCGTCTTCCGGTAGGGTCGCGCGCCACTGGTCCAGCAGGCCCGAGCGAACCAGCGTCAGGAGGATGAGCACCATGAGGCCGATGCCGAAGGCCGCCACCTGGGCAATGCTTTCCCGGCCCCGTCGCCCCACGTTCGCCAGGCCGTAGCGCCAGGCCGTGCCTCCGCCGCGGAGTCGCGACGCCAGCCGGACCAGCAGCCATCCGCTGGCCACCAGGGCCGCCGCAGCACCCACGGTGCCGGCGAGCAGCCAGCCCAGCAGGTCGGCATCCCGTATCTGCCACCACAACAGCCCGACCACTCCCGCCGCCGCGGCCCCGTAGAGCACCAGGGGTCCGGCGGAGGCCGGAAGCAGGTCACGCCGAAGTACGCGGCCGGGCGGTGTCCGGCAGAGCTCGATCACCGGCACCAGCGCGAATCCGGCAAGCACCAGCCCGGACAGAACCAGGCCGCTCACCGCCGGTGCAAGGGTCGGCGGCGGGAGCTGGTCCCCTACCATGGCGCTGAGCAGCCTGACCAGTCCCTCCTGGGCCAGGTAGCCCACGGCGATCCCGGCCAGAGCGGCCAGCAGCCCCACCACCGCCAGCTGGGTCAGCGTCGCGCCCAGCACGAAGCCACGGGTTGCGCCAACGCACTTCATCAGGGCGACGGTGGTCATGCGTCGGCTGGCGAAGCGCCGGGCCGCCATGGCGACGGCAACGGCGGCGATCAGGGCGCTGACCACGGAGGCCAGTCCGATGAAGCGCCCGGCCCGCTCCACCGAACTGCGGATCTGTGGCTGAGCATCCTCCAGGTCACGAAGCCTCTCGCTGGGACCCAGGACTGGTTCCACCCGCTTCCGGAAGGTGTCTAGAGCGTCAGGCTCTCCCGCGACGAGGAGGCGGTAGCTGACCCGGCTGCCAGGGACGATGAGACCGGTGGCCTCCACGTCGCTCAGGTTGATCATCAGCGTCGGCGCGAACTCCACGAAGCCCAGGCCCTGGTCCGGGCGATAGTCCAGCAGCCGCGTGACCCGGAGGCGGATCCGGCCCACCTCCAGCACCATGCCGACATCAGCCCCTTCCCCCAGCCTGGCCAGCAGCCGGGGATCAGCCCAGGCCTCGCCCGGGTCGGGGACCGCGTCCGTGATCCCGGATTCCGCGTCCATTGAGGCGCTGGTCTTCAGCTGGCCCCGGAGGGGATAGCCGGGACTGACCGCCTCGATGTCCGCCAGGGCGCTGTTGTCGCCTGCCAGGACGACGCTGGGGAAGGAACTGGTGCGGGCCGTGTCCAGGCCAAGCTCCCCGGCCAGCGCGTCCCGGCTGGTGTCGATGGGGCGGTTGGAGCGCAACACCAGGTCGGCAGCAAGCACTTCTGCGCTGCGCAGCTCCACAGCTCGCCCGATCCGGTCAGTGAAGAAGCCCACCGCCGTCATCGCCGCCACCGCCAGGGCCAGAGCGGCCGCGAGTACCCTGACCTCCCCGGACTTCAGTTCCCGGCCGACCTGCCTCAGGCCGAAGACCACGCTTCTCAAAGCAGTCTCCCGGCGTCCATCTCCACCTGCCGGCGGCAGCGTTCGGCCAGGTGGGTGTCGTGGGTGACAAGCACAAGGGTCGTGCCTCTGTCCTCGTTGAGCGCGAACAGCAGGTCCGCGATCCTGTCGCCGGTTCGCGTATCCAGGTTCCCCGTGGGTTCGTCGGCGAACAGGACCGAGGGCTCCGCGACAAAGGCCCGGGCAATGGCCACCCGCTGCCGCTCGCCTCCGGACAGCTGCCGGGGGTAATGACCCACCCGGCGCGCCAGCCCGACCACATCCAGGGCCTCGCGGGCCTTGCCGGCGGCGTCTTTCCGGCCGGCCAGCTCGAGGGGAAGCATCACGTTCTCCAGGGCCGTCAGGGCCGGGACCAGGTGAAACGACTGGAACACGAATCCCACCCT
Organism: Gammaproteobacteria bacterium; assembly: GCA_037383845.1. GTDB lineage: Bacteria > Pseudomonadota > Gammaproteobacteria > Steroidobacterales > XN24 > JARRON01. The sequence goes on from JARRON010000003.1 coordinate 88,241, forward strand.
GCCGGCCCGCAGGGCCGCCCGGCCATCTTCGTCGAGGGCCGTCAGTTCCCGGTCGTCAATCCACACCTGGCCGGACGTGGGCAGGTCCAGGCCAGCCAGCAGGGACAGCAGGGTGGACTTCCCCGCCCCGGAGGGACCCAGGATCGCCAGCGATTCTCCCCGGGCCACCTCCAGGTTGGCGCTGTCCAAGATGGTCAGCTCTCCCTCCGGGCTGCTAACCTTCTTGGTCAGCCCGCGGGCCTTGAGAACCGGCGTACTGCCGGCAGATTGCTGCATGATTCGAATCCTTTTGCTGTTCCTGATACTTCTTCCCGGCGCCGCTGCGGCCTCGCCCGTGATTCTCGTCGTGGGCGACAGCCTGAGCGCGGGCTACGGGATCGCCCGCATCGACGCCTGGACCGCGCTCCTCCAGGAGCGGCTCAGCGAGCGGGGCTTTCCCCATCGCGTCGTCAACGCCAGCATCAGCGGCGACACGACCCGGGGCGGCCTGGCCCGGCTGCCGGCAGCCCTGGACTCCCATGAGCCCGCGGTGGTCATACTGGAGCTGGGTGGCAACGACGGTCTTCGCGGGATCCCGGTAAAAGAGATTCGCAAGAACCTTGCGGAAATGATCCGCCTCAGCCGGGATGCGGGTGCCGATATCGTGCTCACCGGCATTCACATCCCTCCCAATTACGGCCCCGGTTATACCGAAGCGTTCCATCAGGTCTACCATGACCTGGCCAAAGAGTACGGTACGGCCCTGGTGCCCTTCATCCTCGACAGCGTGGCCCTGGAGGACGGGCTGATGCAGGACGACGGCATCCACCCGAACGCTGCCGGGCAGCCGGTGATACTGGATAACGTGTGGCCCGCCCTGGAACCGCTGATCCAGGAACAGGCCGCGCCGGCAGGCGCAGAAGAATAGCTGGCACTTGCAACCGGGCCCGCAGCGCGCCGGGCCTAGCGGAGACGACCATGGAAAAGATCTGGCTGGCCAACTACCCCTCCGACGTTCCGGCGGACATCGATCCGGACAGGTTCCCGTCGCTCAGGGAGTTCCTGGAGGACTGCTTCGCCAAGTACAAGAACCTCCCGGCCTTCACGAACATGGGCCACTCGATGAGCTACGGCGAGCTGGACGAGATGTCCCGCTACTTCGGCGCGTGGCTTCAGAAGCATGCCGGCCTGTCCAAGGGCGACCGGGTCGCGGTGATGATGCCAAATGTCCTCCAGTACGCCGTGGCGGTGGCCGGAATTCTCCGCGCCGGCCTGGTCGTCACCAACGTCAATCCGCTGTACACGCCCCGGGAGCTTGAACACCAGCTCAAGGACGCCGGCGCCAAGGCCATCGTGATTGTCGAGAACTTCGCGCGAACTCTGGAGAAGGTTCGCAACAACACGCCGGTGGAGACAGTCGTGGTCACGGGCATCGGCGACCTGCTGCCGACCCCTAAGCGGCAGATCACGAACTTCGTCGTGCGCAACGTGAAGAAGATGGTGCCGGAATGGAACATCCCCGACGCCGTGCCCCTGCGCAAGGCCCTGAAGGAAGGCAAGTGGCAGTCCCTGGACCGCCCTGAAATCACCCACGACGACATCGCCTTCCTGCAGTACACCGGCGGCACCACCGGCGTGGCCAAGGGCGCGATGCTCACTCACCGCAATATCATCGCCAACCTGCTCCAGGCCAGGGCCTGGCTGGGCAACACGCTCCAGGAAGGCTCCGCCATCGTGCTGACGCCGCTGCCGCTCTATCACATCTTTTCGCTGACGGCGAACTTCTTCTTCTTCACCCTGATGGGTGGCAACAACATCCTGATCACCAATCCCCGGGACATCCCGGGCTTCATCGGCGAGATGAAGAAGTACCCGTTCACCTTCATCACCGGCGTGAACACCCTGTTCAACGCCCTGCTGAACGATCCGGCGATCAGGGAAGTGGACTTCAGCCACATGAAGGTGGCGCTGGGCGGCGGCATGGCGGTCCAGCGGGCGGTGGCGGAACGCTGGAAGGAAGTCACCGGCAAGCCGCTGCTCGAGGCCTACGGGCTGACCGAGACGTCTCCCGCCGCCTGCATCAATCCCTACACCAACACCGACTACAACGGCTCCATCGGCCTGCCCATCTCGTCCACTGAGGCCTCCATCAGGGACGAGAACGGCAACGAGCTGGGCCTCGACGCGGTGGGCGAGATCTGCCTGAGGGGCCCCCAGGTCATGGCCGGTTACTGGAACCGGCCAGAGGAGACCGACAAGGTCATGCTGGAAGGCCGCTGGCTTCGGACCGGCGACATGGGCCGGATGGACAAAGACGGCTACATCTACATAGAGGATCGGAAGAAGGACATGATCCTCGTCTCCGGGTTCAACGTGTACCCGAACGAGGTGGAGAGCGTGGCCGTCACCCACCCCGCCGTGCTGGAAGCGGCAGCCGTCGGCCTCCCCCACGAGAAATCCGGCGAGGTGGTCAAGCTCTACGTCGTCAAGAAGCCCGACGCAGAATGCAGCGGGAAGGAGCTGATCGCCTTCTGCCGGGAGCACCTCACGGGCTACAAGGTGCCCAAGGAAGTGGAGTTCCGGGATGAGCTTCCGAAGACCAACGTGGGCAAGATCCTCCGGCGGCAGCTCCGGGACGAGGCCACTGGCAAAAGTGGCTAGCGTCCGCGGCTAGCGGCGAACCACCTTTTCCAGCTGGGTGAGGACCGCGTCCAGCCGGTTCGTGACAGCATTCTTGTACAAGCCGAGGCGCTGAGGCCCGGGATTGCTCTCCAGGGCCGCCGTGAAACGGCGCCCCGCGTCACGCAGGACCGACTCGCGGATCTTCAGCCCGTGACGCTTCAGGATGGGCGCCAGGTACTTGCGACGCTCCCAGAGGTCCCGCCGGGTGGTGCGGTAGGCGTGCTGGCAGACCATCTCGCGGTTGGCGTAGCTGAAAACGTTGGTGAAAAACATCCGAGAGTCCCCGGCGTCGGGCTCAAACAGCACGACGTCCCGGTCAACGTACTGGGTGTCGTACTTGGCCATACCCACCTTCATCCGGGAGTGGATCAGGGCCCGGAAGGTCTGGGACAGGACCACCGGCAGTCCGCCGTCCGCGAGTGAATCGTGACGCTTGTGACGATCCTGGGGTGCAGCGTTGGCGTCGAACGGCACGATGGGGTTGATGCAGAACAGAAGATCCACGCCCTCGTCCAGGGCCGCCGAGGCGTGAAGGGTCCGCTTGAGTCCGCCGTCCACGAAGTATCGTCCCTGGATGCGCACCGGTGGGTAGAGTCCGGGCAGGGCGGTGCTGGCCTGGACGGCCTGGGAAATCGGGACGTCGTCGTACCCCTCAGAGCCGAAGCGCACCGCCTCCCCGGTGTCCAGGTCGGCCGCCACCACCAGCAGCCGGTGGCTTAGCTCCCGGAAGTCGTTGGTCATGCCCCGGTTGCTGAACAGGTCCGCGAGGAATCGTTCTATGGGCTCGTTGTCGAAGATCGCGTTGGGGATGAGGCGGGCCAGGCCGCCCAGGGACTCCAGCAGGCCCCGGTTGAGCGGATCCTTGAGGTACTCCACCACCCCGTCGTAGACCACGCGGGGCAGGGCCGCGGAACGCCGGAGATATTCCCGGAAGGCGGGGCGCAGGAAAAGGCCGGGATCGAACCGCTGGGGGCGACCGCGGCCGCTCACCAGGAGCACCGCCATCTCTTCGACGGAAATACCGTTGGCCAGCGTGGAAGCCACGAGGGAGCCGGCGGACACGCCCACGTAGACGTCCACGTCATGAAAATCCAGGCCGTCGATGGCCTCGTTCAGCGCCAGCAGCGCACCGATCTCATAGATGCCCCCCAGGGGGCCGCCACCGGCCAGAGCCAGGCCCACCTTCGGGCCGCCGGCCTTCTCGCCCTTGTGGGTGCGCTGGGTCTGCAGCATTCAGCCGACGCCTGCGGCTATCCGGCCTTGCGGCGGCCGGTCTTTCTGCCCGCCGAGGCTTTCCGGCGGGCCGGCGCCTTCCGGGCCGTCTTGCGGGAGCCGCCGGCGCGGGACGTGGTCCGCTTCCTGGCCGCCGGGCTGGCCTGGACTGTCGAGAGGCGGGCGACCGCCTCCTGGAGCTCTTCCACCCGGCGATTGAGTTCCCGGACGTCCCGGGCCGTGGGAATCTGCAGTCCATTCAGGGCGCGGGCGACCCGGTACTGCACGAGCTGCTCGAACCGATCCCAGGCATCGGCCATGTTCTCCCGGGCGCCGTTCATTCGTGCCTGGGCGGCGTCCACCCGCCGGCCGACCCTGGAGCGGGCGCCGTTTTCGATGCGCTCCCCGAGGGTGACCAGGTTGTCGAAAAGCCGGCTACCTTCGGCCTCGGCCCGCGCGCAGGCGCCGAGCCCGGCCAGCCACACCTGGTGGACGGAGTCCTTCATCACGCGGGCGACCTGGTTGTCCAGCAGGACGCTGCTGCCGTTGTCCTTCGCCATTCCAGTGCCTCCGCCGGCCCGTTGGGAATCCGGCTCAAACATCTGTTTAACACCCCGAGGATAGCACTCATGGCGGCCCAAGTCCCGGTCCCGGCTCGGGAAATCCGGATGCCGGAGGACGAACAAAAAATGGGAATACGGCGCGCGGCGGCCGGGGGAGATAGAATCCCGCAGGCATGGCAGAAGACATTGACCGTCACGAGGCCGTAGAGCGTCTTGCTGAGCAGATCGAGCGCAGTCGCCTGGCCCGGCTCCGCCAGGTGGACGAAAGCGGCCTGCGGCCGGAGTGCGCCATCCTGGCGGACTGGCAGTCGCGGCGCCTGCGCCACACCTACAGCGATCTCCTCGCCAGCGAGCGCTATCGGCCGGCAGTGGAGTTCTTTCTTTCGGACCTGTACGGGGCCCGGGATTTCTCGGCCCGGGACGAGGGCGTCGAGCGCGTGTATCCGCTGATATCCCGGGTGCTTCCCGGCAAGGCGGTGCACACCATTTCCAAGGGCATCGAACTGCATGCCCTCAGCCAGGAGCTGGATCTGGACATGGTGGCGGTGCTGTGGGGTGAGCTGGGCGTCACGGATCGCCTGGATGCCGACGTTTATGCCGAGGCGTGGCGCCGCTGCCACAACGAGCCCCAGCGCCGCCGCCAGATCGCACTGGTCGCCGAGGTCGGCCATTCCCTGGACGACGTGGTCTTCAAGCCCATGATCTATAACGCCGTCCGGATGGCCCGCACTCCCGCGCGGGTGGCGGGACTTTCGGAGCTCCACGACTTCATCGAGCGGGGATTCGTCGCGTTCAGGAAGATGCGGGGCTCCGGGGTTTTCCTGGACGCCATCTTCACCCGGGAGAACCAGATCCTGGACGCCATCCTCGCCGGGGAGCCCACCGATTCCTGGGCGCCGCCGGACGACAGCAGCGAGTCGGCCTAGCCCCTTTCGTGGAACGCCGGGCTTAGCTCCACCACCGCCTGCACCATGGCGCCGGCGTGTTCCGGATCCACTTCCGGATGAATGCCGTGACCCAGGTTGAACACGTGCCCGGGACCCGGCCCGTAACTTTGCAGGACCCGCTGGACCTCCGCCCGAATGACCTCCGGCGGCGCGTAGAGCACGGCCGGATCCAGATTGCCCTGCAGCGCCACCCGGTCGCCCACCGCGGCCCGGGCGTCGGCAAGGTCCGTGGTCCAGTCCACGCCCAGGGCGTCGCACCCGGTTTCGGCCATGGCGGAAAGCCAGGGCCCGCCGCCCTTGGTGAACAGGATTACAGGCAGACGCCTGCCTTCCTGCTCCCGGGGCATGGCCTCGACGATCCTCGCCATGTAGGCCAGGGAGAACTCGCGGTAGGCTGCAGGCGTCAGGATGCTGCCCCAGGTGTCGAACACCATCACCGCCTGGGCACCGGCAGCGACCTGGGCCTGCAGGTAGCGGATGGTAACCCGGGTCACTTTCTCCAGCAGCCCGTGGAGCAGATCGGGCCGGGCGTAGAGCATGCCCTTGATCCGGCTATAGTTCTTGCTGCTGCCACCTTCCACCATGTAAGTGGAGACGGTCCACGGGCTGCCCGAGAACCCGATCAGCGGCACCCGCCCTCCCAGGGACTCCCGGATGGTGCGCACGGCATCCATCACGTATTGCAGCTCGTCCTCGGGGTCCGGGTCCTTCAGCGCAGCCAGCGCCGCCTCGGAGTCCACCGTCCGCTCGAAACGCGGTCCCTCGCCGGCCTCGAAGAACAGGCCAAGGCCCATGGCGTCGGGCACGGTGAGGATGTCCGAGAACAGGATGGCCGCATCCAGCGGGTACCGCTCCAGGGGCTGCAGCGTCACCTCGCAGGCCAGCTCCGGGTTCCTGCAAAGGTCCATGAAGCTGCCGGCCTTCGCCCGCGTCGCCCGGTACTCCGGCAGATAACGGCCCGCCTGCCGCATCATCCACACGGGCGTGCGGTCCACGGGCTGCCGCAGCAGCGCCCGCAAGAATCGGTCGTTCGCCAGTTCCTGGGTCATGTGCTCACCGCCGCTCGAATGGTTTTCTGGATGGCTATTGCCGCCGCCCTGGGGTCGGCGGCATCGCGGATCGGACGGCCTACCACGATGTAGTCGGCACCCAGCCCGAAGGCCTGGTCCACCGTCACGACGCGCTTCTGGTCGTCAGCGGGCCGGTTCTCCACGGGGCGGATGCCGGGGGTGACCACCATGAGGCGATGGTCCAGCTCCCGCCGAAGCATTTCCGCTTCCAGCCCGGAGGAGACGACACCGTCACAGCCGGCCTCCAGGGCCCGCCTGGCCCTGGACAAAACGAGCTCCGGCACGTCACAGGCGAAACCCATGTCGTCCAGGTCCCCGCGGTCCAGGCTGGTCAGCGCCGTCACCGCCAGCACCCTGACGTCTTCCTTCGCCCGGGCCGCCGCTTCCATGATGCCCTGGTTGCCATGGACGGTGCAGAAGGTCACGCCCCGGTGATTCAGCCGGGCCACGGCCCGGCCGACGGTGGCAGGCACGTCGAAGAACTTGAGATCGACGAAGATGCGCTTGCCACGCTCGGCAAGCCAGTCCAGCAGCTCGAAGTAGCCGCCGGCCATGAGAAGCTCCAGTCCGAGCTTGTAGAAAACGACGGAGTCGCCCAGCTGCTCGACGAGTTCGCGGGCCCGGCTCGAGTCCGGGACGTCGAGGGCGAAGATGAGCCGCTCCTCGGCGGGGATGTTCTTGGGTGCCATGGGGGGTTCCGGCCGGTGGGTCGGGCGCGAATTCTAGCACTCCTGCCGGCTGCGCAATTCCGCGCCGGTCAGCTCCGTGCCGCGGGGTCGAACAGCCTGACGTGCTCGTCGACGGCGAACCGGTCCGTCATGCCGGCGATGTAGTCGGCCACTGCGCGGGCCCGGCCGGCCGGCCCGTGGGAGGCCTCCTTGCGACGCGCCTCGTCCGCATACTCGTCCGGCATCAGCCGCGGCTCGGCCATGAAAGCCTCGAACAGGTCAGAGACCGTGCGCTGGGCCTTGGTGGTCATGCGGATCACCTTGTGATGGCGGTACAGCCGGTGCCGCAGGAACCGCTTCAGGGCCTGATGGGCTTCTCCGACGTCTGCGCTGAAGGCTATCAGGGGCTGCCCGGCGTCGCGGACTTCCTCCGGGGACGCGGGCTGTTCTTTCGCAAGGATCTCCCGGGAGGCTTCCACAAGGTCCTCCACCACCCGGCCGATCATCCGTCGCACGATCTCGTGAACCAGCCGGCGACCCGCCAGCGCGGGCCAGCGGGCTTTCACGGCATCATGCTGTTCCCTGAACAGCTCCGCCTCCCGCAGCTCATCGACAGTGAGCAGGCCGGCGCGCAGGCCGTCATCCACATCGTGATTGTTGTAAGCGATCTCGTCCGCGACGTTGGCCAGCTGGGCTTCCAGGGCAGGCTGCCGACCCGCCAGGAACCGCTCACCCAGTTCACCGAGCTGTCGGGCGTTCGCGGCGGAGCAGTGCTTGAGGATGCCTTCCCGGGTCTCGAACATCAGGTTCAGGCCCTTGAACTCGGCGTACTTCTCCTCCAGCTCGTCCACGACTCGCAGAGACTGCAGGTTGTGCTCGAAGCCGCCGAAATCCCGCATGCAGCGGTTCAGCGCCTCCTGGCCCGCGTGGCCGAAGGGGGTATGTCCCAGGTCATGGGCCAGGCACACCGCCTCGGTGAGATAGGTATTCAGCCCCAGCGCGCCGGCCACCGTCCTGGCGATCTGCGCCACTTCCAGCGAGTGCGTCAGCCGGGTGCGGTAGAGATCACCCTCGTGGTTGACGAACACCTGGGTCTTGTAGACGAGGCGACGGAACGCCGTGGAATGAATGATTCGGTCCCGGTCCCGGTGGTACTCACCCCGGTAGCGTGGCGGCGGCTCCTCGATCCTGCGGCCCGGCGATTCCGATTCCCGGGACGCCCAGGGCGCCAGCTCATCCATCCCGGTCCGCCTCGGCCAGCACCGCGTCCAGGAGGCGCCCGGGCACGTCGTCCCGGACGCGACAGCTGCCGATGCCGTCCGGCACCACGAGCCGGAGGCGGCCGCCGGACACCTTCTTGTCCATTCCCATCAGGGATCTCAGCCGGGCGGAACCCACCGGCGGCGGTGCCACAGGCAGTCCCGCGGCCCGCACCATCGCCTCGACGCGGTCCGCGTCCTCGCCGCTCATCGCGCCGTCGGCCGCCGCCAGGCGGCAGGCCATCACGAGGCCGGCGCCCACCGCCTCGCCGTGCAGCCACTCGGAAAACTCCGTGGCGGCCTCGATGGCGTGCCCGAAAGTGTGGCCCAGGTTGAGGAGGGCTCGCCGGCCCGCCTCCCGCTCGTCACCCGCCACCACTTCCGCCTTGAGGCTGCAGCACCAGAAAACCGCCCGCTCCAGCACCTGCGGATCCCGGTCCACCAGCAACTCCAGCCGGGACTCAAGCCAGTCGAACAGTTGTGCGTCCAGCCCCAGCCCATACTTGATGACCTCGCCCAGGCCGGCCCGGAACTCGCGGTCAGGGAGAGTGGCCAGGGTCGCCACGTCAGCCACTACCGCACGGGGCTGGTGAAATGCGCCGATCAGATTCTTGCCTGCGGGATGGTTGACGGCGGTCTTGCCACCGACGGAGGCGTCCACCTGGGCCAGCAGCGTAGTGGGGGCCTGGAACACGTCCACGCCCCGCTGCCAGCATGCCGCGGCGAAGCCGGCCAGGTCGCCCACGACGCCCCCGCCCAGGGCCAGAATCGCGGCATCCCGGTGAAAGCCATGCTCCGCCAGCGTGTCGAACACCACGGAGAGCGTCTCCAGGGTCTTGTATCGTTCGCCGTCGGGCAGCGTCAGGGTCGCAACCTGCCGGTCGCCGAGGCCGGCCAGGGCCGGCTCCAGCCAGAGGGGCGAGACCACCTCGTTGGTGACCACGAGCACCTGCGGGGCCGTCATCAGGGACGACCACGCGGTCGGGTCACCAAGAATCTCACGGCCCACGAGGACCGGGTAGGAGCGGTCTCCGAGCTCGACTCTCAGTCCGTGCACGGTGCGTCTGCCTCCCCGGGGGTTTCCACGAGCCGGTCCCGAAGCTCCCTGGCCACGGATGCCACCCGGCGCCCGTCGGTGTTAACGACCAGCGAGGCCACTTCGCGATAGAGGCGTTCCCGCAGGGCCATGAGTTCTTCCAGCCGTGCCCCAGGGTCCGGGGTGTCCAGCAGGGGGCGGTTCTTGGACATCCTGGTGCGTTCCAGCTGCTGGGCAATGCTGGTCTCAAGGTAGACGACCCGTCCCCGCGCCACCAGCACTTCCCGGGTCTCCGCCGAGACCACCGCCCCGCCGCCGGTCGCCAGAACAATGCCCGGGCGGGCCAGTTCGGCGATCACCGCCCTCTCCCGGGCCCGGAAACCCGCCTCTCCCTCCTTGTCGAAGATGAAAGGAATATCCACCCCGGTCCGAGCCTCGATCTCGGCGTCCGTGTCCAGAAAGGGCCTCCCGAGCAGCCGGGCCAGCCGTCGGCCCACGGCGGACTTGCCGGAACCCATGGGGCCTACGAGGAAGATGCTCGGCAGCGACACGATAACGTTTCCCGGACCGCACAATAGACGAGGCCGGCTTGCGCCGGCCTCGGAATTGTAACGACAGCAGAGCCGTCCGCCGAATCGGGGCTTCAGTAGATGTTGCTGCCCTCGCGGAGGATCTTCGGCGTCACGAAGATCAGGAGCTCCCGCTTGGCGGAGGCCGTGTTGGTGCGCTTGAACAGGTATCCGAGTCCCGGGATATCTCCCAGCAGCGGCACCTTGTCCTCTTCGTCCCGGCGCTCCGTCTCGAAGATGCCGCCGAGCACCACCGTCTCGCCGTCGTTCACCAGCACCTGTGTCAGCACCTTGCGGGTGTCGATGCTGGGCACCAGGCCACCCGTGGCGCTTGGCACGAATTCACCCACGGTGTCCTGGGTAACCTCCAGGTCCATGATGATGCGGTCGTCCGGCGTAATCTGCGGCGTGACCGTCAGGCTCAGCACGGCCTTCTTGAACTGGGTAGTAGTCGCGCCGCTGGAGGCAGACTCCTGGTAGGGAATCTCCACGCCCTGCTCGATCACCGCCTCCTTCTGGTTGGCCGTGATGACCCGCGGACTGGAGATAATCTCGCCCCGGCCTTCGGCCTGGGCCGCCGAGATCTCCAGGTCCACCAGGTAGTCCGAGCCCAGTATGGCCAGGCCCAGGGCGCCGGCCGGGTTGGCCACCGGCAGGTTCACGTTGTACCGGTCGTTGAGCACCGGGAGATCGACCGGGAATGGCTGCCCCGTGTCGTTGATGTTCGCCAGACCGGAGCCCACAACTGTGTCGGCGCCCTCGCCGGAGCCGGTAACCGTCCACAGGCCATCGCTGGTGTCGTTCACGTAGGTAGCGCCGAAGCGCACGCCCAGGTCCCGGCTGAAATCGTCGTTGGCCACCAC
>JARRON010000004.1:0-13533 GCA_037383845.1 Gammaproteobacteria bacterium
CGCCTCGCCGGGGCTTGCCTTCCCAGCGACGGGGAGACACGAGGCAGGCCGGGACCTGGGCCGCGAGTGAACGGCCCGGGGCGCTCCCGGCCGTCCCCGGCCGGGACTCCGCCGAAGACCATCGCGGGAAACGGGGAACCGCCGGGGAAGGATCCCGGATTCCGGGAACCCGGGCCCCTCGCGCCTGCCGGCCTCGGCGACGGGGCAGGGGATCGTGCGCCGTCGCCGGGGTCGGGAGGCTCAGGTATCAGTCGATGGCGGGGCGCCGCCGCGTCCGGCCCTACTTGATGTGGGCGAGAATCCCGTCCAGCTCATCCAGGCTGTTGTACGAGACCACCAGCTTCCCCTTCCCCGCGGTGCCGTGCTGGAGACTCACCCGGGCGCCCAGGCGGTCGGAGAGGTCCTGCTCCAGGCGACGGATGTCCGGGTCCCGGCTGGCCGGCGCCGCCGGCTTCTTCGCTGGCTGGAGCAGCCGCTTGACCAGCTTCTCCGTCTCGCGCACGGACAGGCCCTTCGAGACCACCTGCCGGGCGGCGCCGGCCTGGGCGCTGGCGTCGGCCAGGGCCAGGAGCGCGCGGGCGTGGCCCATCTCCAGCTCGCGCTTCTCCACCAGTGCCTTGACGTCGGCGGAGAGGTCCAGCAGGCGAAGCAGGTTCGTCACCGCGGCGCGGGAACGGCCCACGGCCTCTGCGGCCTGCTGGTGGGTCATCTCGAATTCGCCGATGAGCCTCTCCAGGGCCCGGGCCTCTTCCAGCGGGTTCAGGTTCTCCCGCTGGATGTTCTCGATGAGCGCCATGGCCACAGCGGCCTCGTCCGGTACGTCCCGGACCACCGCCGGAATCTCCTGGAGTCCCGCCAGCTGAGCTGCCCGCCAGCGCCGCTCGCCGGCGATGATCTCGAACCGGGCGCCGTCGCCGGGCTGTTTCAGGGCACGAACGACGATGGGCTGCACGACCCCCTGGGCCCGGATGGAATCGGCCAGTTCCTCCAGGGATTCCTGGCGCATGTCGAGCCGGGGCTGGTAGCGGCCCCGCTGCAGCAGGTCCACCGGAACGGCTCGTAGCTCGCCGTCCGCAGCGGCGGGCGGTGCGGCGCCCGGTTCCCTGGAGCCGCTGGACAAAAGCGCGTCCAGGCCCCGGCCGAGTGTGCGTCTCTTGGCTGCCATGGGTTTCACTTCAGTGCGTGAGGCGGGCAGTTTACCCCAGCCGGATGGCGGTAAAGCCAGGACCGGGACGGAGCGGGCCCGGCGGCGCTCAGGCCGCCGCGTCCTGCCGCCGGATCATTTCGCCGGCAAGGGCCAGGTAGGCCAGGGCGCCGCGGCTGTTGCGGTCGTGGAACAGGGCCGGCATTCCGAAGCTGGGGGCTTCAGCCAGCCGGATGTTCCGCGGGATGACCGTGCGGAAGACCTTGTCCCCGAAATGCATGATCAGCTGCGAAGAGACCTCGTTGGCCAGGTTGTTCCGGGGATCGAACATCGTCCGCAGCAGTCCCTCGATTTCCAGCCCGGGATTCACCGCCTCCCGGATCTGCTCCACGGTGCTGACCAGTGCGGAGAGTCCTTCCAGGGCGTAGTACTCGCACTGCATGGGTATCAGCACGCCGTGGGCAGCGGTCAGGGCGTTCACGGTGAGCATGTTGATGGACGGGGGGCAGTCCACAAGCACGTAGTCGTACTCGTCCGCGACGTTCCTCAGCGCGGCCCGCAGACGCGTCTCCCGCCCGAACTCGTTGATGAGCCGGACCTCCGCCGCCGTCAGGTCGTCGTTGGAAGGAATGAGGTCGTAGCCGCCGGGCTCCGCCCGCACCACCGCATCCCGGGCAGGCGCATCGCCCAGGAGCACGTCGCAGGACGAGACCTCGAGTTGGCGCTTGTCCACGCCGGAGCCCATGGTCGCATTTCCCTGGGGGTCCAGGTCCACCAGCAGCACACGGCGCCGGGTCGCCGCAAGCGAGGCGGCGAGGTTGACGGCGGTGGTGGTCTTGCCCACCCCGCCCTTCTGGTTGGCCACGGCGATGATGCGGCTCACGGTGCAGCCTCTCCGCGGATAAACTCCAGCAGGTGACGCCGGGCATCCAGGCCCGGCACCTGGAGGCGGTGTACGCCGCACAGGCGCCAGCCGGCCGGCAGGTCCGCAAGCTCGGACTCCGGCAGCTCCCCCTTCATGGCCAGGAGCCGGCCCCCCGGGCCTACCAGGTGGCCGGCGGCGGAGGCGAACGCCTCCAGCGATGCAAAAGCCCGGCTTATCACCGTCGGGAATTCCTCCCCCGGCCTGTAGTCCTCCACCCGCTCCCGGACAACGCTGACGTTGTCCAGCCCCAGCTGCCGGGCCGCGTGTTCTACGAACCGCGTCTTCTTGCCCGAGGCGTCGAGGAGCACGAAAGGCTGCTCCCGGTGCGCCAGGGCCAGCACCAGGCCCGGCAGCCCCGCCCCCGTGCCCACGTCCAGCACCGGGCCGGCGCCGATAAAGGGCAGCACGGCCAGGCTGTCCAGCAGGTGTCGGGCGACCATGTCCTTCGGCTGGCGAACGGCCGTGAGGTTGTAAGCCCGGTTCCAGTGATCCAGCAGCCCCACGTAGTCGGCCAGCGCGTCAGCAAAGCCGGCGGAATGCTCGAGTCCGAGCGATTCCAGGCCCCCTTCAATGTCACCGAGCAGTCGTTGTCGATCCACGCAGGCCTCCGGCGGGCCGCAGAGTATAACGCTCCCGGGATTCCGGCTGGTGGCGGACAAGAAAGTGGCCCGGCGGCGTCGCCGGGCCACGGTCCGGTGGCAACCACCGGCTGCTAGTCGCTGTTCTTTTCGCGCCCGGGCTTCGAGCCGGCGCCGGGTTCGCCGGGTTTCATGTTGCCCATCATGCCCTTGCGCGCGGCACGCTCCTCCGGGGTCATTTCCTGCCAGCGCTGGCGCATCCGTTCCCGGTGGGCCTGGCGTTCCTCGGGACTCATGTTCTGCCAGCGCTCCCGGGCACGCTGCCGAAGGTCCTGACGCTCTTCTTCGCTCATGTTCTGCCAGCGCCTTTCCGCGCGCTCCCGGGCCCGGGCCTTGTCCTCCGGATCCATGCTCTCCCAGCGCAGGCGCGTCTGTTCCCGGTGAGCCTCGCGCTCCTCCGGGGTCATGGCCTCCCACCGCTGCCGGGCTTCCTCCCGGGCGGTCTCGCGCTCCCCGGGACTCATCTCGTCCCACGCCTCCATGAGCTCGGCGCGTTCGGCGTCGGACAGCCCGGCCAGGGGCGACGGCCGCTGGGCGAGGGCATCGGCGGCAAGGGCGCATGAAGCGACGGCCGCGAGCGTCATCATCACCGTTCTGAACATCATGGCGGTCTCCTGTTTCACGGGTCGGACGCCCCCGGCGGGCAGGGGCAACCTGTATCAACGCCGGGCCGGGCCTGGCGTTGACATCGACACCGCCTGATCAGTCGCTTACCAGCAGCGCCATGAACTCGTCCACGGGCGTGGCCTCGAGCTTCTCCCGGTCGGCGCAGAGCGACCTGAGCTGCTCGAACTGGCCGTCGGACAGCTTGCCCCGCAGGCTGGACTCGAACTTCTTCACCAGCACTGGGATGCCCTCCTCGCGCCGCTTCCGGTGGCCGATGGGGAACTCCACCTCCACGCGGCTCGTGGCGGTGCCGTCGGCGAAGTACACCTGCACCGCGTTGCCGATGTAACGCTTGTCCGGATCGTAGTAATCCTCGGTGAAGCGCTTATTCTCCTTGACCTTCATCTTGTCCCGCAGGGCGTCCACCCTGGGATCCGAGGCGACGTCGTCTTCGTAGTCGGCAGCGGTGAGACGGCCGAAGATCAGCGGTATCGCCACCATGTACTGGATGCAGTGGTCCCGGTCCGCCGGGTTGTCCAGGGGACCGGTCTTGTCGATGATCCGGACGCCCGGCTCCTGGGTCTCGATGATGACTTCCTTGACCTCGTCCAGCCGGCCGGCGACTTTCTCGTGGAGCTGCATGGCCGCCTCCACGGCGGTCTGGGCGTGGAACTCCGCCGGATAGGAAATCTTGAACAGCACGTTCTCCATGACGTAGCTGCCGAAGCCCTGGGGGAAGGTGAATTCCTTGCCCTCGAACAGCACGTCCCAGAAACCCCACCGCTTCGCCGACAGCGCCGACGGATAGCCCATCTCGCCGGTCAGGGCGATCAGTCCATGGCGCACACCCCGGCTGGTCGCGTCACCGGCCGCCCAGCTTTTCCGGGAGCCCGTGTTGGGGGCGTGGCGATAGGTACGCAGGGCGCCTCCGTCGATCCAGGCGTTCGAAACGGCGTTGATGATCTGCTCGCGGGTGCCACCCAGCATCTTCGTGACCACCGCCGTGGTGGCGATGCGGACCAGCAGCACGTGGTCCAGTCCCACCCGGTTGAAGCTGTTCTCCAGGGCGATCACGCCCTGGATTTCGTGAGCCTTGATCATCCCCTCCAGCACCTCCCGGACGGTCAGAGGCTCCCCGCCCTCTCCCCGGCGCTTCCTGGAAAGATAATCGGCAACGGCCAGGACGCCCCCCAGGTTGTCCGAGGGATGGCCCCACTCCGCGGCGAGCCAGGTGTCGTTGAAGTCCAGCCAGCGGATCATGGCGCCGATGTTGAACGCGCCCTGGACGGGGTCCAGCTCGTAGCTGGTGCCCGGCACCCGGGTGCCGCCAGGCATGGTAGCGCCGGGCACCACGGGGCCCAGCAGCTTGGTGCACGCGGGATAGTCCAGGGCCTGGAAACCGCAGGCGAGGGTGTCCATGAGGCAGTACCTGGCGGTGTCCCAGGCGGTGTCGCTCTTGATCCTGTAACCATCTACGTAATCGGCGATGTCCACCAGGACCTTGTCCGGGTCCGGGCGCCTGGCCGAGCGAATATCCGTGGCTGACATTCAAGTCACTCCTGAAAATGAATCCGGTGCGGAAGGCAAGCCGCCTTCCGCCTGTGGTCGGGTCAGTCCCGCTCCCCGATCGGCACCCAGGCCTGGAGCGAGGGGCCCACGTACTCCGCCGCCGGCCGGATGAGCCGGTTGTTGGCGCGCTGTTCCATGATGTGAGCGGACCACCCGGTGATCCGGGAGCAGACGAAAATCGGCGTAAACAGGGGCGTCGGAATCCCCATGAAGTGGTAGGCGGTGGCGGAGTAGAAATCGGTGTTCGGGAACAGCTTCTTCTCGTCCCACATCACCTTTTCGATGGCCTCGGAAACCGGGTAAAGCACCTTGTCGTTCCGCTCATCGGCCAGCTGCCGGGCGAGGGCCTTGATCACCTTGTTGCGGGGATCGTGGGTCTTGTAGACCCGGTGGCCGAAGCCCATGATCTTCTCCTTGTCCTCGAGCATCTTCTTGATCCCCGAGTCCGCGGACTCGGGGCTGTCGAACCGCTCGATGAGCTCCATGGCCGCCTCGTTGGCGCCGCCGTGCAGCGGCCCCCGGAGGGCCCCGATGGCGCCGGTCACCGCGGAATAGAAGTCAGGCAGAGTTGCGGCGATGACCCGGGCGGTGAAGGTCGAAGCGTTGAACTCGTGCTCGGCGTACAGGATGAGCGAGGTGTCCAGCACCTGGCGGTGGAAATCCGACGGCGGCTCTCCGTGCAGCAGGTGCAGGAAGTGGCCGGCGATGCTGTCATCGTCGGTTTCCGTCTCGATCCGCTTGCCGTCGGCATGAAAACGCCACCAGTACAGCAGCATGGACGGGAAGGCCGCGAGCAGGCGGTCAGCAACGCGGGTCTGGTTCTCGAAACCGCCCTCCGGCTCCAGGTTGCCCAGCAGGGAGCAGCCCGTGCGCAGGACGTCCATGGGATGGGAATCGCCGGGAACCACTTCCAGGGTGGACTTCAGCGCGTCCGGCAGCCAGCGCATGCCTTTCAGGCGCTCCAGGTAGGCGTCCAGCTCCGACTGGTTGGGCAGCTTTCCGTAATGAAGGAGATAGGCGACCTCCTCGAACCGGGCATTCTCCGCCAGGTCGTAGATGTCGTAGCCACGGTAGGTGAGTCCGGCTCCTTCCTTGCCAACGGTGCAGATCGCGGTTTCGCCCGCAGTGATGCCCGCCAGGCCGCCAGTCTTCTTGCTGTCGCTCATTGTTTTACTCCTTGTGGTTCTGAGTGCCGTCCCCTGCCGAGAACAGCGCGTCCAGCTTCTTCTCGTAATCGTGGTACCCCAGCACCTCATACAGGTCGGCCCGGGTCTGCATCCGGTCCAGGACCGGAGCCTGGGTGCCCTCCTCCCTCAGGGTCCGGAAGACCTCCAGCGCCGCCGCGCTCATGGCCCGGAACGCCGACAGCGGATACAGGGCCAGCCTGACGCCCGCGTCCGCCAGCTCAGCGGTAGTGAACAGCGGGGTCTTGCCAAACTCGGTGATGTTGGCCAGAACCGGGACGCCGACGGCGCTGGTGAACTCCCTGTACTCGTCCAGGGTGGTGAGGGCCTCGGCGAATATCATGTCCGCCCCTGCCTCCACGTAGGCCCGGGCACGCTCCAGGGCCGGGGCCTGGCCCTCCACGGCGTGGGCATCGGTTCGGGCCATGAGGACGAACGAATCGTCCGTCCGGCCATCCACCGCGGCTTTCAGGCGATCACACATCTCCGCCGCCGGCACCAGGGCTTTGCCGGGCCGGTGGCCGCAGCGCTTCGCCGACACCTGGTCCTCGATATGCAGGCCGGCCGCGCCGGCCCGGATCATTTCGGTGACCGTTCGGGAGATGTTGAACGCCCCGCCCCAGCCGGTATCCGCGTCCACCAGCAGCGGCAGTGGGGTGGCCCCGCAGATCCGCCGGATGTCCTCGCATACGTCGTTCAGGCTGGTCATGCCCAGGTCAGGCAGACCGAAAGAGGCGTTGGCCACGCCGGCGCCGGACAGGTAGATGGCTCGGAACCCGCTGCGCTCGGCCAGCAGGGCGGTGTAGGCGTTGATGGTGCCGACGACCTGCAGCGGACGCTCGGCCTCAAGGGCGGCCCGGAAACGGGCGCCGGCGGATTGCTGGGACATGGCCCTTCCCCTTCGAAGCGAACCCCGTTGAACGCGTGCCGCAGTGGCAGCGCGGCGGACCCGCAAGTTTAGCCTGCCTTGCCCGCGCAGCGGCGAATGAGGAGCTTCGGAAAACCCCTATGCCCGCCGGTGCGGAGTCCTCAGGCCTGCAGGTCGACGATGGTCCGGCCGCGCACCTTGCCGGCGAGAAAGTCCTCGAAAGCGTGGGGCAGTTCGCTAAACGCGACGGTGCTGGCGCCGATCTCGTCCAGGTGACGCGGCCTGAGCTCGCCGGCCAGGCGATCCCACACGGTCAGCCTCGGGGCCCGCGGCGTCGCCACGGAGTTGATGCCCAGCAGATTGACGCCACGGAGTATGAAGGGCATCACCGTCGTCTCCAGCTTGTGGCCCTGGGCCAGGCCGATGCTCGCGATGGAGCCCCAGAAGTCCATGGTGCGCGTCAGCCAGGCCAGTGTCTCACCGCCGAGGTTGTCCACCGCCCCGGCCCACATGGCCTTCTCCATCGGCCGCGTTCCCATCTCGAACTCGCCCCGGATGAGCACCTCGGAGGCGCCGAGTGCCTTCAGGTAAGGCACTTCGCCGGCCTTCCCGGTAAGTGCCGTGACCTGGTAGCCACGGCCGGCGAGCATGTCCACGGCCAGACTGCCGACGCCGCCGGTGGCACCGGTCACGATGACCGGCCCGTTCTCCGGCGACAGCCCGTTTTGCTCCATGCGGTGAACCGCAAGCCCGGCGGTGAAGCCCGCCGTGCCCAGGCGCATCGCGTCGGCCGCGTCCAGGCCCTCCGGAAGCGGAATTACCCAGTCGCCCCGGACCCGCGTGTAACCGGCGTACCCGCCGTCGTGGTCCTCGCCCAGCCCACAGCCGGTGACCAGCACCGGGTCACCGGGGGCATAGCGGCTGTCCTCGGACGCCGCCACCTCGCCGGCCACGTCGATACCCCCCACCAGGGGGAACCGGCGGAGGATCTTGCCCGCCCCCGTGGCCGCCAGGGCGTCCTTGTAGTTGATGCTGGAATATCGGCCGCGGATGACGACGTCCCCCGGCGAAAGGTCGTCCAGGGTCAGGTTCTCGTAGCGCGCCTCCACGCTCTTGCCGGCCTGGTGGATGCGATATGCGCGAAATGTTTCCATCATCGGCCTCCCCGCTGGATCCAGAACGCCAGCCCCTGGGCATTCAGGTCCATGTCGTTAGCGATCAGTTCGTCCCGGCGAGTCGGGTCCATGTCCACGCCGTGTTCCATCAGGCGGCCTACGGTCCAGTCGGTGATGCGCTTCTGGATCGCGACCTTCGGGTCCGGGGCGTCTTTTTGCTCCCGTGCGATGCGCACATAGGCGTCGAGGTCCCAGTGTAGCTGCGGCGCGAGAGAGGCAGGATCGTCCACGCCGCTGAAATGGGTGAGGAAGACCCGCTCGGGGCCGTAGGACAGGATCCGGCGGATGGCTGCGTGGGCCTCCTCGGGGTCGAAGTGCACCGGGGTCGTGGTGGGGAAGACGAACGGGCCGGCGGCGGTGTCGAACCAGCGGTAAGACAAGCCGAAGCTGTCCCCCGTGAACACCGCATTCGCTTCCCGGTCGACGATGCAGTAGTGATGCCGCGCGTGGCCCTCGGTATGGATCAGTTCCATGGTGCGGCCGGCGAAGTCGATGCGCTCGCCGTCCTCCACGGCCCGAATCCGCTCCTCCGCGATAGGGCGAATCTCGCCGTAGAGCTCGGTGAACTTCGGCTCGCCGTACACGGCCTTGGAGCCGGCAATGAGCTTGGACGGATCCGCCATGTGCGGTGCACCGCGGGGATGGAGGACGGCAGTGGCATTGGGCAGCGCCGCCATCAGCTGGCCAGCCCCGCCGGCGTGGTCCAGGTGGACATGGGTCAGGAAAACCCAGTCCACGTCCTCTGGGGCAATCTGTTTTGCCTCCAGGGCCGCCAGAAGCAGGGGCACCGAGTGGCTGGTGCCGGTATCCACGAAGGCAGCCCTGCCACGGTGCTGCACGATGTGGCTGGCATCCAGACCGGGGCGCAGGTATTCGGTGTCCACCGCCGAGATGCCTGCATCGAAATCTATGATGGTGGGGTCGGGCATGACGCGAGCCCTCCGGTTCGTCGGCTGTCCGGCGATTCTCCCGCGTCCGGCGCCAAGGAGCAAAAAGACCCATGTCCCGTGATCTCGTTTTCCTGCTGGGGGACCAGCTCGACTCGTCCAACCCGGCCCTGGCAGCGACGCAGCCCGACCATGCGCGGGTGCTGATGGTGGAAACCCGTGGCGAGGCCGGCCACGTCCCCAGCCACAAGCAGCGCATCGCGGTGTTCCTGTCCGCCATGCGCCACCGGGCCGCCGCGCTGGACGCGGCCGGCTGGCACGTGGACTACCGGGACCTGGACGCCGGACTGTCCTCCCTGACGGCGGGACTGGAGGCCGCCGTGAGCGAAGCGCGACCGGAGCGGGTGCTGGTGACCGAACCCGGTGAATGGCGGGTGGAGCACGCCCTTCGCTCGGCCTGCGGCCGGCTCGGTGTCCCCCTGGAAGTGCTGCCCGATTCCCATTTCTACTGCAGCCGGGAGGATTTTGACGAGTGGGCCCGGGGCCGGAAGCAGCTGGTCATGGAGCATTTCTACCGAAAGATGCGCAAGCAGCACGGCGTGCTGATGGACGGGGACGAACCGGCCGGCGGCCGCTGGAACTACGACACGGAGAACCGCAAGAGCTTCGGCCGCTCGGGCCCGAATGACCTTCCCGAACGGCCGCGCTTCGAGCCCGACCGGATCACGAGAGGCGTGCTGGACGACGTGGAACGGCATTTCCCGGACCACCCGGGCGACCTGGGCGACTTCGCCTGGCCCGTTACGCCGGCGCAGGCGAGCCGGGCGCTGGAAGCCTTCGTCAGCGAGCGGCTCCCGCTGTTCGGCCGTTATCAGGATGCCATGTGGTCGTCGGAGCCTTTCCTGTACCACGCCCTTGTCTCTTCATCCCTGAACCTGAAGCTCCTCGACCCGCGGGAGGCAGTGGAAGCGGCCGAGACCGCCTGGCGAAATCGCGACGTGCCGCTGGCGGCGGCCGAAGGCTTCATTCGGCAGATCCTGGGGTGGCGGGAATTCATACGCGGCGTCTACTGGCGGCACATGCCCCGGTACGCCGGCCTCAACCACTTCGGCCACGACCTGTCGCTGCCGGATTTCTTCTGGACCGGCGATACCCCGATGAACTGCCTGAAGCAGGTGATCGGCGACACCCTGGCCCACGGCTATGCGCACCACATCCAGCGGCTGATGGTGGTGGGCAACTTCGCCCTGCTGGCGGGACTGCTGCCCAGCGCGGTCTGCGACTGGTTCCTGGCGGTCTACGTGGACGCGGTGGAATGGGTGGAGTTGCCCAACACCCTTGGCATGGCCCTCCACGGCGACGGCGGCATCGTGGGCTCAAAGCCGTACGCGGCCAGCGGCGCCTACATCAACCGCATGAGCAACTACTGCTCGGACTGCCGCTACCGCCCCGGGGTGCGCACCGGGGAAGATGCCTGTCCCTTCACGTTCCTGTACTGGGACTTCCTGGCGCGCCATCGCGAGGCCTTTGCCGGCAATCCCCGCATGGCGCTGGCGGTGAAGAACCTCGAGCGACTGGACGGCGCGGAACTCGGGCGTGTCAGGGCGCGGGCAGCGGAATTCAGGAAGGCGCTGACCCGCGGCGGGCCGGGCTGAACTAGCGACTGGGCGTCTCAAGTCCCTCGAGGGAGGCGTAGTAGGCCGCCAGGTCGGCGATGTCCGCATCCGAGAGACCGGCGGCCTGGGGGGCCATCACCGCGTTCTTGCGCGCGCCGCTGCGGTACTCCTTCAGGGAGTGGGCCAGATAGCTGGCGTGCTGGCCGGCCAGCACCGGGAAGTTGGGCGCAGTGCCCTTGCCGTCGGCGCCGTGGCAGGCGGCGCAGGGCGCGGACTTGGTCTTGCCCAGGGCGGCGTTGCCCGACGCCTGGGCCACACCGGCAGACAGCAGGCCGGCGGCCAGGATCACAAAAGCGATGCTGCGGGTCATCGGAAGCTCCTTCACTGGCCAGCGGCGGCGAAGTAGTCGGCGATGATCTGGATCTCCTCTTCGGAGAGGGTCGCCGCCTGCGCGTGCATGGTGGAATGAGGCCGGTCGCCGTTGGCATAGGCTGTCAGGGCGTCCCTGATGTACTGGGCGTGCTGGCCGCCGAGCTTGGGAACGTGGTACGTCGGGTACGCGTTCTTGTAGTTCTCGATGGCGTGGCAACCCAGGCAGGTTTCCACGACGGCCGGACGCTCGTCTGCCACTGCCGGGGCGCAGGACAGGGCCGCGGCGACGGCGAGAAGGCTTAAGGCTCTGTTCGCCATGAGCTTCGTAGATCCTTTCAGGTGTGGCCGCAATGCTGCGAAAAGCGGGCCGGTATGGTAATCACGAAGCCGGCCAAATGCCACTTGGCCGCAACCTCCAGGCCCGTCTTCGCATCCTGTCTTCACCGGCATCCCGTCCTCAGGAGCTGCTTATGAACCCTTCCCGCCCCGCCCTCCTGCTCGCACTGGTGGTCACGCTAGCCGCGGCCCCGGTCGCGGCAGAGACCTCCCGCCGCCTTGTCACCACCACCGGCGAGGCCAGGCTCGAAGTGGCCCCGGACATCGCCTGGCTCTCGTTCGGGGTCTCCGCGAGACGGCCCACGGTGCAGGAAGCCAGGGACGAGGTGGCCGGGTCCGTGGAGCGACTGATCCGCCTCGCCCGGGATGCTGGCCTGCAGCAGGAGGACATCGCCACCGCGGCCGTCAGCGTGCGCCCGGAGTTCGACTACGACCCGGAGACCCGTGAGCGACGCATGCTCGGCTACGTCGTAAGCCGTGACGTGCAGCTGAGACTGAAGGACCTCGACCGCCTGGGCCCCGTCATGGAACAGGCCCTTGGCCTGGGGGTCACGGACGCCGCGCCGCCCCGCTTCGAGACCTCCCGGCGTGAGGAGATCGAGCGGCAGGCTCTGGCGGAAGCGGCACAAGACGCGCGGGACCGGGCCACGGTGATCGCCGAGGCCCTGGGCGGGCGGCTGGGGGCGCCGGTGCATGTCAGCGCCGGCGGGAGAAGCCGCCCCCCGGTCCCCGTGGCCCGGGCCGGCACCATGCTGGCCGCGGAAGCCGGCGGCGGCAGCGAAACCTACGAGCCGGGACGCATACTTGTCACTGCCACCGTGTCGGCGGACTTCGAGTTTACGCCGGGCGAGGCACCCCTGCGCTAAAGGGCGACCCGGGTAGTGACTTCCTCAGCCCGGAGGCATGCCACCTGGGTGCCGTCCAGAGGGCGCAGCGCCGGGCGCTCCGCCGCACAGGCGGCGACCGCCAGCGGACAGCGGGTCCGGAAGCGGCAGCCCGACGGCGGATCCATGAGCGATGGCGGCTCCCCTGGCAGCGGGCGGATAGCACGGGCCCTGGCCGGGTCCGGAGGCGGGCTCGCGCTGAGCAACGCCCGCGTATAGGGATGGGACGGCGCCATGAACAGGCGCTCCGTCTCCGCGCATTCCACCAGCCTGCCGGCGTACATCACCAGCACGCGCTGGCAAAGCTGGCGCACGGCGCCCAGGTCGTGGGCGATGAAGATCAGTGACAGCCCCAGCGCCTGTCTGAGCTCCGACAGCAGGGCAAGGATCTGCGCCCGCACCGACAGGTCCAGGGCGCTCACCGGCTCGTCGCAGATGACCAGGTCCGGTTTGAGGACCAGCGCCCGGGCGATGCCGATGCGCTGGCACTGGCCGCCGGAGAACTGGTGGGGATAACGGTTCATCACCGTCGCCGCCAGCCCGACCCGCTCGAGCATCGCCGCCACACGGGCCGACCGCTCTGCGCGGGACAGTTCCGGGCGGTGGACCGTGAGGGGCTCCGCGACGATCTCGCCCACGGTCATCCGCGGGTCCAGAGCCGCAAGGGGATCCTGGAACACCAGCTGCATCCGGGCCCGGCGCTTCCGCAGGGCGGCCGGGGACAGGCGGGTCAGCTCGTCGGAATCCAGCCGCACCGTGCCGCCGCTGACAGGCACCAGGCCCAGTACGGCCCGTGCGAGGGTGCTCTTCCCGCAGCCCGATTCGCCCACCAGCCCCACCGCCTCGCCGGCGGCAACGCTGAAACTCACGCCGTCAACGGGCCGCACCGCCGCGCGCCGGCTTCCCCGGCGGCCGGTCGCAGGCAGCTCGACCACCAGGTCCCGCACCTCGAGCAGACTCACTCGCCAGTCTCCAGATGACAGGCCACCCTCCGGCCGTCGCCGCAGGGCTCCAGCAGGGGACGCAGGTCAGCGCAGAGCCCGATCCGCACCGGGCAGCGGGGCTCGAAGGGACAGCCGCCCTGCGGCTGCCGCGGGTCCGGGGGAACGCCCGGGATACCCCTGGCTTGTCCGCCGGCGGGGTCAGGCACGGAGGCAAGGAGGCCGCGGGTGTAGGGATGCCGGGGATCGGAGAAAAGCGGTCCGGCGGGGGCGGTCTCGACAATGCGTCCCGCATACATGACCGCCACCCGGTCGCAAACGGCGGCCACGACCCCCAGGTCGTGAGTCACCAGCACGATGGTGGTGCCGAAACGCTCGCGGATCTCCA
>JARRON010000004.1:13548-80162 GCA_037383845.1 Gammaproteobacteria bacterium
ACACGGGGCTCCCCGGCCAGGGCCATTGCCAGCATCACCCGCTGGCGCATTCCCCCGGAGAGCTCGTGGGGATAGCGGTCCAGGCACTGGGCGGCGTCCGGCACGTGGACCTGCTCTATCAGCTGCCCGGCCAGCCGCCGGGCCTCGTCCCTGCCGAGGCCGCGGTGGGTCTCGAGCACCTCGGTTACCTGGCGTCCCACGCTCAGGTAGGGGTTCAGGGAGCTCATGGGGTCCTGGAAGACCATCGCCATCTCGGCGCCGCGGATGCCGCGAAGCGCCCCGGGCCCCAGATCGAGCAGATCCCGCCCCTCGAGGACCACGCTGCCGCTGGTCGCGGACCCGGCGGGCAGCAGTCCCATGAGCGCCAGAAGAGTCACGCTTTTCCCGCAGCCCGATTCCCCTACGATGCCCAGGATCTCTCCGGCCTCCACGGCGAAGTCCAGGCCGGTCACCGGGCTGAAGCTGCCCTCGTCGGTGGCCAGCCGGATCGACAGGTCACGGACATCCAGGACCGGCACGGCTCAGGCTTCCCTGCGGTCCCGGGGGTCCAGCGCGTCGCGCAGGCCGTCGCCCAGGAAGTTGAAACAGAAAAGGGTCAGCGCCAAAAACCCGCCGGGGATCAGCAGCATCCACGGCGCCTGTTCCAGCTCGTGGGCGCCCTCGTTCACCAGCGCCCCCCAGGAGGTCATGGGTTCCTGAACGCCCAGGCCCAGGAATGACAGGAACGACTCCACGAGGATCACCTGGGGAATGGTCAGGGTGACGTATACCGCCACCACTCCCAGCAGGTTGGGCACGATGTGGCGACGGATGATCCGGCCGGGCGGCACGCCGATGGCCCGGGCGGCCTCCACGAACTCCCGTTGCTTAAGCGACAGGGTCTGGCCACGGACGATTCGCGCCATGTCCAGCCAGTTGATGGCGCCGATGGCCACGAACATCAGCAGGATGCTGCGCCCGAAGAACACCATGAGCAGGATGACCAGGAACATGAACGGCAGGGCATAAAGCACGTCCACGATACGCATCATGATCCGGTCGGCCCGCCCGCCGGCGTAGCCCGCCACCGCGCCCCAGGTCACCCCGATCACGAGGCTCACCAGGGTGGCCACCACGCCGACGGCCAGGGAAACCCGCCCGCCCTCCATGGTGCGAACGAACAGGTCCCTGCCCAGCGCATCCGTGCCAAACACGTGGCCACTGGCCAGTTCCGGCGGCAGCGACATGCTGTCCCAGTCCGTCTGGTCGTAGCTGTAGGGACTGAGCAGGGGGCCCGCGAGCACCAGGAGGACCAGGATCGCCAGGATGACGCCGGCCGCCACCGCGGGACGGTTCCCCGCCAGGCGTCGTCCCGCGTCCCCCCACAGCCCGGTCGCCACAACCGCCTCAGCCATGGCGGACCCTCGGATCGAGCAGGGCGTAGGCCAGGTCCACCAGCAGGTTGAGCAGGATGATCAGCGCACCGTAGAAGATGACCACACCCATCACCAGGGTGTAATCCCGGTTCAGTGCGCCCTGGACAAAATACCGTCCCAGGCCCGGCACGCCGAAAATCTGCTCGATAACGACTGACCCGGTGATGGTGGCGGCGGTGGCCGGGCCCAGGTAGGAGACCACCGGCAGCAGCGCCGGCCGCATGGCGTGCCTGAGTACCACCGTCCTCTCCGGCAGGCCCTTGGCCCTGGCGGTGCGAATGAAGTCACTGTTCAGGACTTCGATCATGCTGCCCCGGGTCAGCCGGCTGATGTACGCCACCTGGGGGAGCGCAAGCGCGAACACGGGAAGGACGAGATGGGCGGGCGAGCCGTCTCCCAGCCCGCCGGCGGGCAGCCAGCCGAGATAAACGGCGAAAACCAGAATCAGCACGGGCGCCATGACGAAATTCGGCACCGAAATGCCTGTCATGGAGAGCCCCATCACCAGGTGGTCGGTCGCACTGTTGCGCCTCAGCGCTGCGATCGTGCCTGCCCCGACACCCGCCACCAACGCCAGCAGCATCGCCAGGGCGCCCAGGGTCAGGGATACGGGAAAGCCCGCGGCGATGAGCTCGGTGACCGTGTAGTCCTTGTACTGGAACGACGGTCCGAAATCGCCCCGGGCTATGTTCGCCAGGTAGCGGACGAACTGCTCATGCAGCGGCGCATCCAGGTGATAGGCGGCCCGCAGGTTCGCTTCCACTTCCGGTGGCAGGCGCCGCTCCGTGTCGAAGGGACCGCCCGGCGCCAGGCGAATCAGGAAGAAGGCCAGGGTCACCAGCACCAGGAGCGTGGGCCAGGCCCCCAGGAACCTCTTGAATGCGTAGGCGAGCAACGCGACTCCCGTGTCCGCCGGGCTTCACCCGGCCTGTTGTCGCCGGACCATAACCGAAGCACCGGCGCCGTTCACTAGCGGGGGTCGCCGGCGCTACCTGGCCGCGGTATCCGGAGGAAGCCGAACGAAGCGGCTCGGATGCACGTTCAGCGGGTTGTCGTACACGCCCTCCACCCCTGGCCTCAGGAGATACTTGCTGGCGTAGAAATACAGGGGCATGACCGGCGCCTGTTCCAGCATCCTGGCCTCCGCCGCGGCCAGCAGCCTCAGGCGCTGCTCCCCGTCGCCGGCCCGGGCGGCGCCCTCGAGCAGGCGGTCATATTCCTCGTCCTTCCAGCCGGTGCCGTTAAACGGGCTGTCCGAGGAAAGGATCTGCAGGAAGTTCGCCGGGTCCGCGAAATCGGCGATCCAGCTTGCCCGGTAAACCTCCGTCACAAGGCCGGCGCGGACGTTGCCCAGCAGCACCCTGAATTCCTCCCGGACCAGTTCCGTTTCCACGCCGAGTTCCTGCTGCCACACGGCGCCTACCGCCACTGCGATGCGGTCATGGATCTCGCCGGTGTTGTAGCGGATCTCGAGGGAAAGGGGATTGTCAGGCCCGTAGCCGGCCTCCCGCAGCAGCCCTCTGGCCTCCGCCAGCCGCGTGCTGCGGTCTTCCCGGCAGCCCGGCAGCGTGCTGGCCGGGTAGTCCGGGAACGCGGGCGGCACGAGGCTGCAGGCCGGGGCCTCCCCGGTGCCGATGACACGGGCGGTCAGCAGCTGGCGGTCGGCGGCCAGGGCCAGGGCGCGGCGGACCCGGGGATCGTCCAGGGGCGGTTTGCGGGTGTTGAACCCGTAGAAATACACCGCCAGCTGGGGGCTCACCCGCAGGTCCTCCGGCATGTTCTCCTCGAGCCAGTAAAACCGCGCCACCGGCACCCCGTAGGTCATGTGCATCTCGCCGGCCCGGTAGCGGGACAACTCGGCAGCCCGGTCGGGCAGGTGCACATATCGCACCTGGTCCACGCCCGTGGATGCGTCATCCCAGTACGCGCGGTTCCGCTCGAGCAGGACGTGGTCCACTCCGCGAGGCGGAACGCCCCGTTACCCACCAGCGTCCCGGGACGGGCGTGCCCCCGGCCGTGCTCGTCCCAGATGTCCCGCCTGACCGGCGAGGCCGCCGGGTGGGCCAGGGCCTCGGCCAGCCACGGGGCCGGTTCCGCAAGCCGGATCACCAGTTCTGCCGGCCCGGGCGCGGTCACGCCCAGGGGCGGCGCATCCCCCGCCCCCGCCGCGCGCTCGCGCACGCCCCGGACGGGGGCCAGGAGCAGGGCATTGGGCGAGCCCGTCGCGGGATCGGCAAGACGAGCAAAACTCCAGGCGAAGTCGGCGGCGGTGACGCGCTCGCCATCGGACCACCGGGCGTCCTGCCGAAGGCGGAAGGTCCACTGGAGGCCGTCCTCGCTGGTCTCCCAGGACTCGGCAACGCCGGGGATGACCCGCCCCCGGGCATCCAGGGTGGTGAGGCCCTCGTAAAGATCGCGCAGGACGTTCAGTGCCGACTCCGAACGGGCCAGGTGCGGGTCCAGGGATTCGGGTTCCGGGCCGTTGCCCCGGGTGAAGACACCCGGGTCGGCGGCGGAACCCGGGCCGGGACTTTCGTCCGCGGGGGGCGGCAGCCACAGCCAGGCCGCCGCGGCCGCAGCGGCGATGGCCAGGACCAGCGCAAGACGTGTCTTCATCGGTCGCCTAGAAACCCCGCATGGCCGTGTCGATGGACAGGTGCCGCGAGTAGACGTGATTGAGCACATTGGGCGCGAAACCCTTTACCCAGGGTTTCACCAGGTGTTTGCTCACCGTGTAGTACAGGGGAAGGATCGGGTACCGCTCCAGGACGATGAGCTCGGCTGCCTCCAGCAGCCGGCGGCGCGCTGCCGGGTCGTTCTCCGCCGCCGCCGCCTCCAGCAGACGGACATATTCAGGATCCGAGAAACCCGTGTCGTCCACCGCACCGCCCGGCGGGAGGATCTCCAGGAAGTTGGAGGCGTCGTTGTAGTCCCCGGCCCAGGCCAGGCGCATGACCTCCCAGAGGGCGGGATCTCGACGCTTGGCCAGCATCACCCTGAGTTCCTCGTTGACCAGGGTCGCTTCCACCGGCAGATGTTCCCGCCACATCGCTGCGACAGCCGTGGCAACGCGCCGCAGGTTTTCGTCGGTGTTGTATCGGACTTCGAAAACCAGGGGCCGGTCCGGTCCGTAGCCTGCCTCCCCAAGCAGCGCCCGGGCGGTCTCGAGCCGCCTCTCCATCGGCCAGTCGCGCCACTCGAAGGACTGGGCCGTGTAGTTCGCAGTGCCCGGCGGCACCAGCCCGTAGGCCGGCACCTCGCCGAGGCCGGTGACGCTCTCTACCAGTCGCTCCCGGTCCACAGCCATGGTGAGGGCCTTGCGCAGCCGAATATCGTCGAAGGGCGCCCGATGCATGTTGAACATCCAGAACTGGGTGCTCAGGTACGGCGCCACGTGAAGCTCCTCCCCCAGGTTCTCCTTCAGCCAGCGGAAGCGGGAATGGGGAATCTGGGAGGTGATGTCCAGCTCGTCCGCCCGGTAACGGTTGAGTTCCGCCGCCGGGTCCTCCAGAGGAAAGAAGTACACAACATCGATGGCCGGCGGACTCCTGAAACGGGCATTCCGCTTCAGCCGGACATGGCGCTGGGGCTGCCAGTCATCCAGCATGTAGGCGCCGTTGGATACCAGCCGTCCGGGGCGGGCGTGCCCGGCACCGTGGGCCTGCAGGCTGGGCCCGTGCACCGGAAAAGCGAAGGTGTTGGACAACAGGCCCAGCAGGTAGGGAGTCGGACTTTCCAGCTCGATCACCAGGGTGTGCTCGTCCGGCGCGTCTACCCCCAGGGACGTCACCGGGGCCTCCCCGGCGATCACCGCCCCAGCATTGGCGATGGGCGACAGCAGAGCGGCGCTGGTGGAGCCGGTGGCCGGGTCCACGGCCCGCCGGAGGCCGGCGACGAAATCCGCCGCGGTGAGCGGATCGCCGTTCGACCAGCGCCCGGACCCGCGGAGAGTGAACGTCCAGGTGAGGCCATCGTCGCTGACGGACCAGCTTTCCGCGGCGCCAGGCACCAGGCTCCCGTCAGGCGCTTCGGTCACCAGGCCCTCGAAAAGATCGCGAATAATCTCCCGGCTGGTCTCCTCTTCCGCCCGCTGGGGATCCAGCGTGCCCGGCTCCCCGGGATTGCCCCGGCGCAGGACCACCTCCCGGCCTTCGTCATCCGCGGCCGCGCCAGGGGGCGCCGCAGGCTCCTCGTCCCCGCGTCCGCAGGCCGCCGCGAGGACCGCCGCCAGGACGAGCAGTCCGGCCCGGAGTCGGCGGTCCCTCATGGCCGGCCGGTATCCACCAGGTAGAAGTGGCGGCTTGGATGAATGTCCATCAGGTTCGGCTCCCAGCCCCGCACCCAGGGCTTCACCAGGCGCGTCGTCACGAAGTAGTAAAGCGGTATCACCGGCTGTTCTTCCAGGAGCAGCCGCTCGGCTTCCTGCAGCAGCTCCATGCGCCTGGCCTGGTCGCCGGTCTTGAGAGATGCCGCCAGAAGCGCGTCGTATCGGGGGTTCTGCCAGCCTGTGTCGCTCAGGCCGGAGCCGGAGTGGAGGACGCTGGCGAAACTGTAGACGTCCCGGTAATCCGCCGCCCACGCAGAGCGGAACACGCTGGAAGTGGCCAGGTCGCTCCGGCTCTGCAGGAAGACCTTGAATTCCTCGGCCCTGAGGCTGGCCTGGATGCCGAGTACGTCCTTCCACATGGCGGCGATGGCCACCGCCAGTCGCTGGCTGTTCGGGCCGCTGGCATAGGCAATCTCCACCTGGGGTGCGTCCCGGGGATCGTAGCCGGCTTCGCTGTAGAGCATCTGGGCCTTGGCGACCTGGCGGCGCCGGGTCCAGGCAGCCCATTCAGGAACCTGCGGCGTGTAGCCGTCCATGGGCGGGACCCAGCCGTAGGCGGGAATCTCGCCGCCACCGGTCACGGCCCGCACGATGAGTTCCCGGTCGATGGCCATGGACAGGGCCCGGCGGAGCTCCGGCGAGTCGGCAAAGGGCGCGTGGGTGACGTTGATGCCCAGGTAGCTCACGGCGAGACGCGGATGAGTGGACACCTCGGCGGCGAGGTTGCGCTGGATCCAGC
The DNA here is from genome assembly GCA_037383845.1 of Gammaproteobacteria bacterium. Taxonomy (GTDB): domain Bacteria; phylum Pseudomonadota; class Gammaproteobacteria; order Steroidobacterales; family XN24; genus JARRON01. Next base: position 20,030 of record JARRON010000004.1, read on the forward strand.
CGAGCTGCTGGTGCGGGACATGATAGGTCCAGTCCAGCTCCCCCGCCCGGTACCGGGCCAGCTCCGCCGATTCGTTGGCCGTGGGGTAGTAGTACACCTCGTCGATGGCGACGTTCCGGGTGTCCCAGTAATTGTGGTTCCGGCCCAGCTTCACGTGGGAGCCCACGACCCACTCCGCGAGGTAGAACGGACCGTTGCTGACCAGGTTGCCCGGCCGGGTAAAACGCTCGCCGTGCGTGGCCAGGCTCTCCCGATGGACCGGGAAGGTCATGGGATGGGTGAGCAGCTCGAGAAAAAACGGCGTCGGGCCTTCCAGGCGGATGCGCAGGGTGTTGCCGTCGAGGGCCTCGACCCCCAGCGCCTCCGGCGGCAGTCTGCCGCCCGTGACGGCCCGCGCGTTCAACACCGGCGCCAGGATGTCAGCGTAGTCGGACGCGGTGGACGGATCCACGGCGCGCCGGAAGCTGAACTGGAAATCCTCCGCCGTGACCGGGTCCCCGTTGGACCAGCGGGCGTTGGGACGCAGGTGGAACGTCCAGGTCAGGCCGTCCGGGGACACCTCCCAGCTGGCTGCCACGCCGGAGGTGGGCGCACCCCCCGGTGAAGTCGACACCAGACCCTCGTAAAGGTCGCGCTCGATATTGGCCGCCGGCCCGCCCACGGAGTGGTGTGGATCCAGGCTGGCGGGCTCCGCCCCGTTGCCCCGGTGGAGGATCTGCACCCCCGGGCGGAGAGGCTCGCCCCGGGGCCCCGCCTCCGGTCCGCAGGCCGCCAGCAGCGCGCAACCCACGCCCGCCGCCAGCAGCCGGACGAGCACCGTGGCCTTCCCCCTTGGCCGATCCATGGTCCTAGGCCACCGCTTCCGAGTCGCCGCCGATTCGTTTCAGGTGGACCAGCAACAACGACACCGCCGCCGGCGTCACACCCGGCAGGCGGGCGGCCTGGCCCAGGGTTGCGGGGCGCGCATCGGCCAGCCGCTGCCGGACCTCGTGGGACAGCCCCCGGACCGCCTCGTAATCCAGGTTCCCGGGAAGCGCCAGGCCCTCGCTCCGGCGGTGGCGCTCGATCTCCGCCGACTGGCGCCGGATGTAGCCGGCGTACTTCGCGCGGACCTCCACCTGGGCAGCCACCTCGCCGGACAGCCCGGGATCTCCGACCTGTTCCAGGGCCGCCAGATGGCGGTGGCCGATCTCCGGGCGTCGAAGCAGTTCCAGCGCGCTGACCTCCCGGGAGGGGCGGCCCCCCGGCAGGCGCTCGACCTCTGCGGCCGACAGCCGTCCCGGCCGCACCAGACAGCCGGCGAGTCGACGGGTCTCGTCCTCCACCGCTGCCTGCTTGGCCTCGAACCGGCTCCAGCGGGAGTCGTCCACCAGCCCGAGCCTTCGGCCTGCGGGGGTGAGCCGCTCGTCGGCGTTGTCCTCCCGGAGCAGGAGCCGGTACTCGGCCCGGCTGGTGAACATGCGGTACGGCTCCGTGACGCCGCGGGTGACCAGGTCGTCCACCAGCACGCCGAGGTAGGCCTCGTGCCGGGCGGGCACCCAGGGCGAGTCGCCCCGGCGCTTCAGGACCGCGTTGATTCCGGCCAGCAGTCCCTGGGCCGCAGCTTCCTCGTAGCCGGTGGTGCCGTTGATCTGGCCGGCGAAGAACAGGCCGGGAATTTTCCGGGTCTCCAGGGTCGGCGCCAGGGCCCGGGGGTCAAAGTAGTCGTATTCAATGGCATAGCCCGGCCGGGTGATATGGGCCTGCTCGAACCCTTCCATGCTGCGCACCAGCGCCACCTGGACGTCGAAAGGCAGGCTCGTGGAGATGCCATTGGGGTAGACCTCGGAGACCTCCAGCCCCTCGGGCTCCACGAACACCTGGTGAGATGTCTTGTCTGCGAAGCGGACAACCTTGTCCTCCACCGACGGGCAGTACCGCGGTCCCACGCCCTCGATGGCGCCGCTGTACATGGGCGAGCGATGCAGGGCAGCCCGGATGATGTCGTGAGTGCGTTCGTTGGTCGCGCCGATCCAGCACGGCACCTGGCGGGGATGGTCCTCCGGCCGGCCCACGAAGCTGAAGACCGGCCGCGGCTCGTCGCCCGGCTGCTCCCGGAGCCTGGAGTAGTCGATGCTGCGGCCGTCGATGCGGGGCGGCGTGCCCGTCTTGAGGCGCCCCACTGGGAAATCCATCTCGCGGAGCCGCCTCGCCAGGCCCGTGGAGGGAGCGTCACCGGCCCGGCCGCCCGCGTGAGTCTGCTCGCCCACGTGGATGCGGCCGGCGAGGAAGGTCCCCACGGTGAGCACCACTGCGGGCGCGCGGAATACCAGGCCCATCGCCGTGGTCACGCCAGCCACCGCGCCGGCCTCCACCAGCAAGTCTTCCACCGACTGCTGGAAGAGCGTCAGGCCCGGCTGGCTCTCCACGGCGGCGCGGATGGCACGCCGGTAAAGGGCCCGGTCAGCCTGGGCCCGGGTCGCGCGGACGGCGGGACCCTTCCGGGCATTCAGCGTGCGGAAATGGATGCCTGCAGCGTCCGCGGCCCGGGCCATGGCCCCGCCCAGGGCGTCCACTTCCCGGGCGAGGTGCCCTTTGCCAATCCCGCCGATGGCAGGATTGCAGCTCATCTGGCCCAGGGTCTCGATGTTCTGGGTCAGCAGAAGGGTACGGGCGCCCATGCGGGCGCCCGCCAGGGCGGCCTCTGTACCGGCGTGGCCACCGCCCACCACGATAAGATCGAACTGTTCCGGATGCTCCATCGGCGCTGCCCGGGTTCGGGTTGATCCAGGGACCGACATGATAACCGCCGCCGCGGCCTCGCTTTACAGGCGTCGCAGCCGGCGGCAAGCTTTTCGGCCATCGTGCTCGCCACCCTCGCCCTTGCCGCCGCCTCCCTGAGTCCCTGCACCTTCTCGGATTCCGCCGGGGTGCGGATGGTGGAGGCCCGTTGCACCACCGTCAGCGTGCCCCTGGACCCGGCGCAACCTGCCGGCAAGGTCCTGGGGCTGGCCGTGGCCGTGATCCCGGCGCCCACCCCCCGCGAGCCCGGCGAGGCGCTCACGGTCCTGGCAGGCGGCCCGGGTGGCTCGGCGCGGGAATTCTACGCGTCCTTCCAGCGAGCCTTCGCGCAGGCCGGCAAGCACACCGACATCGTGCTCGTGGACCAGCGGGGCACCGGCGGATCCGCCAGGATGGACTGTCCCGTCTTCGAGGGTCCCGACAAGATCCTTTCCCCGGAGGCCGCCAGGGCGGCAACGCGCCAGTGTCTCGCGGTGCTGCCCCACGACCCGAGGCTCTTCACCACCAGCGTGGCGGTGAGGGACCTGGAAGCCGTCCGGGAGTTGCTCGGCTACGAGCGGCTGCACGTGTACGGGGCCTCGTACGGCACCCGGGTAGCCCAGCACTATGCCCGGCGCTATCCGGAGCGCACCGCGTCTCTGATCCTGGACGGCGTCATTCCGCCGGAAGTCCCTCTCGGACCCAACGTGCCTCTTAATGCACAGGCGGCGCTGGAAACCATCTTCTCCCGCTGCCGGGCACAGGCCGACTGCGAGGCCCGCTTCGGTGACCTGGAGGCCCGGTTCGCCGGCCTCCGGCGGGACCTGGCGGCCTCGCCCGCGGAGTTCTCAATGCCCCATCCGCGCACGGGCGAGCCGGAGTCCGTCCGGCTGACGGAAGTCGACGTGGCCGTGGGCGTGCGGCTGCTCTCCTACACCGACGACTCCGCGGCCCTGCTGCCCCTGCTTATCCACGAGGCGGCCGGCGGCCGGCCCCAGGGCCTTGCGGCCCAGTCCCTGCTCGCAATGGAAGGTTTGTCGGAATCCCTGGCCCTGGGCATGCACAACGCGGTGGTCTGCACCGAAGATCTTCCTTTCGTGCACATCGACGAAGCCGAGCGCGCCCGTCTCGAGGCGACGTACCTGGGCTTCCGGCAGGTGGAAGCGCTGCAGGCCATGTGCCATGACTGGCCCAGGGGCCGCATGGACGAGGATCTGCGCGTGCCGCTGAATGACACCGTCCCCACCCTCATCCTCTCCGGACAATACGATCCGGTCACGCCGCCGGCGTATGGCGACATCGTGGCCGGGGCCCTGCCCGACAGCCGCCACCTCGTCGCCCCCGGCATGGGCCACGGCGTGGCAGCTGCCGGCTGCGCTCCGCGGCTGCTCAGCACGTTCGTGCGACAGCCCGACCCGGGCGGCCTCGATGCCGCATGCCTGGACCGGCTCGCACCCCAGCCGTTCTTCCTCGACTACTCCGGACCGGCGCCATGATCCGGGTGGACGGACTGGAAAAGCGATTCGGCGAAGTCAGGGCCGTACAGCACGTGTCCTTCAGCGCCGCGGACGGTGAAATCACGGGTCTTCTCGGCCCCAATGGCGCGGGCAAGTCCACCACCCTCCGGATACTGGCGACAGTCCTGAAGCCCGACGCCGGTAACGCGCAGATCGACGGTATCGACGTGGTCCGGTATCCCGTGGAGGTTCGGCACCGGATGGGCGTGCTGCCCCATGGCGCCGGCCTTTATCCCCACCTGACAGGCCGGGAGAACATCCGCTATTTCGGCCGCCTGGCGGGGCTTGCCGGCGACGCACTGGAGGCGCGCCTCGGCGAGCTCACCGAACTGCTGGACCTGGGCGACTTCCAGGACCGTCCCGCCAAGGGCTATTCCCAGGGCCAGCGCACCCGCATCGCCCTCGGCCGGGCCATGGTGCACGAGCCGGCGAACCTGATCCTGGATGAACCCAGCTCGGGGCTGGACGTCATGGCCACCCGCAGCCTGCGGCAGCTGCTTGCCGACCTGAAGGCCCGCGGCATCTGCATCCTCTTTTCCACCCACGTCATGCAGGAAGTGGCCGCGGTGTGCGACCGGATCGTGGTGATCGCCCACGGCCGCGTCGTCGCAAGAGGCACGCCGGACGAGATCCGGCATGCCACTGGCGTCGCCGACCTGGAGGAGGCGTTCGTGCGGGCCATCGGGGAGTCCCCGGAATGAGTCCGTGGCGCGTCGTTCTCAACAAGGAATTCCTCGAGGGACTGCGAGACCGGCGCACGCTGATGGCGGCATTGCTTTTCGGACCGCTGTTTGGCCCCCTGCTGTTCGGCGGCATGATCTCCCTGATCCTGGGCGGATCCATCGAGCGGAGCCGGGCGTCCGTCGAACTGCCCGTGATCGGGCTGGAGCGGGCACCCCATCTTTCCGAGCGGCTGGTGGAGGCCGCGCTGGACCCGGCGCCCTTCGCCGGCTCCGTGGAAGATGCGCGGCGCGCCGTCGAGCGGGGCGACGAGAAGCTGGTGCTGCATGTGCCGCAGGATTTCGGCCAACGGCTCCGGGCCGGCGAGCCGGCGCGGCTGGAACTGGTGCGGGACTCATCCGACCGGGAAACCAGCGAGGCCGCGAACCGGGTGGAGGCCGCCGTGGAAGGCTGGAGCCGGGAGATATCGGCCCTGAGAATGGCCGCCCGGGGCATCGCGCCGGAGCTTCTTTATCCCATGGTGATGCAGGAGATCGACGTGGCCACGCCTGCGTCCCGGGCGGTGCTCATCCTGGGAATGGTGACCTACTTCCTGATTTTCGCGACCCTCATGGGCGGACTGTATCTCGCCATCGACACCACGGCGGGGGAACGGGAGCGGGGAAGCCTGGAGCCGCTGCTGGCCCTTCCCGTCCGGCGGGACGCGCTGATCGCCGGCAAGCTGGGCGCCACCATCGCTTTCATGCTCATCGCCTGCGCGATCTGCATACTTGCCTTCGCGGTGAGCCTCAGGTTCGTGCCCTTCGCCGAGCTGGGCATCCGGCCCAACACCGGGCCGCTGGTGCTGGTCCAGATGTTCCTGCTGATGATCCCCTTCGCCTGTCTCGGCGCCGCCCTGCTGATGTTCGTCGCCAGCTTTACCCGCAGCTACCGGGAGGCCCAGAGCTGGCTGTCGGTGGTGCTGCTGATCCCCACCATTCCCATCGCCTTCGCCGGTCTCAAGGGCATGGGGCCGAGCCTCCCCGCGATGCTGGTGCCCAGTCTTTCCCAGCACCTGCTGATCACCGAGGTCTTCAAAGGCGGCCGGCTCGATCCGCTGTTCGTGGCCGTCAGCGCGGCCAGCTCCCTGGCCGCCGCCGGACTGCTGGTGCTGGCGATCCGGGCACGGTACCGCCGGGAGAGCATCCTGGGCACGAGCTGACCCCCCCGCCGGCCCCGGGGCGGGGTTCTGAGAGTTTCATCACATACCCCGGCGCCAGGATTGGCGATCCTCCCTGCTCGCCCCGACAGGATCGTCGGGGCGCCTTGGAGGAGCGGGCGTGCAAGAACAGGACCCGGGACTCAGGACTGCTCGCCCGCGCGCGGACATGGATGCGCGCAAGGCGGTGCGGCTCCGGAGGTTCTACATGGCGGCGGCTTCGTACGCCATGTGGGTGTCCCTTGCCCTGGTCGGATTCGCTACCGGGTTTTTCGAGCTTCCTCCGCCGGTGTTCTGGGGTTCCCTGGCCGGCGTCGTCCTGACAAATCTCTACTTCTTCCACCTGCTTAGGTCAGGCCAGAGCCTGCTCAAGCCCGACCCCTCCATGACCTTCGCCCAGGTGGCGGTAGCCCTGTTCTGGGTGATGATTCTCATGGCCGGTGCCCGCGACGACCGCAGCACCATGCTCGTGGTTTACGTCATCGTGATGCTCTTCGGCATCTTCCGGCTGGACAGGCTGGACTTCCTCCGCCTGAGCATGCTGGCGCTCCTGGGCTACGTCTCCGTGGTGGCCTGGGAATTCTTCCGGGACCCGCTGGCATTCGACGCCTACAGGGAAGGGCTGCGTTTGCTGGTGCTGGCAGCCTGCCTGCTCTGGTGCGTGTTCTTCGGCAGCCACGTGGCGGAACTGCGGGCCAAGCTCAGGCGCAAGAACGAGGCCCTGCAGGAGGCGGTCAAGGACGCTCACCGCCTTGCCGACCGGGACCACCTGACGTGGGCTTACAACCGCCGCTACATCATGCAGATGGTCAAGACAGAAGCCGCCCGGGCCGAGCGTCGCCATGCGCCCTTCTCCATCGTCATCTTCGACCTCGACCACTTCAAGAGCATCAACGACCGCTACGGACACCAGATCGGTGACCGGGTACTGACCCGCTTCGCCGACCTTGCCCGCCGCGAGTTGCGGGCCATGGACGTGATGACCACAGGCCGGCGGAACCACTGCTTCGGCCGCTACGGGGGAGAGGAATTCATCTGCATCCTCCCGGAAACCGGCCGCGACGGGGCCCGCCGCTGCGCCGAGCGCCTGCGGGTCGCCCTGGCCAAGGAGGTCTTCGAAGAGGGCATCCGCATCACCGTCTCCGCCGGCATCTCAACCTTCCGCTACGGTGAGGAAGTGGATGAAACGCTGCGCCGCGCCGACGACGCCCTGTACCGCGCCAAGGAACACGGACGGAACCAGGTGGCCGAGGAAAAGCCCCTGCGGCGGACCGGCCGATCCGGTTCGGTTGTGTCCATTTCCAAGGCCAAGGGCAACAATCACTGATTCGCCGGCCCAGGCGCCACAGTCCCCTACTTGCCGATACAGAAGCTGGCGAAGATACGCCCCAGCAGGTCCTCGCTGGTGAACCGGCCCGTGATCTCTCCCAGGGCTTCCTGGGCCAGCCGAAGTTCCTCTGCCGCCAGCTCGCCGGCGGCGAATTCCTCCAGCTGATGCAGCGCTTCCGCCGCATGGCGCTGCGCCCTCGACAGCGCTTCCAGGTGGCGGCGGCGGGCTGAAAAGGTCCCGCCGGTTTCTCCGGTGAAGCCCACGCAGGCCTTGAGATGTTCCCGGAGGGCCGCAAGGCCGGCCCCGGTCACCGCTGAGACGCGCAGGACCGGCCGGTCGTCAGTGCCCTCCTCCAGGCCGGGATGCTCGCCGGTCAGGTCCACCTTGTTGCGCACGACCGTGGCGGGCACACCTTCTGGCAAGGCATCGGCAGGGGGCATCTCGCCGGTGGCCGCATCGACCACCACCAGAAGCCGGTCGGCTTTCTCCATGGCTGCCCGGGCCCGGCGGATGCCCTCGGTCTCGATCTCGTCGGCCTGCTCCCGCAGGCCTGCGGTATCCACCACGTGCAGTGGCATCCCGTCCACGTCGATATCTTCCCGCAGCACGTCCCGCGTGGTGCCCGGGAGGTGGGTGACGATAGCCGCCTCGTAGCCCGCGAGGCGGTTGAGGAGGCTGGACTTGCCGGCGTTCGGCACGCCTGCGATGACCACCGTCATACCGTCTCCCAGCAGCCGGCCCTGCCGTGCGGTCTCGCGGATCGGTCCAAACGCTTCGAGCAGAGACCCCAGGCGGGACCGGATTTCCGGGTCGGACAGGAAATCCACCTCCTCCTCCGGGAAGTCGATGGCCGCCTCGATGCGCATGCGCAGGTCGGTGAGGGATGCCACCAGCGCCTCCACGGTCCGGGAGAAGGCCCCGTCCAGGGACCGCATGGCCGCCCTCGCGGCCTGCTCGGAGCTGCTGGAGATGAGATCCGCCACGGCCTCGGCCTGGGCCAGGTCCATGCGCCCGTTGAGGAAAGCCCGGCGGGTGAACTCCCCCGGCCCCGCCTCCCGGGCGCCGTGCTCCACGAGTGTGCGGACCAGGGCGGCCGCGGCCACCGGGCTGCCGTGGAGGTGAAACTCCACCACGTTCTCCCCGGTGAAGGAGTTCGGCGCCGGAAAATGCAGTACCAGTCCCTGGTCGATGACCTGTCCCTCGGCATCACGAATGTGCCGTAACCCCGCCTGGCGGGGCGCCGCCAGGCGACCGGCCACGCGGGCGCCGAGGGCGGTCGCCCGGGGCCCGGACAGGCGCAATACCGCCACGCCACCCCGGCCCGGCGGCGTGGCAATCGCCACGATGGTGTCGCGGTCACCAGGCAGGGTCATGGGGGAGCAAAAACGCTAAAGTGGTGGCAGCCACGATCAGGGGAGCATGGACCATGAACGAAGGGCGAGTCGAGTTCGCAGGCGCCCGGGGCCACAAGCTTTCGGGCCGGCTGGCGACGCCCGCGGGCAGGAAGGCCAGCAGCTGGGTGCTGTTCGCGCACTGTTTCACCTGCACCAAGAACAGCCTGGCCGCTGCGCGCATCACCCGCGCCCTCGCGGAAAGAGGTTTCGGCGTGCTGCGGTTCGACTTCACTGGCCTGGGGGAGAGCGAGGGGGATTTCGCGGACACGGACTTCTCCGGCAATGTTGCCGACCTGCTCGCGGCGGCCCGCTGGCTGGGCGAGCACCACGGCGACGTGGAACTCCTGGTGGGACATTCCCTGGGGGGCGCGGCGGTGCTGGAGGCCGCGCGCTCCCTGGACACGGTCCGGGCGGTGGCGACCCTCGGGGCGCCTTCGAGCCCGCGCCACCTCCTCCGGATCCTGGACAGCTCCCGGGAGGAGATCCTGGCCGAGGGATCGGCCGAAGTTGACCTGGGCGGCCGCACCTTCCGCGTCGGACGCCAGCTGCTGGAGGACCTGGAGGCCCATCCGCTGCCGGAATCGGTGGAGGAGCTGGACTGCGCCCTGCTGGTTCTCCATTCCCCCGTGGATACCGTGGTGGGCATCGAAAACGCATCGGAGATTTTTCGCCATGCCCGGCATCCCAAGAGCTTTGTCAGCCTGGACCGGGCAGGCCACCTGCTCACCGGGAAGGCCGATGCCGCCTACGCGGCGGACGTCATAGCCGCCTGGGCGTCGCGGTACCTGCCGGACAAGGTCGCCGAGGGCACTGCCGACAGCGAGGGCGCAGTGAGGGCGGAGCTTGAGCCGGGCAGCTTCCTGACGGAGATGAACGTGGCCGGTCACAACCTGGTGTCCGACGAGCCTCCCTCGGCGGGAGGCGACGGCCAGGGGCCCTCCCCCTATGACCTGCTGGCGGCGGCCCTGGCCTCCTGCACCGCCATGACCCTTCGGCTTTACCTGGAGCACAAGAAGTGGGAATTCACCTCCGTGGGCGTCGAGGTGCGCCACGAGAAGATTCACGCCGCGGACTGCGCCGACTGTGCTACGAAGAAAGGCAAGGTTGACCGGTTCACGCGCCGCCTGGCCGTTGCCGGGGACCTGGACGCAGACCAGCGGGCGCGCCTCGTGGACATCGCCGGCAAGTGCCCGGTGCACCGCACCCTGGAATCCGAAATCCGTGTGGAGACGGAGCTCGTGGAAGCCGCGGGGGAAGCGGCTTCATCCGACGGTTAGCCCATCTTCTCGACGACCCGGTTGATCCGCCACTGCTGAAGAATGGAGAGCAGGTTGTTCACGAACCAGTACAGGACCAGGCCGGCGGGGAAGAAGGCGAAGAACACGGTGAAAATCACCGGCAGTACCTGCATGACCTTGGCCTGCACCGGATCCGGCGGCGCCGGGTTGAGCTTCTGCTGGATCCACATGGTGACGCCCATCAGCAGCGGCAGGATGAAGTAGGGATCCTTGGCCGACAGGTCGTTGATCCACAGCATGAACGGGGCCTGGCGCATTTCCACGCTTTCCAGGAGCACCCAGTACAGCGCGAGGAACACGGGCATCTGCACCAGGATGGGCAGGCATCCCGCCGCCGGGTTGACCTTCTCCCGCTTGTACAGGTCCATCATGGCCTGGGAAAGCTTCTGCCGGTCGTCCGCATAGCGCTCCTGCAGCGCTTTCATCCGCGGCTGGAGCTTGCGCATCTTGGCCATGGACTTGCCGCTGGTCTCGGAGAGCTTGTAGAAGACCAGCTTGATCAGGACGGTCATGATGATGATGGCCCAGCCCCAGTTGCCGACCACGTCGTGGATCTTGGACAACAGCCAGAACAGCGGCTGGGAAATGATGGTTAGCCAGCCGTAATCCACGGTCAGACGGAGCTTGGGCGCGGTCTCCTCCAGCTGGTCCTGGAGCTTCGGTCCCACGAACAGCCGGTCGGTGAACAGGTGAGAGCCCCCGGCCTCCACCTGCACCGGCGAGCGCACGCCCGAGAGAAGAGACAGCCCGTCCGGGCGGGCGGTCGCACTGTAGGCCGCCTGGCCGTCACCCGGGATGGCGGCCGCCAGGAAATGATGCTGAATGGACGCCACCCAGCCGGAAGCCGTGGTGAACTGCACCGGTTCCCCGACCAGGTCCCCCACGTCGAGCTTTTCGTACTTGTCGCCGTTGTAAATGACCGGGCCGATGAAGGAGTAGCTGTCCACGTCCGTGAAAGAACGTTCCTTGGGCACGTGGAGCCGCCGGATCTGGAGATAGCTGGCGCCCGTCCACGGCTGGGACCCCTGGTTGCTCACCGCCTGGTCCAGTTCCACGCGGAAACTGCCGCGCTCGAAACGCCAGGTCTTGGTCACCGTGACGCCGTTGCCGAGCTCGGCTACCAGGGGGATCTCCAGCACGTCTGCGCCGGGCGCCAGTTCGTACTGCTCCTGCTCCGCCCGGAAAGGGGTGTCGGGTCCGGTCGTGGCGCCGTCGTCCCGGGCGCGCAGGCCCGTGCGGAAGACGAACAGCCTGGAAGGCTGCAGGCTCAGCAGCTGGACCGGAACGTCCGGATGGTCCTTGGTCACCGGATAGGTGGGCAGGGACGCGGAGACCAGGTCACCGCCGGAGAGACTGATGCGGGCGTCGAGCACGTCCGTCCTGACGGTAATGAGTTTGCCCGCCGGGCCGGGGCCGGTTACCTCGGTGACAGGCTGCTCAGGGGCGGGCTGCTCCGCCCCCGGCAGGTCCGGCAGGGCGTCAGCGGCGGGGGCTTGCAGCCCGGCCTCCGGGTCTGCCGCCGTCCCGGTCTGGCTGGCCGGCGTCGCCGGTGCCGGCCCGTAGTCGGTCATCCAGGCCTGATAGTTGAGCCAGAAAATCAGCGCAAGAGCGATCCAGAGAAAGATTCGCTGGTTATCCATCTAGGGCAGCCGGGAGTCGTGTGGATGTTGGCCGGGCGGCACCGGGTCGTAACCGTGGCCGCCCCATGGATGGCAGCGGCCGATGCGCCGGGCTGCCAGCCACCCGCCCCTGAGCAGCCCGTAGCGCTCGATGGCCTCGGCGGCGTAGCTGGAGCAGGTCGGCAGGTAGCGGCAGTTGATCCCCAGCACGGGGCTCAGCAGGCGCTGATAGCAGCGGATCAGGAAGACGGCGAGCCGGCGCATGATCGTTGAATCCGGTGGAAATGTGTTTCCAGACTGCGGGCGATGGCTCGGTTACCGGACTTCGCCGCGGGCCCACGCGCCATGACCATGATATCCACGCACGGCAGTGCCTCGCGATGCAGCCGGAACTGCTCTCTGACCAGTCGCTTGATTCGATTCCGGGCGACCGCCGACCCCGATACGCGCCGCGCGACGGCCAGACCCAGACGTGGGCAGGCACCGTTTGCAGGGCAGGTAATCACGGTAAACAGCGCGTCCGAGCGCCGGCGACCCGACTTTAGCACCCGACGGAAGTCCCCGGGTGTTTTCAGGCGGACGCTGGCGGGAAAGGAGTGCTTTCCTGCCCGGACGACTGCCTCGGCTGCCCCGACCTGATCCGTATCAGACGGAGAGGCGGGCCCGGCCTTTGGCGCGCCGACGGGCAAGAACCTGGCGACCCTTCTTGGTGGCCATGCGGGCGCGGAAGCCGTGGGTCCGCTTGCGACGCAGGTTGCTCGGCTGATACGTACGCTTCATAACAAACGCCTTGACTGATCCGGGGGCGCCGGTCATTCGGGCCCGCAAAAAGGCGCAGAATCGTACGCAGGCCCCGCCAGACTGTCAACCTGAGGGGCTGGAGACCCTGCCTCTCCCCGGCCTGTGGATAACTGCAGTCTCGCGGTATAGACTGCCTCGCCTTCCCGCCCCAAGCGACCCCGAAGAAGCCATGGTGCCCGCCGTCTGGGAACAGTGCCTGAATCGACTGCGTAACGAGCTGTCCCCGGACCAGTTCAACACCTACGTGGCGCCGCTCCAGGCAACCGGTGAAGATCAGCGCCTGCGCCTGCTGGCCCCGAATCCCTACGTCGTGACGTGGATCCGGCGGCATTATCTGGACCGTATCCGGGAGGTGATCGCCGAACTGCCTGGCGGGAGTTCCGTCCAGGTTTCCATTGACGTGGGCAGCCGCGCAGCGATCATGCCCGCGGTGCCGCCCCCGGACGCAGCTTCCGTATCCCGCGCCGGACGGGCCTTTCACGTCGGCGGCCGGTTGAACGTAGATTTCACCTTCGAGAATTTCGTCGAGGGCAAGAGCAACCAGCTGGCCCGCGCCGCGGCCTTCCAGGTGGCGCAGAATCCCGGCACAGCCTACAACCCGCTCTTCATCTACGGCGGCGTGGGTCTCGGCAAGACCCACCTGATGCATGCGGTAGGCAACGCCATCATAGAACAGGTGCCTGGGGCCCGTGTGGCCTACGTGCACTCCGAGCGTTTCGTGAGCGACATGGTCCGGGCGCTCCAGAACAACACCATGGACGAATTCAAGCGCACCTATCGGTCCCTGAATGCACTGCTGATCGACGACATCCAGTTCTTCGCCGGCAAGGAGCGTTCCCAGGAAGAGTTTTTCCACACCTTCAACGCGCTTTTCGAGGAGCGCCAGCAGATCGTGCTGTCCTGCGACCGCTATCCGAAAGAGGTGGATGGCCTGGAGGACCGCCTCAAGACGCGCTTCGGTTGGGGTTTGACCGTGGCCATCGAACCACCCGAACTGGAAACCAGCGTCGCCATTCTCATGAAGAAGGCCGCCGCGGAGGGCGTGACGCTGCCGTCGGAAGTGGCTTTCCTCATCGCCAAGCGCATCCGATCCAATATCCGTGAGCTGGAAGGTGCCCTGCGTCGTGTCATCGCCACGTCCCGGTTCCTGGACCAGGGCATTACCATGGAGTTTGCGAAGCGGGCCCTCGGTGACCTCCTCTCGCTGCAGGACCGGCTGGTAACCATCGAGAATATCCAGAAGACGGTGGCGCAGTACTACAAGATCCGGGTCGCTGACCTCATGTCAAAGCGGCGCAACCGCGCCGTGGCCCGGCCGCGCCAGGTCGCAATGAGCCTGGCCAAGGAACTGACGGAGCGCAGCTACCCGGAGATCGGGGACGCTTTCGGTGGCAGGGACCACACGACCGTCCTCCATGCCTGCAAGCGCATCAAGTCCCTCCGGGAGTCCGACATGCGGATCCGGGAGGACTACGAAAACCTGTTGAGAACCCTGACGGCGTGATGTGGATAACTTGTGCACATTTTCAGGAGCCATTTCTGTCCACAGGCCGTCCACATGTTGTACGGGCGTGATACCGCGGATGTCAGGTACAGTTGTTACTTATTTAAGTTACTGAAAATAAAAGATTAATTAAGGTTATCCACAGATCCAGGTCTGCGTTGTAATAACAACAGCTATCTAATATTCAGTCTTTACTAACAGGTGGCGAGATGAAGCTGAGTGCCCCCCGGGAAGCCCTTCTGGAGCCTCTTCAGGCCGTCATGGGAGTCGTCGAGCGACGACAGACCATGCCCGTGCTGGCAAATGTACTTGTAACAGCATCGGACAAAGGAGTGGCCATCACGGCCACAGACCTGGAGGTGGAGCTCGTTGCGACGGCGGAAGTCGCGGTGGAGAAAACCGGCGAGATTACCCTCCCGGGACGCAAGCTCCTGGACATCTGCCGGGCATTGCCGGAGGGTCAGGACCTGACACTGGGTCAGTCCGGCGACAAGGTGACCGTGAAGTCCGGCCGAAGTCGCTTCACCCTGTCTACCCTGCCGGCGGCGGAATTCCCGACGGTGGAGGACATACGGGCCGCCCAGTCCCTGGCCCTGCCCCAGTCTCAGCTGGGTCGCCTGCTCGAGAAGACCCACTTCGCGATGGCGAACCAGGATGTTCGCTATTACCTGAACGGGCTGCTGCTGGACGTGGCCGGGCCCAGAATCCGGTGTGTGGCCACGGACGGACATCGCCTGGCGCTGTGCGAGTGCACCGTAGACAGTGCTGATGCGACCCCGCAGCAGGTGATTCTGCCCCGGAAGGGCGTTTTGGAGCTGCAAAGGCTGATCGGGGGAGACGGGGAATGCACCGTGTCCGTGGGGACCAACCACCTGCGGGTGGAGGTGGACGGGATCCGTTTCACCTCAAAGCTTATCGACGGTCGCTTCCCGGACTACGAGCGGGTGATCCCGAAGGAAATCGATACGCCGATGCTGGCGGACCGGCAACTGCTGATCGAGGGACTGTCCCGGGCCCGGATCCTGGCCAACGAGAAGTACAAGGGCGTTCGGCTGGAGGTCAAAGACGGCAATCTTGTCGTGCAGGCCCATAACCCTGAGCAGGAAGAGGCCGAAGAAGAGATCGAGGTCGAATACAGTGGCGACGACCTGGAAATCGGCTTCAATGCGGAATACCTGATTGCGGCCTTGCGAGCCCTGGAATCGGATGAGGTGCGGCTGGAGTTCAAGGACTCCTCCAGCAGCTGCCTCATCCAGGACAAGGAAAAGCGCGACTGCAAGTACGTCGTCATGCCGATGCGGCTGTAGCCGCGGTTACCGGATGGCGCTGCGGCGGCTGGCCATTGACAACCTGCGCTGTCTCGAGCGGGTGGAGATCGAGCCAGCCGGCGGCCTGAACTTCCTGACAGGACCCAATGCCTCGGGCAAGACAAGCTTGCTCGAGGCTATTTTTTTCCTCGGGCGGGGCCGAACGTTCCGAGGCGGGCGCCGTGAGGCGGCGATCCGGGAGTCTGCCGAGATGCTCCGGGTGGTGGGGCATCTGGTGGAAGGGGAAGTGATCGGCGTTGAAATCCGGCAGGGCGAGTGGGTGGCGCGGGCGGCGGGAAAGAGCGTGGAGAGCCTCGCGGACCTGGCGCGGCTGCTGCCGGTGCAGCTGGTTGATCCGGAGATCCATCGTCTGGTCCAGGAAGGACCGGGCGAGCGGAGGCGGTATCTGGACTGGGCAGCGTTTCACGTGAAACCACAGTTCCTGCACGTCTGGCGGGACTACCAGCGGGCCCTGAGGCAGCGGAATGCGGCACTCAAGGCGGGAACACCGGATTCCGGACTGCGGGTATGGGATCGGCACCTGGCCGCAGCAGGCGGGGCGCTGGATGAACTCAGGGCTGAGGTACTGGCACTGCTGGCCGCGCCCGTGCAGGAGGCGTCAGCGGCGCTGCTGGGGGAGGCCGTGGAGCTGGAGTATCGGCCCGGGCACGCAGGCCGGGTATCACTCGGGGCGGCCCTTGAGGCCGGCCGGGACCGGGATCGGCGACTTGGCACCACCCAGGCGGGGCCTCATCGCGCGGATATCAACGTGACCTTCGAGTCCCACAAGGCCCGGGGCTGGGTTTCCCGGGGTCAGCAGAAACTGGTGGCCGCCGCCCTGGTCCTGGGCCAGGCGCGGCTCCTGGCGCCGCTGTGGGACGGCCGGGGCGTCCTCCTGGTGGATGACCCGGCGGCGGAGCTTGACGGGCAGCGGCTGGCAGCCATGCTGGCTTACGTAAGGACGCTGCCGTTCCAGGTATTTCTGACCGGGCTGGATCAGCGCGTGCTGGACGCCGTGGAGCCCGACCGGGTGTTTCACGTGGAACAGGGACAGGTGGCCCAGGTGGTATAATGCGGAAGTTTATCTGCACGGGCCTGGCCGATGACCGAATCCCGCACCTACGATTCCAGAAACATTAAGGTCCTCAAGGGCTTGGACGCTGTCCGCAAGCGTCCGGGCATGTACATCGGGGATACCGACGACGGCACCGGTCTCCACCACATGGTGTTCGAGGTGGTGGATAACGCCATCGACGAGGCGTTGGCCGGCTACTGCACCACCGTCAAGGTGGTGATCCATCCCGATGAATCCATCACCGTCACCGATGACGGCCGCGGTATTCCGGTAGATCTCCACCCCGAGGAAGGTCGTTCCGCGGCGGAAGTCATCATGACCGTCCTCCATGCCGGCGGGAAATTCGACGACAACTCCTACAAGGTCTCCGGCGGACTACACGGCGTAGGTGTGTCCGTGGTCAATGCGCTGTCAGAGCACCTGGAGCTGGTCATCCACCGGGATGGCCAGATTTATCGGCAGGAATACCGCATGGGCAAGCCCCTCTACGAACTGCGTACCGAAGGGGAAACCAGCCGCACCGGCACGATCCTGCGATTCAAGCCCAGTGCCGAGATCTTCACCAACATCCAGTTTCATTACGACGTGCTGGCCAAGCGGCTCCGCGAGCTGTCGTTCCTGAATTCCGGTGTGCGGATCGAGCTGGTGGACGAGCGCGACGAGCAGCACGACGTCTTCCAGTACGACGGGGGCATCCGGGCCTTCGTCGAGCACCTCAACCGGAACAAAACCCCCATCCATCCGGCCGTGTTCTACTTCCAGGCGGAGCGGGACGGCATTGCCGTGGAAGTGGCCATGCAGTGGAACGACGCCTACCAGGAGTCCATGTTCTGCTTCACCAACAACATTCCCCAGCGTGATGGTGGCACTCACCTGTCAGGGTTTCGCACCGCCCTCACCCGGACGCTGAACAGCTATATCGAGCGGGAGAATCTGTCCCGGAAGGAAAAGGTGGCGACCACCGGGGACGACGCCCGGGAGGGCATGACCGCGGTATTGTCTGTGAAAGTGCCGGATCCGAAGTTTTCGTCCCAGACCAAGGACAAGCTGGTGTCCTCGGAGGTCAAGGGCGTGGTGGAGTCGGTCATGGCGGAGAAGCTTGAGGAGTTCCTGCTGGAGCATCCCCAGGACGCGAAAGCCATCGTGGGCAAGATCGTCGAGGCTGCCAGGGCCCGGGAGGCCGCCCGCAAGGCCCGCGAAATGACGCGCCGCAAGGGCGCCCTGGACGTGGCCGGGCTGCCGGGCAAGCTGGCGGACTGCCAGGAAAAGGATCCGGCGCTGTCAGAGCTTTTCCTGGTGGAGGGCGACTCCGCCGGCGGGTCCGCGAAGCAGGGCCGGGATCGCCGCTACCAGGCCATCCTGCCCCTGAAGGGCAAGATCCTGAACGTGGAGAAGGCGCGATTCGACAAGATGCTGTCGTCCGCGGAGGTGGGGACTCTCATCACGGCGCTCGGGTGCGGTATCGGCCGCGAAGAATTCGACCCGGACAAGCTTCGCTACCACCGAATCATCATTATGACCGACGCGGACGTGGACGGCTCCCACATCCGGACGCTCCTGCTGACGTTCTTTTACCGGCAGATGCCGGAGCTCATCGAGCGGGGCCACGTCTACATTGCCCAGCCGCCGCTTTACAAGATCAAGAAGGGAAAGCAGGAACATTATGTCAAGGATGACGCTGAACTGACGGCCTACCTGACCAGCGTGGCCCTGGATGGCGGCGCCCTGTACGTGACCGCTGACGCCCCTCCTCTCCAGGGCCCCGGGCTGGAGGCGCTGGTGCGCAAATATACCGAGGTCATGGCCATTATCGGCCGCATTGGACGCAGGTACGACGAGCGCGTCCTGGAGCAGATTCTGTACAGCCCGGTACTCCCGGAGGAAGACCTGGACAACCTGGAGCGGGTGGAAGCATGGACCCGTGCCCTCCAGGAGCGTCTCGAGGGGAACCCGGACCAGCCCCAGTATCGCCTCGGCGTGGAGCACCCGGACGACCAGGCGGGCTGGGACATCCGCGTGGACCGGCGCTACCACGGCGTGGAGACCAGCCGACTCATCCAGAGGGAGTTCTTCCAGTCAGCCGAATACCGGCGCATCGCCAGCCTGGGCTCCGAGCTGGCGGACCTCATCGGCGAGGGCGCCTACGTGGTGCGGGGCGAGCGCAGGCAGGAGGTAGGCAGCTTTCGCGAGGCCGTGGAATGGCTGATGGGCGAAGCGCGCCGCGGCCAGAGCATCCAGCGCTACAAGGGTCTCGGTGAGATGAATCCGGACCAGCTCTGGGAGACGACCATGAACACCGACACGCGGCGCCTGATGCAGGTCCGGATCGAGGACGCCGTGGCTGCGGACGATATTTTCACCACCCTGATGGGCGACCAGGTCGAGCCCAGGCGGGACTTCATCGAGCGCAATGCGCTGTCAGTCTCCAATCTGGACGTTTGAAGCAGTTCTAGGGAGATTGACGCTAACAGGCGACAATCGACGGAGATAACAGACTTTATTGTCTTTTTGCGGATTTGGGCGCCTTTAGCCGTTGAAGCCCGCGACTCACCGCATTTCGGCGCTTTTAACCTCATTTTTTGCGACGGTTCCGTAGGCCGGGCTGATTTCGGCCATCCTGCCCTCGATCCAGGCCTGGGCCAGCTGGTTGAGCTCGGCCGGTGAGCGTCCCCCGGGCTCGATGGGCGGGCCGATCACGATCCGGACGGTGCCCGGGTGCTTCAGCCAGCCCCGCCGCGGCCAGAAGTCCCCCGCGTTGTGGGCCACGGGCAGGATGGGGCAGCCCGTCTCCGCCGCAAGCGCGGCCCCGCTCGCGCCGTAGCGCCGCGTGGTTCCCGGCGCCACGCGCGTGCCCTCCGGGAAGATGATCAGCCAGAATCCCCTGGCGAGCCGGTCCCTGCCCTGGGTGATGACCTGTTTCACCGCACTCCTGCCGGCGCCGCGGTTGATGCTGATGGGCTCCAGCATGGCGAAACCCCAGCCGAAGAACGGCAGCCAGAGCAACTCCCGCTTGGCCACCCAGGTCTGCCGGGGCAGGATCTGGGTGCTGGCCATGATCTCGAACACCGACTGGTGCTTCCAGTAGACGATACAGTTCGACCCGGGAATGTTTTCTTCGCCCTCGAGCTCGTAGTCCAGGCCGCACAGCAGCTTCAGCGCCCGAAGGTTGAACCGGGACCAACCTTCGGCGAACCGGTAGACGAAGGCGCTGCCCAGCGGCGCCCCGAGCACCGCACCCGTGGCGTAAAAAGGCACCGACAAAAACAGCACCGAGGTGAACAGCAGGGAGCGGATCCAGATCACCCGGCCTCCTCGCCCACCAGCGCCCGGCTGACGGCGTCCAGGTCCGCATAGCATTCCGGCGCCCTCTCGCCTTGCAGCGCCGCCTGGGCCCTCAGACCATTGCCGGTGAGCACCAGGATGGGACGGGCGCCGGCCGCCCGCGCCGCTTCCACGTCCCGGACCGAATCGCCGACGGCCGGGACATCTTTCACGCTGACACCGTAGTGGGCCTCGATCTGGCCGAACAGTCCGGGCGCCGGCTTCCTGCAGTCGCAGCCGTCAGCCGGCCCGTGGGGGCAGAAGAAGACGGCATCGATGCGCCCGCCCGCGCCCTCGGCCGCCGCCCGCATCCGCTCGTGGATCCGCTCCAGCTCATCCAGCGACAAGTGTCCCCGGGCGATACCGGACTGGTTCGTGGCCACCACCACCGTCCAGCCGGCCCGGGTCAGTCGGGCGATGGCCCGCAGGCTCCCGGGCAGCGGCTGCCACTCCCCGACGGACCGAATGAAGTCTCTGCTGTCCCGGTTGATGACGCCGTCGCGGTCCAGGACCACCAGCTTCACAACGTCAGGTCCCCAGGCGCGAGACGTCCGCGATGTTCATGAACAGGCCCCTCAGGCTGGCCAGCAGGGTGAGCCGGTTAGCGCGAATGGCCGGGTCCGGGTCCATGACCAGTACGTCGTCGAAGAACGTGTCCACGGGTTCCCGCAGTCCCGCCAGCACCTCCAGCGCCTCCCGGTAGCGCCGTTGCTCTATCAGGGGCGAGATCTGCCGGGCCGCGGCCTGGACGGCGTCGTGCAGCGCGATCGCCGCCTGCTCCGTCATGGCGTCCCGGTCGGGTCCGGTGCCGGACGGCTCGCCGGCCTGACGGAGGATGTTGGCGATACGCTTGTTGGCTCCTGCCAGGGCCTCGGCTGCATCCAGCCGGGAGAACTCCACCACGGCGCTGAGCCGCTGGTGGAAATCCGTCATGGAGACGGGCCGGCGCGCCGCGACGGCCTCGAAGGCATCGTGACCCGCCGTAAGGCCCGCGCCGCCCTCGGCGTAGAAGCCCCGCAGGCGATCCATGAGGTAATCGAAGACCTGGGCCGGCAACTCTTCCCCGGTCTCCACCGGCTGGGCCGCCACCGCCCTGCGAACCAGGCCGTCCAGGTCCAGGTCCATCCCGCCTTCGATGAGGATGCGGAGCACCCCCAGGGCCGCACGCCGGACGCCGAAGGGATCCCGGTTGCCCGTGGGAGGCTTGCCGATGGCGAAGATGCCGGCGATCGTGTCGAGCTTGTCGGCCAGGGCGAGGATCCGGCCGGTGATGGTGGCCGGCAGGCGGTCACCGGCAAACCGGGGCAGGTAATGCTCCTCGATGGCCTGGGCCACCTCGGCGGGTTCTCCGTCCTGGGCGGCGTAGTAGCGCCCCATCGTGCCCTGCAGTTCGGGAAATTCCCCGACCATCTCGCACAGCAGGTCGCACTTGGCCAGTGTTGCCGCCCGCCCGGCAAGGGCGGTATCTCCGCCCCCGGCCGCGGCGACGTATTCAGCCAGGGCTTTCACACGCCTGGCCTTGTCTCCCACGCTGCCGAGACTTTTCTCGAACACCACGCGGTCCAGGGCTTCGAATCTTTCGCCCAGGGGACGGCTCCGGTCCTGGCCCCAGAAGAAAGCCGCATCCGCAAGCCGCGGGCGGACAACGCGCTCGTTGCCGGAGCGAACCGCTTCAGGCTGCCGGCTTTCCAGGTTGCTGATCGTGACAAACCGGGGCAGGAGCCGCCCGTCCTGGCCCCGCACCGGGAAATAGCGCTGGTGGTCCTGCAGGGTGGCGATGAGCACTTCCTCCGGCAGTTCCAGGAACCGCTGCTCGAAGCCCCCGCAGAGGGCGACCGGCCATTCCACCAGCGCCGTCACCTCGTCGAGCAGGCCGGGATCCAGCACCAGTTCCCCGCCGGCATCCCGCGCTTCTGCCTCCGCCTGGGCCCGCACCCGGTCCCGGCGCTCCTCGAACGAGGCCACGACCCGTCCCTGGGACTCCAGGACCGCCGAATAATCGTCGGCCGACCGGAGCTCGAGGGTCCCCGGCGAATGAAACCGATGTCCGCGGCTCAGACGTCCCGCGTCGGTGTCCAGCACCCGGCAGGGCACCACGTCCTCGCCCAGCAGCATTACGACCCAGTGGACCGGGCGGACGAATTCCGCCTCCGAGCTCCCCCAGCGCATGCGCCTGGGAATAGGCAGTTCGCCGAGGGCGCGACGCACGACGTCGGGTAGCAGGGCTTCGGCCGGCTGGCCCGGCTCCCGGCGGCGGGCCACCAGGTATTCGCCCTTGTCGGTGGTTTGCACCACGAGCTCGTCCACCGGAACACCGCTGGATTCGGCGAACTTGACGGCCGCCTTGGTGTACTGCCCGTCTGCCAGGCCGACACGGGTCGGGGGCCCTCGCATCTCCAGCGCCTGGTCGTCCTGCCGTGTCTGGAGATCCGAGACCCGCAGCGCCAGACGACGCGGCGTCGCAAAGGACTCCACGTCCCCGAAGGCCAGGCGGGCGTCGGCCAGGCCAGCCACGACGCGGTCGTGAAACGCCTGCGACAGGGACTTCAGCGCCTTCGGCGGCAGCTCCTCGGTGCCGATCTCCACAAGGAAGTCCGCGCGCTCAGCCATTGGCTGCCTCCGGTGTTTCCTGGAGCATGGGGAACCCGAGCTTCTCCCGGCTGGCGTAGTAGGCCTCCGCTACCTGGCGCGCCATGGTCCGCACCCGCAGGATGAAGCGCTGGCGCTCGGTGACCGAGATGGCCCGGCGGGCGTCAAGCAGGTTGAACGCGTGGGAGGCCTTGAGCACCTGCTCATAGGCCGGCAGGGCCAGCCCGGCCTCCAGGAGACTCGTGCAGGCCTGCTCGTACTGGTCGAAATGGCCAAACAGAACGCCTGTGTCCGCCTGTTCGAAGTTGTAGGCGGACATCTCCACTTCGTTCTGGTGGTAGACGTCTCCGTAGGTCACCCGGCCCAGCGGACCGTCGGACCACAGCAGGTCGAACACGCTGTCCACGCCCTGCAGGTACATGGCCAGCCTCTCGAGCCCGTAGGTGATCTCACCGGTCACCGGCCTGCAGTCGAGCCCGCCCACCTGCTGAAAATAGGTGAACTGGGTAACTTCCATGCCGTTCAGCCAGACTTCCCAGCCAAGGCCCCAGGCCCCCAGCGTGGGCGACTCCCAGTTGTCCTCGACGAAGCGGATGTCATGGACCAGGGGATCGATACCGATTGCCCGCAGCGAGTCCAGGTACAGGTCCTGGATCTCCAGCGGGGAGGGCTTGATGACGACCTGGAACTGGTAATAGTGCTGCAGCCGGAAGGGGTTGTCGCCATAGCGGCCGTCCGTAGGCCGCCTGGAAGGCTGCACGTACGCCGCGCTCCACGGCTCCGGGCCGATGGACCGGAGGAAAGTGGCCGGGTGGAACGTGCCGGCGCCCATCTCCATGTCGTAGGGCTGCATCAGCACGCAGCCGGCCTCGGCCCAGTATTGCTGGAGACGGAGCAGAAGGTCCTGGAAGTTGGCCGGGGGCCGGCCGGTCGCGGCGGGAGCCATGAGGATTCACCGGGCAAAAATCAGCAAGAAAGTATACCCCAGGGCCCTGCAATGACGCCCCGCGCGAGCCATACTGGTGCAGGCAGGTCAGGCCCGCGCACCACGGTGGTGCGCACCGCCTTCGGCGCCATCCGGAAGCCCTTGATCCGGCGCCCGTGACGCGGTGGCACGGTTCGTGCTGTAGCGGGTAGCACTGTGTCGATACAGGCGAGCTCAACCCCGGCAGCTGAGTCCGGGGAGGCCGCCATTATCTCAATCCAGACTCGGAGGATTTCCATGAAAGCCAAGCAGGTGCTCGAGGTCATCAAGGAGAAGGAGGTCAAGTTCGTCGACCTTCGCTTTACGGACACCAAGGGCAAGGAACAGCACGTCACGATTCCGACGTCGCAGGTCGACAAAGATCTGTTCGAGGAGGGGAAGATGTTCGACGGCTCCTCCATCGCGGGATGGAAGAGCATCAACGAGTCGGACATGATCCTCATGCCCGATGCCGAGACTGCCGTGGTGGATCCGTTTGCGGAAGACACCACCGTGATCATCACCTGCGACGTCTTCGAGCCCTCCACCATGCAGGGATACGAGCGCGATCCCAGGTCCCTGGCCAAGCGGGCCGAGGCCTACCTGAAATCCACGGGCATCGCCGACGCCGCGTACTTCGGCCCGGAGAACGAGTTTTTCGTCTTCGACGATGTCCGCTGGTCCTCGGAGATGCGGGGCGCCTCCTACCAGATTGACTCGGCCGAAGCCGGCTGGAACGCGGAGAAGGTCTATCCCGACGGCAACCTCGGGCATCGCCCCGGCGTCAAGGGAGGCTACTTCCCGGTGCCCCCGGTTGACTCCCTGCACGACATCCGCTCCGCCATGTGCCTGGTGCTGGACGAGATGGGCATGACTACCGAGGTCCACCACCACGAGGTGGCCACCGCGGGGCAATGCGAGATAGGCGTGGCCTTCAATTCCCTCGTCAAGAAGGCTGACGAGGTCCAGAAGCTCAAGTACGTGGTGCTTAACGTGGCCCAGAGCTACGGCAAGACCGCTACCTTCATGCCGAAGCCCCTGGTTGGCGATAACGGCAACGGCATGCACGTCCACCAGTCTCTTTCCAAGGAAGGCAAGAACCTCTTCGGCGGCGAGGAGTACGGCGGCCTGTCCGAGACAGCCCTCTACTACATCGGCGGCATCATCAAGCACGCCCGGGCCATCAACGCCTTCGCCAACGCGGCGACCAACAGCTACAAGCGGCTGGTGCCGGGTTTCGAGGCCCCGGTGAAGCTGGCCTACTCGGCCCGCAACCGCTCCGCCTCCATCCGCATCCCCTATATCGCCAACCCCAAGGGCCGGCGCATCGAGGTGCGGTTCCCCGACTCCACGGGCAACCCGTACTTTGCCTTCGCCGCGATGATGCTGGCCGGACTTGACGGCATCCAGAACAAGATCCATCCCGGCGACCCGCTGGACAAGGATCTCTACGACCTGCCTCCGGAAGAGTCCAAGAACATCCCGGAGGTCTGCTACTCCCTTGAGGAGGCGCTCAAGGCCCTGGATGCCGACCGCGAGTTCCTCAAGGCCGGCGGGGTCTTCTCCGACGACTGCATCGACGCCTACATCGGCCTGAAGATGGAAGAAGTCACGCGTCTGCGCATGACCACCCACCCGGTGGAATTCGACATGTACTACAGCGTCTGACGAGTCTGGAAGACGCAGTTCGGGCGGCAGGTTCAACCTGCCGCCCGCTTTTTTTGTCAGTTCCGCCTTCGCGCCGCTATGCTTGTACGCCACTGGGCGTTCGGGGGTCCCGCCATGCGAGCTGTCTGTCTGGTCGCGATACTGCTACTGGCGTCGTCTGCCACGGCCACCGAGCTCTGGCGCTGGGTGGACGATAACGGCGTGGTTCACTACTCGGATCGCCCGGTCCCCGGCGCGGAAAAGGTCATAGTGAGCGGCGCTCAGACCTTTTCGGCGCCGTCCGTCGCGCCATCCCGATCCGACGACGAGGAGCAAGAAGACGGCACCGCCGGTTCTGACGGGGGATACCAGCGTTTCGCCATCGCCTCTCCGGACTCCGAGGAAACCCTCTGGAACATCGAGGGGCGTCTGAACGTCAGTCTGGACGTGCGACCCGCGATCCGCGGCAATCACGAGCTGCGCGTCTTCCTGGACGGCCAGGCGGTGGAGGTGCCGGCTGCGGCCACTTCCTTCACGCTGGGCAATGTCTTCCGGGGCGAGCATACGGTGCGGGCCTCCATCGTCGACGAGAACGGGCGCGAAGTGGCCGCCACGGACCCGGTGACGTTCTATGTCCGCCAGACGTCGCTTCAGAATCCGAACAATCCCCAGACCTCGCCGCCGGGCCCGCGGCCGCGTCCTCGCACCGGTGGTGGCTGATCCCCGACCTCCCGCCGCCGCCGACTACCTGGAAAGCCTGGCCACCGCGGTGGTGGTGGTGGACCGCGCCCTCAGGGTGACCTACGCGAATCCGTCGGCGGAGCAGCTGCTGGGTATTAGCCTTCAGCAGCTCGCCGGTCGTAGCCTGCCGCTGGCGGTTCCCGCCCTGGCGCCCCTGGAGCCGCTTCTGCGCCAGGCCCTGCACACCGGCCAGGGTTTCGCCCGGCGGGGACTGGTGGTTGCGACCCCGGGGGCAGCGGAGACCTCGCCGGTCATCGACTGTGCCCTCAGCGTTGCCGAGGGATCCGGGGCCGAGCCGGAAGTCCTGCTGGAGCTGGTCGATTCCAGCCGCCGGCTGCGCGTGGACCGGGAGAACGCCCTGCTCTCCCAGCTCCAGGCCAGCCGTAGCATGGTCCGCCAGCTGGCCCACGAGCTGCGTAATCCCCTGGGCGGAATCCGTGGGGCCGCCCAGCTGCTGAACCGCCAGCTGGCGTCCCAGGCCCAGAAGGACTACACGGGACTCATCATTCGCGAGGCTGACCGGCTGGCGGCCCTGACCACCGCGCTGCTGGGCCCCGACCGTTCCCCCTCCCTGGAGCAGGTCAACATTCACGAACTCGTGGAGCACGTGCGCAAGCTGGCCAAGGCCGAGGCCGGGGACGGTGTCTCGGTGGACCGGGACTACGATCCCAGCCTGCCGCGTCTGCGCCTGGACAAGGATCAGGTCATCCAGGCGATGCTGAATATCGCCCGGAACGCCCTCGTTGCCCTGGACGGGCGCGGCCACCTGGTGTTCCGGACCCGGGCCCTGACCAACGAGACCATCGGCAGCCGGTCCTACCGGCTGGTGGCCTGCGTGGAGATCGAGGATGATGGACCGGGCGTGCCGGTGGATCTCCGGGACACCCTCTTCTATCCGCTGGTGACCGGGCGCGAGGGCGGCAGTGGTCTGGGGCTGGCTGTGGCGCAGGACCTGGTGGGACGCCACGGCGGGCTCATCGAGTTCGCCAGCAGGCCCGGCCGCACCGTGTTTCGCATGCTTTTCCCCATCGAGGAGGCAGCCACTTGAGCCAGCCCGTGAAGGTCTGGATCGTGGACGACGACGAGGGAATCCGCTGGGTTCTCGAGCGAGCCATGGAGCAGGCCGGCATGGCCTGCCGCTGCTTTGACAGCGCCGCCCCGGTGCTGGACGCCCTGGCGCGCAGCCGGCCAGACGTGCTGGTCACCGATGTCCGGATGCCGGGCACGGATGGCCTGGCGCTGCTGGGCAGGCTGAAGGAAGACGCCCCGGAGCTGCCCGTCATCGTCATCACTGCCCATTCCGACCTGGACAGCGCCGTGGCCGCGTACCAGGGCGGGGCCTTCGAGTATCTGCCCAAGCCTTTCGACGTGGACCAGGCCGTGGATCTCGTGCGCCGGGCAGCCGCCGAGAGAGCCGAATCGCCGACCCCCCGCCGTCGCGGGGACATGCCCACCCTGATCGGCCAGGCGCCTTCCATGCAGGACGTGTTCCGGGCCATCGGCCGCCTGGCCGGGTCCAGCATGACCGTACTCATCACGGGCGAGTCCGGCACCGGAAAGGAACTGGTCGCCCGGGCCCTTCATCAGCACAGCCCCCGCGCCGGCCGCGCGTTCGTGGCGCTGAACATGGCCGCCATCCCTGCGGAGCTCATGGAGTCGGAGCTGTTTGGCCACGAAAAAGGCGCGTTCACCGGCGCCGAGTCCCGCCGGCCGGGCCGCTTCGAACAGGCCGACGGCGGCACCCTGTTTCTCGACGAGATCGGCGAGATGCCTACCGGGCTGCAGACGCGACTGCTCCGGGTTCTGGCGGAGGGCGAGTTCTACCGGGTAGGAGGACAGGTCGCCCTCCGGGTGGATGTGCGCGTCATCGCCGCCACGAACCAGGACCTGGCCCAGGCGGTGGACGAAGGCCGCTTCCGGGAGGACCTCTACCACCGCCTGAACGTGATGCGCATACGCATCCCGCCGCTGAGGGAGCGGGGTGAGGACATCCCGCTGCTGGTGCAGCACTATCTCCAGAAAGCCGCGGACGAACTCAGCGTTCCGCCCAAGGTCGTGGCCCCCGAGGCCATGAAGCGCCTTTCCGCTTTCGACTGGCCGGGGAACGTGAGGCAGCTCGTGAACACCTGCCGGCGGCTGACGGTCGTGGCCCCGGGCCGGGAAATTCGTCTGTCGGACCTTCCCGCGGAGGCCGGCGGCGACGAGGCCGGCGGCCCGGGCGAGACGACGTGGAGCGACGCCCTCGCCCACTGGGCTGACCGCCGGCTTCGTGAGGGCCATGTCCCCCTGCTGCCGGAGGCTCAGCCCGAGTTCGAGCGCATCCTCATCGACAGGGCCCTGGCGGCCGCAGGAGGGCGCCGGCAGGAGGCCGCGCGGCTGCTGGGCTGGGGCCGGAACACGCTCACCCGGAAGATTCGCGACCTGGGACTGGACGACTAGGCTTACTTTCGCTTGCCCACGGCGCGCCATCCCCAGTGGGAGCGCGGTGACAGCATGGTGGGATCGAATCCCTCGTGGGCGAGCTTGACGTCGCTGACGGAGTACTGGGCCTCGGGGTCCGTCTCCAGGATGGTGCGGATGAGCTCGGGGACCCGCCGCCGCCGCGTGATGGTCAACACCAGGTCAACGCTGGGTCCGCGGCCGGCGTCCGCGTCCACGTCTATGGCCTGGAAACCCCTCTCGCGCAGGGTCCTGGCCAGCCCCCCGTCCGCCCTGAAGGATATGGCGCTGACCATCTCCCGGCCCAGCGCAAGCTTGGCCTCCAGCCAGATGCCGAGGTAGTTGCCGGCCCCGTAGCCGGCAGCGTAAGCGACGATGAGGTAGCCGTCGTCCAGGTTCTGCAGGACCTGGCCGGCAGCCAGGACCCAGATGATGATCTCGAAGAAACCGACGACCGCCGCGAGTAGCCTCCGGCCGCGGAACACCACGATGGTGCGCACCGTGCCGAGGGACACGTCGAGTATCCGGGCGAAGAAGATGAGCAGCGTCATTGCCACCGGGTGAAGGGTGGCCAGTTCGGGCATGGACATGGCGTGCAGATCTCGGGGACAGGGCGTTGTCAGGATGCGAGATTCTTGACCCAGCCGTTCCGCCGCGCAACAAAAAAATGCGCTGCGCGTTGCGACCCGGACGGTCTTCTGGATATGGTTCGGGCATGGTCCACAGGCGACGGCGACGCAGCTGGAGACCGGGGGTGGTGGCTACCCTCACCGCCCTGCTTCTCGCGCCAGGGCTCCAGGCCCTGGGCCAGGAGGCCACCGTAGCTGCGGACGCGAATCCGCCGGCGGCGGAGTTGCCCCCGCCCGCGAGCCCGGTGCCGGGGGACTACGAGACGCTTACGACGCCCGGCTTCGTCGTCCACTACGTCAACTGCGACGGGAGCGCACCCGTCGCCGACCGGCTGACCCTGCCCCGCAGGCTGAGCTCCCGCTACACGGACATGGAGGCCACCGTCCGGGTTTCCCTTCAGGACGGCGTGCCCGGCGACATCCAGCTTGTCGAGGGTGCGCCCCAGCTGCTGGAGGCGGTGCACTGGCATGTGGAACGGGCCAGGTTCGCTGCCGGCGATCCGGCCTGCGTGCTGCTGCATTACCGCGTCGCGGACACTGTTCTGAAGGCCTCGGAGATCGTCGACTTCCGGGTGTGGGTGGACGTGCAGGCGGATGCTTCCGGGGAGATCTCGGCTGCCGAGGTAGCCGAGCCGCTGGCCGATGAGAGCGTGGCGCGGGCCATCGTCGGGCAGGTGGCGTCCTGGAGCCTGCCCCCCATGAGCCGCGGCGGCGAGCCGGTCCCTTTCAGCACGAGCCTCCGGGTCGCGGTGAAGCTGCTTCCGTCCAGCTGGACTGGCTACGAGATGGAGGCGGAACTGCTGCGCAGCGGGCCGCGGCCGGTGACGACCACCAGCCCCCGCTGGCCCCGGCGCGTGACCACGGTGGCCCGCCGGGGCTCGGTGGTGATGGAGTTTTACCTGGACGCGGAAGGCAGGCCCATCGACCCCGAGGTGGTGGAGTCCAGCCCGGCCGGCGTGTTCGACCGCTATGCCCTGGCGGCCATCCGGCGGTGGCGCTACCGACCGCTGGTTCTGGACGGCGAGCCGGTGCCGTCCGGTCCCGTCCGGGAAGTGATGGAGTTCGACGCCGGATACCAGGAAGAGCCCCGCCGGGAGCGGCGGTCCCTTTTCACCATCGGCGGCGATTAGCCGGTTGCGGCGGTCCGGTCTTCGCCGGGCAACTGCAGCGTACCCACCAGTTCAGTGACGCTGCTGAAGCCGTGGGCTGAAAGGTACTCGGCGATGCCCGCGTTCATCCTGCGGCAGGCCATCGGGTCATAGAACAACGCCGTCCCCACCCCAACGGCGGTGGCGCCGGCGATGATGAACTCCAGGGCGTCCCGCGACGTACGAATGCCGCCCTGCCCGATAATCGGCACGCGGTGTTCCCGGGCCACCTGGTGCACCTGGTGAACCTTGAGCAGCGCGATGGGCTTGATGGCGGGACCCGAGAGTCCGCCCTGGACGTTGCCGATGACGGGCGCCCGCCGCTCCACGTCCACCGCCATGCCCATGACGGTGTTGATCACGGAGAAGGCGTCGGTGCCGGCCTCGATGCAGCGCCGGGCGTTTTCGGCGATGTCGGTCTGGTTGGGAGACAGCTTCGTGATCAGCGGCTTGGACGTCACGCGGCGACAGGCGGCCACTACCCGGGCGGACATGTCGGGATAGTTCCCGAAGGCCACCCCGCCTTCCTTGACGTTGGGGCACGAGATGTTGATCTCGATACCGTCGATGGGGGAGTCGTCGAAGCGGCGGGTGACCTCTACGTACTCGTCGATGGTGGACCCGCTGACATTGGCGAGGAAGCGGCATTCATCGAAGTCCAGCTCCGGGAGAATCGTGCCCACCACGGCGTCCACGCCGGGATTCTGGAGACCGATGGCGTTGAGCATGCCCATGGGGGTCTCGTACACCCGGTGCGGCGGGTTACCGAGGCGTGGCGCGAGCGTGGTGCCCTTCAGGGCAATGGCGCCGACATCGCGGTTGGAGAAGCCCTCGATGCGTGTGTACTCTTCCCCGAAGCCGACGCAGCCCGAAAGAAGCACGATGGGTGAGTCGAAGGCGAGGCCGCAGAAGTCCAGGGCGAGGGATTTGTCCGGCCGTCGGGCTGTCATTGGTTCTCCCGTGCAACAGCATTCGCGCGAGGGCAAAGCCCCGTGTTCCACGTGATCCTATTCGAGCCGGAGATCCCGCCGAACACCGGCAATATCATACGCCTGTGTGCCAATACGGGGGCGTCCCTGTCCCTGGTGGGCCGCCTCGGCTTCGAACTCGACGAGCCGCGGCTGCGGCGGGCGGGCCTGGATTACCATGAGTTCGCGCGCATCGCGCACCATCCGGATCTGTATCGTTGCCTCGAGGCGCTCGGTCAGCCTCGCCTGTGGTGCTGTTCCAGCCGCGGCGGTGTCCTGCTGGGCCAGGCCGGGTTCGCGCCGGGGGACGCGTTTCTCTTCGGGCCGGAGACCCGGGGCCTGAGCGATGGCCAGCTGGACATGGTGGCCGAGAGTTACCGCCTGCGAATCCCCATGCGGCCGGGCAACCGCAGCCTGAACCTCTCCAATGCCGTGGCGGTGACCGTGTACGAGGCGTGGCGCCAGCAGGATTACTCAGGCGGCGGGTAGCGCCGGCGGGCTCAGCCGCCGGGGGCGAACTCGCTCTTGAGGTCCCGGGCCATCAGGGCCGCCACCGCCGCCTTCGGCTCCGCGCCCTCGTAGAGAATCCGGTAGATCTGCTCGCAGATGGGCATTTCCACGTCTGCGGCCGCCGCTACCCGGTGAACCGCTTCCGCGGCCAGGACACCCTCCACGACCTGCCGGATTTCCTTTTCGGCTTCCTCCACCGTCTTGCCCCGGGCCAGGGCCAGGCCCATGCGGCGGTTCCGGGACTGGTCGTCGGTGCAGGTCAGGACCAGGTCGCCCATCCCGGCCAGGCCCATGAACGTCGCCGGCTGCGCACCCAGGGCGACCCCCAGCCGGGTCATCTCCACCAGGCCGCGGGTGATCAGGGCCACGCGGGTGTTGGCGCCGAAGCCGAGCCCGTCGCTGATGCCGGCACCGATGGCGAGCACGTTTTTCACCGCACCCCCGACTTCGACGCCCACGATGTCCGACGACGTGTACGCCCTGAAGGACTCCCCGGAAACGCATTCCGCGAGGCGCCGGGCATAAGCTTCGTCGGCGGCCGCCACGGTCATGGCCGTGGGCAGGCCCATTCCGACTTCCCTGGCGAAGGTGGGTCCGGACAGCACGGCAAGGGGCGTGTGCGGGCCAAGCACCTCCCGGGCCACCTGGTGGGGAAGCTTGCCGGTGGAGAGCTCGAAACCCTTGGTGGCCCAGGCGATGTGGGCGTCAGGCCGCAGAAGGGCGCGGATTCGCCCCAGGACCTCCCGGAAGGCGTGACTCGGCACCGCAACCACGACCAGCGGGGCTTCGGCCAGCGCCCTGTCAAGGTCGGGCTCTACCTCCAGCGCATCCGGGAACGGGGCGCCGGGCAGGTAATGCTGGTTCTCCCGGTCATCCTGCAGCCGGTCCAGGTGGTCCTGGGGCAGGCCCCAAAGGAGCGTGCGGTGACCGGTGCGGGCGAACTGGATGGCCAGCGCGGTCCCCCATGAGCCCGCGCCGAGTACGGCGATGGTCTCCTCGGGGGAGACGGCGCCTGAGCCCGTCACGGGACTCAGCCTTCCGCCGGCGGCTGGCCGGCGGACTCCGCCGCCTCACCCTGGGCGGCCTGCCGTCGCTGGGCCTCGGCCGCCAGTGCGTCGAAATTCACCGGCTGCAGGTGCAGCGCGGGGAACCCGCCCTTGCCCGACAGGTCGGCGATGGCCTCACGGGCGTAGGGATACAGCTGCTGGGGACAGAAGGTCGCCATCACGCGGCCCTTGTCGGCGTCGCTGAGACCCTGCAGCACGAAGACTCCGGCCTGCTGGACCTCGACAAGGAAAGCGGTCTTGTCGTCGTGCTTAGCCTCGACCGTCAGGGTCAGCACAACCTCGTGATTGCCGTCGCCGAGCACCGCCTGCTTGGTGCCGATGTTCAGGGTCACGGACGGGCGCCATTCGCCGCCGAAAATTTCCGGGCTGTTGGGCGCTTCAAAGGAGCAGTCCTTCAGGTAGACCTTCTGAAGCGCAACAGTGATGCGGCCAGCGCCGTCGTTGGTGGTATCAGTCATCGCAATTCCTCGGTGGGATGTGTCTGGTTCCGGGCGGTCTCGTCCGACCCCGCAAGCAAGGAATCAAGCTCGCCCGCAAGGTCTAGGGCGCGCAGATCGTCGAAGCCTCCGATGTGCCGGCCGCCGATGAAGATCTGGGGAACCGTTCGGCGGCGGCTGCGGATTTCCATCTCCCGCCGCTTCTCCGGCTCCCGGTCCACCCGGATTTCTTCCCAGGTGACGCCCTTGTCGTGAAGCAGCGATACCGCCGCCATGCAGTAGGGGCAGTACGGCGTGAGATACATTTCTACGCGGGTCGTGGCGCCGGTCATGAGCTGCCCTTCTTGCGTCCCTTGCCGCGTACCACCGGGAGATTCTCCGCCTTCCAGGCGTTGAGGCCGCCGCGCAGGTTCACCACGTCCTCGATCCCGCGCGCCCGCAGCATCTGCACAGCCCGGCCGGAGGCCATGCCGTTGTCACAGTAGACCACGACGGGGCGGCCCTTGAGGTTCTCCAGGGTGCCGCCGGCGGACTCGAAGTCCGAAAGGGGGATATTGCGCGCATTGAGCACGTGGCCCTTGTCGAACTGTGCCGGCGCGCGGACATCGACAACGGCGGCGTCATTGTTGATAAGGCCCACGGCCTCCAGCGGGCCCATGTCCCGCCCGCCCCGAAGCCGCTGGCGGATTTCATAGCCGATGACCAGCACGGTCACGGCGACGAGGCCGCCCGCGAGGAACGGGTGGTTGGCGGCGTATTCGACTAGACGGTCCATCGCGGCTTCCGGGAAAGATTCAAGCCGACCATTATAACCGGGACGAGGGCCGGGCTTGCCCGTCTCCGGCCATGGAATACACTCGCTGCCTTCAAGAATGCATCCCGCCGTGTCACCTCTCCTGCGCCAACGCCTCCCCGTCGTTCTCCTGGCCGCTTTGCTTGCGCTGGGGACGGCCGTGCCAACGTTCGCTGAAGACCCGGTCCCGGAGCGCCAGCTTGAGGTGCTCAGGGAGCGTATTGCCGATCTCCAGGCCCAGATCCGCCGGGACACCGAGCGTCGCAGCGAGGAGGCGGCTGCCCTGCGGGACGCGGAGGAGGCAGTGGCGCGGGCGGCCCGGGCCCTGGAGGCTACGCGCCGGGAGCGGGCGGCCAGCCGGGATCGGCTGGACCAGCTCCGGGCCCGGCAGGCGGAAATGGAGGCGGCCCTGTCCCGGGACGCCGACGCGCTGGCCGGCGAGGTCCGGTCCGCCTGGATGGCGGGACGTGAATCGAAACTTAAGCTCGTGATGAGCCAGGCGGATCCGGCGCGCCTGGGACGGATGCTGGCCTTCTACGGTTACCTGGCGCGTGACCGGGCCGGGCGTATCGACACGGCGCGCGAGCGCCTGGCGACCCTGGCGGAGGTGCAGGCCCAGGTGAGGACCGAGGCCCGGCGCCTGGCCGAGGCGGAGCGCAAGCGCGAAACGGAGCTGGCCGCCCTGGAGGCGGCCCGCGGCGATCGGGCCGGGGCCGTGGCGAACCTGGAGGCGTCCCTCCGCCGTTCGGGCCGGGAGGTGGCGACCCTGGAGGAGGAGGCCGAGGCCCTGGAGTCCCTCATCCGGGAACTGCGCGCGGCGGTGGCGGACCTGGCGGTCCCTGACTCGGCCCCCTTCGCCGACCAGAAGGGCAGCCTGGAATGGCCCGCCCGGGGGCCGCTCGCCCGGGACTTCGGCGACCGGCGGGGGGCCGGGCCCCGGTCCACGGGTGTCCTGATCGACGTTCCCCGGGGCACGGAAGTCAGGGCCATCTGGTCCGGGCGTGTCGCCTATGCGGACTGGCTGCCCGGGCTGGGACTGCTGCTCATCGTCGAACACGGCGACGGGTACATGAGCCTGTACGGCCACAACGAAGTGCTGTTCAAGACCGTGGGAGACTGGGTTCGGTCCGGGGAGGTGATCGCGTCCGCGGGGGACACCGGCGGCCGGGAGCACGCGGGGCTTTACTTCGAGATTCGCAAAGGGCGCAGGCCGGAAAACCCTCAACCCTGGTTTGCGAACCGCCCGGACCGGGCGCGGTAGCTGGAACTCATTGAAACTAATGAGATACGAGCCCCTTCGTCTACGTAATGATGTATACAATATGGTGCATAGCAAAGCCGGGGTGGATCGGTCTGCTGCTCTTGCTACCTGCGTTCCTTGCGGCGGCGCCGTCTGTGTTATTTTCCGGCGGCCATTGTCCAAACCTGGCAGGCGATCGGATGTCGTTGAAAGCCCGAGGATTGCTGGCGATTGTCATCGGTCTGTCCCTGGGGATCTCGCTGACCCTCGGGTCGTCGGTGCTGGCCGAGCGCCATCCGTCAGAGACGGACGACTCATTGCCGTGGGAGGAGGCCCGGCTCCTGGCCGAGGTCCTGGAGCGGGTTCGCGAGGACTACGTTGAGCCCGTGGACGACCAGCGCCTCATCGAGGCAGCGATTCGCGGCATGGTGGAGGACCTGGACCCCCATTCGGCCTATCTCGACCCGTCCGCCTACCAGGACATCCAGATCAGCACCAGCGGCAGCTACTCCGGCGTCGGCCTGGAGGTCAGTGTCGAGCAGGGACAGGTGGTCGTGGTCTCCCCGCTGGACGAGGGCCCCGCGGCCCGGGCCGGTGTTCTCGCCGGGGATGTGATCCTCAGTGTCGACGGGATGCCCGTGGACACGGACAACCTGCAGGACACCGTCGACCGGCTGCGCGGCCCGGCCGGCACCCGTGTCGTCCTGGCGGTTCGGCGCGAAGCGCCGGACGACCCCCTGACGTTCGAACTGGTCCGCGGACGGGTAGACGTGCACAGCGTGCGCCACTCCATGCCGGAGCCGGGCTACGGCTACGTCCGGATCAGCCACTTCAGCGAGACCACCGCATCGGACCTGGAACTCGCCGTGAGCGACCTCCGTCGCGCGGCGGGTGGGACCCTGTCGGGACTCGTCCTCGACCTCAGGAACAACCCGGGCGGCGTCCTGGAAGCGGCGGTCGCCGTCTCCGACGCATTCCTGGACGACGGGATTATCGTCTCTGCCGAGGGCCGGATGCCGGACGCGGTGTTCGAGGCCGACGCCTCGCCTGGCGACCTGCTGGAGGGCGCGCCCCTGGCCGTTCTCGTGAATTCCGGGTCGGCCTCCGCCTCCGAGATCGTCGCAGGGGCGCTCCAGGACCACGGGCGGGCCACGGTCCTGGGCTCGGTCACTTTCGGCAAGGGCTCCGTGCAGACGGTGATGCCCCTTTCTCACGGCCGGGCCATCAAGCTCACCACCTCCCGTTATTTCACGCCTTCCGGGCGTTCCATCCATCAGCGCGGTATCGAGCCGGACCTTCGGGTCGACGCCGTGGCCGGGGAGGGCGGCGAGGAAGACCCTGCCCTCGCGCGTGCTCTGGGCGTGCTGAAATCCCGCCAGGTCGCCCGGCGCTGAGCCGTTCGGGGCATCTTCTGGCCGGGCTGCTGGCCTTCGCTATCGCGACGGCCGCCTCTGCCCAGTCTGCCGCTGTCCCCCGGGTGGCGCTGATCGTTGACGACCTCGGCAACCGCCGCAGCGACGCGATCCGGGTGCCGGCCCTGCCGGGACCGGTGGCATGCGCTGTGCTCCCGGGCACGCCCTACGCGGAGCGGGTCGCCCACGCCTGTGCCGACGCGGGGAAGCCGGTGATGCTGCATCTGCCGATGGAGAGCCTCGACGGCGCCGCCGATCCGGGTCCCGGCACCCTGGTGGTGGGCGCCGCCCGTGCCGACATCCGTCGCCGCCTCGATCTCGCTTTGGCCTCCGTGCCCCGGGTCGCCGGCGTCAACAACCACATGGGCAGCGCCTTTACGTCCCGGGTGGCCCACACCTGGTGGCTCATGGACGCCCTGGCCGCGAAAGGCCTGTGGTTCGTGGACAGCTACACGGCACTCTCGAGTGTGGCCATGCCCGTGGCGGCCATGGCCGGCGTCCCCGCGCGGCGACGGGACGTATTCCTGGATCATGACAGGGCCCCGGCAGCCATCGGCAGGGCGTGGCAGCGGCTGCTGCAGACCGCCCACCGGCAGGGGAGCGCCCTCGGAATCGCACATCCTTACCCGGAAACGCTGGAGACACTGGAAAGGCTTCTTCCCCAACTCGCCGCCGGGGGTTTCTCCCTGGTTTCCCCGGCCGATATGATGGACGAAACCCACGCAGGGGAAACGCCATGGCCCGTGTACTCGTCCCCCTGGCCGACGGCTTCGAAGAAATCGAGGCCGTGACCGTCATCGATATCCTTCGAAGAGCGGAAATTGAAGTGGTGACCGCCGGCCTGGGTCAGGGCCCCGCCCGCGGTTCCCGGGACATCCACGTCGTGCCGGACACGGTGCTGGACACCGTGCAGGACGAGGACTTCGACATGGTTGTGCTGCCAGGCGGGCTTGCCGGCGCGGACAACCTTCAGAACGACGGGCGGATCATCGCCCTTCTGAAGCGGCTGGCGGCTGGCGGCCGTGTCACGGCGGCCATATGCGCTGCCCCCCGGGTGCTGGCCGCGGCGGGACTCCTGGAGAACCGGACAGCCACGGGGTTCCCGGGCCTCCTGGACCCGGTCAGCACGCCGGGTCTGTCGCTGAGCGAGGCACCCGTGGTGGAGGACGGGACCGTGATCACGTCCAGGGGGCCGGGTACCGCCATGGATTTTGCCCTGGCCCTGGTGGAGAGGCTGGCCGGCCGCGCGGTACGGGTCAACGTCGAGGGTCGCCTGCAGCGCCCCGACTGAGGGCGCCGGGGCGAAGTGCCCGTGAAGCGCTTTCGGCAGGCCTTTCCGCGGGACCTCCGGGAGGAGATGGACCAGGCCGAGCTGCGGGGTTTTGCCCGCAGCGTCTCCGAAGTGGAATGGCTTCTGCTGGCACTGGTGGCGATCTACCTGGTCGCGCCGGGGATCGAGATTCCGAACCGCACTCTCGCCGTGGTGGCCTGGGGCCTGTTTGCCTCCTTGTCGCTGATCTTCCGATTTCTGCCCATGTTCCGGCGGCAGACACGCCTGAAGATCGCCCTCCAGACCCTGTTCATGATCGCTTTCACCACCGCCGTGGTGTTCGCCGTCGGCGCGACCAGCAGCCATCTCCTGAGCCTGTATCTGCTGCCGGTCATCGTCAGCGCCCTCACCCTGGGCCGCTGGACGACGCTGCTGATGGTGGTGCTGGCGGCCGTCGGGTTCGTGATGGCCTCGGTGCTCGCCGCACCCTCCGGCACCCTCACGGTGGGATTCGTCATGGAGCTGGCGGTAAACCTCGGCCCGTTCCTGCTCATCGCCATGGTCACCACCATGCTCGCTTACGAGATGGAGGTGGCCCGGAGCCGGATCCGCACCCTGTCGGAGACCGACGAGCTCACCGGCCTTTACAACGTCCGCGCGTTCTCCCGCGTTCTCAAGCGTGAGCACGAAAAAGCCGTCCGGCACCGCCGAAGCTACACGGTGCTCATGCTCGACCTGGACGGGCTGAAGACCATCAACGACGGCTACGGCCACGAGGTGGGCAACCGGGCCATCA
This sequence comes from Gammaproteobacteria bacterium, assembly GCA_037383845.1. Taxonomy (GTDB): domain Bacteria; phylum Pseudomonadota; class Gammaproteobacteria; order Steroidobacterales; family XN24; genus JARRON01. Next base: position 58,485 of record JARRON010000004.1, read on the forward strand.
TCCTGGTGGCCAACGTCATCACCCGGCTGATCCGTTCCACGGATGCGGCGGCCCGTTACGGCGGAGACGAGTTCGTGGTGCTGTTGTCGGAGACGGGCGCGGAAGACGCCGGCATCGTTGCCAAGCGCATTCGCCAGGCCGTAGGCCGGGCAAGCATCGAAGTCTCCGGCGCCATGGTGAAGCCTTCCGTGAGTGCCGGCGCGGCGAGCTTTCCGGAAGACGGCGACGAGCCCCAGGAGCTCATCGTCAAGGCCGATCACGCCATGTACCGGGAGAAGGAATCGCTCCGGATGGCAGCCGAGGCCGGATCCGGCGCACGACGGGAAGCTCCCGGATGAGTGCGTCGCCCCCCTTTGCCGGCGGCTGCCTCTGCGGGGCGGTCCGCTTCCGCGTTACCGGGCCCACGAAGTGGTGTGCCCACTGTCACTGCACGCTGTGCCGCCGCGCCCACGGGGCGGCCTTTGTGACCTGGGTCGGACTGGAGGACGTCCACTTCAAGCTGGACTCGGACCCCACCCTGGCCTGGTACGAGTCCACACCGGGCGCGCAGCGGGGCTTCTGTTCCCGCTGCGGCACGACCCTGCTGTTCCGTTCCGCGCGCTGGCCCGGCGAGATGCACGTCACGAGGGCGGCTTTCGATGGCGACATCGACCGGGCGCCGGCAGGCCACGCCTACTTCAGCACCCACGTGGAATGGGCGCGGGTGGACGATGATCTCCCCGTCCGGCGCTGACCCGGGGGTGGCGGCACCGCCCAGGGCGCTGGCAGAGTCCGCTGCTGCTCACTTCCCGGGCGGGTTGCCGGGTGGCGACGCGAGGGCTGCGGGCTGTCGACGGGATCGCCCGGATCGCGGCGGGGTGCGTGTTCTCAGCGTATGCCGGCACCACGTGGTCTTCCCCGGTGATCAGCGGCGGCGCGATAGGCAGCGAAGGCCTGATGAACCTGGAGGGGGCACGTGAGCGGAAGCATCAGGCGAATCTCATCCGGCGCTCCCTGGGAAGAAATCGTCGGCTATTCCCGGGCGGTGGTTGCAGGGGACAGGGTGCTGGTGTCCGGCACCACGGCCCTGGGTCCGGACGGCCGACTGGTGGGGCCGGGCGACCCGGCGGCCCAGGCCCGGCAGTGCATCGAGAACATCCGGCGCGCCCTGGCGGAGGCCGGTGTCGGCATGGACCGGGTCGTGCGCACTCGTGTCTTCGTGACCGACATCGGCCACTGGGAAGCGGTAGGGCGGATGCACGGCGAGTATTTCTCGGAAATCCGGCCCGCCTGCACGCTCGTCGAAGTCAGTCGCCTGGTAGACCCGGAGATGCTCGTGGAGATCGAGGCAGAAGCGTGGATGCCCGATGGCGACTGAGCGGCCGCCAAGCCTGCGGCCCTGACGACAGCGGGGCGGATTCGGCAAAATCGGGCTGTGTCCCGGCTCCCTGAGTCGCTGATTCGCCGGATGCCGGGCCGCGGGAGGGAAATGACAGATGAGCGCAGACAAAAACAACGCTCCCCGGGAAGGCAGCGCACTTTTCGCCTACGGCACCCTGACCTTCGACGAGGTGATGGTGGCGGTGCTGGGCCGGGCCGGGCCTGCCCTGGACGCGACCCTGGAGGGCTTCGAGCGCCGGGTCATACGCGGCGCCACGTACCCGGGCATTGCGCCCCGGGACGGCGCCGAGGTCCGGGGAAGACTCTGGACCGGCCTTTCGGCGGCTGAGCTTGCCCGCCTGGATAACTTCGAAGGCTCCATGTACCGGCGGGAAGCCGTGGTCGTCCGGACCGCCGACGGCCCCCGCGAGGCCATGGCCTACGTCATCCGGCCACCCTATCGCTGGATGCTGACCTCACACCGCTGGGAACCGCAGACCTTCCGGGCCCGGAGCCTGGCGGCCTACGTGGAGCGGGCGCGGGATGGCTGAGACGGCGCTGCCCCGGTCGCCAGGCAGCTACGTCCTGCTGTTCCGGTCGGCGGTTCCCCTGGCGTTCCGCGCGGGCTCCCTGGGCCGGGTGGAACTGCCTGCCGGCTGGCTGGCCTATGGCGGCAGCGCCATGGGCCCCGGGGGACTGGCCGCGCGGGTCGGCCGTCACTTCCGGGGCGCCGGCCGGCCCCGCTGGCACGTGGACTACCTGCGTCGCTGCCTGGCGCCTTCAGAAGCCTGGGCCGGAACGGCCGACACTTGCCGGGAGGCCGACTGGGTAGCAGCGCTGGAGCAACTGAACGGCGCGAAACGCGCCTGGCCCCGATTCGGAGCCTCGGATTCCCGCGCCCCGACCCACCTGTTTCATTTTTCGCGCCGTCCTGCCCTGTCCCGCTTCCGTGACCTGCTCAGGACCCGCCTCCCCGGGGATCCGGCGCCGCGCCGATACCTGGCCGGGAAGGCGCTGCCGGCCGGCGACCTGCAATCCCTGAAAAACCTCGGGCCAGTGTCCGCCGCCTGGCTCCGGGCGGCGGGTATCCACACCCGGGAGCAGCTGGAGCGGGCCGGGCCCGTCGAGGCGTACCTGAAAGTCTGCGGCACCGGCAGACGCCCGGGCCTGAACCTGCTCTACGCCCTGGCGGGCGCCCTCGAGGGCTGCCGCTGGGACCGGCTGCCGAAAGGGCTGCGCGGATCGTTGCTGGTGGAGCTGGACGCCCGAGAGGCGGAAGCTGCGGAAGGCCCGTGGGTCGGACACTGATCCTCATCGGCATCGCCTTCCTCGTCGCCGGTGTGCTGTTCACCGTAGCGCCCGGACTCTTCAGCTGGTTCGGACGCCTTCCCGGCGATCTGCGAATCGAGACGAAGACCGGCGTGATCTTCATCCCGGTGACCTCCATGATTGTCGCGAGCCTGGCGCTGACGCTGGTGGTCAACCTCTTCTTCCGCCGCTAGCGTGGCCGTGGCGGCAGCTGCGGGGCCGTATAATTCCCCGGGTCCACTTCGAACACGGGCGGCGACCCATGCCGCCGGGGATGGCCATGAACAATCTCGCCGCGCTCAGGGCAATGACCACCGTGGTCGCCGATACCGGCGACATCGAGTCTATCCGGCGGGTCCGCCCGGTGGACGCCACGACGAATCCTTCCCTGCTTTTCAAGGCGGCACGCGAGCCCGGCTACTCCCACCTGGTATCGGACGCGATTGAGGCCGGCGACTCCCTGGGCGAGGTTCTGGACCGCCTGGCGGTGAATTTCGGCGTCGAGATCCTCAAGATCGTCCCGGGACGGGTATCCACGGAAGTGGATGCGCGGCTGTCCTTCGACACGGAGGGCACGATCCAGCGGGCCCAGCGGCTCGTGGAACTCTACGATGCCGCCGGCATTCCGGCGGAGCGGGTGCTGGTGAAGATCGCCTCCACCTGGGAGGGAATCCGGGCCGCGGAGGTGCTGGAGCAGCGCGGGATCCACTGCAACCTGACGCTCCTGTTCTGCTTTGCGCAGGCCGTGGCCTGCGCGGACGCCGGGGTCACGCTGATCTCGCCTTTCGTCGGGCGGATCCTGGACTGGTACAAGCGCGCCGAGGGAGTGGAAGGCTATCCGCCCGAGGAGGACCCGGGCGTGCGCTCCGTCACCCGGATCTACAACTACTACAAGCGCCATGGCTTCGACACCGTCGTCATGGGCGCGAGTTTCCGCAACATCGGGCAGATCCTGGAACTGGCCGGCTGCGACCTCCTGACCATCGCACCGGACCTCATGGACGAGCTCGAGTCACGACCGGGGGAGGTGCCCCGGAAGCTGGACCCGGCGACGGCGGCCCGCCGTGGCGAGGACCGGCAGCGCCTGGATGAGGGCGGCTTCCGCTGGGCCCTCAACGAGGACGCCATGGCCACGGAGAAACTTGCCGAGGGCATCCGCAACTTCACGCGGGACACGGAGCGCCTCGAGGCTCTGGTGGCTGATCCTGCCTTCCGGCGCAAGGCCACGGGCTGACACCGGGCCCGGCCCCGGGCCGCGCCATGACGCGCCTGAAGACACTGGACCTGTTGTCCGGCGCCCGTGCGGCCACCGGCACCGCCGTGGTGATCGACGTCTTCCGGGCCTTCACGCTGGCCCCGCTGGCCATGTCCCGGGGATTGTCCCGCCTCTACCTGGCCCGCAGCCCCGACCAGGCCCTGGCGCTGAAGCGGCGCCACCCGGGATGGCTCCTGGCCGGGGAGCTGGAGGGGCGGCCGGTCCCCGGCTTCGATTACCCCAACTCTCCGGCGGCCGTGCGGGACGCCGATCTGCAGGGCAAGACCCTTGTGCTCCGCACCAGTTCAGGCGTGCAGGGCCTGCTGGCGGCCGAGGGCGCCGACGACGTGGTGGCGGCGAGCTTCGCGAACGCCGGCGCTGTCGTCCGTTACCTGGCGGACCGCGCCCCGGACCAGGTCTGCTGGGTCTGCATGGGATGGAGCGGCAGGGAAATCACCTACGACGACCGGGCCTGCGCGGAGTACCTGGCGGCCGGCCTACAGGGGCGCTTCCCGGACTTCGAGCCCATCCGGCGCCGGCTGAGAAGCGACCCCAGCGGGGCCAAGTTTTTCGATCCCCGGCAGCCCTGGTTCCCCGCGGAAGACTTCGACCTGTGCGTCCGGCCGTCCTGGCTCGACGTGGTGCCCCGGCTGGACCGGGACTCGGACCCGCCCAGGCTTGTCCCCGCGGAGCCTGCGGAAAGCCGCGGGTGACGGCCTCGTCCGCCGGCGGCTATATTGAAACGTTACGGACAGCAGGCCGTGTCCAGCGGCAGGATGAAATGCAGTCATGACCGAAAAAGCCGTCGCCGCCGACGCCCACACCAGCCAGGAGACGACCCACCGGCGCTTCAGCCGGCTGGAGGACCTCTACGAGATTCCCGAAGACCGTCCCAGGTCCTGGTACAACGGCCATGGCAAGCTCAAGCGCAAGCCCTACGAGGAAGAGCTGGCCCAGCTCCAGATCGAGCTCGTCAAACTGCAGGCCTGGATCCGCGAGAAGGGCCTCCAAGTCGTGGTGATCTTCGAAGGGCGGGACGCCGCCGGAAAAGGCGGCGCCATCAAGCGCATTACCGAGAAGCTGAATCCCAGGATCTGCCGGATCGCGGCGCTGCCCGCCCCGACGGAGCGGGAGCGAACCCAGTGGTACTTCCAGCGCTACGTGGCCCATCTGCCGGCGGGCGGGGAGATGGTCCTGTTCGACCGCAGCTGGTACAACCGCGCCCTGGTGGAGCGGGTGATGGGATTCTGCACGGAGGACGAGTACGAGGAGTTCGCACGTTCCGCGCCGCGGTTCGAGCGCATGCTGGTGCGCTCCGGCATCACCCTGATCAAGTACTGGTTTTCCATCGGCGACGAGGAGCAGGAACGCCGGTTCCAGGCCCGGATACATAACCCGGAGAAACGCTGGAAACTCTCTCCCATGGACCTGGAATCCCGCCGGCTTTACCGGGAGTATTCACGGGCGAAGGACGACATGTTCCGGTTCTCGGACCTTCCCCAGGCGCCCTGGTGGGTGATCCCCGCCGATGACAAGCGCCGGGCCCGGCTGAACTGCATCTCCCACCTGCTGTCCGTCATTCCCTACGAGGACGTGATGCCGGACCCGCCGTCGCTTCCGCCCCGGGACGAAAGCCGCACCTACGTCAGGGTCCCGCTGGAGGACCAGACGTTCGTGCCCATCCGTTACTGAACCTGGCCCGAAGAACTGCATAACCCTGACTTCCAGAAGGAGAACCAGACGTGGCAAACGAGGGATATCACGAGCCTTTCGAGGAGCTCTCGGACGAGACCAAGGACATGCATCGCGCCATCATCTCGCTCATGGAGGAGCTGGAGGCGGTGGACTGGTACAACCAGCGTGTGGATGCCTGCAAGGACGATGAGCTGCGGGAAATCCTCGAGCACAATCGGGACGAGGAGAAGGAACACGCGGCGATGGTGCTCGAGTGGATCCGCCGCCGGGACAAGACCTTCTCCGGCGAACTGAAGGACTACCTGTTCACGTCGGGGCCCATCGGCCATCACCACGACGACGACCACTGAGGCCGGCGAACGGCGCCGCCTGCTGACCCTCGCCACCGTCGCTTCGGTGGCGACGGCCGTCGTGCTGTTCGCCCTGAAGCTGGTGGCCTGGTTCATGACCGGATCGGTCAGCCTGCTCGCGTCCCTGATCGATTCGCTGATGGACGTCATGGCCTCGGGCATCAACTTCGTGGCCGTCCGCTGGTCCCTGGCGCCGCCAGACGAAGAGCACCGATTCGGCCACGGCAAGGCGGAATCCCTGGCGGGCCTGGGCCAGGCCGCCTTCATCGGGGGCTCGGCCCTTTTTCTCAGCTTTCAGGCGGTGGATCGCCTGCTTAACCCCGTCCCCCTGGAGCGCCTGGACGTCGCGGTGTGGGTGATGGTGTTCTCCATCGCTGCCACCGGCGGGCTCGTGCTGCTGCAGCGCTACGTGATTCGCCGCACGGAATCCCTGGCCATCCGGGCCGACTCACTGCACTACGTGTCCGACCTGCTGACCAACCTGGGCATCCTCGCTGCCCTCGGCCTGGCCCTGGCGGGATGGGGATGGGCCGATGCGGTCTTCGGGCTGGCGGTGGCCGCGTACATCATGTGGAGCGCTGCCCGGATCGGCGTCGATGCCGTCCACATGCTGATGGACCGGGAACTGCCGGAGGAGGAACAGCGGCGCATCATGGAAATCGCCCGGGGTCACGGGGAGGTCGCCGGGGCCCACGACCTGCGCACCCGCCAGGCCGGGCACGTGCGCTTCATCCAGCTTCACCTGGAACTCCGACCGGATATGCCGCTGCTCCGGGCCCACGCCGTGGCGGACCGCGTCGCCGCCGACATACGCGCCGTCTTCCCCGGCGCCGACGTCATGATCCACCAGGATCCGGCGGGCCTGCCCGAGGCCAACCGGGAACCCTGGCGCGACGAATCTGCCTGAGCACGCGGTGTAAACTTTCGGACCCCAGCCGTCCGGGCCGAATCGGATCATGACGCAGAAAAGGGAAAACGTTCTCGTCTCCCTCGGGGTCAATATCGCGATCCCGGCGGTGATCCTGATGAAATTCTCCGGGCCCGACGCCCTGGGGCCGGTCTGGGGGCTCGTGGTGGCCCTGGCCTTCCCTCTCGCCTACGGACTGGCGGACTTTTTCCGCCGCCGCGAATACAACCTGGTTTCCATCCTGGGCGTTATCAGCGTGCTGCTCACCGGCGGGATCGGCCTCCTGGAACTGGATCCCAAGTGGATCGCCGTCAAGGAAGCAGCCATCCCCGGCATCATCGGGCTGTTGGTGCTGGGCTCGCTGAAGACCCGCTTCCCCATCGTCCGGAACCTGCTGTACAACGACCGGATCATCCGCGTCGACGCCGTGGAAAAGGCACTGGCCGAAAACGGCAACGGTCCCGCCTTCGAGAAAACGCTGGTGGTGGCTTCCTGGATGCTGGCAGCCTCGTTTTTTCTTTCGTCGGTGCTCAACTTCGTCCTGGCCAAGGTGCTGGTGACCAGTCCGCCGGGGACCACCCAGTTCAACGAGGAGCTGGGTCGCATGACCGCCCTGTCGTACCCGGTGATCGTTGTTCCGTCCATGCTGATCATGATGGCGGCGCTGTTCTATCTTTTCAGGAATATCCGCCGACTGACGCGGCTGGATCTGGAAGACATCCTCAGAACCTAGGAGCGAAGACCATGCTGGGATTCATCATTCGACTGCTCATCACCATGGTCGCCCTGTGGCTGGCGTCCCGGATCGTGCCGGGGATGCAGATCAGCGGGACGGGCACCATGATTGCCGCCGCGCTGCTGCTGGGCCTGGTCAACGCCCTGGTCCGGCCCGTGGTGGTCCTGCTCACCCTGCCGCTGACCATCGTGACCCTCGGTCTGTTCCTGCTGGTGGTGAACGCGGCCATGCTGGGACTGGTGGCGGCTCTGCTGGGAGGCTTCAGCCTGGCCGGGTTCTGGAGCGCCCTTTTCGGAGCCGTCCTGGTCAGCCTTTTCAGCTGGGTCGGATCGGCCTTCATCGGCGACTCGGGCCGTTACGAGGTCATGGTAGTCCGCCGGGACTAGCGGGTCCGTGCCGGGCGGGTCCGGCCGCTGACCGACACCCAGACCACCGCCGCCAGCACCACCATCATGCCTCCCAGCTGCAGCGGGCCAAGGGTCTCGTCCAGCAGCCACCACCCCAGGACGGTCGCCACCGCCGGGTTGACGTATGCGATGGTGGACAGCCGTGCCGGCGTGGTCTGGCCGATCAGCCAGATGTAGGTGGCATAGGCCAGGCACGAGCCGAACACGGTCAGGTACAGCAGTCCCCCGATGCCCGGCAGCGTCCACTGCCACAGGTAAATCTCGCCTCTGGCCAGTCCGATGAAGGTGAGCACGGAACCGCCCACCAGCATCTGCGCGGCAGCGAACATCAGCGGCGGCAGGTCTGTCCCCGCGTTACGGCCGTAGATCACGCCGCCGGACCAGGCCAGGGTGGAGACCAGCACGGCGAGCTTGGGCCAGAGCAGGTCGCCGCCCGGGGCCGCCTGGACGTCGGAGGACGGCCAGACCAGCATTGCCACGCCGGCCAGCCCCAGCACCAGGCCGGCCCGGGTGGCGCCGGACAGGGCGATGCCCCGGGGACCGAAGGTTCCGAACCACGCGGTCCAGAGCGCGGAGCTGGCGATAATCAGCGCCGCCTGGTTGGAGGGCACCCACTGCTCGGCCCAGGTGACGAGGCCGTTGCCGATCACGATCAGGGCAAGGCCCATGATTGCGCACACCCGCCACTGGCGCAGGGTCGTCGGGATTTTCTGGCCCCGGGCCAGCGCCAGGGAGCCCAGCGCCAGGCCAGCCAGTATGAAACGCACCCCCGCCAGCATCGCGGGAGGCAGGTCGGCCACGGCGATGCGGATCGCAAGGAACGTCGAGCCCCACACGAGATAGACGACGGACCACGCCGCCACCATGCGCAGGCCGGTACCGGCGCCGGGTTGCGTCACTTCGGTCGGGCTTCCCGGTGCCGCCGTCCGGCGGCAGCCGTTCCTACCAGCCGCAGGTCTTGCCTTCGTTCTCCACCTCCAGCCAGTCCATGAGCGGCTGGAAGTAGTCGATGATGGCCGAGGCGTCCATCTGCCGGGACCCGGTCATCATCTCCAGTGCGTCCGGCCAGGGCTTGCTTGCGCCCAGCCTCATCATGGCCATCAGCCGCCGTCCCGCTTCCTCGTTGCCGTAGATGGAACACGTATGCAGCGGCCCCTCGTGGCCAGCCGCCTCGCACAGGGCGCGGTGGAACTGGAACTGCAGAATGTGGGCCAGGAAATAGCGCATGTAGGGCGTGTTGCCGGGAATGTGAAACTTTGCGCCGGGATCGAAATCGGCCTCGGTGCGCTGTACCGGCGGGGTGATGCCCTGGTAGCGGGTCCTGAGGTCCCACCAGGCGGCGTTGTAGTCCTCCGGCGACGTGTCTGCGGAGAACACGTCCCATCGCCACTGGTCGATGAGCTTGCCGAAGGGCAGGAACGCGATCTTGTTCAGGGCGAGCTTCATCTGCAGGTTGATGGTGGCCTCGGGGCTCTGTTCCACCTCGCCCACCAGGCCAAGTTCCCGGAGGTAGCCCGGCGTCATGGACAGCTCCAGGGTGTCGCCGATGCCCTCGTGGAAACCGTCATGGGCGCCCGACTTGTACAGCGGCGGCAGGTGCTTGTACATGAGGTAGTAGTAGATGTGTCCCAGCTCGTGGTGCAGCGTCGTCAGGTGCTCCTCCGTGGGCTCGACGCACTGCTTGATGCGTACGTCCTCGCCGCCGTCGAGGGGCCAGGCGCTGGCGTGGCAGACCACGTCCCGGTCCCGTGGCTTCGACAGCAGTGACCGCTCCCAGAAAGTGTCCGGCAGTTCGGGCATGCCCAGGGAAACGAAGAAGGCCTCGCCGGTGCGGGTCATCCGTACCTCGTCCCAGCCCTGGGACTGCAGCGCGCCGGTGACGTCGAGCTCCGCGACGCCCTCGTAGGGCTGGACCAGCGGGTAGACGTTGGCCCACTGCTGGGCCCATATGTTGCCCAGCAGGTGGGCGGGAATCGGGCCGGTCCGGGAAACCTTGTCCTCGCCGTAGTAGTCCGCGAGGCCGTCGCGCACGTAGCAGTGAAGCTGCTCGTAGAGGGGCTCCACCTGGGACCACAGGCGCTCGGTCTCGGCCTCGAAGGCTTCCGGCGCCATGTCATAGCCGGACTTCCACATCACGCCCAGGTCGGCGAAACCCAGCTCCCGGGCGCCCTCGTTGGCCAGCTCGCTGAACCTGGCGTACATGGGCCGCAGCGGCCGGGCCGCGCTCCGCCATCCCGTCCAGACGTCGAGCAGCTCGGCGTAGTCCCTGCTCTCGGCCATGATGCGGATGATGTCGGTGTCGGCAAGGCAGGAGCCGTCCTCCCGGCAATACCTGGCGGTGCCGTACATGCCCTCCATCTCCGTTGCGAGCGTGGCCAGCTCGGCGCGCTTGTCCGGATCCCGCGGGGCTGGCAGGGAAGTGTCAAGGCGCAGCAGCTGCAGCTGGCGGCGGGTATCCGGGTCCAGGTCCTGTCCGACGAAGCGCTTGGACTCCTCTACGGCGCGGCTGCTGAAGGCCAGGAGCTTCTCGCTGGCCTTCGCCGCCAGGAAGTTGGTGTCCGGCGTGATGTACGTGGCCTGCACCCAGAAGGCCTTGCCCGTCTCGCGGCCGAGCTCGGCAATCTCGTCGTTGATCCGCGCCACGAACTCCTGCGCAGTTTCGGCGCCCGGCTCAGCCTGAGCCGACGGCGCGGGAGCGGCCTCCGGGGCCGCACGGGCCGTGGCCACGGCCTGGTGTGGGGTGTCGCTGCAGGCGGCCAGGCCCAGGGCGGCGAGCAGGGATGCAAGGATTCTGGACGGGTTCATCGGCTTCAGGGCTCCCTTTCCTGTGCGCCCGTTCTCCGGGCGGCTCCGGCGGGCAAAGCCCGTCATTCTAGCGGGCCGGCCGCCGGCCGGCACCGGGTTGCCCGGCCGGGCCGTTGCGCCGCGGGGGCGTGAGAACCATCGCGTCGCTATAATGCGCCATTCCGCGCCTCCGGTCCCCCGGTGGCGCCGCAAGACCGCATCGCGAGAGGACGTCGGCCAATGACCCAACCCCCCGCCACCGGGACCTTCATGGGGCACCCCAAGGGACTTTTCCTGCTCTTCGGGACGGAACTGTGGGAGCGGTTCAGCTATTACGCCATGCGGGCCATCCTCGTGCTCTACCTGGTCGACCAGGTGCAAAGCCAGGGCGGCCACGGCCTTGGCTGGACGAACGCCGACGCGCTTCGGCTTTATGCCTGGTTCACGGGACTGGTCTACATCACGCCGCTGATCGGCGGCTGGCTGGCGGACAACTACCTGGGTCAGCGCAAGGCCATCCTCCTCGGTGGCGCATTCATGGCGGCGGGGCAGTTCCTTCTCGGCACGCCCCATGCGTGGGTTCCGGGCATGGAGGAAACCGTGTTCTACCTCGGGCTGGCGGTCCTGATCGCCGGCAACGGCCTCTTCAAGCCCAATATTTCCACCATGGTGGGGGACCTCTACGAGGAGGGCGATCATCGCCGGGACGGCGCTTTCACTATCTTCTACATGGGTATCAACATCGGTGCCTTCCTCTCCGGCATCGTCGTCGGTTCGGTGGTGGCGGCCTACGGCGGCAACTGGCAGGCCGGCTTCATCTGCGCGGGCATCGGCATGGTGCTTTCCCTGGTCATCCAGATGACCTGGGCCCAGAAGCTCCTGGGGGATATCGGCCGTGAGCCCGCCGCGGCCCGGAGTCGCCGACAGGCGCAGGCCGCCGGCAATGGCGTGGGCCATGGCGCAGCCCTGACCCAGAAGGAGCGGGACCGCATCAAGGTCATCATGGTCATGGGCCTGTTCACGATCATCTTCTGGGCGGGCTTCGAGCAGGCCGGCGGCCTGATGAACATCTACGCCAATGACTTCACGAATCGCGTGGTGGGCGGCTTCGAGGTGCCCACGACCTGGTTCCAGAGCCTTAATCCCCTTTTCATCGTGGTATTTGCGCCGGTCATCGCCAGCCTCTGGGTGCGAATGGGCGACAACGAGCCGTCCTCGCCGGTTAAGTTCTCCATGGGCCTCGTCCTGCTCGGCGTGGGCTTCCTCTTCATGGTCGGGGCCGTCCTTCAGCAGGGCGGGGACGCCACCGTCAAGACGTCCATGGTCTGGCTGGTAGGGGCTTACTTTTTCCACACCATGGGCGAGCTTTGCCTGTCGCCCATCGGTCTTTCCATGGTCACGAAGCTCGCGCCGCTGCGTCTGGCGTCCCTGATGATGGGCGCCTGGTTCGGCTTCACCGCGCTGGCCAACTACCTGGCCGGGTTCGTCGGCTCCTTCATCGGCCACGGGGACCAGTCGGAGCAGGTCGCCAACGCCATGTCCATCTTCGGCGGGATCGCGGCCACGGCCATCATCGCCGGCATCGTCCTGTTCTTCATGGCTGACAAGCTCGTGGACTGGATGCACGGCGCCGAGGGCAAGCTGCCGAAGGACAACGTCCTGGAGGACGAAGTCGGCGTCACCGCCGCCCACGAGGCCATGCCCGAGCAGCGCCCCAACTGATTCATCTTGCCTGACAGACGGCGGCCGGACTCCTGCAGGGCCGGCCGCGCCTTGTTTCCCGGGAGAACCTGATGAGATTCAACGTCACCATCTTCGCCCTGCTCACGGCCTTCGCCGCGGCCGGCTGCGCCACTTCCCCGCCGGCGCCGGCCCCCGAGGCCGCGGCCGAGACCCCGGCGCCAGAGGCGGGGGAGCGGGTTTTCGATCTTCCCTACGAGTCCCGAGTCCTGGACAACGGGCTGAAGGTTATCGTCGTCAAGACCGATTACCCGGACATCGTCAGCCTCCAGATCCCCGTCAAGACGGGCTCCCGGAACGAGGTCGAGCCGGGCAAGTCGGGCTTCGCTCACTTCTTCGAGCACATGATGTTCCGGGGCACGGAGAACACGCCGCCGGAGGTCTATGCGGCCGCGCTGAAGGCCGCCGGGGCAGAGCAGAACGCGTACACCACCGACGACTACACCAACTACCACATCGACTTCACCAAGGCGGACGTGGAGACGGTGCTGGCCCTGGAGGCGGACCGGTTCATGAACCTGTCCTACGCCGAGGACGTGTTCCGCACCGAGGCGCTGGCAGTGAAGGGCGAATACATCAAGAACAGCGCCAACCCGATCCGCAAGCTGATCGAGCAGATCCGCGACACCCACTACAGCACCCACACCTACAAGCACACCACCATGGGCTTCTTCGAGGATATCGAGGACATGCCCAACCAGTACGAGTACTCGAAGGTCTTCTTCGACCGGTGGTACCGGCCCGAGAAGTCGGCCGTGGTGCTGGTGGGGGATCTGGAATTCGGGCCTACCTTCGCGCTGGTGGAGAAATACTTCGGCCAGTGGGAGCGCGGCGACTACAGCGCTGAAATACCCGCGGAGCCGCCGGCGGCCGGGCCCAACGCGGCTTACGTGGGGCTGGACACGGCCACCCAGCCCTGGATCGCGGTGGCCTTCCGGGGGCCGGCCTTCGATGCCCAGGCCCTGGACATGCCCGCCATGGACCTGGTCTCCCAGCTGTATTTCGCGGAGGGCTCGGACCTGCACCGGAAGCTGGTCCTGGAGCGGCAGATCGTGGACCAGCTGTTCCCGTACTTCCCGAACAACGAGGACCCGGGGCTGCTTTACGTCTTCGCCCGGGTCACTGATCCGACGGCCGCCGAAGAGGTGCGGGACGAGATTCTCCGTACGTTCGCCGAGGTGCGGACGGAGCCCGTCAGTCCCGCGAAGCTGGACCGCGTCAAGGACCGGATGCGCTATGCGTTCCTGGGAGGGCTGGACAACACGGTCTCGATCGCCGGGGCCCTGGCGTCCTTCGTGCGCTTCGACCGCACGCCGGAGACCATCAACCAGCTTTATCGCAGCTACGAGGCGGTGACCGCCGAGGACATCGTCAGGCTCTCTGACCAGTACTTCACGGATGCCCGACGCACCATCGGCGTGGTCGCCCAGGGCGACAGCCTTGAAGGCCTCGCCGCCGGCGCGCCGTCCGTGGATGGCATGGTCTCCGAGATCCGCGAAGCCAGCGCCGATTTCCGGCTGGTGGAACGGCCCAGCGCATCCTCCCCCCTGGTGGACGTGTCGTTCGTATTCCGGGCCGGAGCGTCCCTGGAGCCGCCCGGAAAGAAGGGCCTGGCCACCCTGACCGCCCTGATGATCACCGACGGTGGTTCCACCGAGCGCAGCATCGACCAGATCAACGAGGCCATGTATCCCATGGCCGCAGGCTTCGGCGCCCAGGTGGACAAGGAGATGGTGCGGCTGTCCGGCGGGGTGCACCAGGACAACCTGGAGGGATGGTATGCGCTCGTCACGGAGCAGCTGCTGTCCCCCGGCTGGCGGGCCGAGGACTTCGAGCGGGTCCGGACCCAGCTGGTCAACGCGATCATGACGGACCTGGTAGCCAACAACGATGAGGAACTGGGCAAGGAGGCGCTGTACCAGTTCATCTACGGGCCGGAACATCCCTACGGCACCCTCAACCTCGGGATCGTCGAGGACATCCAGGCCCTGACCCTGGACGACGTCAAGGCTTTCTATGCCGCTCACTACGTGCCGGCCAACCTCACGGTGGGCCTTGCTGGCGGCTATCCGGAAACCCTTGCGGAGCGCCTCCGGCGCGACCTGGGCCGGTTGCCACCGGGAGACGCCAGCCTGGCGGCACTGCCTGCGCCGCCGGCCATCGACGGCCACGAGGCCCTGATCCTCGAGAAGGAGACCATGGCCCACGCGGTGTCCTTCGGTTTCCCGATCACGGTGAAACGGGGTGACCCGGACTGGGTCGCGCTTTGGCTTGCCACTCAGTGGCTGGGGCAGCACCGCAGCAACAACAGCCATCTGTATGAGCGCATTCGCGAGGTGCGCGGCATGAACTACGGGGACTACGCGTATATCGAGTACTTCCCCCGGGGCATGTTCCAGTTCCAGCCGGATCCCAACCTCTACCGCCGACAGCAGATCTTCCAGGTCTGGATTCGTCCGCTGACCGGCAACAACGAGGCCCACTTCGCCACCCGGGTGGCCATGTACGAGCTGGACAAGCTCATCACCAGGGGCATGAGCGAGGCGGAATTCGAGGCCACGCGGGACTTCCTGGACAAGTTCGTCGCCCAGTGGGTGGCCGCTCAGCCGGCGATACTCGGCTACGCTATCGACAGCCGGTTCTACGGCATTCCGGAGTTCGCCGACTACGTCCGGTCCTCGTTGAAGGGGCTGACCGTGGAGGACGTCAACCGGGTGATCCGCGATCAGCTGACCACCGAGGACGTGAAGTTCGTGTTCATCACGCCGGATGCGGCGGACCTGAAGGCGCGCCTGGTGGGCAACCGGCCATCCCCCATGAGCTACAACTCACCCAAGCCGCCGGAGGTGCTGGCCGAGGACCAGGTCATTCAGGCACTGCCCATGGACTTCACCGCCTCGTCGGTGAAGATCGTGCCCGCCGAGTCGGTGTTCCGCAGCCGCTGAGCGCCGGCCAGGCCGCAGGAAGATGGGGGCCGGGTGCTTGGTGCCCGGCCCCTTTTCATACGGGCGACGGTCAGCTTTCGGGCTGCTCCTTCTGGGCTTCCACTTCCCGGTGACCCGGAACCATGACCCGGGCCATGACGATTCCCGCCTCGTACAGGAGGTACACCGGTACGGCGAGCAGGGTCTGTGATATCACGTCCGGCGGCGTCAGCAGCATGCCTGCCACGAAGGCGATGACAATGACGTAGGCGCGCTTGTTGGCCAGTGACGCCGGCGTGGTGAAACCCGCCCACACGGCCAGCACCGTGGCGACCGGCACCTCGAACGCGATGCCGAAGGCGAAGAACAGCGTCAGGACGAAGTCCAGGTAGCTCGAGATATCCGTCATCACCGTGACGCCCGTGGGAGCGACCGCGGTGAAGAAAGCGAACATCAGCGGAAACACGACGAAGTAGGCGAAAGCCACGCCGCCGTAGAACAGCAGCACGCTGGACACGAGCAGCGGCACCACGAGGCGGCGCTCCTGCTTGTAAAGGCCGGGTGCCACGAAAGCCCATGCCTGGTAGAGGATCACCGGCATGGCCAGGAAGATCGCGCTGGCCAGGGCGGTCTTGAACGGCGTCAGGAAGGGAGACGCCACCTGCGTGGCGATCATGCTGGTGCCTTCCGGGAGCTTGGCCATCAGCGGCTCGGCCACGACACGGAAGATGTGGTCTGCGAACGGAGCCAGGACGAGAAACAGCGCGAGGACGGCTGCGGCCATCTTCAGGAGCCGGCCGCGTAGCTCCAGCAGATGGGAGAGGAGGGTGCCTTCTCCGAGCTTCTCTTCAGGCTGATGTGGTTCGCTCATCGGCGGAATCCGGCGTCCCGCCGGTCTCCTTCGGCGACGCGGGCGCCTCGGAGGCGTCGGCACCGCCCTCAGCGGATTCGGGTGGCGGCCCGGACTTCTTGGCTTCGGCCTCCGCCTTCTTTCGGGCCGTGACTTCCTGGGCCATTTCCTGCTCGATCTGCATGCGCAGGCTCCGGGCCATGAAGCGGGCACGACCCGCCCAGTTGCCGGCTGTCTTGACGATAGCCGGCAGGCGCTCCGGGCCCAGCACGAGGAGGGCCAGGAGCGCGATAATCAACAGCTCCCAGAAGCCGACGTCGAACACGGGTGTCAGGCCCGGTTCTTGTCGCGCGACTCCTGCTCCTCGGTAGACTTCTCGGTGAAGTCCGCGTCGGCCTTACGCTGATCCTGGATTTGATCCTGCTTGGCCTCGGACTCCCCTTCCTGCATCGCGCTGCGGAAGCCCTTCACGGCGCCGCCCAGGTCGGAGCCAATGCCTTTCAGCCGCTTGGTCCCGAAGATCAGCACGACGATGAGCAGGATGATGAGAAGCTGCCAGAGGCTGATGCCGCCAAGACCCATGAAGATCCTCCGTCAATAGGGCAAACCGGCCCCGTTCCGGGGCCGAAGACCGCTCATGATACGCCAAAGACCGTGTCAGCAGCGACGGGGGCGGCACGCAGCCAGAATGTCACGGGGCCGTCATTGACCAGGGCTACCTCCATGTGGGCGCCAAAGCGCCCCGCGGCCACGTCCCGGTGGGCGCTCCGGGCAGCGGCAAGGACCTCCCCGAACAGCGCACGGCCGGCCTCCGGCTGTGCGGCGGGCGTGAAGCTCGGCCGCATACCCTTCCGGGTATCAGCCGCCAGGGTGAACTGCGGCACCAGCAGCAGCCCGCCCCCTGTATCGGCCACCGACAGATTCATCCGCGCCGCTTCGTCTTCGAAGATCCGGTAGCCCAGCACCCGCTGGACCAGCCGGTCGGCCTGTCGGACCGTGTCCCCTTTCTCGACGCCGACAAACGCCAGGATTCCGGGACCGATACTTCCCACGGTGGCGCCGTCCACCGTCACCGAGGCCCGGAGCACCCGCTGAATGAGCGCAATCATTCAGACAGGTCCCCCGAGATACGGCCGGAGGAGGCCCCCAATGGTGGAACATATTCCCACATCAAAGCTATAACCGCCCATGTTTTGGCAATAAGTGCCCACAAAGAAGCAATAAGCTGCATTGTGGGAAAAGACGTCCCGGTGCCTCCGGGGCCCTCAGCGCGGCTTGCCCGTTGCCAGGCTCCGTCAAAGGGCATATTACTAGGCCTTTCGGGCACACAGTCGCCAGACTCGAGCGGGACAAGCATGAAAAGAAGAGATTTCGTGGCCGGCCTGGGGGCCGGCGCCGCAGCCACGGCCCTGGGGGGATGTGGCCGGCCCGGCGAACAGCCAGCTGCGGGCCCGGCGTCCGCCGGCAAGGTGTTCGACTGGAAGATGGTGACCACCTGGCCGCCGAACTTCCCTGGCCTCGGTACCGGGGCCGAGACCCTGGCCCGGATGATCGAGCGTGCCAGCGCCGGCCGGATCCGGGTGCGGGTCCATGGCGCCGGCGAGCTGGTGCCGGCCCTGGAAGTGTTCGATGCCGTGGCCAACGGCACCGCGCAGATGGGACATGGGGCCGCCTACTACTGGAAAGGCAAGTCCGAGGCGGCCCAGTTCTTCGCGGCCACGCCCTTCGGGATGAACGCCCAGGAGAGAAACGCCTGGATGTACTACGGGGGCGGGCTGGAGCTGTGGGAGGAGGTCTATGCGCCCTTCGGCGTAGTGCCCCATCCCGCCGGCAATACCGGCGTCCAGATGGGCGGCTGGTTCAACCGGGAGATCAACGGCCTGGAGGATCTCGAGGGCCTGAAAATGCGCATTCCCGGCCTGGGCGGGGAAGTGCTGCGGCGGGCCGGGGGCACGCCGGTGAATCTCCCCGGCGGCGAGATATTCACCGCGCTGAAGACCGGAAGCATCGATGCCACCGAGTGGGTGGGTCCCTACAATGACCTGGCCTTCGGGCTGTACCAGGCCGCCAGGTACTACTACTACCCCGGCTGGCACGAGCCGGGCTCCACCATGGAGGCCATCTTCAACAAGGAAGCCCTGGACGAGTTGCCGGATGACCTCCGGCAGCTGGTTTTCATCGCCTGCCGGGCGGTGAACGACAACATGCTTGCCGAGTTCACGGCCCGCAACAACGAGGCCCTCGCGGTGCTGGTGGAGGACCACGGGGTGGAACTGCGCCGCTTCCCGGACGAGGTCCTGTCCCGGCTCCACGAACTGTCCATCGAGGTGATCGCGGAACTGGCGTCCCGGGATCCGCTGGTGAAACGCGTCCACGAGTCCCAGGCGGCCTTTGCGCGGCAGGCGCGGGCCTGGCACGACGTCTCCGAGGTCGCCTCTTACCGGGCCCGGGCGTTGCCTTTCTGACGTGCGCAGTGAGGATTCCGGCGCAACCCAAGGTTCATAAGGACTTTATCTTTTCGTAACTCTTTCCGATCACGGTTCTCCCGGGCACAGTCCGGGGGAACGCGATGGCGTCGGTCGAGGTATTGCGGCCACTTTCCTTTCGAACCATCTTCATCTCCGACGTCCACCTTGGGTTTCGGGGCTGCCAGGCACAGCTTCTCCTCGATTTCCTGCGCTCGACCCGCTGCGACACCCTGTACCTGGTCGGCGACATCATCGACGTGTGGAGCATGCGCAGGGGCATCTACTGGCCCCAGGCCCACAACGACGTTCTCCGCACCATCCTCGGCAAGGCGAAGCACGGCACGCGGGTGGTGTACCTGCCAGGCAACCACGACGAGGTTTTCCGGGACTACGCCGGGACGGTCTTCGGGAACGTGGAGATCGCGCGCCGCAGTATCCACGAGACCGCCGACGGCCGACGGCTGCTGGTGCTCCACGGCGACGAATTCGACGGCGTGGTCCAGTGCAGTCCAGTCCTGGCCAGGATCGGCAGCCGGGCCTATGGCTTTCTTCTCTGGCTGAACCGATACGTCAACGCCGTCAGGCGGAGCATGGGATACCGCTACTGGTCCCTGGCCGCCTTTCTGAAGCACAAGGTAAAGAACGCGGTCCAGTACATCGGCGCCTTCGAGCGAGCGGTCGCCGCCGCTGCTTCGAAGCAGGGCGTGGACGGGCTGGTGTGCGGACACATTCACCGGCCGGAAATGCGCCCGGTAGACGGAATCCTTTACTGCAACGATGGCGACTGGGTGGAAAGCTGCTCGGCGTTGGTGGAGCACCCGGACGGGCGCCTGGAACTGCTGGACTGGGCGGAGAGGGTCGCCCGGGAGCAGGCCGCCGTCGTGCGGCCCGTCGCGGCATGAGAATCGCGCTGGTCTCCGACGCCTGGCGGCCCCAGACCAACGGCGTCGTGCGCACCCTGGGTGAAACCGTACGCTGCCTGGCGGTCCGTGGGCACGACGTGCGGACGGTGACGCCCGTGCCTTTTGCCACGTTCCCGTGCCCGACGTACCCGGAGATCCGGCTGGCCGCCTGGCCCTGGTCCCGGGTCGCCCGGATTCTGGACAGTTTCCGGCCGGATGCGGTGCACGTGGCCACCGAGGGTCCCCTGGGGCTGGCTGCCCGAGCCTGGTGCCGGCGCCGGCAGCTGCCGTTCACCACGTCCTTCCACACCCGGTTCCCGGAGTACGTGCGGCTGCGGGCCCCGGTTCCCGAGTCCTGGACCTGGCGCCTGCTGCGCTGGTTCCACGACCCGGCGGTCCGGACCATGGTGCCCACCGCCAGCCAGCAGGCGGACCTTGCGGCACATGGCTTCCGGGACCCGGTGCTGTGGGCCAGGGGCGTGGACACCGACCTGTTCCGCCCGGACCGGCGGGGCGAGCTTCCCGGCCCAGGGCCTGCGCTCATGTACATGGGCCGGGTCGCCGTGGAGAAGAACCTGGAGGCGTTCCTGGACCTGGACGTGCCGGGCACGAAATGGGTGGTCGGCGGCGGACCGGCGCTGGAAGCATTCAGGGAGCGCTATCCCGGGGCGCGATTCACCGGCCCGAAGTACGGGACGGCGCTTGCCACGCTGCTGGCCTCGGCGGACGTGTTCGTCTTCCCGAGCCGCACCGACACCTTCGGCGTGGTGCTGCTGGAAGCCATGGCCTCGGGCCTGCCGGTGGCGGCCTTTCCCGTTCCCGGTCCCCGGGACGTGGTCCGGCAGGGCCGCACGGGCGTGCTCGACGAGGACCTGGCCGCGGCTATCGCGGGAGCGCTGCAGCTGGACCGGGCGGCATGCCGTCAACAGGCCCTGGAGCACACCTGGGAACGGGCGACCGCACAGTTCGCCGGGAACCTTGCCCCGGCCTGAGTCGGCCCACGCCTCAGCCCATGCAGAAAGCGTTCAGCTTGTTACCGTCCGGGTCGCGGAAGTAGGCCGCGTAGAAACCGGGCATGCGCTCCCCGGGCTCGCCCTCGTCGGAGGCGCCGAGCTCCAGCGCCCTGGCGTAGAAGGCGTCCACCTTCTCCCGGGAGTCCATCACCAGCGCAATCATGACCCCGTTGCCCACCGTGGCCGCCGCGCCGTCGTAGGGCAGCGTGACCGCGAAACCGGGCCGATCCGGGGCCA
Organism: Gammaproteobacteria bacterium; assembly: GCA_037383845.1. Lineage (GTDB taxonomy): Bacteria > Pseudomonadota > Gammaproteobacteria > Steroidobacterales > XN24 > JARRON01. The sequence continues at coordinate 79,420 of JARRON010000004.1, forward strand.
CCGACCAGGCGATGATGCGCGGGGTCTCCATGAAGCGCTTGGCGCCGATGAGCTCGAACAGGGCGTCGTAGAAACCGGCGGCCTTTTGCAGGTCCCGGGTGCCCAGCGTGATGTAGCCGATCATTGTCTGCTCCGTTTATCCGTGGGTTCTAGTCCAGAAGCACCGAGGGCAGCCACGTCGCCAGGCCCGGCATGGCCGCCAGGATGCCCAGGGCGATGAGCTGAATCACAACGAAGGGCATGGCACCCCGGTAGATGTCCCGGGTGGACACCGATGCCGGCGCCACGCCCCGCAGGTAGAACAGGGAGAAGCCGAAGGGCGGCGTCAGGAACGAGGTCTGCAGGTTCACGGCGATCATCACCCCGAGCCAGACCGGATCCACGCCCAGGGCCAGCAGGGCGGGACCCACGACCGGCACGACGATGTACGTGATCTCGATGAAGTCGAGAACGAACCCCAGCAGAAACAGGGCCGCCATGACGACCAGGAGCGCCGTCGTGGCGCCTCCGGGCAGACCGCTCAGCAAACCTTCGACCTGCTCGTCTCCACCCAGGCCACGAAACACCAGGCTGAACAGGGAGGCGCCGATGAGGATCAGAAACACCATGGCGCTGACCTTGGCCGACTGGTACACGGTCGCCTTCAACGTGTCGCCGTTCAGGTTCCGCCGGACCGCCGCCAGCAGCATCGCGCCGACGGCCCCCACGCTGGCCGCCTCCGTCGGCGTGGCGATTCCCTGGAG
>JARRON010000005.1:0-186056 GCA_037383845.1 Gammaproteobacteria bacterium
CGGCAGCCTGGGATGCCCGGGGGCGGGCCCGTGAGGCGGGGCGCGAAGCGGGCGATGGCCGGATCGCTGCTCCCGGAGGTGCTGCTGGCCATGCTGCTCATGGGCCTGGCCGTGGGGGCCGGCCTGGGCCTGGTGCTGGAGGGCCTTCGCGGCCTGGCGGAGGCCCGGCAGCGGGACACGGCAGCGGCCCTGGCCTCGGATCTTGCGGGCATGATCCGCGCCCTGCCCACGGTGGACTGGCCGGCGGTGGCGCCCGGCGTGCCCTGCGCCGCCCCCTGCGCGCCGGAGGCCCTCGCGGCGGCGGAGCTTGCCGCCTGGCAGGCCCGGGTGGCGGGTGCCCTGCCCGAGGGTGCCGGGGAGATCCGTCCGGCCAGCGCCGGCGCCGTGGCGGTAGCGGTGACCTGGACCCCGCCCCACTCGGACGCCGCGGAAGTGGTGCTGGGGGTGCTGCCGTGAAGCGCAGCCGCGGCATCGCCCTGGCCGAGCTCATGGTGGCCCTGGCCGTGGGCCTGGGGCTGGTGCTCGCGGCGGCCACCCTGCAGGCCCGGATCTCCCAGCTGTCGCGCCAGGCCTCGGAGCTTGCCGAGGCGCAGGACGCCCTGCGGATCGCGTTGGGGGTCATCGAGCACGACCTCCGCCACGCCGGGTTCTGGGGGCTCGTGCCGGAGGCCTCGGCGGTGGCCGGGCGCACGGGGGACGCGGGTGCAGCGCCGGTGAGCGTGATCTCGGACTGCGGCGGCGGCTGGGCGGCGCGGCTGGAAAGACCCCTCGAAGTCCACCGGGGCGGCTGGGCCCTGGACTGCCCGCCGAACGGCGGCGCCCACGGCGCCAGCCACGTGCTGGTGCTGCGGCGGGCGAAGGTCAGCATGACCAGCGAGGACGCCGGCATCCTGCAGCTGGCCTCGGATCGATGGCGCGGGCGGCTGTTCGCCGACGGCTCGGGGATGGCGGGCGCGGAGGTGGAGATCCGGGACCTCGTCGCCCGCGCCTACTACGTCAGCCGCCGCTCCACCGCGGACCCCTCCCGGCCGTCGCTAAGGCGCAAGACCCTGCAGCGGGGCCCGCGCATGGTGGACGAGGAAGTCAACGCCGGCATCGCCGCCATGACCGTGGAGCTCGGCGTGGACGGCGATGCCCCGGGTGAGCCCGGCCATGGACTGCCGGATGCCTTCGTGGCGCCGGGCACGCCGGCGGCCGGGGACGTCGTGGCGGTGCGGGTGAAGCTGACCGCGCACGGGCCGGACCGGCTGACTGCCTTCCGGACCGTCCGGCTGCAGGAGCGCGCGCCATGGTGAGACACGACGGCGGATTCGTGCTCGTGATGGTCATGGTACTGCTCGTCGCCGGCGCCATGCTGGCCGCCGCGGTGGCCGCTTCCGCCGCTATCGAGACGGCCATGGCGGGCCAGTCCGTGGAAACGGCCGCGGCCTTCAGCGCCGCCGAAGCCGGGGTGGCCACCGCGCTCCGGTCCGGCGGCTGGTCGGCAGGTCCCTGGACGGACACCGGCACCCTGCCCGGCGGGGCGGCATGGGAAGCCGCGGTCACCCTCGCCGCGGCCGCCATCGCCGGCGACGGGACGACGCCGGAATGGCATTTCGAGATAGTCAGCACGGGGAGCGCCGGGCGGGCGACGACCACCCTGGTGCAGGGCTTCGTGGTCCGCGGCGCGTTGCCGGGGGAACCCGTGCTGACCTACTGGCGGCAGGAGGGCCCGGCGCCGTGAAGGCCAGGGGATTCACGTTCCTGGAGCTGCTGGCGGCCATGGCCATCGTCGCCGTGCTGGCCGCCGCGGCCATACCCGCCTGGCGGGGCATGGTGGTGAAGGCGGGACGCCTGGATGCTACCGAGGCCCTGATGGACCTGGCCTCGGCCCAGGAGCGCTACCGCTTCGTCCACGGCCGCTACTGCGACACCGCCGGCGGTGCGCCACCCGGCGGACTGGGCATGGTGAAAAGCCGCCGCGGCTGGTACGTGCTGGAGATCCTCTCTGCCGACGAGACCTCGTTCACCGCGGAAGCCCGGGCCGCGAAAGCCTCCCCCCAGGCCGACGACGTCCTGTGCCGGGTGTTCTCCATCGATGAGACTGGCCGGCGCGGATCCTCGCCGGGCAGCGTGGAGGAATGCTGGCCGTAGTGACCGGGGCCATGCCTCCCCCGGGATCTGCAACTCAGCCGTGGGTGCCGGTACCCGCCACCTTGCGAAGCGCCTTGGGCAGGCTGAACACCACGTGCTCTTCCCGGCCGACCACCTCGGTGGGCACCTCGCCGCCCCACTCCTTCAGCCGCGCCACCACCTGCTGGACCAGCAGTTCGGGCGCAGAGGCCCCGGCAGTCACGCCGACGGTGTCGCAGTCTTCGAACCACTCGGGCTTGAGGTCATCGGCGCCGTCCACCAGGTAGCCCGGCACACCGGCCTTGAAGGCGATCTCCTTGAGCCGGTTCGAGTTCGAGCTGGTTGGTGAGCCGACGACGACGATGACGTCGCAGGTGTGCACCAGTTCCTTCACCGCGTCCTGCCGGTTCTGGGTGGCGTAGCAGATGTCTTCCTTGCGCGGGCCGGTCAGGGACGGGAACCGGGCCCGCAGTGCGTCGATGACGCGGGCGGTGTCGTCCACGGACAACGTGGTCTGGGTGACGAAGGCAAGGTTGTCCGGGTCCCGGATGTTCAGCGTAGCCACGTCCTCCGGGGTCTCGACGAGGTAAATCGCCCCGCCGAAAGAGGTGTCGTACTGGCCCATGGTGCCTTCCACCTCCGGGTGCCCCTCGTGGCCGATGAGGATGACCTCCCGCCCCTGCTTCGCGTATCTCAGGACCTCCATGTGCACCTTGGTCACCAGGGGACAGGTGGCGTCGAACACCTCCAGGCCACGCTCGTCGGCCTCGTCCCGAACGGCCCGGGACACGCCGTGGGCGCTGAAGATCACGGTGGCCCCGTCGGGCACGTCCTCCAGTTCATCGACGAAGATCGCGCCCAGGCCCTTCAGCTGGTCTACGACGTAGCGGTTGTGCACCACCTCGTGGCGCACGTAGATCGGCGGGCCGAAAAGCTTCAGGGCACGCTCTACGATGTCGATGGCGCGGTCCACGCCGGCACAGAAGCCCCGGGGATTGGCGAGCAGTATTTTCATGCCGTCTAGTCTAGCGCGGACGCCCGCGCGGCACAGCCGTGAGCGGCCGGAAAACGCGGCGCCGCCGTCCGCAGCGGATGGCGGGCCTGCGTCGCGAACGGGGCCGCGTCGCCGGATCGGGAGCGGTGAGGTCGCAGCGGCGGCGGACGCGGTCAGTCATCATCGGCGGCCCCGCGGCGTCCCTCGAAGATGCTGTCGAGGATCAGGATGATCGCGCCCACGGTGATGGCGGAATCGGCCACGTTGAAGGCCGGATAGAACCAGCCCTTGTAGTGGACGCTGATGAAATCCACCACGTAGCCGTGGGCGATCCGGTCGATGACGTTACCTACGGCCCCGCCCACGATCAGCGCCAGGCCGAAGGCCAGCCAGCCTTTTCCCCGGGCCGGGAGCTTCTTCAGCCAGAAGGCTACGAGCACCGTCACCACCAGCGCAAGGATGATGAAGAACCATCGCTGCCAGCCCGAGGCGTCGGCCAGGAAACTGAAAGCCGCCCCGGTGTTGTGCATGCGGGTGATGCCCAGCACCGGCAGCAGCTCGATGCGGTCGTGGAGCTCCATCCGCACCAGGATGGCCCACTTGGTGAGCTGGTCCACGGCGACGATGATGGCCGACAGCCAGAGCCAGCGCATGGCGCCGACGTCGCTGGGGATGGGGCCGGTATTTGTCTCGCCAGGATTAGCCATCATCGATTTCGCCGAAAGGGGCCGTGCCTCTTGGGGGCCTGTGAGGCATGGCCCTGTATGTTTAGGCCCACCGCCGGGTTTCGCCGTCGCCGGCGACGTTTTCCACGCAGCGGCCGCAGATCCCGGGATGCTCCGGGTCCGCGCCCACGTCCGGCCGGCGATGCCAGCACCGCACGCACTTCTCATCCGTCACCGGCGCCACCTTCGCGAACACCCGTCCCTCGAAGCCCTCCAGCGCCACGGCCTCGTCGGGCTTCTCGTCCAGGCCTTCGAGGACTGCATCGGAGGTGATGAACACGAACCTGAGTTCGTCACCCAGCCCGGACATCCGGTCCGCCAGGTCGTCAGCGGCGTACAGGGTCACCCGGGCGTCCAGCCCGGAGCCGATTTCGTCGGCCCGGCGCAGCTTCTCCAGCTCCCGGGACACGGATTCCCGAATCTGCAACAGCAGCCTCCAGTCGGGGTCGCCGTCCCGGGCCGGGGCCTCGGGAATGTCGTGCCAGGTCGCGAACAGCACCGATTCCTCCCGGGCGCCGGGCAGGCCGGCCCAGATCTCCTCCGAGGTGAACGCCAGGATGGGCGCGAGCCAGCGCACCATGGCCTCGGCCACGTGGTACATCGCGGTCTGGGCCGAGCGCCGGGCCAGGCTGTCGGCCCGGGTGGTGTACAGCCGGTCCTTGAGCACGTCCAGGTAGAACCCGCCCATGTCCACCACGCAGAAGTTGTGCACCTTCTGGTAGATGAGGTGGAACTCGTAGTCCCCGTAAGCCCGCACCACCTCGGCCTGCAGCGCCCGGGCCCGCTCCAGGGCCCAGCGGTCCAGGGCCAGCATGTCCTGCGGGTCCACGGCGTTCTTCGCCGGATCGAAGCCGTGCAGGTTGCCGAGCAGGAAACGGGCGGTGTTGCGCATGCGCCGGTAAGAATCCGCCATGCGTTTCAGGATCTCGTCGGAGACGGATATCTCGCCCCGGTAGTCCGTGGCCGCAACCCAAAGCCGCAGGACGTCGGCGCCCAGGGAATTCACGACCTTTTGGGGCGCGATCACGTTGCCCAGGCTCTTGGACATCTTCCGGCCCTTCTCGTCCACGGTGAAGCCGTGGGTGAGCGCGGCCCGGTAGGGCGCGGTGCCGTGCATCGCCACCGAGGTCAAGAGCGAGCTTTGGAACCAGCCCCGGTGCTGGTCGGATCCCTCCAGGTACAGGTCCGCGGGGAAGGTGGTCTCGTCGGGGCGGGTGGCGGCCAGGCAGTGGTGCATGAGGCCGGAATCCAGCCACACGTCCATGATGTCGCCCACCTTCTGGTAGTCGGCGGCCTCGTCGCCCAGGCACTCCGCCGGATCCAGCTCCCACCAGGCGTCGATGCCGGCTTCGGCCACCCGGGCGGCGACTTCGTGCAGGAGTTCCACCGTCCGGGGATGAGGCTCGCCCGTGTCTTTGTGAACGAACAGGGCGATGGGCACGCCCCAGGTCCGCTGGCGGGAGATGCACCAGTCCGGCCGGCCTTCCACCATGGACCGGATGCGGTTTTCTCCCCAGGCGGGCATCCAGGTGACCTCGCCGATGGACTTCAGCGCCGCCGCCCGCAGGCCGGCGGCCTCGCTCTTCCAGCAGCTCCACGATCACCGGGTTGGCCTTGAACACGTTGAGGCCGTCGACGATGCCGGTACCCTCCCGGAACTTGCCGTCGTCCCCCACCGGGTTCTCCACCGGGAGGTCGTATTTCTTGCCGACGGCGAAGTCCTCGTGGCCGTGGCCGGGAGCCGTGTGTACCGCGCCCGTGCCCGCCTCCAGGGTCACGTGCTCGCCCAGGATCACCGGCACCTGGCGGTCGTAGAAGGGATGGGCCAGCGCCAGTCCCTCCAGGGCCGAGCCCTTCGCCACCGCCAGCTCCTCGAAGTGCTCGACGCCCCAGCGGCGCATGGCGGGCGTCAGCAGATCCCGGGCGATGATGATCCGCTCCGGCCCCCGGGATCCTTCGAAACTCACCAGCGCATATTCCAGGTCCGGATGCAGGGCCACCGCCTGGTTGGCCGGCAGGGTCCAGGGGGTCGTCGTCCAGATGGGGACGGACAGGACGCCCGCGCGGCGGCTGCCGGCGTCACCGCCAAAGGCGGCCAGCGCGGCATTCTCGTCCACCACCGGGAAGCGAACGTCGATGGCCGGCGAGGTCCGGTCAGCGTATTCGACTTCCGCCTCGGCCAGGGCCGAGCCGCACTCCAGGCACCAGTGGACCGGCTTGAAGCCCTTGTAGAGGTGCCCGTTGGCGATGATGCGGGCCAGGGCCTTCAGCTGCTCGGCCTCGTAGCCCGGCTGCATGGTCAGGTAGGGCCGTTCCCAGTCACCCAGCACCCCCAGCCGCCTGAAGTCCGTCCGCTGGGCGTCCACCTGGGACCGCGCGAACTCCCGGCAGGCGTCGCGGAAGGCCTTGGGGTCGAGCTTCTCGCCCACCCTGCCGTGCTTGCGCTCCACCACCAGCTCGATGGGCAGCCCGTGGCAGTCCCAGCCGGGGATGTAGGGCGCATCGAACCCGTCCAGGGTGCGGGCCCGGACGACGATATCCTTCAGCACCTTGTTGACGGCGTGGCCCAGGTGAATGGCGCCGTTGGCATAGGGCGGGCCGTCGGGCAGGAAGAACACCGGGCGGCCCTTCACGTGCTCCCGCAGCCGGTGATAGAGGCCGCGCTCGTCCCACTCCGCCAGCATGCCCGGCTCCCGGTTGGCCAGGTTGGCCCGCATGGGGAAGTCCGTCTTCGGCAGGTTCAGGGTGTCCTTGTACTCAGCCACTTGGGTTGGTCCTCTTCACGCCTGGCCGGCCAGTACCGCCCGGGCCCGGGCGGCGTCCTCGTCCATTTGCATTCGCAGGCGCTCCACGTTTTCGAATCGCTCTTCGTCCCTGAGTCGGCGGACGAATTCCACCGTCAGCCGCTTGCCGTACAGGTCCCCCTCGAAGTCGAAGAGGTGAGCCTCCAGCAGCGGCTCCGTACCCTCCACCGTGGGCCGCGTCCCGAGGTTGACCACTGCCGGTAGTGACCGTTCCGCCGCGCCGATGACACGGGCGGCAAACACCCCGTTCAGCGGCAGCACCTGCCGGCCGGGGCGCAGGTTGGCCGTGGGGTACCCCAGCCTGCGGCCGAGCCGGTCCCCGGGGATGACCCGCCCGGTCATGCTGTAGGGCCGGCCCAGCAGCCGTTCCGCCAGTTCCAGGTCGCCCTCGCCCAGGGCCTTCCGCACCGCCGTGCTGCTGACCCGGATGTCGTCCACCATCCGCGTAGGCGTGTCCGTGACCTCGAAACCATGCTCCTGGCCCGCTTGCACCAGGGTGTCGAAGTCCCCGGCCCGGTTGCGCCCGAAACGAAAGTCGTCCCCGATCACCAGGTATTGAACGTCAAGGCCGTCCACCAGGAACTCCTGGATGAAAGCCTGGGGCGAGAGGTCGGCCACCCGCCGCCCGAACCGCACCAGGAACAGCCGGTCCACGCCGGCGGCCGCCAGCCCCTCGAACTTCTCCCGGAACCGCAGCAGTCGCGGCGGCGCCGACGACCCGGCGAAATATTCCCTCGGGGTGGGCTCGAAGCTCATCACCACCGCCGGCAGGTCCAGGCTCCCCGCGCGGCCCGCGAGCTGGGCGAGCACGGCCTGGTGGCCCAGGTGCAGCCCGTCGAAGTTGCCGATGGTGACCGCGCACCCCCGGTGCGCAGGGCGCAGGTTATGCCTTCCCCGGATGAGCTCCACGGCCAGATTCCCAACGGCGCCTCAGCGGCGCCGGCTCAAAAGATCGCGATTATACGGAAACCCCCGGGCCCGCGGGGCGCAGGTGGGCCGGCCGGAGCCCCAGGGCCAGCAGGGCCGCCGCGTACACCCCGAGCCCCAGGGCAATGCACCCGGCAAGCCTGAGCCCCCGGGCCTGCCAGCCCGCCGCCAGCCAGCCTTCCAGGGAGCCGGCCGCCCAGAAGAGCGCCGCCGCCATGAGCAGGTTCGCCAGCACGACCTTCAGGGCCAGGGGTCCCCAGCCCGCCAGGGGCCGGTAGATGTCCGCCCGCCGCAGTCCCCGGTAAAGGGCGGCGGCGTTGTAGGCCGCGGCGATCCCCGTGGCGGCCGCCAGCCCGGCATGGGCGCCGGGCACCGCCAGGTACACCATGGGCACCACGATGGCGAAGTTCAGGCCGATGTTCACGAACATGGACCGGATGCTGAACTTCACCGGCGTCTTCGCGTCCTGGCGGCTGAAATAGGCCGGCGCCAGCACCTTGACCAGGGTGAAGCCCACCAGGCCCAGGGCGTACGCCATCAGCGAAAGCGACGCCATGCGCACGTCACTTTCGGCGAACTCGCCGTAGTTGAAAAGGGTCGCAAGCATGGGACCGGCCAGCACGAACAGGCCCACGGCCGCCGGCACGGCGATCACGGCCACCAGCCGCAGGGCCCAGTCCACGGTGGCGCTGAAGGCCTCCATGGACTGCTCGGCGTGGCGCTTCGAAAGCCCGGGCAGGATCACCGTGGCCAGGGCGATGGCGAAGATGCCCAGGGGGAACTCGAGCAGCCTGTCCGAGTAGTAAAGCCAGCTGATGCTGCCGGTCACGAGGAACGAGGCGATGATGCGGTCCACGATCAGGTTCACCTGGGCCATGGACGAGCCCACGATGGCCGGGGCCATCAGCCGCAGGATCTTCTGCACCCCCGGGTCGCTCCACCCCCAGCGGGGCCGGGGCAGGATTCGCACGCCCTTGAGGAACGGCAGCTGGAACGCAAGCTGCACGATGCCGGCGATGAACACGCCGACGGCGAGGGCCACGATGGGCTGGGCCATCTTCGGCGCCAGCCAGACCGCCGTGGCGATCAGCACCACGTTCAGCAGCACCGGCGTGAAGGCCGGCACGCCGAACCGTCCGTAGGTGTTCAGTATCCCGCCGGCGAAGGCCGTCAACGAGATGAACAACAGATAAGGAAAGGTCAGCCGGAGCATGAAGCTGGCCAGCTCCAGCTTCGCGGGATCGTCGATGAAACCCGGGGCGAACAGGAGGATCAGCAGGGGCGCTGCCACCACGCCCACCAGGGTCAGCCCGAACAGGACGACGCCCAGGGTGCCCGAGACCCGGTCGGCCAGGGCCTGCACCTCGGCGTGGCTGCGGCCGGACTGGTACTCGGAGAGCACGGGAACGAAGGCCTGGGAGAATGCCCCCTCCCCGAACAGCCGCCTCAGGAAATTGGGGATCTGGAAGGCCACGACGAAGACGTCCATGCCGGCGCCCGCACCGAAAATCCGGGCGAACACCACATCCCTGGCAAAGCCCAGGACACGGGAGAGCAGCGTGTTGCCGCCGACGACGGAGGTGGAGCGGGCCAGACTCATTAATAAGATGTGCGAGTGAAGCTGGCGCGCATCATAGACGGCGGCAGCGGCCCGGCGCGACCCGCGTGCCAGTCGGAGTCCGGGCGCCACGAAGCCCCCGCGCGGGGACTGCCGTCCTGCCGGATCCGAATCCAGCTCCCGGGCGGGCATCATCATTTAGAACGAGACCAGTTCCACTTCGAGAACGGGACTCATTCCGTAAAAGCCTGCGTATATGTCCTGATTGTTAGCAAGGGCTTAGGACGGCACCTTTGACGGTGCAATTGTGTCCGGGCCTGGACCCTGTCCTCAGCCCGGCGACTTCTACGCTTCTTTGGGGGAAGCGTTTCTTACTCTCTCCGGGAGGGAATCATGAACGGAAGATGGACGCTGGTAATGACGGCGGTGGCCATGGCTACTGCCTTCACGCTGGCAGGATGCGATGGCGATGACGGCCGGGACGGGCTGCCGGGTGGTGCCGGCGATCCGGGTCTGGCCTGTTGGGACTTGAACGAGAACGGGATCAAGGACTTCCCGGACGAAGATACGAATGGCGACGGCGTTATCGACGTGCTGGACTGCCGGGGCACCGACGGCACGGCCGGCCTGACCAAGCCTGTTGAAGCCTGTGCCGTATGTCACAGCGAAGGCTCGATCGGCGACGCAGTGGCGTCACACGCGCTGCCGCCCATCGAGGCCGTTTCCAACGTGGCCTTCGCGGTGAACGGCGACGACCTGGACGTGACCTTCGACCTCGCGGTCGATGGAAGCGCGGCCGACTACTACGACCAGATCCAGCGCGGCTACCGGACCGACGGCACCACGCGGATCACCATCGTTGACAGCCTGACGCTGACCAATAACGGCGGCGGCAGCTACACGATAACGGTGGCGGGTGGCGCAGCCGACGCGGCGACCGATAGCCGCTACCTGTTCCGTGTTGCCGCTGGCGACGACAGGGAGACGCGCGTCTACTTCTACGGCGACTTCCCGGCCTCGCCATTCGAGCCGACGGCCGTCACCGCCGAAGCATGTACCAACTGCCATGGTCCGGAAGGCATCGACATCCACGGCGGCTACTACGCCGCCACCGACGGCGGCGAGCCCTGTCTCGTCTGTCACGGCGTCGATGACGTGCCGATCCTCGGTGCGGTAGCCCACGAGTACCACAGCGGGCTGCTGGACGAGATCACGTACCCCACGTACATGAACAACTGCAGCGTCTGCCACCAGACAGAGGATCAGCTCGCGGCGGTCAACGCCATGCCGATCATCGCCGGGGCCTGCTTCAGCTGCCACGGTTCGATCGAAGGCATTCCGTTCAGCGAAGCGACGGCGAGTCTGCATGCGTCCTTTACCGAAGAGACGAACTGCCAGCAATGTCACGCGGCAGACGGCATCGCCTCCGGCGTGGTTGCCGTGACGGACGTCCACAACGGTGCGACCACCGAGCGTGGCGGCATCATCTGGGACGGTGTTGACACTTCCGTCACGGAAGGCGCCAAGATCGCCTGGGAGATCACGGGTGTGGCCGACGACGGCACCAACCTGTCGATCACCTGGCAGGCGAGCTACGAAGGCACGGGTGTTGACCCCTGTAACGCCACTGCCGGTGCAGGCGCCCCGGTGTTCTTCGCCGACGGCGAGGGCAACCTGAGCATCCTGCGCAACTACGCCCAGGGCGGGGACTTCATCCTCGGCACGAGCGAAGACAGCGCCGGTCAGCCGGGTAGCTCTCCTGGCGTCTCCGCCGACAACACGACCTGCGAAGGCAACGTCGCCACCACGGTAGTCCCCGTGGAGGCAACCGACGCCATGTACGGTCGCGTGGCCATCCAGGGCAAGCCCCGCCTGCCCAGCGTCGCCGGCGAAGGCCTCATGGCGGTTCGCGCCAAGACCCCGACCTACGACTGGGTCGTCGGCGAGGGCGGTGCCGCACCTGAGCGTCGCGCTGTCGTGGACACCGGGCTGTGCCTGAACTGCCACGTCGGTTCGCTGTACCAGCACGGTGGCAACCGTGTCGACAACGTCGACATGTGCTACCTCTGCCACAACCCCGCCGCCAACGACGAGTACGTCCGTGCCGAGTACGGTGTGGATCCGTCCGAAGCGTATGACGGCAGGGCCGGGCAGTCCTTTGGCATAAAGGAAATGCTGCATGCTGTGCACTCGGCCGGTGCGACGGAAGCGCCGATCGTCATCTACCGCGGCCGCGGCATCTATGCCTGGGCCGGTAGCGAGGATCAGCTGCCCAACTGGCCGGGTACCGGCAGCCAGCCGATCTTCGGGTCGGATGACGGCACGGGCACCGAGGTTCTGCAGAACCACAACTTCCACACGCCGACTTATCCGCGGGGCCTGTACGACTGTGCGGCCTGCCACGTGGACGAAGGCTTCTCGGTGCTGCCGGATGCGACCAAGGCCATGGCCACGACGGTCGAAGCCGGTGAGGAGCCCTACGGCAACCAGCTCGATGACATCCTCGAGGGTGCCACCGCGTCGTCCTGCATGACCTGTCACCGCTCCGGTGATCCGGCCGTGGAGAACGCTCTGAAGGCCCACGCCTATCAGAACGGCTGGGAGCCGCAGGCATTCGAGGAAGGTCGTCAGACCATCATCGATGCCAACCAGTAAGGGTATGTTGAGATAACCTGCCAACAGCGGAGGCGGGCCTTCGGGCCCGCCTCCACGGCAGACTCCGGGGAGAGATTCTCAGCAATACAACGAGCCCGTCATAAAGAAGCGGGCACCCCCGTAAGACACTGGCCGGGAGCGCATGCTCCCGGCCTTTTTGTTTGCCCGGCGCCCTCCCCGCCCGGTTTGCCCGCCCTGGCCACCGTGCCGGTCGCAGATGAGGCCATGTCCGAAAGGCGCCTTTCAGGCATGGCCCCTCAGCTACTCGACGGGAATTCCGGACGCGCCGGTGCGCATGCGCCGAGTTTCGTAAATCCCTGATTGTCATATTGGCGCGACAGGTTCATGTTACCGGCGCACTTTCCGAATCCCGGCCGGGGAACGGAAACCCTGCCGGGTCTTACGCGCTTCTTGGGGGAAGCGCTCTTTCTCTCCGGGAGGGAATCATGAAACTCAGATGGACGCTGTTGGCAAGTGCCGCAGCTTTGGCTGCCGTGTTCTCGCTGACAGGATGTGACGGGGATGACGGCCGGGACGGGCTGCCGGGTGGTGCCGGCGATCCGGGTCTGGCCTGTTGGGACTTGAACGAAAACGGGGTGAAAGACTTCCCCGACGAAGACACGAATGGCGACGGTGTCATCGACGTGCTGGACTGCCGGGGCTCCGGCGCCGGGGACGTCGAATCAGCGATCGGCCTGGCAAAGGCTGAGTCCTGCAGCACCTGCCATGGCGACGCCGGCACGGCGCACCAGTCCACGTACGACCAGTACACGGACGAGCCAAACCTTGGCCTGGAGATCACCGGACTGACCAGCGTGCCCGCAGGCGAAGGGTTCGACGTGACCCTGACCTACACGATTTCGGGCTACGAGGGCCCGGTTGAGTCCACGAGCTTCTACGTGGTCCAGTACGACAGCGCCACCGGCGAGTTCCTGACGGCCCCCGGCGGGTTCTTCCCGACCCTCGGCGCCGGCACCTGCGACGGTGACGGCAACTGCACGTCCACCCAGAACGTGCCCTACGACCCCCTCGCCTTCACCGGCGGCGCCGTCGTCGGCAGCATCAAGAACGGCCGGCTGGACATCGAGGATGCCCAGTACAATCCTGACGCCGGCAAGCGCGTGCAGATGTACGCCGAGACCGCCAGCGCCTCGTTCCCCATCGGCGACATCGGTGACTTCGAGTCCGCGGCCAACGTGGAAGGCTGCGTTGCCTGTCACGGCGCGCCCTACCGCAAGCACGGCAACATTGAAGCCGTCGTTGACGGCGTGCCCGACTTCGTGCACTGCAAGGGCTGCCATGCCAACGACCGCGACGGCGATCATCCCGAGTGGCAGTTCATGGTGGACGATCCCCTGGCATGGGCCACGGGCGAGGAGCCCACGCGGGACTACTCGTACCAGGCGGTACTGCTGAACGACGTGCACATGTCCCATGCCATGGAACTTCCCTACCCGATGTCCATGGCCAACTGCGCCACCTGTCATGCAGGCAAGCTGGACCGGGTCCTGGCGAACGAGAACTTCACCGCCGAGACCTGCAGGAGCTGCCACGTGGTCGAGGGCACGAACGCCAAGCCCGGCGAGGCCTACTACCAGCCTCACCGGCCGCCCCCGCTGTCGGCCGCCTGGCCGGAAGGTCACAACATCGGCCTGCCCTGCCAGAGCTGCCACGACGGCAGCCTCGGTCCCGGCGTCGCGACCCTGTCGGACATCCACCCCGGATACGACCCGAGGATCTACACCGCGGATGGCGAACGCCATGCCGATCTCAACACGCTGTCCATCGACAGCGTGGAAGTCGACGGCAACCTGATCACCGTGGCTTTCAGCGCCAACAACACGGAGATCATTCCCGAGGTGGGGGTGTCCTTCTACGGCTGGAACAGCAAGGACTTCCTGGTGGCACAGCACACCCGCGGTGCTGACCGGGTCCGCATGGAATACGTCCCCGAGAGCGCCTGCCCCGCGGACGACGACTGCTCCAATCCGCTGTTCACAGAGGAAGAAGGCAGCGCCCTCGGCGCCTGGATCGTCACGCTGGATATCTCCGCCTACCAGGCCGAGCTGACTGATCCCATCCCGGACCTGATCGCCGACGGCAAGGTGAAGTTCGGGGAGATCTACGTGGCCGGCGAACTGGAAGTGGACGGCGTGGAGGTCGGCCTGAATGCCGTCACGCAGACCTTCGACGTCAGCGACGGCACGTTCGTCGACAACTACTTCCAGGGCGAAGGCGCCATCGCCGACGTGGCCAAGTGCAACAACTGCCACGACCAGCTGGCTGTGACCTTCCACTCCGGCAGCGGCCGGGGCGGCAGCATCACGGCGTGCCGCGTGTGCCACGTGACCACCAGCGGCGGGTCCCATCTGGAGATGCAGTCCCGCTCGATCACGTCGTACGTCCACGCCATCCACTCGTTCCAGGACTTCGACAGCGACGAGATCGACTTCACGGATCCCGTCGAGAAGGCCCGCTACGAGATGCACGTGGATCATCATTTCCCGCTGTTCACGGCGCAGGCCTGCGAAGGCTGCCACATGGAGGACGCGGGTCTCTACGACGTGCCCGATCAGTCCAAGTCGATGCCGGCACTGCTGTCGGGGTCGTACGAATGGAACGTGGACCGGGCGATCGGTAGCGTGCCTGAGTACGTGACGGGCCCGGGCTACATGGCCTGCGGCGGCTGCCACCGGGCGGCCCTCATCAACGAGGACAACGCCGGCGGACTGGCGGCCCTGAATGGCCATTCCCAGGCGTTCGGCACCCTCGTCGAGAACGACGAAGATGACCTGGTCATCTACGGCGTGATCAACAAGATCATGGGCCTGTTCGAGTAATCCCGGAGAAACGGGGGTGGGCCTTCCGGCCCGCCCCCTGGGTTACCGAAAAGAGCTCCGGATCCGACCGACACTTCGCCCGCCGCCAAGAAGCGGGCAGTTCAGGGGGCCGGGAGAATTCTCCCGGCCCTTATTTTTTGCCGCCGGCGTACCGCAACGCCCTGGCCAGCACATGCGGTCTTGTGGCGGTGGCGGCCACAGCAAGGGCCCATGACTGTTGGGCCCCCAAGAAGCACGGCCCCCTGTCAGCGACGGCGCCCGGCGAGCTTCGCCAGCACTTCCCCGGCGGACATGCCCCTGAGCTTCAGCAGCACCAGCAGATGAAACAGCAGGTCTGCAGCCTCCTCGGCCAGCCCCTCTTCATCCCGGGTGACCGCTGCGAGGGCGGTCTCCACGCCCTCTTCGCCGAGCTTCTGGGCCGCCCGCTCCACGCCGGCCTCGGCCAGCTTCGTGACGTAGCTGCCCTCCGGCCGCGCTTCGAGGCGGCCGGCGATGACTGCTTCCAGGTCGTCCAGCAGGGTCGCCGGGACGGCATCGCCGAAGCAGCTCCGGGTGCCGGTGTGGCAGGTGGGACCGACGGGATCGGCGCGCACCAGCAGCGTGTCCCGGTCGCAGTCGGCCAGGATCTCCCTGACCTTGAGCACGTTCCCGGAAGTCTCGCCCTTCCGCCACAGCCGCTGCTTGCTGCGGCTGTAGAAGACCGCATGGCCGTCGGCCAGGGTGTGCTCGTAGGCGGCCCGGTCCATGTAGCCCACCATGAGCACCGTCCCGGTGGTGGCGTCCTGGATCACGGCGGGAATCAGCCCGTCGTTCTTGTCCCAGTCCAGCGTGTCCTCGGCTGGCGCTTTCATACCGTCGTCTCCCTGGTGAATGGGGCCGTGCCTCTTCGGGGGGCTATGGGGCCGTGCCTCTTATGGCCGTAAGAGGCATGGCCCTTACCGCCTGACGGGGATCCCGGCGTCGTCCAGGACCGCCTTCAGGCCGGGAATCGGGATCTGGCCGGAGTGGAACACGGTGGCCGCCAGCGCCCCGTCCACCCGGGCGGCGCGGAAGACCTCGACGAAGTGGGCGATCTCGCCGGCGCCGCCGGAGGCGATCAGCGGCACGCCGCAGGCCTCCCGGACCGCGGACAGCTGCTCCGTGTCGTAGCCCTCCCGGACGCCGTCGGAGTCCATGCAGTTCAGCACGATCTCGCCGGCGCCCCGGGACTGCACCTCGTTGATCCAGTCCAGGGTCTCCCTTCGCCCGTAACGGGTGCGGTCCGGATCGCCGGTGTGGCTGGCTACCCGCCAGGTGCCCGCCTCCCGCCGGCTGTCCACGCCCACCACCACGCACTGGCTGCCGAAACGCCTGGCCAGATCGTCCACCAGGCCGGGGTTCTCCAAAGCCGGCGTGTTGATGCTTACCTTGTCCGCGCCGTCGGCAAGGACACCCTCGGCGGTCGCCACGTCCCGGATGCCCCCGGCCACGCAGAACGGGATGTCGAGAAGCTCCGCCACGCGGCTCACCCATTCCCGGGAGACGCTGCGCTCGTCTGGGCTGGCGGCGATATCGTAGAACACCAGCTCGTCGGCGCCCTCGTCCCGATAGCGGCCGGCCAGCTCCAGGATGTCGCCCATGTCCCGGTGGTTCCGGAACTTCACGCCCTTCACCACCCGTCCGCCCCGCACGTCGAGGCACGGGATTATGCGTTTCGCGAGAATTGCCGGATCTCCTCGTCGGTGATGCGTCCGTCCAGCAGGGCCTTGCCGATGATCGCGGCAGAGGCACCGGTCAGACGCAGGGCCTCAAGGTCCGCCACGTGGCGCACGCCGCCGGAGGCCTGGAACTCGAGGTCCGGGAAGCGGCGCACGCACTCGGCGTACAGCTCGGTGTTGGGGCCCTCCATGGCGCCGTCCCGGTCCGCGTCGGTGCACAGCACGTGGACCAGGCCCGCGTCCAGGTAAGACTCCAGCGCCTCCCACAGGCTCAGTCCGGTGTCCTCGGTCCAGCCCCGGGTCAGGACCGTGGGCTCTCCAGCGGCATTGAGACGCACGTCGAAGGCCAGCACCAGGCGGGCGGGTCCCACCTTCGGCAGCCATCCGCGTACCTCCTCCGGGCGCTCCGCCGCCGCGCTGCCCACCACGGCCCGGCCCACGCCGAGTTCCAGCAGCGCCTCCACGTCTTCGCAGGTGCGCACGCCTCCGCCGACCTGGATGCGCCCCCGGGAAAGCCCGGCCATGCGGGAGATGACCTCCCGGTTGCCGGCCTCGCCGGAGCGCGCCCCATCCAGGTCCACCACGTGCACCCAGTCCACGCCCAGGGACAGGTAGCGCCCGGCCAGGTCCTCGGGTGCCGCCGTGTATTCCGACACCTGGTCGAAGCGGCCCTTGTAAAGCCTGACCGTTCGGCCGGCCTTGAGATCGATGGCGGGGATGGGCTGCATGATCAGCGACCCTCCCCGGTCCGGGCCCGGCATGACCTGAAGCCCGGGGGCCGGCCGGGGGCGTGGGCGGCGTTCACGCCATCTCCAGGAAATTTGCCAGCACCGCCGAGCCCGCCGGCCCGGATCGCTCCGGGTGGAACTGGGTGCCGTGGAAGTTGCCGTGGCTGACCGCCGCGGTGAAGGGACCGCCGTAGTCCGCCGTGGCCACCGTGTCTTCGCTGACCGGCGCGGCGTAGCTGTGTACGAAGTAGAAATGCTCCCGCTCACCCAGGCCGGCAAACAGGGGGCTGGACCGGTCCAGGGCGGTGTCATTCCAGCCCATGTGGGGCACCGGCCGGTCCGGGGCGCCGGGGATGCGCCGCACCGTGCCGGGCACACAGCCGAGGCAGCTCACGCCGCCGTCCTCCTCCGAGGCTTCGAACAGAAGCTGCATGCCGAGACAAATGCCCAGCACGGGCTGGGTCAGCCCCCGCACCAGGTCGGCCAGCCCGGTGCGCTGGAGCCGGGCCATGGCGTCGGCGGCGGCACCCACGCCGGGCAGGAAGACGTGGGAGGCGGCCAGGATGGTCTCAGGGTCCGCGGTCAGCGGCACCGGCCGCCCCAGGCGCCGCAGGGCGAAGCGCAGGGAACTGATGTTCGCCCCGCCGGAGTCGACGATGACGGGTTCGCTCATGGCGCCTCCCTCACAGGACCCCCTTGGTGGACGGCACCTCGCCGCCGCCTTCGCTGCGGAACGCCTCGCCCAGGGCCCGGCCCAGGGCCTTGAAGGCTGCCTCCACCTGGTGGTGGGCGTTTTCCCCGGTCACTTCCACGTGGATGGCCGCCCTCAGGCTGTCCGACAGGGACCGGAACACGTGGGGCACCATCTCCGTGGGAAGCTCCCCCACCCGTTCCCGTGCCAGGCTGGCCTCGAAACGGCTCCAGGGCCGGCCGCCCAGGTCCACGGCCACCCGGGCCTGGGCCTCGTCCATGGGGACCACGAATCCGTACCGCCGGATGCCGCGGCGCGGGCCCAGGGCCCGGTCCAGCGCCTCTCCCAGGGCGAGGGCCACGTCCTCGATGGTGTGGTGCTCGTCCACGTGGAGATCGCCGGCGCATTCCAGCTGAAGCCGGAAACCGCCGTGGCGGGCCACCTGTTCCAGCAGATGGTCGTAGTAGCCGATGCCGGTGGACACCCGGGTCTCGCCGGTGCTGTCGTCCAGGTCCACCTCCACGGTGATATCCGTCTCCTTGGTCTTTCGGTGCACCGTCGCCCGCCGGAAGCTGCCCAGCAGCTTGCGCGCCGCCTCGGGCCAGGTCAGCGTGTCACCCCGGCCGTCGCCGATGCGGATGGCCGGCAGACCCAGGTTGGCGGCGAGCTCAACGTCTGTCTCCCGGTCGCCGATCACGCAGCTTCGCTCCAGGTCCGGCGGATTCCGCGTCAGCCACCGGGTCAAGAGCCCGGTCCGGGGCTTACGGCAGTCGCAGCCGTCCTCCGGGAAATGGGGACAGATGAACTCCGCCTCGAATCGGATGCCCTGGCTGGCGAACAGCTCCAGGATGAAGCCGTGGGCCGCGGCGAACTGTTCTTCCGGGAAGCTGTCCGTGCCCCGGCCATCCTGGTTGCTCACCAGCACCAGCCGGTAGCCGGCCCGGGACAGGTCCAGCAGGGCCGGGATGACGCCGGGCACCAGCCGCACCTTGGACACGGCGTCCACCTGCTCGTCGGGCGGCTCCTCCACCAGGGTGCCGTCCCGGTCGATGAACAGCTGGGGCGTCCTATCCACGATCTTCTCCCGAGAGCCTGCCCAGCACCGACAGCAGTTGTCGGTTCTCCGCGGCCGTGCCGACGGTGATCCGGAGGCAGCCGGGCAGATAAGGGTTGTCGCTGAAGTCCCGAACCAGCACACCGCCGGTCTCGCAGGCCGCCAGCGCCCCCTTCGCGTCGGCGAACCTCGCCAGCAGGAAGTTGCCCTCGCCGGGAAACACGCGGGTGACGCACGGCAGCCGTGCCAGCTGCTCCGCCAGTTTTTCCCGCCGCTTTACGGTGGCCGCCGCCCGCCGCCGGGCCGCGGCCAGTTCCCTGGGCTGCAGGCGCTTCAGCGCCGCGTCCACGGAAAGGGACGGCAGCGGATAGGGAGGCAGCAGGCTCCGCAGAAAACGCACCAGCTCCGGCGCGCCCAGCAGGGCGCCGCAGCGGGCGCCGGCGAGCCCGAAGGCCTTCGACAGGGTGCGAAGCACGACCAGGTTGGCGTGGCGGTTCAGCCGCCCGGCCATGCTGGGCGCCGACGAGAACTCCCCGTAAGCCTCGTCCACCACCACCAGGGCCCGGTCCGCCAGGGCCTCGCACAGCCGGCTGACGGTGCGCGCCGGCACCAGGCTGCCGGTGGGGTTGTTCGGGGAGCAAAGGAAGACCAGCTTCACCGCCTCCGACCGGGCAGCCTCCAGCACGGCGTCGGCGTCCACCCGGAAACGCGTGTCCAGGGGCACGGTCACCACGCGGGCGCCCTGCAGCTTCGCCGCGACAGCATACATGCCGAAGGTGGGGGGGCAGACAAGAACGGCGTCGTCGCCGGCCCGGCAGAAGCCCCGGGCCAGCACGTCGATGGCGTCGTCGCTGCCCCGGGTCACCAGCACCTGATCGTCGCGCGTCCCGTAAAGCGCCGCCAGCCGGCCGGCCAGGGCGGCCGGCCTGGGATCGGGATAGCGGTTCAGGCCTTCGGCAGTGTCGTCCCAGTCTGCCCGCCAGGAGGCCTCGTTGGCATGCAGGCGCACCACGCCCCGCACCGGCCGTGCGGATTCGTAGGCGGCGAAAGACGACAGGTCCGGCCGCATGAGGCGGGCGACGACGGTCTCCATCAGTCGTTCCCGGTGCTGGCGGCGGCCAGGCGCAGGCTGACGGCCAGGGCGTGGGCGTCCAGGCCCTCCAGCTCGGCCAGGGTCCGGGCCACGGGCCCGAGGCGCGCGATCCCGTCGCGGGTCGCTTCCTGGACGGACATGGAAAGCTGGAAGTCGGTGACTGACAGGCCGCTCCAGGCCCGGGCATAGCCGTAGGTGGGCAGCACGTGGTTGGTGCCGCTGCAGTAATCCCCCAGGGACTCCGGGGTCCACGGGCCCAGGAAAACGGAACCCGCTGTTTCCACCCGGTCCAGCCAGCCGCCGGCATCGGCCACCTGGAGGATGAGGTGCTCCGGGCCGTAGCGGTTGCTGACCTCGAAGGCCGTAGCCAGGTCGGGGGTGATCACCGCCCGCGCGTGGGCCAGCGCCCGGCCTGTGATCTCCGCCCGGGGCAGCGTCGCCAGCTGGGTGCGCACCGCCGCGTCCACGGCCTCGGCCAGGGCCGCCGACGGGGTCACCAGGACCACCTGGGAGTCGGGACCGTGCTCGGCCTGGGACAGCAGGTCCGCAGCCACGAACGCGGCATCCGCGTCGGCGTCGGCGATCACGAGGACCTCCGACGGCCCGGCAGGCAGGTCCAGCGCCGCACCGTCCGGGTCCCGGGACACCTGCAGCTTGGCCTCGGTCACCCAGGCGTTGCCCGGCCCGAAGATCTTGTCCACCGCGGGTACCGACTCCGTCCCGTAGGCCATGGCCGCCACGGCCTGCGCCCCGCCGGCGAGATACACCTCGTCGACGCCGCAGGCCTCTGCCGCCACCAGAACTGCCGGGTCGGCGCCGCCGTCCGGCCTGGGCGGCGTGCACAGCACCCGCCGGGGACAGCCGGCCAGGGCCGCAGGCACCGCCAGCATGATCACCGTGGACGGCAGGGGGGCGGTACCGGCGGGCACGTACAGCCCTACGGCCCGGATGGGACGGGTAATCCGGCGACAGGTCACCCCGGGGCTGGTCTCCACGCTCACCGGCGGGGGCAGCTGGGCGGCGTGGAAGGCCTCGACGTTGCGGATGGCGGTGCGGATGGCCTGGTGCTGTTCGTCGGTCAGCACCTCGGCCGCTGCCTTGAACGCTGCCGGGGCAACCCGGAGCGCGTCCAGCGCCACGCCGTCGAAACGCTTCGCGAAGTCCCGCAGGGCGGCGTCGCCCTCCAGCCGGACCCGGCGGATGATGTCGGTGACCTGCCGGGACAGGCTCTCCCGGCCGTCAGCCTCCGGACGCGCCAGGGCGCGGGCCCGGGATTCCTCGTCGAGCTTGTCCCAGTCGATGCGGGTCAGGAACACGGCTGTATCAGGCAAGCATCTTCTCCACGGGCAGCACCAGGACGGCGCTGGCACCGGCCGCCTTGAGACTCTCCAGGGTTTCCCAGAAGACGTTCTCCCGGCACACGGCGTGGACCGCCACCTTGTCGTCGATGCCTTCGAGGGGCACCACCGTGGGCGATTCGCTGCCCGGCAGCAGGCGGCGGATCTCGGCCAGGGCCGACCGCGGCGCGTGGAGCATGATGTACTTGCTTTCCCGGACCCGCAGAACGCCTTCCATCCGGCTGATCATCCGCCGGGGCCAGCCCTCGGCGGGACCCTCGGAGCGGCACACCAGCACCGCCCGGCTGTCCAGCACGATCTCCGCCTCCTCGAGGTCGTTGGCCGACAGGGTGCGGCCGGTGGAGACCAGGTCGCAGATGACGTCCGCCCGCCCGAGCCGCGGCGCGATTTCCACCGCGCCGGAGAGGACCACCACCTCGGCCTCCACGCCCTTCTCCTCCAGCCAGCGCTGCAGGATCCGGGGATAGGTGGTGGCGATCTTCAGGCCCGCCAGGCTCTCCGCGGACTGATAGTCGAAGCCGCGGGGCACGGCAACGGACAGCCGGCAGCGGCCGAAGTCCAGCTCCATGTGGGATTCCACGTCCATCTCGTCCGTGGCCTTTTCCAGGAGCACGTTCTGGCCCACGATGCCCAGGTCGCAGACGCCCTCGGCCACCAGCTCGGGGATGTCGTCGTCCCGCACCAGCAGCACGTCCAGGGGCATGTTCTCCCCAAAGCAGATGAGCTGGTCGCGCCCCCGGCTGTAGATAAGGCCGCAGGTCTCCAGCAGGTGCAGGGAGTTGTCCGTCAGTCGCCCGGACTTCTGCACCGCGATCTTGAACCGGGATTCCGCCGGCACCGTCATGTCCTGTCTCCCTGAATTCGTTCGGCGACCCGCCGGTAGCCCCCGTGGCCGTCGGTCAGGAACCGGGCCACGCGTCCCACGGTGGTGACGCTGACGCCGGTGCGCTGCTGGATGTCCCGGTAGGTCAGGCCGTCGAGCAGCAGCCGGACGACCTGCCAGCGATCCGCCAGCGCCTCCAGCTCCGCCGGCGTGCACAGGTCCCTGAGGAAACTCACTGCTTCTTCCGGGTCACGCAGCTGAACCAGCGCCCGGCCCAGGTCGGTCTCAGCCCGCGCCCGGGCCCGGGCATCTTCGGTGGTCCGGATTTTCATGGTGAGTCATCTGGCTCCCGGGACAATGCCCTCCCGTGACAGAACGTATTAATACGCTAATACATTGGAACACGCAACCCCGTCGGGGCGCGATCGGTGTCGGGAGCCTTCCCGGGAGCAGGCGCCCCGTCTTCATTGACATGACGCCGGGGCTGGCCCATCATAACCGGCTTTCTCGCGCCCCGGTGACGGGGCGTCGGACCAGATTTCACGGGAGTCGATACGTTGGCGAACATCAAGTCCGCCCAGAAGCGCGCACGCCAGGGCGTGAAGCGCCGGGCTCACAACATGGCGATGCGTTCCAAGATGCGCACGTTCATCAAGAAAGTGCAGAACGCCATCGAGGCCGGCGACAAGGCCGCCGCCGAGGCCAGCCTCAAGGAGGCGATGCCGGTGATCGACAGCATGGTCAACAAGGGCATCGTGCACCGGAACAAGGCGGACCGGCACAAGAGCCGCCTGAACGCCCGCATCAGGGAGATGCAGGCCTAGCTTTCCAGGCGTCTTCGGATACGGCAGGGGCCGGCGTCTTTGGCGCCGGCCCTTTTGCTTGGGCCGCCCTAGCCGGAAGAGCGCGGCGGGGCGTTGTCCGGATCCACGCCGCGGGCCTTCAGCCGCGCCATCGCCTCCTGCCGGGCCCTGGCCTGGGTTTCCAGGAACCGCTGGGCGGCGGCCAGCAACTCGGCCGTGCCCTCCCCGGTCTGGGCCGAGACGGCGAACACGGGGCCCGTATGGCCGATACCCGCTGCGATCTGGCGCGCCTTCTCCTCCCCCTCGCCGTGAGGCAGCTTGTCGATCTTGTTCAGCACCAGCCAGCGGGGGAAATGGATCAGCCCCTCCCCGTAGGCTTCCAGCTCGTGGAGGATGTCCCGGGCGCCCTGTTCCGGCGGCGGCTCGCCGTAGGGCGGGAAGGCATCCACCACGTGCAACAGCAGCCGGGTCCGCTGGAGGTGCTTCAAAAACCGCGTGCCCAGGCCGTGACCTTCGGCCGCGCCCTCGATCAGCCCGGGAATGTCGGCCACCACGAAGGTCTTGCCCTCGTCCAGTTCCACCACGCCCAGGTTGGGATGCAGGGTCGTAAAAGGATAGTCCGCCACCTTGGGTTTCGCGGCGCTCACGGCTCTCAGCAGGGTGGACTTGCCGGCGTTGGGCAGCCCCAGCAGTCCCACGTCCGCCAGTAGCTTCAGCTCGAGCTTCAGGTGGCGGGTCTCTCCCGGGGTGCCCGGGGTGGACTTGCGCGGCGCCCGGTTGACGCTGCTCTTGAAGTGGGCGTTGCCCTTGCCGCCGGTGCCGCCGGCGGCCACCATCAGCTTCTCCTCGGGCTCGATGAGATCCCCGAGCACCTCCTGGGTGCTGATGTCCCTGACCACGGTGCCCACCGGGACCTTGACGAAGACGTTTTCGCCGCTGCGGCCCGAGCAGTCCCGGCCCGCTCCCGGCGCGCCGTTGGGGGCCTTGAAGCGGCGCTGGTAGCGGAAGTCAGCCAGGGTGTTCATGCCGGCGTCGGCCACCAGGTATACGCTGCCGCCGTTACCGCCGTCGCCGCCGTCCGGGCCGCCGAAGGGAATGTATTTCTCCCGTCGGAAACTCACCGTTCCGTTGCCGCCGGCGCCGGCCAGCACCGTGATGGTGGCTTCGTCTACGAATTTCATCCCGCCGGTCTCCCGAAGCCGTTCCGAGGGACTAGTTTAGACGGACGGGGGGCGTTTGGTTTCCCTGCACGCAAAAAGGCCCCGGACATGCCGGGGCCTTCGGAAGGCTCAAAATCAGAAACGGTCAGTCGGAGACGACGCTGACGTACTTGCGGCTCTTCGGCCCGCGGGTCTCGAAGCTGACCTTGCCGTTCGCCTTGGCGAACAGCGTGAAGTCCCGGCCCAGGCCGACGTTGCGCCCCGGGTGGAACCTGGTGCCGCGCTGGCGTACCAGGATGTTGCCGGCGACCACTTCCTCACCGCCGAACTTCTTCACCCCGAGCCGCTTGGACTCGGAATCGCGACCGTTGCGGGTACTGCCGCCTGCCTTTTTGTGTGCCATGAGCTAACTCCTCGCTGTCGCCGCCGTGCCTCAGGCGCCGGCGTCGATGCCCGTGATCTTGACCTGGGTGAAAGCCTGCCGGTGGCCCTTGGTCCGCCGGTAGTTCTTGCGCCGGCGGAACTTCAGCACTTCCACCTTGCGGCCCTTGCCCTGCGCCATGACGCTGGCCTTCACCTTCCCGCCCTCGATATAGGGCTTGCCGACGGTGACGTTGTCGCCGTCGCCCACCAGGAGGACCTGGTCGAACTCGACGGTGGCGCCCTCCTCGGCTTCGAGCTTCTCAACCCGAAGCACGGAGCCTTCGCTCACCCGGTACTGCTTGCCGCCCGTTGCAATCACGGCGTACATGGAAACTCTCCTGAAATCCGGTTGCCCGCAGCCGACGTGTCCGACTGCAAGGAAGCCGGGCATTTTAGGCTTAACCCGGCCGCCGGTCAAACCCCGTCGGCGGCGCGGATGGGGTGGCAGCGGCCCCCGAATCCCTCATAATTGCGCCTTTCGTCCGTCACTTCCGCCCAAGACCCATGCAACCAGGCTCGACTGCCGAAAATCTGTCCCGCGATCAGGGGATTATGAGCCTCGAAAGCGTCCGCGCCCTGGCGGACGGCGACCTGGAGGCACTCGACCGGCTGATCCTCCAGCGGCTCTCCAGCGACGTGGCGCTGGTGAACCAGGTGGCCCGGCACATCGTCGGCGGCGGCGGCAAGCGGCTGCGGCCCCTGCTCGTGATGCTCGCCGCCCGGGCCTGCGGGTATTCGGGCTCGGGTCACGTCGAGGCCGCCGCGGTGGTGGAATTCATTCACACGGCCACCCTTCTGCATGACGACGTGGTGGACGGGTCGAACCTCCGGCGGGGTCGGGACACGGCCAACTCCGTTTTCGGCGACGAGGCCAGCGTCCTGGTGGGCGACTTCCTTTACTCGCGGGCCTTCCAGATGATGGTGAGCCTCGGGCAGATGCGCATCATGGAGATCATGGCCGACGCCACGAACGTCATCGCCGAGGGCGAGGTCATGCAGCTGATGAACTGCGGGGACCCGGACACGGACGAGGCCCGCTACTTCGACGTCATCCGCTGCAAGACGGCCAAACTGTTCGAGGCCGGCGCGGAGGCGGCGGCCGTGCTGGCCGACGCCCCGGCGGAAGCCGAGTCGGCCCTGGCCGAATACGGCATGCGCCTGGGCACCGCCTTCCAGCTGGTGGACGACGCCCTGGACTATTCAGCGTCCGCCGCGGACATGGGCAAGAACGTGGGCGACGACCTGGCGGAGGGCAAGCCGACACTGCCGCTGATCCACGCCATGCGGGAGGGCACGCCGGAGCAGGCCGCCGTCATTCGCCGGGCCGTGCAGAACGGCGGCCTGGAGGACCTGGAGGCGATCCTGGCTGCTATTGAATCGACCGGGGCCCTCCTCTACACTGCGCGGCTCGCGCGCGAGCATGCCGACGCCGCCATAGGTGCCCTGGCGCCCCTTCCCGAGTCGGACTTCAAAGACGCCCTGGCGTCGCTGGCGCGCATCGCCGTCGAGCGAACCGGCTGACAGGCCGGGAAGCCCCGACAGGCCTGGCATCGGGGTGTAGCGCAGCCTGGTAGCGCGTCTGCTTCGGGAGCAGAAGGTCGGAGGTTCGAATCCTCTCACCCCGACCACTTTTTGTTTCCATGTCCGTCCCCTGCTTTTCCGCCAGACACTTCCATGTTTTCGGTCAGCGCTGAGCTGAATACCCCGGGCCGTTTCGCATGGCGGCTGCTCACGGACACGCGCGCCTGGCCCCGCTGGGGGCCGAGCGTCCGCGACGTCGAGACGCCGCAGAGAGTCATCGGTCCCGGCGCCACCGGCCGGGTGCGAACGGCCGCCGGCATATGGCTGCCCTTCGCCGTGACGGAGTGGGAAGACGGCGCCTGGTGGGCCTGGAAGGTCGCCGGGATCCCCGCGACGGGACACGGGGTGACGCCCCTCGGGCCGGACAGGTGCCGGGTGAAGTTCACTGTGCCGGCCTGGGCGCCGTGGTACCTGCCGGTGTGCCGCCGGGCCCTGGACCGGCTGGCGGCGCTGGCCGAAGACAGCCTCGAGGACTAGGTCCCGCCCGGCCCGGGCGGCATGGCGCGTATGGCCGCGGCGATCCGGGCAGCGAGCTCGGAAAGGGCCGCGGCATGGGCGCCCACGAAAGCCTCCATGGTGTCGCCGGCAGGCTCGGAAATGTCTTCCCGGGCGAACGCCACCACCTCGCCGGAATCGGCGTCGGCGAGGCTCCAGCGGGCCACCAGGTCCACCGTCTCGCCCATCCGGCCGTCCAGCCGCGCCAGCCGCACCGATACCTGGTAATCGACCGCCATCCTGGGTTGCTCCGGGTAAGTGACCACCCGGCTGCTGGCCAGCCGCCTGGCCAGCTCCTCGCCGATCAGGCGGAGGATGGCGTCGTCCAGGGGCTCTGCCCAGCGATGCAAGGCCTCCGGCTCCAGCCGCGACGGGCCGGTCCGCTGCATTATCTGGGAGCGGTCCACGTACCGCGGCACCTCCACCGGCCCGACGTATACCGACGCTGCGTCGGCCTCCCATGCGGCGGGCATGGCCGCGACGGGCTCCAGCCTCCAGAGGCTGGGGGACGGGCTGCGGGCCGCGCAGCCGGCCACCAGCAGCAGGGTTACGATCCACGCGATCCGTCGGGCCATCAGTTCTCCTCCCCGCCCTTGCCCCGCAGCAGCGCCTCCGGGTGCTGCTCCAGGTACTCGGCCAGACTGCGGATGGAGCGGGCAGCGTCCGCCACCACCCGGAGCAGGCGTTTCATCTCGATGCTTGCGGGAGAGTCCGGCGCCAGCAGTGTTTCGGCGTTGGACAGCACCCGTTCGGTGTGGGCCAGGGACGCCGTCACGGCCGGCATCATGCCCTCGTTCATCTGCCGGGCCACCTCCCGCATGTCCTCCATGAGTTCCGCCAGGGACGCCAGGGTCTGACGGGTCTGTTCGGAGTTCAGCAGCTGGCTCATGCTCGCGGCGGTGTCGTTCAGGTTGGCGCCGATCTCGTCGAAGGGCACCTCGTCCAGCCGGGACGCGATCCGGGTCAGGGTCTGGGTCAGCTCATCGAAGCGGCCAGGAATGGTGGGGATGACCGGATAGCCGCGCTCGCTGCCGACCTGCGCCGGCTGGGCATCCTCGAAGATGTTGATGTCGACGTAGAGGCCGCCGGTGATCAGGTTGCCCGTCTTCAGCTGCGCCCGCAGGCCCTGGGCCACCAGCTTATCCAGCTCGTCCTCCCCCTGGGGCGCTTCCCCGTAGACGTACTCCTGCACCCGGTCGGGATAGACCTCCAGCAGCACCGAAGTCTTGAAGGACGCCTCGGCCGGCCGGTACTCGATGGTCACGTCTGCCACCGTGCCGATCTCCATCCCGTGGAGCTCCACCGGCGCGCCCCGGACCAGCCCGCGGGCGGCCTGGTCGAACTTGGCCAGGTAATACTCCTTGCGCGTGGCGAAGACCTCCTCTTCCGACGCCCGCCGGGAAGGGAACAGCGGGAAGACCCGGTCTTGCTCCACCGGGCTGCCGGTCCGGAGGGCCCGCGACGTGTCGAAGGCGACGCCGCCGATGAGCATGCTGACCAGCGAGCCCGTCTGCAGGGACAGCCCCTCCGCACCCAGGTTCACGTTCACGCCTCCGGCTTCCCAGAAGCGGGTGTTGGTGTTGACGAACTGGTCGTAGGGCGCGCGCACGAAAACGCGTACCTCCACGAAACTCCCGTCCTCGGCCAGCTGGTAGGAGACCACCTCGCCGGCACGGATCTCGCGGAAGTAAACCGGGGCCCCCACGGACAGGGAACCCAGGCCCGGCGCCTGCAGGCGGAAGTGGGTGCCCGGCTGGTCCTGGGTGACCACCGGCGGCTCTTCAAGTCCCTCGAACCGCCGGGTCCTGCTGCCTTCCCGGGACGGATCCATGGCCACGTAGGCGCCTGAGAAAAGCGTCCCGAGGCCGGACACACCACCGGAGCTGACCCTGGGACGAACGACCCAGAAACGGGTCTGGTCCGTGACGTAGTCGTCGAGCTCGGCGTTGAGCTGCGCCTCGACGATCACCGCATCCAGCCCCCCGGCCAGCCGGATCGAGTTCACCATGCCCACCTGGACGTCCTTGTACTTGACCGGCGTGCGGCCCGCCTCCAGGCCTTCGGCCGTGTGGAAGGTGATTTCGACCGTCGGCCCCATGTCCGCCAGCGCCTTCCACGCCACCCAGCCGGCGGCGACCAGGGCAACGATGGGCACGACCCAGACGGCCGACAGGCGGCGGCCCGACCGGATCTCCGGCTCCGCCGGCGACGTGTCGTCCCTTTCCCGCGAGGATTCATTCATGGGCGTTGCTCTCCGCGGCGTCCCACATCAGGCGCGGATCGAATGACATGGCCGCGAACATGGTCAGCACCACGACGGCCCCGAAGAAGACGATGCCCGGCTGCGGCGTCACCGTGGCGAGATTACCGAGTGATACCAGTGCCGCGAGCACGGTGACCACGTACACGTCCACCATGGACCAGCGGCCAACGAAGTCCACCAGCCGGTAGACGCGGGTACGTATCACCATCCGCCCGGTCCAGCGCCCGTGCACAGAGGCCAGCAGGAAGGCCAGCAGGATCACCTTGCCCAGGGGCACAAGCACGCTGGCCACGAACACGATCAGCGCGAGGGGCCACTGGCCGTGGCTGAAAAGGTAGTACACGCCGCTCAGGATGGTGTCGGTCTGGGTGCGGCCCAGAGTCACGGTTTTCATCACCGGCAGCATGTTGGCCGGCAGGTAGCAGATCATCGCCGCGACCAGGAACGCCCACGTCCGGGTGAGACTGTCCTTCTTTCGCAAGTGGAGCCGGGCATGGCAACGCGGACAGTGGCCGTCGCCAATGGCCGGGCGGCGGCTCACCAGGCCGCAGACGTGGCAGCTCACCAGGCCGGCCTGCTTCGCGGTGATGGCCGTCACGCGTCTGCCTCCACCAGCCCCCAGAGGTCCTGGTCATCGATCACGGACGCCGCCGCCGCCAGCAGGAGCACCGCACCTCCGAGGGCCCAGAGCGCCGGACCCGGGATGATCCGGGCCATGTCGGCAAGCTTCACGGCGGAGACGATGACGCCGAGGATGAACACGTCGGCCATGCCCCACGGGCTGACCGCGTCCGTGGCGCGGAACGCCCATACCGTGCCCCGGGGAAGGTGCCCGAAGTGCACCGGCAACAGCGTATAGAGCAGGATGCAGATCTGTACGCCCGGCACCAGGATGGCGGTGAACAGCACCAGCAGTGCCACCATCGGGAAGTCCTCCTGCCAGAGCTGCTCCACGCCGCTGATGAGTGTGGTCTGGGTCGTGCTGCCGGAGAACTCGAAAGCCAGAAAGGGAAACAGGTTGGCCACCAGGAACAGGGCCAGTGCCGCCATGGCGAAGGCCAGCGCCTTCTCCAGGGCCCGGTGATGACGGACGTACAGGGGGCTGCCGCAGCGCCGGCAGCGGGCTGCGGCGCCCTCGGGGATATCCACCAGGCGATGCAGGAGGTCGCAATCGTGGCAGGCCAGCCAGCGCCCCTGCATCCCGCTCACCGCACCTCCTCCCACATGGTCGTAAGACTATAGGGGAGGCGAGTGCGGCAAGGCCAGCCGCGGCGGTCGCGGCAAGGAACCTCTGACCCCCGCCGGGGCATGGGTCGTGCCCCGCCCGGGAGTCCGGATCAGGAGGCTTCCTGGTAGACGTGCACGTCCCGCTGGGGGAAGGGAATGCTGATGCCTTCGGCGTCGAAGCGCTTCTTCACCGTCTCCTGGGTATCAAAGAACAGCCCCCAGTAGTCGGCAGACTTGGCCCAGGGCCGGACGGCGAAGTTGACGCTGCTGTCGCCGAGCTCCGACAGCACGATCACCGGCTCCGGGTCCTTGAGCACCCGGTCGTCGGCGTCCAGCACTTCCCTGATGATGCGCTTGGCCTTGTCGATGTCGTCGCCGTAGCCGATGCCGAAGGCCATGTCCACGCGGCGGGTGTCGTTGGCCGAATAGTTGGTGATGCTGCCGCTGGTCACCTGGCCGTTGGGCACGATGACGATCTTGTTGTCCGGCGTCTTCAGCTTGGTCGTGAAGATGGAGATTTCCTCCACGGAGCCCGCCACGCCGGCCGCCTCGATGTAGTCGCCGGCCTTGAAGGGCCGGAAGACCATCATGAGCACACCGGCGGCGAAATTGGCCAGCGCGCCCTGCAGGGCCAGGCCGATGGCCAGGCCGGCGGCACCGAGCACGGCGATGAAGGACGTGGTCTGGACGCCCAGCTGGCCCGCGGCCGCGATGACCACGATGGCGATCAGGCCCCAGTAGGCCACGTTGCGGACGAAACCGATCAGCGTGGAATCCGCATCGGCCCGTTCCATCGCAGCCACCAGCGCCCTGACAAGCCCCTTGGCGATCCAGCGGCCGATGACGAATACGGCAAGGGCGGCGAGGAGCTGCAGGCCGAAGGCGGCCGCTCCGTCGTAGAACCTCGACAGCGTGTCACCGTCGAGCCAGGCCTTCATCTGTTCCATGCAATCTCCCCCGGAGATGGATTATCGAAGAGCTTGTCGGCCGGGGAATTTACCACGACGCTGCCCGGGGCAGCCAAGTCGCTGGGGCCCACGGGCGCCCGGGCCCGGGGGGCCGCCATCCCGGGAGCAGCCTCGCGGACGCAGGTGACAGGCGGCAAACGCCGGCTGTAATGCTCATGGCCGGCGGCGGCACGGACGTCCTTCGGCAGCGGGCTTCCGGCGCTCACCGGCAACGCTCCGCGCGCCCACGGTGGCGAGGGCCGTCCCGCGTGGCTTATTCTCGCGGCAGCGCGTTTTTGCGACCAAAGAGGACAGGATTCATGGGCTGGCTCATTTTTCTTGCCATCGTGGCAGCGCTGGTGGCCTGGGGCATCAGCATCTACAACCGCCTGGTCAACCTGCGCAACGGCTTCAAGAACGCCTTCGCCCAGATCGACGTCCAGCTGACCCGGCGACACGACCTCATCCCGAACCTCGTGGAAGCGGTAAAGGGCTACATGAAGCACGAGCGGGAAACCCTCGAGGAAGTCATCTCGGCGCGAAACCGAGCCGTGGAGGGCCTCAAGGACGCGTCCGCCCACCCGGAAGACCCGGATGCCATACGGGAACTGTCCGGCGCCGAATCCCAGCTCTCCGGGGCCCTGGGGCGGCTGTTCGCGCTGGCGGAGGCTTATCCTGACCTGAAGGCCAACCAGAACGTAATGCACCTGCAGGAAGAGCTCTCCAGCACCGAGAACCGGGTGGCCTTCGCGCGGCAGGCCTTCAACGACGCGGTTATGGTCTACAACAACACCCGGGAGAACTTCCCGAACAACTTCATCGCCGGCTACTTCAACTTCAGGCCGGCAGAGTTCCTGAAGATCGAGTCAGAGGACAAGCGCAAGGTCCCCACGGTCGCGTTCTGAGCTTGCTCAGCGCGTAACGCCTGCGGGCTGACCCTTGGATTTCTTCGATCGCCAGGCCGACGCCAGGAGCCGCTCCAGGTGGCTGCTGGCGGGCTTTGCCGTCGCCACGACAGGCGTGGCCCTGGCCGTGGCTTTCGTGGTGGCGGTGCTGGCCCGGGCCTTCGCGGGCGACTACGCCGCAGTCGCCGAGGCCTCGCCCGACCGCTCCACCTTCGTGCTCTCGGCCATGGCCACGGCCGCCTTCATCGGGCTGGCCTCCCTATGGCGCCTGAAGGATCTCGGGCGCGGCGGCGGCGCCGTGGCCCGGGGGATGGGCGGCGAGCGGGTGGACGGCCTGGAGTCGGATCTCCTGAAGCGCAGGCTTCACAACGTGGTGGAGGAGATGGCGATCGCGGCGGGGGTCCCGGTGCCTGAGGTCTACGTTCTCGAGAACGAGCCGGGCATCAATGCTTTCGCCGCCGGCCTGTCGATACCGGACGCCGCCGTGGCCGTCACCCGCGGCAGTCTCGAACGGCTCGGCCGGGCCGAGCTCCAGGGAGTCATTGCCCACGAGTTCAGCCACATCCTCAACGGCGACATGCGCATGAACGCGCGCCTGATGGGCTACGTGTTCGGGCTGGTCGCGGTGAACACCGCCGGCCGGCTGATGCTCCAGGGGCTGGGCAGCGGCCGGGTGCGCTCCGGCAGCGGCCGGGGCGCCGGCGTGGTGGCCGCCCTGGCTTTCGCCGGCTTCGCCATCATGCTGCTCGGGGCCATCGGCGTCTTCGCCGCGCGGATACTGCAGGCGGCCGTCTCCCGGCAGCGGGAAAGGCTCGCCGATGCCGCCGCCGTGCAGTTCACCCGAAATCCCGCAGGACTGGCCACCGCCCTGAAGCGCATGGCGGACTCCCCCCTGTCGTCCTATGTCCGCTCGGCGCGAAAGGAAGAGATCGGCCACATGCTCTTCGCGAGCGGCCGGCGCAGCCTGTCCGGCCTGCTGGCCACCCATCCGCCCCTGGCCGAACGCATCCGCGCCCTCGACCCGCGCTGGAAACCCTCGGATCCACCCCCGCCCCCGCCGCCCCCTGTCGCGCCCGAGCCGGAACCGTCCGCGGAGCCGACACCGGGCTCGCCCTGGCAGCATCTCGATCCCGCCGCGGCCGCCGCCCTGGTGGGGACCGTGGACCTGGCCGTGGCGGAGCGGGTGCTATCCATGGTCCCGGAACCGCTGCACCGGGCCATCCTGGAGCCCGAGGGGGCCGGGATCGCCGTCCTCGCGCTGCTGCTGGATCCGCGGGAGAGCATCCGCGGCAGCCAGCTGGCCCTGCTGGAAGCCCGCCTCGGCGCCCACGTGGCCGACCGCGTCGCCCAGGCCGCCGGCCACCTTCACGAGGTTCCACCCGCCCTGCGCCTGGCGCTGCTGGACCTTTCCACGCCGGCCCTGCGGCGGCTTCCGGAGGCCCGTCGGGAGGACCTGGTCCACCTGGTGCAGCGGCTGGTGGAAATCGATGCGGTCATCACGCCCCGGGAAGCCGCCATCGCCGCCGCCGTGGAAGCCCGGCTGCTCGCTCCGTATGCCGGCAAGCCCCAGCCCCGGGCCGCCCTGGACCTGCTGGCCCTCTGCGCCAGGGTGGGCCACGACGACCAGGCCGCCGCCGCCGTGGCCTGGGAGCACGGCGTGGAGACGCTGAGGAAACGCGCCTTCCCCCTGCCTGAACCGGTACCCGCGTTCGAGCAGGTGGCGCCCTCGGCGGGAGCGCAGGCCGCCCGGCTGGCCATGTCCCTGGCGGAGATGGGCGAAGACCATCGTCGCGCCCTGCTCGAGGCGCTGGCCCGGGTGGCCTCCCACGACGGCGTGGTCGGCAGCCGGGAGCTGGCGGTGCTGCGGGTCGCCGCCTCGGTCATGAGCTGTCCCATGCCTCCGCTGGACGCGGGGGACGAGCGGTGACGCCCCTGCGGGTTTCCATCCTGGTCTTTCCGGATGTCGAGGTACTGGACTTCGCCGGGCCCTTCGAGGTTTTTTCCGTCGCGCGGCTGGACGAGTCCCGGCGGCGGGAGCGGCCCTCGCCGTTTGACACCCGCCTGGTGGCCGCGAAGCCCGGGCCCGTAAAGGCCGTCGGCGGCCTGCAGGTCGTGGCCGACCACGGCCTGGAGGACGGGCCGCCGCCGGAGGTGCTGGTGGTCCCCGGCGGCACCGGCGCCAGGGCGGCCATGGAGGACGGCCGCCTGGTCTCCTGGATCAGCCGGACCGCCGCCAGCGCCAGGGTGGTGGCATCCGTTTGCACCGGCGCCCTGTTGCTGGGCCGGGCGGGGCTGCTGGAGGGCCGGCGCGCCACGACGCACTGGACAGCCCTGGACGACATGGCGGAACTCTTCCCAGGCGTCCGTGTCGTGAAGAACTGTCGCGTCGTTGACGAAGGCGCGGTGGTGACCTCGGCGGGCATCGCCGCCGGCATCGACATGGCCCTGACGCTGGTGGCGCGGTTCCACGGCGCCGGCGTGGCCGAGAGCGCGGCCCGTTACATGGAGTATCCCTGCCCGGCGCACCTGCGCCAGCGCGGCGAGCCGGACTGATCCTGGCCGCCCGAAGAGAAGACACGCGAAAGCCCTGTAAGCCATGTGGAGAACACTGCCTGTCGTCCTGAGCCTGGCGCTGCTGGGCGCCCATTACTTCCGCGCCGGGACCGGCTGGGCGATGGTGGCCTGCCTGGTCCTCGCCGCCCTGCTGTTCGTCCCCCGACCGTGGGCGGCCCGGGTGCTGCAGCTGGCCCTGGCCGCAGGAGCACTGGAGTGGATTCGCACCCTGGTGTTGCTGGCGGGCCAGCGGGCGGCCGCCGGCGAGCCGGCGGCGCGCCTCGCGGGCATCCTCGGGACGGTGGCGGCCCTCACCCTCGCCTCCGCGCTGGTCTTCCGGCACCCGCGACTCAGGCGCTATTACGGGCTGGCGGACGGGGCGGCAAATCGGTGACGGATCCCGTAGATCGCCCGCCGCCGCGGTACCTGACAGCCGGCGGCTACCTTGACCGGACCGCCCGGGCGATGCTGCTGGCCGCGGGACTGCTGTGCACCGTGCTGGGCGCGGCCGGCATCGTCATTCCCGGGCTCCCCACCACGCCCTTCCTGCTGCTGGCTGCATTCTGCTTCTCCCGCAGTTCGAAGCGGTTCCACCAGTGGCTCCTGGGGCACCGCTGGCTCGGACCCTACATTCGCAACTTCGAGGAAGGCCGGGGCATGACGCCCCGGGACAAGGCCGTGACCCTGGTCACCATGTGGCTCACCGTCGGGATTACCGTCGTGTTCTTTATCCCGGTGGACTGGGCCCGACTGACGATCGTGGCGATCTGCGGCACCGTCACGGTCTACCTGCTTCGGCTTCCCAGCCCGGAAACCGACGGCTGATCGTCCCCGGGATCAGTCCGCCGGCCAGGTGATGGTGAAGGCGCCCCTGAGCTCGCCCACCGAGAAGCCCCTCGCCTGGTCCTCCGGGTAACGGGCATCGATGACCTCTGTCACCGCGGGTGACAGCTGGCTTCCGTGGCAGGTCAGGCACAGCGGCTGGGTGACGATGGCCCGCATGTAGCGCACCCTGCCGTCGTCAAGCCGCATCACTTTCTCCGGGACCGTATCGCTGTCCCGGGACAGCTGGCGGGCGAACGCCTCGAGCACGGACCGCTCATCCGCATCCGGCGCATTTTCCGGGTTACGGACCTTAAGCGCCGTCCGTCCCACGTCGGCCCCGGACTCCTCCGACACGGCTTCAGCGATGGCCGGGGCCCGGGTATGGCAGACGTCGACGGCCGCGTTGGGCCCGTCCTCGGCCATCGCGCCGCCAAGGGCGGTTTTGAGCCGGCTACCGAAGTCCATGGCGATCTGCCGGCCCGCCGCCGCCGGGTCCTCCGGCGCCCCGGCCGCGACGACACCGGTCCAAAGGACCGCGGCGGAGACGATCAGGCGTAACGCAATTCTCATAAGAACACTCCCTGGCCCCTGCGGGGCTCACCGGGCGGACTAGAGCAGGTTCAGGGGAACCCGCAGGTAACTCGTGCCGTTGTCCTCGGGCTCCGGGAGCCGGCCGGCGCGGATGTTGACCTGGACCGAGGGGATGATCAGCGCCGGCATGGACAGTCCGGCATCCCGCTCGGTCCGCATGCGGACGAACGCCTGCCGGTCGGTATCTCCGCGGAGATGGATGTTGCCCCGGCGCTGCTCGTCCACGCTCCACTCACAGCGGGGCTCCCTGCCCTCTGGCGGGTAGTCATGGCACAGGAACAGGCGCGTGGCGCCGGGCAGCGCGTACAGCCGTGACACGGAGTCGAACAGCAGGCCCGCGTCTCCCCCCGGGAAGTCGCAGCGGGCGGAACCGAAATCCGGCGCGAACAGGGTGTCGCCGATGAACGCTGCGTCGCCCACCCGGTAGGTCACGCTGTCGCTGGTGTGCCCCGGGGTGTCCATGACGCGCACGGTGAGCCCGCCCACGTCGAAGGACTCCCCTTCGGAGAACAGGCGGTCGAACGGCCGGCCGTCCACCGGAAAATCCGCTCCCAGGTTGAAGATGTCGCGGAACGTGGCCTGCACCCTGCGGATGCCCAGGCCCGCGCCCACGGGGGCGCCGGTCTGCGTCCGCAGCCAGTCGGCGGCGGAGAGGTGGTCGGCGTGGGCATGGGTTTCCAGGATCCACGTCAGGCGAAGGCCTTCTTCGGCGATTACCGCCAGCAGCGCCTCCGCAGACTGCGTGCCCGTCCGGCCGGCGGCGGCGTCGTAGTCCCGGACGGGGTCGACGATGGCGGCGGCCCGGGTGGCCGGGTCCCAGAATACGTAGGAGAACGTGGAGGTGGGCTCGTGGTAAAGCGCGCGCACTTCCGGGCTGGAGGACATGTTCCTGCTCCTGGCGGGGAACGACGGGATGGCCCCGGGGCCGCCGTCATTCTATCGGTAAATGCTAATTTAGTAGAGCTTCCCCTCGTCTGTGCCCTGTATTAGTATTAGTGGCCGTGGAAATGCAAGAACAAGACCACGAGAAGGGACCCGGGGCACCGGTCACGCCTTCCTGGGACGTGGACCCGGAGGCCATGCGTGCCCACGCCTCCGAGGCGGTCCGCCTGCTGAAGGCGCTGGCCAACGAGTCGCGACTGATGGTTCTCTGCAGCCTGACCCACGGTGAACTGACCGTCGGCCAGATCAACGCGCTCATCCCCCTGAGCCAGTCAGCGCTGTCTCAGCACCTGGCGGTGCTGCGTCGGGACGGCCTGGTCCGCACGCGACGGGAAGCCCAGACCATCTACTACTCCCTCCTGGAAGGCCCGGCCTCGGAACTCCTGCAGATTCTCCACGATCTCTACTGCGGCAAGGCGCACTGCTAGACCCCCGCTGAATCCGCCCCGCTCCCCCCGGGCGAACTGATTACCTGAGCACTTCCTGGCCAGACGGTCAGGTCCTGTACAAATTTCGCCGGGCGGGAATGCTTCCCCGAGATTTACCGAGCACCGCGGCCTCCCTGGACCGCAGGGCCTGTCAGCGGAGACGCGCGACAGGATAAGCGGACTGCCGGAACAGCCCGGAATCCGTTTTGCCCCGGCCGGCGATGTACAGGTTGCGCACCATTTTTTCGGAGTTGTCAGCATGCGTCGCCACGTTTTCGTGATCAGCCTCATCGTCGCCCTGCCGGTCTTGTTTTTCGGTGCTGTGTCCTCTGCGGTGGCCGACGAGCCCCCGGCACCGGTGGCCGGCCTGGTGGAAGTGGGTCGGGGCGAGCTCAACTGGTTCGGTCTCGGCGTCTACGATGCGCACCTTTACACCACCTCCGGCCGCTTCGAGGGCCTGCAATCCGGGAGGATTGCGCTGGAGATCCGCTACGAGCGGGACATCTCTTCGGAGCAGCTGGTAGAGACCACCCGCAAGGAGTGGCGTCGTCTCGCCGGGTCCCTCCAGCTGAACGACCCGGCCCGCAAGGAAACCTGGCTGGAGGCCGTGGGCGCGATCTGGCCGGACGTCTCCGACGGCGACCGCATCATCACCGTGGTGGAACCCGATGGTCCGACCCGTTTCTTCGGCAATGCGGGCGCCCTGGGCGTGATAGACGATCCGGAGTTCGGTCCTGCGCTGCTGGGAATCTGGCTGCATCCCGAAACTCGCGTGGCGGATCTGCGCGCTGAGCTGATCGGTTCGGAATGAGCGGCTCATCGATGTTCAGGATTTTCATCGCGGCCACCGTCATCGCCCTGGCCGGCTGCAGCGCCGCGCCGGTGGAGGACTATGCGGGCAACACGCCCCGTCTGGACCTGACCGAGTATTTCAACGGTCCGCTGACAGGCTGGGGCATCGTCCAGGACCGTAACGGCAACCTGTCGCGCAGCTTCCGGGTGGACATGGTGGGCCGCTGGGAAGGCGACCAGGGCGTCCTGGACGAGGATTTCTACTGGAGCGACGGCGAGTTTCAGGAACGGACCTGGCGCTTCAACCGGGTGGACGAGCACACCTATACCGGTACCGCTGGCGACGTGGTCGGCGAGGCCACCGGCAAGGCCTACGGCAACGTCCTGCGCTGGAGCTACGTGCTGGAGCTCGACCTCGACGGAGACAAGGTCGAGGTCACCCTGGACGACTGGATGTACCTGGTGGAAGAGGACGTGCTCGTAAACCGGTCCCAGATCCGGAAGTTCGGCATTCACTTCGGTGACGTCATCATCTTCTTCCACAAGGGCGTGCCGCCCCGTGGCCGCTGAAGCCACGGCGCCGGCCGGCTCTGCGAGCCGGTGGGCCGGCGCCGCTGACGCAGCCCAGGCCCTCTTTCCGATCCGCGTCGTCTCCCGCCTGACGGGCATCAACCCGGTCACCATCCGCGCCTGGGAACGACGCTACGGGCTGGTCTGTCCCCAGCGCACCCCCGGCGGTCACCGGCTGTACAGCCGCGCCGACCTGGACAGGCTCCGGAGCGCAAGCCGGCTGATCTCTCAGGGCGTTCCCATCAGCCAGGCCGCCCGGCTGCTCAACGACGGCGCCGACGGTTCCGGCGCTGAGCAGGTGCTGGAACAGTTCACCGAGCGGCTCCGTGCCCTGGACGAGCAGGGAATGACGGCCCTGTACGAGGCGCTGCGGGCCAGGTCGGACGGCGGCGCGGCCGCGGCCGGCCTGCTGGACCGCCTGCCGGGACTCGCATCGTCTCTCCCTGCCATGTCGCGGCGGGTTCTCGAATCCTGGCTGGCCATGACCCTGGGCGCCCGGCTCCAGGCCCGCCTGCCGTCTGAGTCGGGCACGCGGGTGCTGGTCTGTGGCTCCGACGACGGCGTCCACCACGCCTGGGCTCTGTCACTGGCCCTCCTGCTGGCGGATGCGGGGCTTCAGCCCATCGTCATCGGACCGGTGCCCGGCGAGGAGCTTGCCGCTCCAGGGTGCGCGGCGGTGGTGCTTTCCGGCGCCTGCGACGGCCTGTCAGCCGGAACGGTGCCACTGTTCTCCGGTCCCTGGGCAGCCGATGGCGGCACACCCCTCGCCGAGCACCTTCCGGCAGCCGCCCGGCAGGTGGTGGAGGCCCTGCGAAGCGCGGGGACGCCGCAGTGAGCCAGCCGGAATCTGCGGCAGCCGCCCGGCGCAGGCGGCGGGACTTCTGGCTGGAACTGAGCGACCGGCTCGGCGGCCGCACCGCCGACTCGCAGTACGCCGTGGACTGGGTCCGGGTTGTGCCGTTCATCGGCCTGCACCTGGCCTGCCTCGGCGTAATCTGGACCGGCTGGAGTGCGGTGGCCGTCTCGGTGGCCGTCGCGCTCTATTTCCTGCGCATATTCGCCATCACGGCCTTCTATCACCGCTACTTCTCCCACCGCAGCTTCAAGGCCGGACGGGCGGCCCAGTTCATATTCGCCGTTCTGGGCGCCTCGGCGGGCCAGCGCGGCCCCCTCTGGTGGGCAGCCCATCACCGGGCCCATCACGCCCATTCCGACCAGCCGGAGGACGTGCACTCACCGGTGCGCCACGGCTTCCTCTGGAGCCACATGGGCTGGTTCCTGTCCCGTCACCATTACGATGCCGACCTCGGCCGAGTGCGCGACCTCGCCCGGTTCCCGGAGCTTCGCTGGCTGGACGAGCACGACTACTTCGTTCCCGTAGCGCTGGCCGTCGGGCTGTTCTGCCTGGGCGTCGTGCTGGAACGGTGGGCGCCGGGGCTGGGAACCGACGGCTGGCAGATGCTGGTCTGGGGCTTCTTCATCTCCACCGCGGCGGTCTATCACGGCACCTACACCATCAACTCCCTGTCCCACCGGTTCGGGCGTCAGCGATACGACACCGGTGACGAAAGCCGGAACAACTTCTGGCTGGCGCTGATCACCCTGGGCGAGGGCTGGCACAACAACCATCACCACTATCCCGTGGCAGCCCGCCAGGGCTTCTACTGGTGGGAGCTGGACCTCACTTATTACGGGTTGAAGCTCCTGTCCCTGCTGGGCGTCATCAGGGACCTCAAGCCGGTCCCCGCCCGGGTGCTGGAAGAGGGGCGCCGCCGGTGAGCGGGACCAGCGCCGTGGTCAGGCGATTTCAGCAGCTTTTCCGCGAGCTGGGCAGCGACAACCTCGAGCGGCTCGCCGGCGTATACGCCGACGAGATCGTTTTCGAGGACCCGCTTCACCGGGTGGAGGGCCTGGCGTCGCTGACCGACTATTTCGCCCGTATGTACGACGGCGTGGAAGCGATCGACTTCGACTTTCACGATGTCCTGGAGAACGAGGGCCAGGCCATGCTCACCTGGACCATGCGCATGACCCACAAGCGCCTGCGTCCCGGCGAGGAGCTTGCCCTTCCCGGCGCCTCCCACATCCGCTACCGGTCAGACCGGGTGACCTGGCACCGGGACTACTTCGACGTGGGCGCCATGATCTACGAGCGCCTGCCCGTGCTCGGCGCCCTGGTCCGGGCCGTCCGGGCCCGGGTGTGAGCCTCATCATCGAGCAGGGAAGACACGCCATGCGAATCGCCATCATCGGAACGGGCATCTCCGGACTGACCGCCGCCTGGAAGCTGTCCCCGGACCACGACCTGACCGTGTTCGAAGCCGCGCACTACGTGGGCGGACACACGAACACCATCGACGTGGAACACGAGGGCCGGACGTGGGCGGTGGACACGGGCTTTATCGTTTTCAACGACTGGACCTATCCCAACTTCATTGCCCTGATGAACGAGCTCGGCGTGCCTTCCCAGCCCAGCGACATGAGCTTCTCCGTCAAGTGCGAGCGCACCGGGGTGGAGTACTGCGGCAGCTCGCTGGACCGTCTGTTCGCCCAGCGCCGGAACCTGCTCAGCCCGGGCTTTCTGCGGATGATCCGGGACATCCTGCGCTTCAACCGGGAGGCCCCCGCCCTGCTGGACGGCGATGACGGAGCGCTTTCCCTGGGCGAGTACCTGGCCCGGGGCGGCTACTCCCGGCGCTTCATCGACCACTACATCATTCCCATGGGCGCGGCCATCTGGTCGACGGACCCGGCCACCATGCAGTCTTTCCCGGCGCGGTATTTCGTGGAGTTCTTCTCGAATCACGGCATGCTGTCGGTGGACGACCGTCCCCAGTGGCGCGTGATCGCCGGCGGCAGCCGGTCCTACGTGGGACCCCTGACGGCGCCTTACGCCGACCGCATCCACCTGAACACGCCGGTGGTCCGCGTGCACCGGGACGACGCGGGCGTGCAGGTGGTGACGGCGGACGGCCACCGCGGCCGCTTCGACGGCGTGGTCTTCGCCTGTCACAGTGACCAGGCCCTGGGCATGCTCGCCGAGCCCACCGCGGCCGAGCGGGACATCCTGGGCTCGATCCCCTACCAGCCCAACCGGGCGGTGCTGCACACGGACGAGCGCCTTCTGCCCCGCCGCCGCAAGGCCTGGGCCGCCTGGAACTATCACGTTCCCCGCAACGCCAGGGAAAGCGTGGCGGTGACCTACAACATGAACATCCTGCAGACCCTGGACGCGTCGACCCAGTTCCTGGTCAGCCTGAACCCGACCCGCGAGATCGATCCGTCGAAGGTCATCCGGGAAATCGACTACGACCACCCGGTCTACACGCCCCGGGGCGTGGCCGCCCAGGCCCGCCGAGAGGAGATCAGCGGCGTCAACCGCACCGCCTTCTGCGGTGCTTACTGGAGCTACGGCTTCCACGAGGACGGCGTTAAAAGCGGCCTGGCCGCGGCGGAGGCCGTCCGGGCCTGGAGTGACGATGCACAGTTGTCTCTTCGAAGGGCGAGTTAGGCACCGGCGGACCGGCAGCGGTCCCGACGGCGTCGCCAATGCCTTCGAGTACCGGCTGTTCATGGTCTACCTGGACCTGGCCGAGCTGGACCGGGTATTCGCCGGCCGGTGGCTGTGGTCGACGCGTCGCCCCGCGGCGGCCTGGCTGAAGCGCAGCGATCACTACGGGGATCCGGCCAGGCCCCTGGACGAGAGCATTCGTGACCTCGTGGCCGAGCGGACCGGCCAGCGCCCCACGGGCGCCATACGGCTGCTCACCCACCTGCGCTATTTCGGCCACTGCTTCAATCCGGTGAGCTTCTACTACTGCTTCGATGCCGAGGACCGGCGGGTGGAAACCATCGTCGCGGAGGTGAACAACACGCCCTGGAAGGAGCAGCACTGCTACGTCCTCCCGCGGGACCAGGCACGGGTCAGGGGACCGGCCCAGGGCTTCGAACTGGACAAGGTGTTTCACGTCTCGCCCTTCCTGCCCATGGAGCA
The DNA here is from genome assembly GCA_037383845.1 of Gammaproteobacteria bacterium. Lineage (GTDB taxonomy): Bacteria > Pseudomonadota > Gammaproteobacteria > Steroidobacterales > XN24 > JARRON01. The sequence goes on from JARRON010000005.1 coordinate 42,559, forward strand.
GCAGTACCAGTGGCGTTTCGTGGAGCCCGGGCGGCGCCTGGCGGTCCACATGCAGAACCTGGAGGACGGCGAGCTGCGCTTCGACGCCACGCTGTCCCTGGAGCGGCGGGAAATCACCGCCGCCGCCCTGGCCCGCGCCCTGGCGCTTTTTCCCCTGATGACGCTGAAGGTTGTCGGCCTTATCCACTGGCAGGCCCTCCGCCTGTGGCTCAAGGGAGCGACTTTCCACACCCACCCGGCCAAGCGGCGCGGGAACGACTCGACACTGGAGAGCACATGAGTACCAAAGCCCGACAGAGCATCGTCCCCAGCGCCCTGGCGTCGCGACCCGCCCCGCGGGCCACGGCCCTGCAGCGGGCGGCGAAGAAGATGATGACGACCCGGCTCGCCGGGCTGACCCACGGGCGGCTGGAGGTGGTCGACGGCGATGAAGTGATGCGCTTCGGCGGCGACGGCCCCCGGCAGGACCTGGCCGCAAGGGTCCAGGTCCTGGATCCCCAGTTCTGGCCGGACGCCGTGTTCGGCGGCAGCACCGGCGCCGGCGAAGCCTATATCCACGGCCTTTGGCGCTGCGACGACCTCACGGCCCTGGTGCAGCTCTTCGTCGCCAACCGGGAGGTGCTGGAGGGCGTGGATGGCTCGGCCAGCCTCCTGCTGGAGGCGGGCCGCCGCGTCGGGCACTGGCTGAATCGCAACAGCCGGGCCGGCAGCCGCCGGAACATCGCGGCCCACTATGACCTGGGCAACGACCTTTTCCGGCTGTTCCTCGATCCGACCATGAATTACTCCTGCGGGATCTTCGAGTACGAGCAGGCCTCCATGGAGCAGGCCTCGGTGGCCAAGATGGACGCCCTGTGCCGGAAGCTGGACCTGAAGCCCTCCGATCACCTGGTGGAGATCGGCACGGGCTGGGGCGGGCTGGCCATCCACGCTGCCGCCAACTACGGCTGCCGGGTCACCACGACCACCATCTCCCGGGAACAGCATGCCCTGGCCGCCGAGCGCGTACGCGCGGAGGGCCTGCAGGACCGGATCACCCTGCTGCTTGAAGACTACCGGGACCTGGACGGCCAGTACGACAAGCTCGTGTCGGTGGAAATGATCGAGGCCGTTGGCCATCACTACCTGGACGACTACTTCGCCAAGTGCGCATCCCTGCTGAAGCCGGGCGGCCTCATGGCGCTGCAGGCCATCACCATCACGGACCGCTACTACGCCGACGCCCTGAAGTCCGTGGATTTCATCAAGCGTTTCGTTTTCCCGGGCGCCTTCATCCCGTCAGTCAGCGCCATGACCGACAGCATCGCCCGGAGCACGGACCTGCGCCTGTTCCACCTCCAGGACATCGGACCCCACTACGCCACCACGCTGCGGAAATGGCGGGAGCAGTTCTTCGAGAACATCGACGCGGTGCGCAGCCTCGGCTACCCGGAGAGCTTCATCCGGCTGTGGGAGTTCTACCTTTGCTACTGCGAAGGCGGCTTCGAGGAACGCCACATCGGCGACGTGCAGATGGTGCTCGCCCGGCCGGACAACCGGCGGCCGGTGCTGGGCTACTAGCCGCAGCGCCTCTTCAGGCCCGCAGCCGGGCCAGCTTCAGGGCGTAGCGGTAGACGCTTCGCTGCCAGAACCGGCTGGCCCGGTAGCGCATGGGCAGGCGGTCGCCGGGAAAGGCCGGCAGGGGAGCATCGGAAACCTCCCCCGCCCGGCGGCGCAGGCGGGGGTAAAGATCCCGTGACACCCACTGGTGAAGGGCGGCGTCGAGCTCGTTGATTTCCCGGAAGCGTCTCATCACCTCCGGATCGGCTTTCAGGGCCTGCCGCAGGTCCCGCCGGCGGAACACATTCTCCGGCCGGTGACGGAGCACCAGCGGCCACGGGGACAGTGCCGACAGCACGCGCACCGACTCGGCGAACCGTTCCTGCACCCCGGCAAACAGGTAGGCCTCCTCCAGCAGCCGGCGGGCCTCTTCGAAATCCTCCTTGCCGGCGATCTTGCGGACCTGGAAGTTCCGGTTTTCCGAATCGGACAAATAGTCCTCCAGCTCCGGCGGATTGCGGCCCCTCCGCTGCTTGTCCTCGAAGTGGGACAGGGAGCGGGCGACCGGCTCCCGGAGAATGGTGTACGGCAGGACCCGGTCCGGCAGGCAGGTCGTCGGCGCGACGATCTCGTGGCCGGCGATGCTGCGGACCCACGGGGCCACGCGCAGCACGACCGCCAGGTCCCGGGCACCGAAGACGGCCCCCGGCCGCTGGTCCACGGTCCGCACCTCCAGGTGAGCCGGCCCGAAGGTGTTGCGAAGGATGGTCAGCAGCGAAGTGCCGGCGGTCTTCTGGATATGGACGAAGGCCAGGATCGGCCGCGCCCCCTCCCCCGCCGAGTCCGGCATGCGGCGCTCAGGCCGGGACCGGAGTCCGGAACCCGGGCGGCTGGACCACCAGCAGATCGCAGGACACCCGATCCAGGAGGCGTTCCGCCGTCCCGCCGATGAAGACCTGCTCCAGGCGGCTCCGGGACACGGCGCCGGTCACGAGCACGTCGATCTCCATGTCCTCCACCAGCCGGGGCAGCTCCTCCTCCGGGCGGCCCTCCGCCAGCCGGAGGCTGGCCGCAGGCAGGCTCCGGTCTTCCATGACCCGCAGCACGGCGGCCCGGCGCTGGTGGACCAGGTCCCCGGCGTAGTCTTCCGCCGACGAACCGAGGGCCTCGGGCATCATCGGGAAAGCGGCGGCGGACTCCAGGCTGGCCATGGACAGGTAGCAGTGGGCCACCCAGGCCTTCCCGCCCAGGGCCCCGGACAGCGCCTCGACCACGTCGAGGATTGCGCCGTCCAGCCGGGCGTGACGGTCGTCCACGTGGCTGGGATCCACGGCCGCGAGCCACCGGGGCGAGGACGGCCAGCTCCGGGCCTTGGCCAGCAGCAGCGGGACCGGACAGGTGCGGATGAGATGCCACTCCGTGGCCGTGAGTGCGGCCCGGTCCAGCCAGGCGTGATGATGGGTCGGGACCACCACCATGCCCGCGCCGCACTGAACGGCCTTGCGGACAATGGCCTCGTAGCGCGGGTTGCAGTAGATAACGTCGGTGCTGACATCGACACCGGCCTCCCGCAGCGGTCCGGCCTGTGCCTCCAGCTCCTCCCGCCGGCGGTGGACCAGGGCATCCCGGGCCTGCTGCAGCCGGTCCGTCACCCGGAAGTGACTGCCCTCCATGGCCTGGTCGAACTCGCAGGAAAACAGCTCCAGCCGGGCGCCTGTCGCCCCGGCCAGCCGCCGCCCCCGGTCCAGCGCGCTGCCCGCGGCGTCGCTGGCGTCCATGACCACCAGCACAGGACCGGGACTCCAGTCCTCGCCGGTCATGTGCTCTGCGGGCGCCGGGCCCCGCCGGCGCCGTTGTCGATGTCGTAGGCGGTGCCCAGCCTCTCCAGGGTCTCCATGTCCATGATCTCCACGTCGCGGCGCCGGACGGTCAGCAGGCCTTCCTCCTGGAAACGGGCGAACAGACGGCTCACGGTCTCCGTCGCAAGGCGAAGGTGGCTGGCGATGTCCCGGCGGGGCATCGGCAGGGAAAGCCGGCGGGGAGACAGGCCGCGCCGCTCGGAGCGCCGGGACAGGTTGAGAAGGAAACCCGCCAGGCGCTCGTCGGCGCTGTGGTCCGTGGCCAGCTGGGCGCTGGCGGACAGCTCCCGGCTCATCAGGCGAAGGACCTGGGTCTGCAGCCCCGGCACCTCGTGGATCACCTCTTCGAGCCGGGAGAAGGGCAGGACGCAGACGCTGGTCGCCTGAAGCGCCACCGCGTTGCAGCGGTTCTTTCCAGGGTAGATCCCGTCCAGTCCGGCCAGCTCGCCCGGGATGTGGAACCCCAGCACGTGCTCCCGCCCCTGGCTGTCCACGTTGTAGGTCTTCAGGGCCCCGGTCTTGACCGCGTAGATGGCGTGGAAGGTGTCGCCTTCGCGGAAAAGGTGCTCTCCCGGCCGGATCGGGCCGCGGCTGTGGACCACGCTCTCGAGCCGCTCCATGTCGTCGGAGTCCAGGCCCAGCGGCAGACAGAGATCGCGCAGGGAGCAGGCCCGGCAGGACTTCCGGAGATGGGCGATGTCGACGACGTTGGAAGTGGGCTTGCTGGACATGGCCGGCTCAGACTCGGCGGACGTGTTCCATTCTAAACGGTGGCCGACCGGCAACGCCCCTCGTGAGATTCCCTTATCTCCCTGATTCCGCACGTCCCGGCGCGGTCCGGCCCGCCGTCCTGCCCGCCGCCCTGCCCGCCGTGGCGGCAGCATCGCAGCACCGGTCGCCGGTAGAATCTTGTTGATTTTCAACGATAAACGCAAGGAGCACTTCGATGCGGATTTGGTTTCCTGCGGCGGCGCTGACAGTCGCGATGGGGCTGGCCGGACCGGCTCAGGCCTGGGATGCCGGAGACTGGCTCGTCCGGGTCGGCGGCAGCAACGTCGATCCGAAAAGCGACAACGGCTCTTTCAACCTCACGGATCTGGATCCCATCAACTCCCGGCTCGGGATCGATGTGGACGACCAGTGGGGTGTGACCTTCAACTTCACCTATATGTACACCCGGAACTGGGGCATCGAGGTGCTGGCGGCACTGCCGTACGAACACGACGTCAAGGTCCAGGGACTGCCCGGAGCCGCGGCGACGGTCACCCACCTGCCGCCAACCATCAGCCTCCAGTATCACTTCCTGCCCGGCTCGGCATTCCAGCCGTACGTCGGCGCGGGCCTGAACCTCACCTGGTTCATGGACGACAGCAAGGAAGAGGGCCTGCGGGCCGCCGACCTGCTGCTGTCCGAGTACTACGGCACGGAGATCCGCACCAGCCTGGACGTGGACAGCACGTCCTTCGGATTCGCCGCCCAGGCGGGCTTCGACTACGTGCTGACCGACCAGTGGTTCGTGAACTTCGACGTGCGCTACATCGACATCCAGACCGACGTCACCCTGAAGGCGAACGGGGACTCGGTCACCAAGACCGAGGTGGCGGTGGACCCGCTCGTGTACGGCGTCCATCTGGGATACAAGTTCTAGGCATTCGCACGGCGGCAGGAAGCCGCCGCAGGGAAGATGGCCCGCCGCCCAGGGTGGCGGGCAAGGCGCATCGAGCCGTGCCACCGCGCGGCTCGGTTCGTCTGGGGCCCGGCCGGCAATTCTGCCGCGCGGGGGGACGGCGCGACGGCGCCCATGGCACCCGGTAAGAGACCATGACGACAGCAAGCTCATATAACGACAAGGTCGTCCGCCAGTTCACCATCATGACCGTCGTATGGGGCGTGGTGGGGATGCTGGTGGGCGTAATCATTGCCGCCCAGTTGCTCTGGCCGGCGCTGAATTTCGACGTGCCCTGGCTGACCTACAGCCGCCTGAGGCCGCTGCACACCAACGCCGTCATCTTCGCCTTCGGCGGCTCGGCGCTGTTCGCCACCTCCTATTACGTCGTCCAGCGAACCTGTCACGTCAGACTCTTCTCGGACGGCCTGGCGGCCTTCACGTTCTGGGGATGGCAGCTGATCATCGTGCTGGCGGCGATCACCCTCCCCCTCGGTCTCACCCAGGGCAAGGAATATGCGGAGCTGATCTGGCCCATCGACGTGCTGATCGCCGCGGTGTGGGTGGCCTACGCGGTGGTGTTCTTCGGCACCATCGCCCTGCGCCGGGTCAAGCATATCTACGTCGCGAACTGGTTCTACGGTGCGTTCATCCTGACCATCGCGATCCTGCATATCGTCAACAGCCTGGCGCTGCCCACGAGCGCACTGCACTCCTACCCGGTGTATTCCGGCGTGGTGGACGGCATGGTTCAGTGGTGGTACGGCCACAACGCGGTGGGCTTCTTTCTCACCGCCGGCTTCCTGGGGATGATGTACTACTTCGTGCCCAAGCAGGCGGGCCGGCCGGTCTATTCCTACCGGCTGTCGGTGGTGCACTTCTGGGCCCTGATTTCGCTTTACATGTGGGCCGGTCCGCACCATCTGCACTACACCACGCTGCCGGACTGGGCGCAGACCCTGGGCATGGTGTTCTCGCTGATGCTGCTGGCGCCCTCCTGGGGCGGCATGATCAACGGCATCATGACCCTCTCCGGCGCGTGGCATAAGCTGCGCACCGACCCCATCCTCAAGTTCCTCATCGTGTCCCTGTCGTTCTACGGCATGTCCACCTTCGAGGGACCGATGATGTCCATCAAGACGGTCAACGCCCTGTCCCACTACACGGACTGGACCATCGGTCACGTCCACTCCGGCGCCCTGGGCTGGGTGGCGATGATCTCCATCGGCTCGGTGTACATGCTCGTGCCCAGGCTGTTCGGCCGTGAGGCCATGTACAGCATCCGGGCCATCGACCTGCACTTCTGGATCTCCACCATCGGCGTGGTGCTGTACATCGCCGCCATGTGGATGGCCGGCGTCATGCAGGGCCTGATGTGGCGCGCCGTGAACGACGACGGGACGCTGGTCTACACCTTCATCGAGAGCGTCGCCCGCACCTATCCGTTCTACGCCGTGCGGCTGCTGGGAGGCACGCTGTTCCTGGTCGGCATGCTGGTGATGTGCTGGAACGTGTGGCGGACCGTAAGCGGGGCCAGGCCCGCTGAGCAGCCCGTCGCGGCGCCGGCGCACTAAGGGAGGACAGGCCATGAAACACGAGACAGTTGAGAAGAGAATCGGCCTGATGGGCGTGCTGATCGCCATCGTCGTCAGCATCGGCGGCCTGGTCGAGATCGTTCCCCTGCTGTTCTCCAGCCAGGTCAACGACCCGGCGCCGGGAACCGAGCCGTACACCGCCCTGCAGCTGGCCGGGCGGGACATTTACATCCGGGAGGGCTGCTATGGCTGTCATTCCCAGATGATCCGGCCGTTCCGGGCCGAGACGGAACGCTACGGTCACTACTCCCTGGCCGGCGAATCCGTCTATGACCGCCCCTTCCAGTTCGGCTCCAAGCGCACGGGCCCGGACCTGGCCCGGGTGGGCGGCCGCTACAGCGACGAGTGGCACCGCCTGCACCTGATCAACCCCCGGAACCTTGTTCCGGAGTCCAACATGCCCGGCTATCCCTGGCTGGCCGAACGCGAAGTGAACGGGCGCGCCATCGCCGAGCGGATGATGGCGCTTAAAAAACTCGGCCACCCCTACAGCGACGAGCAGATCGCCGCGGCGGAGGACGCGGTCAGCGACAAGACCGAGATGGACGCCGTGATCGCCTACCTCCAGGGCCTGGGCACCGGTCTGCAGGCGTCGAGGTAGCCGCAAATGGAGATGGGCACGCTGCGCGGACTGGTCACCCTCGCCCTGATGATCGCCTTCGTCGGCGTCGTCATCTGGGCGTACAGCAGCCGCCGGCGCAAGGATTTCGAAGAGGCTTCGCAGCTGCCCCTGGAGGAAGACTCCGAGCCACAGCGCAGGCCTGAAAACGGGGAATCGCGATGAGCAGTTTCTGGAGTGGATGGATTATCGTCCTGACGGTGGCCAACATCATCGGGGCGGTCTGGCTTCTCTGGGCCACCTCCCGGTCCCGTCCCGGCGACGAGGCGGCGGGAGAGACGACGGGTCATACCTGGGACGGGGACCTGAAGGAATACAACAACCCGCTGCCCCGCTGGTGGCTGTGGCTGTTCTACCTGACGGTGGTTTTCTCGATCATCTACCTGATCCTTTTCCCGGGCCTGGGAAGCTTCAAGGGCGTCACCGGTTGGAGCCAGGAGAAGCAGTACCAGGAAGAGGTGGCCGCCGCAGAGGAGAAATACGGCCAGTTCTTCGCCCGCTTCGCGGACATGGACCTCCTGACCCTGGCCGCCAACGAGGAAGCGATGACGGCCGCGGCCAACATATTCGGCAACCGCTGCGCCCAGTGTCACGGCTCCGACGGGCGAGGCGCCAGTGGCTTCCCCAACCTGACCGATGACGCCTGGCTGTGGGGCGGCGCGCCCGAGTCCGTGCTGACGAGCATCGCCCAGGGACGTGCCGGGATCATGCCGCCAATGGGCGACTCCCTCGGCGGCGACGCCGGGATCGGGAACATGGTCGAGTACGTGCGAAGCCTCTCCGGGCTGGAGCACGACGCCGCCAGGGCGGCCCAGGCCCAGCCTATGTTCGCGGTCTGCGGCGCCTGTCACGGCATGGACGGGACCGGGAACACGGCCCTTGGCGCACCCAACCTCACCGACTCGGCCTGGCTGTACGGCAGCGACCGGTCCACGATCCGCACCACCATCACCGGCGGCCGGGAGAACCAGATGCCCGCCCAGCAGGACCTGGGCGAGGACAAGATCCGCGTGCTGGCCGCCTATGTGCTGAGACTGTCCGGACAGGCGGGCCGCTAGGAGAATCCCCATGTCCAGAGGGGAACCGGGACACCCGCCCGAGGTCGAACTGGAGCGACCGCAGCGACACTGGCAGCGGCGGCAGCGGGACATCGGCTACGTGGGATGGGCGTCCTTCCTGATGGCCTGTGCCGCCACGGCAGTGTTTTTTGCCATGGTGGATCCCGAAGTGCTGTCGGGCACGACGACGCCGGGTTGGGAGATCAGCCGTCAGACCGGATACGCCATCGGGTTTTTCGGATTCTGGCTGCTGACCGCAGCCACCAGTGTGCTGGTGATATGGCTCGTCCGCACGGAATCTCCGGCGGAGGGAGAAAAGGGCCTCAAGGGCAGGTTCCGCGGCAGGAAGGACGGGGACGGGAATCCCCGACGGGGGCAGCCGCGCAACCCGCCGGGAACAGGTTCCGGAGGTAACACAGGCTGATGAGCGAACCCCGTCGGGAAGGCGCCGGCGGCGCCCCCGAGTCCTTCTACGTCGCCCACGAGAAAATCTATCCCCGGGAAGTCACGGGCCGCTATGCGCGGCTGCGGACCCTGGCGGTATGGGTCCTGCTCGGCATCTACTACGTCCTGCCCTGGCTGAACTGGGACGACCGGCAGGCCGTGCTGTTCGATCTGCCCGCCCGCAAGTTCTATATCTTCGGACTGACCTTCTGGCCCCAGGACTTCTTCCTGCTGGCCTGGCTGCTCATCATCGCCGCCCTGTCCCTGTTCTTCTTCACGGCACTGGCCGGCCGCCTCTGGTGCGGATACGCCTGTCCCCAGACGGTGTGGACGGAGACATTCCTGTGGATGGAACGGATCACCGAGGGCAACCACAGCCGTCGCCGGAAGCTCGACCAGGGGCCGTGGACCCGCGAGAAGGTGCTGCGCAAGACGGCCAAGCAGGTGCTGTGGATCGGCTTCGCCCTCTGGACGGGCTTCACTTTCGTCGGCTACTTCACGCCCATCGAGGAGCTGGGCCGGAAAGTGCTCAGCCTGTCCACCGGACCCTGGGAGACTTTCTGGATCCTGTTCTACAGCTTCGCCACCTACGGCAACGCCGGGCTGTTGCGGGAGCAGGTCTGCAAGTACATGTGTCCGTACGCGCGCTTCCAGAGCGCGATGTTCGACAAGGACACGATGATCATCTCCTACGACGAGGCCCGTGGGGAGCCCCGGGGCGGGCGCAAGCGCAACACGGACAAGGCGGCTGCGGGCCTGGGCGACTGCATCGACTGCAACATGTGCGTGCAGGTCTGCCCCACCGGCATCGACATCCGCGACGGCCTTCAGATCGAGTGCATCGCGTGCGCCGCCTGCGTAGACGTATGCAACGGCGTCATGGACAAGATGGGCTACGACCGAGGCCTGATCCGCTACACGACCCACAACGCCATGGAGGACAGCCAGCCGGTGCGCGTGCTCCGGCCGCGGACGGTAATCTACGGCGCCCTGCTGGCCCTGCTCACGGCGGGCTTTTTGTTTTCCGTCGCCAATCGCTCCACGCTCATCGTGGACGTGATCCGCGACCGCAGCAGCCTGTATCGTGAGCTCCCTGGTGGCCTCATCGAGAACGTCTACACCGCCGTGCTGGTGAACAAGACCGAGATCCCCCGGCAGTTCGAGCTCTCCGCCCGGGGCCTGCCTGGCCTGGAGCTGGCCCTGGACACGGAGGGCCCCGTCACCGCCGGTGCCGGGGAAGTCCGCCGGCTGCCGGTGCGGCTCCAGGTCCCGGCCAGCGCCGTGCCGCCTGCCGGGGCGGACGTCTTCCTGGTGGTGGAAGCCACGGGCGAAGTGCCGGAGCAGGTGGAGAAGGAAACCCGGTTCCTGGGCCCCGCCGCGGTGCAGGGACCCGCCCGATGAACGCCCCCTCGCGCCAGCACCGCGGGCCGACGCCCTGGTACCGGCAGTTCTGGCCCTGGTTTCTGATCGCACTGCCGGCTTCCGCCGTGGTGGCGAGCCTGTTCACCATCTGGCTCGCGGTCTCCAGCCCCAACTCCATGGTCGTGGACGACTACTCCCGTATCGCCCTGACCACCCAGCAGCGAATGGAGCGCGATGCCCGGGCCGCGGAACTGGGCATCAGCGCCGCGCTGCGGGTCGTGCCGGACGCCGGCGTGATCCGCGTGCGACTGGCGCCCGCCAGCGTCTATCCGGAAGGCCTGTCCCTGCGCATGTCCCACCCGACCATGGAATCCCAGGACCGGCGCCTGGAGCTCGCCCCCTCGCCGGAAGGCTGGACCGGGCGGACCGAGCCCTTCGAAGGCCGCTGGTACGTCCAGATCGAGCCCAAAGGCGGCGACTGGCGGCTGGCCGGCGTCATTGACGGTGGCGGAGAGCTGGAACTTCGGCCCCCCGCCAGCCCCTGAGGCCGGACGTGGCCTCCGCCCCGGGCGCCTGCTTTCATTGCGGCGAGCCACTGACCGGCCGGGAGCCCTGGACCGTTCGCCTGGAAGACGCCGACCGCCCGGTCTGCTGCCCCGGCTGCAAGGCCGTGGCGGAGTTCATCCGCGACACCGGGCTGGCTGACTACTACGAGTACCGGACGGCACCCGGACTGAAGCCGGCCCCGGAGCTGGACGACACCGACGCCCAGTGGCTGGCCTTCGACCGGCCGGAGCTGCTGGAACAGGTCAGCTCGCCCCTCGGGGACGACCGCCGGGAATGCAGTCTGCTGGTGGAGGGCGTGCGCTGCGCCGCCTGCAGCTGGCTCATCGAGAAAAGCCTGGGCAGCCTGCCCGGGGTGACCGAGGCCCGGGTGAACCCGGCCACCGCCCGGGCGCGGCTGGTCTGGGATCCGGCCCGCGTCAGGCTCAGCCGGCTGCTCAGCGCCCTTTCCCGGCTCGGCTACCGTCCCCACCCCGGCGGCGCGGCCTCGGCGGAGATCGCCGAGGCTGAGCGGCGCAGGGCGCTGCGGCGGCTGGGCGTGGCCGGTTTGGGCATGATGCAGGTGATGATGTTCGCCGTGGCCCTGTACGCCGGCGCGTTCCAGCAGATGGACGAGGGGCTGGAACGTTTCCTGCGGCTGGTCAGCATGGCCGTGGCGACACCGGTGGTCCTCTATTCCGGATTTCCTTTCTTCGCCGGCGCGGCCCGGGACATCCGCGCCGGCCGCCCGGGCATGGACGTGCCGGTGGCCATCGCCGTGGGCGGCGCCTGGGTGGCCAGCGTCTTCCACGTCCTGTCCGGCCAGGGAGAGGTCTATTTCGATTCCGTCACCATGTTCGTGTTCTTTCTCTCCCTGGGCCGGTTCCTGGAGATGGGCGCCCGCCACCGGGCGGGCGACACCAGGGATTCCCTCGCGCGGCTGCTGCCGGACCTGGCCCGCCGGCGCGCCGGCGGTGACTGGGAGGACGTGCCCGTCCGGGAACTGGCCGCCGGCGACCGCGTCCTCGTACGCCACGGGGAGACCGTGCCCGCGGACGGCCGGGTCTCCGGAAGCGGCGGGCGCTTCGATGAATCCATGCTGACCGGGGAGTCCCGCCCCGTTCAGCGCCGCGACGGTGATATGGCCGTTGCCGGGAGCGTCAACCTGGGTGAGCCCGTGGAAGTCCTGGTGGAGCGGACTGGCGGCGACATGCTGGTTTCCAGCATGGCCCGGCTGCTGGAGCGGGCCCAGGCGGAGCGGCCGCCGGTGGCCCTGGCGGCCGACCGGGTCGCCCGCTGGTTTGTCACTTCCGTGCTGCTGGCTGCCGCCGGCGTGTATCTCTACTGGCTGCAGGCCGCCCCCGACCGGGCCTTCGAGATCACCCTGGCGGTGCTCGTGGTCACCTGCCCCTGCGCCCTCTCCCTGGCGACCCCGGCGGCCCTGACGGCGGCCACCAACTTCCTTGCCCGGCACGGGCTGCTGGTCACCCGCGGCGCGGCCCTGGAGCGGCTCGCCGGCGCCGATTACGCCGTCTTCGACAAGACCGGCACGCTGACACGCGGGCGGCTGCGGGTGGTCGGTGTGCACCCCGTCGGGAACACCGACCCGGACCGGGCCCTGGCCCTCGCAGCGGCCCTGGAACGGGCGTCCGAGCACCCTGTCGCCCGGGCGTTCCGGGACATTGCGCCGGCCGGCGAGGCAAAAGTCAGTGTCGTGCCGGGCCAGGGACTGGAAGGCCACATCGCCGGCACGGACTACCGCCTGGGGCGGCCGGACTTCGCCGCGGCCCTGTCCGGGGTGACGCCGCCGGTGCCGGAAAGCGAGGCCACGGTCCTGTTACTGGCGGATCGTTCGGGCCCGCTGGCGCTGATCGAGGTGGCAGACGACGCCCGGCACGGCACGGCACGGGACCTGGCGGCCCTGCGCGATCTCGGACTGGCGCTGGAGATCGCCAGCGGCGACCGGGAAATGCCCGTGGCCGCGGTGGCGGCCACGGCGGGGGTGGAATGCTGGGCCGCCAACCAGTCGCCCGAGGCCAAGCTTGCCCGGATCCGGAGGCTCCAGGGCGAAGGCCATACGGTGGTCATGGTGGGCGACGGAGTGAACGACGCCCCGGTGCTTGCCGGCGCGGACGTCTCCGTGGCCATGGGAGGCGGGACCGCCCTGGCCCAGACCAGCGCCGACCTGGTGCTGCTGGGGGACACCCTGGGGCCGCTGCCCCTCGGGGTGCGCATCGCGCGCAAGACCCGCCGGGTCATCCTGGAGAACCTGGCCTGGGCCGCCGGCTACAATCTGGTGGCGCTGCCCCTGGCCGCCATCGGCCTGATCCAGCCGTGGATGGCCGCCATCGGCATGTCGGCCAGTTCCCTGCTGGTGGTGCTCAACGCCCTGCGGCTGTCCCGGGACCCCGCCCCGGCGGGGCCGCAGCCGGCGACCCTCGCGGGAGAAGCCGGCGCATGACCATCCTCTACCTGCTCATCCCCCTGAGCCTCGTCCTCCTCGGACTCGCGGTCTGGGCATTCTTCTGGGCGGTCAACAGCGGGCAGTTCGACGACCTGGACAGCCCGGCCTGGCGCATCCTGCTGGACGACGAGAAACGGCCGCCGCCGGCCCCCGGCGAAAGCGAGGAACCCGACGATGAACGCGACGCCTGAAGCCGGACTGCTGGCGGCACTGCTGGCCGGCCTGGTGGGCAGCACCCACTGTCTTGGCATGTGCGGCGGGATCGCCGGTGCGCTCGGGGTCGCCGCTGGCGGGCGGGGCAGCCTGGTGGTGGCCTACAGTGCCGGACGGATCGCCAGCTACGCCCTGGCTGGCGCCATCGTGGGCGCCGCCGGCGCAGGGCTGGCGGGGCTGGGTAATTTCGGGCCCGTCCTGCGGGTCGTGATGGGACTGGCGTTCATACTGCTGGGCCTCCAGGTCGCCCTGGGACTCAAACTGCTGGCGCCCCTGGAGGCCGCCGGCGCGAAGCTCTGGGCCCGGCTGTCGCCCCTGGCCCGGTCGCTTATGCCGCCTCGCCATGCCGGCCAGGCCCTTGCCCTCGGCGCCCTGTGGGGCTGGCTGCCCTGCGGCCTGGTCTACGGCATGCTGGCGGCTGCCGCCGCCAGCGGCAGCGCTACCGGTGGCGCAGCGTTCATGGCGGTCTTCGGCCTGGGCACGGCGCCGGCCATGATCGGCGTGGCCTGGGCGTCCGGCCGGGGATCCGGCTGGCTGACCGCCCGGCGCCGCCGGGCCCTCGGCTGGGTGCTGGTGGCCATGGGCGCCTGGACGCTGGTGACGCCGCTGAAATATTTCGCCTCCGGCGGCGGCCACATGCACCACTCGAGCGCCCCGCCGGTTGCAGCCGCCCCCTTGGGCTAAAATCCTGCGCCTGGGTCCGCCGCTGCGGGTCCGACGCCATGCCATACAGGAGAACCGTCATGTCCCAGCCCGCTTCCGCCCGCTCCGGCGGCGAGAGAATCTCCTCCGTCGCCGCTCCCGGTGTTGTCACCGGCGACGCCGTCGCCGAGGTCTTCCGCATCGCCCGGGCGCAGGAGTTCGCCCTGCCCGCGGTCAACTGCGTCGGCACCAACTCCGTCAATGCCGTGCTCGAGGCAGCCCGGGCGGTGAACTCGCCGGTCATCATCCAGTTCTCCAACGGCGGCGGCGTCTTCTTCGCCGGCAAGTCGCTCTCCAACGAGGACCAGGCCGCGGCGATCACCGGCTCCATCGCCGGCGCGCGCTACATCCATACCGTGGCGGAGGCCTACGGCGTGCCTGTGATACTGCACACCGATCACTGCGCGCGGAAACTGCTTCCCTGGGTGGACGGACTGCTGGCCGCCGGCGAGAAGTTCTTCGCCGAGACGGGCAAGCCGCTTTATTCCTCCCACATGCTCGACCTGTCCGAGGAGCCCCTGGAAGAGAACATCGGCACCTGCGCGGAGTACCTGGAGCGCATGGCCCGGATGGGGATGACCCTGGAAATCGAGCTCGGCGTCACCGGCGGCGAGGAAGACGGCGTGGACAACACCGACATCGACAATTCTGCGCTTTATACCCAGCCCGAAGACGTCAACTACGCCTACGAGACCCTGTCCGGCATCTCGCCGAACTTCACCGTCGCTGCCTCCTTCGGCAACGTCCACGGCGTCTACAAGCCCGGCAACGTGAAGCTCACGCCTGAGATCCTGAAGAACTCCCAGGACTTTATCCGGGAAAAGCACGGCACCGGCCCCAAGCCCGTGAGCTTCGTCTTCCACGGCGGCTCCGGCTCGGAGAAAGAAAAGATCACCGAGGCCATCTCCTACGGCGTGGTAAAGATGAACATCGACACCGACACCCAGTGGGCCGCGTGGAAAGGCGTGAGGGATTACTACGAGGCGAAGCGGGCGTACCTCCAGGGCCAGATCGGCAACCCGGAGGGCGACGACAAGCCGAACAAGAAGTACTACGACCCGCGCGTCTGGCTCCGCGAAGGCGAGAAGTCCATGGTGGAACGTCTCAAGGAGGCCTTCGAGGATCTGAACTGCATCGACCGGCTGTGAGGCCGGCGGCGGTCGGAGCCGTATTCCTCGCGGTCGGCGCCGCGTGGTCCCCGGCGGTTGCCTTTGACCTGCCGGGGGATCCCGCCGAGGCCCTCGCTCGCCTCGAGGCGCAGCTGCTGGCGTCGCCGGCGGTGTCGGTTGACTACATTGTCCGCGCCTCCGGCGCTTTCGACAGCGACCTGGCGGGACGACTGGAGCTGGCCCCCGACCGGATCCGCCTGGACGGCCGCGGCGAGTTCGGCGATTCCCCGGCAGACCTGGCGCTGACCCAGACCGCAGAACGCCTGGCCGGGAGCAACGGGGAAGCCGGCTTCGATCTGCCGGCCGCGCCAGCGACGGAAGCGGCCCTGATCGTCGGCCTGGTCCGGATGGGCATCCTGCATAACCTGGCCCGCCTGGTGGCGGGCAGGCCACCGGATCACGCCGATGGCGGCGCCGCCGAGTGGGTCACGGTCCACGATGTGGCATGGGAAGCCGTCCGGAACTGGGATTCCGGGCCCGCCCGGGGCCTGTCGTTCCGCATCCGGGTCTCGGGCACGGACAGCGGACATGCCACTCTATGGCTGTCCCTGGCCGACGGCCTGCCGACGGCACGGGAGCAGACGGTCCGGTTCCCGGGGGGAGAAATGCAGGTGCTGGAGCGCTATCCGCGCTTTGAGGTCGCGGCCAACTGACCGGCTACTGACCGTCGGGAGCGGCCCGCTCTTCCGCGCTGTCCGGAATCTCGTCGAATTCCGTGCCGCCCAGGAGGGCCCGCCGGCGAGCCGCCTCGGCGGCTTCTTCCGCCTGCCTGCGAAGCGCACGCTCCCGTTCCAGCCGCGACCGGTATTCCTCCCGCTCCCTCTCGAACGCTTCCTGGCGAGCTTTCAGGAGAGCACGCTCTTCGATAAGCGCCAGCCGCTCAGCCGCCCTGGAGGCGTTCTGGCATTCCGGATCGCTGGCCGCGGCCCCGCGGTCCCTGTCGCAACGGATCAGCGTGCCCTGGAGAGCTGCTTCGTTTTCCATGAACTCGGCGACGGACCGGGGCTGCGGCTCTTCGCAGCCGGCCAGGACGACGGCGCAGACGATGAGGATGCTGGCTCGCTTCATGTGGTTCCCACCCCGAAAGAGCATGCACTGGTGCGCCCCAGTGTACCGCCCCCGGCGTCGCGGGGGGCGGACCTGGATCACGCTCCGCCGGCGAAACGGTCCGTGGCGCCCACCAGCACGCTGGCGATCCCGGGCTCGAAGGCGGAATGTCCTGCGTCCGGCACGACGGTGAATTCCGCCTCGGGCCACGCGCGATGCAGGTCCCAGGCGCTGCGCATGGGGCAGACCACGTCGTAGCGGCCCTGGACGATTACCGCGGGGATGTGCCGGATGCGCCCCACGTCAGCCAGGAGCTGGTCCTCCTGGCGGAAGAACCCGCCGTTGACGAAGTAATGACACTCGATGCGGGCCATGGCCAGGGCGAAGTGATCCTCGCCGCTGTGGGCGATGTGGTCCGGATCGGGATGGAGAAAGCTCGTCGCGCCTTCCCACACCGACCAGGCCCGGGCGGCCTCCAGGGCCACCGCCCTGTCGCCGCCGGTCAGCCGGCGATGGTAGGCGGCCACCAGGTCGCCACGCTCCGCCTCCGGGATGGGCGCAAGATAGGTTTCCCAGGCGTCGGGGAAGATGGCGCTCGCGCCGGACTGGTAGAACCACTCGATCTCGGAGCGCCGGAGCATGAAGATGCCGCGCAGCACCAGCTCGCTCACCCGATCGGGATGGGACTGGGCGTAGGCCAGGGCCAGCGTGCTGCCCCATGAGCCGCCGAAGACCAGCCACTGTTCCAGCTCCAGGTGTCGCCTGAGGGTCTCGATGTCAGCCACCAGGTCCCAGGTGGTGTTGGCCGTCAGGCTGGCGTGAGGGCGGCTTCGGCCGGCGCCCCGCTGGTCGAACACGACGATGTTGTAGCGTTCCGGGTCGAAGAAGCACCGGGCCCGCGCGTCGCAGCCGGCACCCGGACCGCCATGCAGGAATACCGCCGGTTTCCCCCGGGGATTGCCGCACACCTCCCAGTAGAGTTCGTGGCCGTCGCCCACGGCGAGGTACCCGGACTCACGGGGCTCGCAGGGCGGGTAAAGTGCCTCCGGCGTGCGGCTCACGGCTTACGGGACCGGGAGATGAAGAACCAGGCGAGCCAGATGCCCATGCAGATCACGAACAGGATCACCAGCACGGCGCCCAGCCCGTAGGGATTGCCGAACAGCAAGTCCGTCCAGAGGTCCATCGCCCTTCCTTCCAGCCTGAGGGGACCCGGCAACGCTAGCACAGGGCGGAAACCACCGCCTCAGGGTTGTTCCGGATCCCCCGGCTTGTCCGGTGCCGCCCCGGCGGAGGTGGGCAGCGGGGGCCCGGCGACAGCCGGAGCCGGGCCGGCCACCGGGTTGCCCCGGCTGTCCAGGTGGAGACTGAGTCGCCGCTGCCAGGCCCCCGGATCCGGCACCCAGCCCTCCGGTGCCGCCGGCGAGCCGGTAAAGCTCAGGGTGGTCAGTTCCCCGGGCCGGCTGCCCCCGGCGATACGGATGACCTCCGCGGCGGGATCCGCCGGCCGCCAGGCGCCCGCCGGCACCGCGGCCGGCAGCAGGCGGCTGGAGGTGATCACGAGACGGTCATCCTCACCGTAGCCGAGGCGGTGCACCCACTCCCGCGTCTGGACGACCAGGGCTGATCCGTCCGGGGAGAAGCCCGCGGCGACCACCGCGCCCGCCAGCTCGGCGTTGTGGCTTGCGCCCGTGCCGAACAGGGCCCAGGTCTTGACCTGCCCGCCGGGTCCGGCCGCCACCAGGTGCCGGCCGTCGCTGCTGACTGCCAGCACCTCCACGGGCCCGCCCAGGCTGGCGTTCCACAGGCGCTCTCCCGTGGCCACGTTCCAGGCCTCCACCTCGCCCAGGGGAGTACCCGTAAACGCCCTCAGCCCGGAAGGCTCCAGCGCCAGGGCCGAGACGCTGCGGCCGACGCCCAGCGGGACACCGGGGGTGCCGCCTACCGCGTCCCAGGTCTTGGCGCCCAGCTCCCCGGCAGTGACGAGCAGCCGTCCGTCGGCAGAGAGCGCGGTCCACCAGACCCGGCCGCTGCCGTGATGGAACAGGGTGCCGGCGGGCTGGCGGGTGGCCACGTCCCACAGCAGCACACTGCCGTCGCTGCCCACGCTGGCCAGCCGGCTGCCGTCCGGGGAGAAGGCCATGGCCGTCACCGGTCCGCCGTGCCGCGGCTGACCCGCCGCCACCGGAGCCGGCTCCTGGCCAGGCGCCAGGGCCCGGATGGCGACGCGCCCGTCGGCCAGCCCGGCGGCCAGGACGTCGGCGGCGGGAGACAGCACCGTGACCGCGGCCAGGCGGGGCAGCGCCGCCGGCGCCGCGTTCTCGTCCACGGTCCATATCCGCACCGTGCCGGCCCCGGCGCCGGTGACCAGCCGGCGTCCCCCGGAGACCAGGGGCAGCACGCCGGCCACCGGCGGCCCGTCCTCGGCGGAACGTCCGTGCCGCAGGACCGGACCCACGGGCACGGCGTCCGGCAGGGCCCAGACCTCGTAGCGACGGTCCGGTGCATGGAGGGCGAACCGGGTGCCGCTGGCGCCGAAACCGAACTCCCCGGGGACTTCGGCCCGCCGCAGCAGCACCGGGCGCTCGGCGGGCGGGTCCAGGCTCCAGACACGAATGTCGTTCCGACCGTCCAGGGTGGCCAGCCAGCGGCCGGTGTCATCGAACATCATCTGGAGCACCGGGCCGTCGTGGGAAAACTCCCCGAGCAGCGTCTGCTCCGGGCTGCGCCATACCCTGACCACGTAGTTCCGGTCAGCCACGGCGGCGAGCCGGCCACCGGGCCCCAGTGCCAGGCCGGCCACCTCTCCCGCCGCGGCGATGCGCCCCGTTTCGGCCCCGTCGGCCAGGGACCAGGTCTGGATGAGCTGGCCCCCCGCCTCGGCGATCCCCAGGAATCCTCCGTCCGGCGAAACCACCGGTCCCGCGGCCAGGCGGCCGGACGTGGTGAACCGGGCCAGGCTGGCACCGGAGGCCAAGTCCCATGCCGAGACTGCCAGCGGCTGGCCGGCCTCCTCGCCCGACTCGCTCACCACCAGCACCCCGGGGCCGGCGAAGACGCCCTGCCGGGAGGCGGCCCGCAGCGGCACGCTGCCGACAAGGCTGCCGTCGGCGACGCGCCAGGCCCGGGCCCTTCCGCGCGCGGCCGCGTTGCGCGGCAGGGCGGCGACCGTTGCCCCGTCCGCGGATACCACCACGTCGACGGCCGCCGTGGCCGCCGGATCCGGCAACAGGAGCGGATTCTCGGGCTCGTCCCGGGCCGAGTGTTCGCGGGCCCGGGACAGCCGCAGCGTCCACGAAACCAGCAGCCCGGTCTCCCCCGCCACGGTGTCCTCCATCTCCAGCGACCACGTCCCGCGCACCGGCTCCCCCCGGAACGAAGCCAGGTCGCCGACGGCCTGCTCGTCGAACCAAAGCAGCCCGTCCCCGGCGCGGGCCTGCCCCAGGGGCAGGGGAACCCGGTGGCCGGAGGGCGCGACGAGGAACGCCACCAGGTCGGCCGGGCGCTGGTGAACCAGGTCCAGGCCCACGACAGGAACCGCCGTGACGCCGTCTGCGTCGAAGGTCAGGCGTCGCCGGACCGTCACGAACTCGTCGGCCAGGAGCTGGAATCCACCGGCGGTGTCCTCCAGGCCGGTTGCCGCGTCCCAGGTCTCCAGCACGTTGCCGCCAGTGAGGGTCACCACCGTCGACCCAGTCCGGGAAACGGCGAGCCGCTCCAGTCGGGAGCCCGGCCGAATCACCGCCTCCAGTCGCTCGTAGTCGCCCCCGGCGAGCTCCGCCAGGCGACCTGCGTCAGCCGTGGGTCCCGCGGCGTAAGCCTCCAGCCGGTACAGGAGAGCATCGTCCCGCTGCTCCCGGGCCTCCGCCTGGGCCGCGCGGCGCTCCCAGAACTCCACCAGCAGGCGGTCCGCCAGTACCGCCTGTTCAGGCAGGCGCCGGAGTTCGGCGTCCACGAAACTCGCCTCGGTCCAGGAGGTCGCTTCCCGGCTGCGCCGGGCCAGGACGCGGGCAAGCAGGCGGTCGGCTCGCCCTGCATAGCCGGGAATGCGCCGCAGGCCCTCCCAGGCCGCGACGGCCTCGTCGTAGTTCACCGAGCGCAGCCGCAGGGTGCTTTCGTAGGGCCTGGGCAGCACCTCGGCGTAGAACCAGGGTATGCCCACCAGGGCGGCCACGACCACGGCGACCCGGCGGACCCGGCGCCAGTCCGTGGGCAGACTGTCCCGGGCCCAGCGGGTAGTGAAGACCTCGGCGTAGATACGATTGCGCACCACCAGGCGACGCTCGCTGGTGACCCGGGCGAGACCGCAGACCTTGAGAAGCTCGTGGATCTCGGAGGCCGGGTCGTAGCGGACCTTCCGGCCCCGACGGATGCGCCGGTAGAGCTTCAGCGCCGGCGGGGCGAGCTTGCCGGCGCGGTCCAGCACGTCCCGCACCTGGCTGAGGCTGGCCTCGCTCATGACGGCGTTGCGGGTGAAGAACCGGGCAGCGACGAGCCGGTCGACGGCATCGTCGGCATCGATCCGTCCGCTGGAGCGGGCCGCCGCCTCGCAAAGCTTCTGCGTGAGGTAAGGGTGCCCCCCGGTCCAGTAGTGGATCCGGTACAGGACCCGCTCGGCGTCTCCCGGCGCCAGGCCCAGGCCCTGCGCCAGGGGGCGGGCCTCGTCGAAGCGGAAATCCGCCAGCTCGATCCGGCGGCCGATCTCGGACACCGTGCGGGCGGACCGGGCAGCCGCGCCACCGGGCAGCGAGGTGCCGAAGATCGCAAACGACAGGCGCTCGTATTCCGGCTCCGTGGCCCGGGCGTCGTGGCAGGCCCGGACTGCGGAAAACAGCTCCGCGGCGTAGTCGAGCTGCTCGACGCTGTCGATCTCGTCGAGAAAGAGGACCACCTGCCCGCGGGTCAGGCCAAGAACCACTTCCCGGAAGAACTCGCCCAGGCGCTGGGCCTGGGAAAGGGGAACCTTGTCCTGCCACCAGGCCTGCAGATCCGTCTTCAGCCGGAGATCGCGGACCAGGCGATAGGCAAGGCCGTAGTACCACCGCCCGGCTTCCGTGGAGCCGTCCCGGCTGCCGAGCTGGGACAGATCGACCACGGCAGTGGCCACGCCGTCGGTGCGCAGGCGGCTCGCCACGCGGGCCACCAGGCTGGACTTTCCGCTGAACCGGGGGGCGATGACGTGGCAGTACTCGCCGGCCCGGAGCTTCGCGAGAAGCTGGAGATCGGCGCCACGCTCCACGTAGCAGGCGCGATCCGGCGCCACCGGCCCGCCCACCACGTAGAAGCTGGCGCCACGCCGGCCGCTTTTCGGCCTGAACGGCGCGACCCGGCCCCGGGCGTCCGCCCCCTGTCCGCTGGACTCCATGGGCCGCATTCTGCGGCAGCGCGCCGTTCCCGCAAAGTCTTGCGCTAGACTGCGGGCCTCTCCCCGGAGGCTGCATGGCAGGCCAGGACACCCCGCGACTCCTCAAGCGCGACCTGTTCGGCGAAGTCCGCCTGGAACAATCCCCGGCGGGCCGGCGGGTGGTCCGCGACACCCGCGGCGCCCGCTGGTGGACACGCCGCGTCGCCCGGATGCTGGCGGCCCGGGAAGCCCGCAGCCTGGAAGCCGCCGCCGGCCTGGAGAACGTGCCGCGGCTGCTGTCCTGGGATGGCCGGGTGCTGGAACGCACCTGGCTGGAGGGCCTCCCCATGCAGCAGGCCCGCCCCCGGGAGCGCACCTACTTTCGCGACTGCCTGGCCCTGATCCGGCAGCTCCACGCCGCCGGTGTCGTGCACAACGACTGCGGGAAGGAAGCCAACTGGCTGGTGCTGGCGGACGGACGGCCGGGGCTCATCGATTTCCAGCTGGCCTGGGCCCCTCGCCGGCGGGGGCGGCTGTTTCGCCTTCTGGGCCGGGAAGACCTGCGCCATACGCTCAAGCACAAGCGGTACTACTGTCCCGGCGCCCTGTCGGGCCGCCAGCGAAGCCTCCTGGAACGCCCTGCCTGGCCCTCCAGGCTGTGGATGGCCACCGGGAAGCGGGTGTACCTGTTCGTCACGCGGCGGGTGCTGGGCTGGTCCGACCGGGAAGGAGCCAGCGACCGGCAGCTGTAGCCGGCTTGCGCGGGCGGAAGGGGGTAGCATATGGTTCCGCGCCGTCTCCGGCCCGCGAAGAACAGCCCATGGATCGCTGCCACGAGCACAACCGGTCGAAACCGGCCAGCGATGCGCCCAGGACCTGGGGCATCCGCCTCAGCCTCCCGGAAAACGACCCCATGCGAGCTGTGCTCGGCGACGACTGGCACCAGTTCGAGTGGTTTGCCACCGAGCAGGAGCGGGACAGGAAGCTTGCGCAGCTTACGGGCCACTTCGTGTACTACCGCCGCGGAGACCGTCCCAGTTTCCGTCTCGAGAAGGTCACCCGCGGCCAGGGCCCGGATCCGCAGCATGACTGACGCCCCCGGGCGTATTCCTGCTGGCCGGCAGGGCCGGCGGCGGATCAGCCGAAGCCGATGAGCGAGCTGCTCAGGGGTTTCCCCGTCACCGTCGAGATTCCCGTGGCCTGGGGCGAGATGGACGCCTTCGGCCACGTCAACAACATGGTGTACTTCCGCTATTTCGAGACTGCCCGGATCCGCTACTTCGAGGCCGTGGGCTACATCGACCTGGCCGGGCCGGCGGGAACAGGCCCGATCCTGGCCTACGCCGACTGCCGGTTCCGACTGCCCCTGACCTACCCGGACCGGGTCCGGGTCGGCGCCCGTGTCAGCGATGTCAGCGAAGCCGGATTCCTGATGCACTACCGGGCCGTGTCCCTGCACCACCGGAAAGTGGCCGCGGAGGGAACAGGCCGGATCACCTCCTTCGATTACGATCGACAGGCCAAGGCGCCGCTGCCCCCCGGGGTGGCCGAGGCCATCGCGCGCCTGGAAGCCGGTGCGGGGGACTAGGGACCGCGCCCTTCCGCTGCTGCCCGCCGCCGGCGCGCTGCTGGCGCTGGCCCCGGCCTGCGGGACACTGGCCCGGGATCTGCCCACCGTGACGGTGACGGCGACCCGGGAAGCCGTGCCCCTTTCCGCAGCGGTGGGGAACGTGGCTGTCGTGGACCCGGCCACGCTTGAACTCATCGCCCCGAACCACGCCGCGGAAGTGCTGCACCGGGTGCCCGGTGCCTGGGCGACCCGAAACAGCGGCCAGGAAAGCCTGCTGGCCATCCGCTCGCCTGCACTGACCGGGCCCGGGGCCTGCGGCGCCTTTCTCATCCTGCAGGACGGCGTACCGGTTCGACCCGCGGGTTTCTGTAACGTGAACCAGCTTTTCGACACCCAGTTCGAGCAGGCCGCGTCGGTGGAAGTGCTGCGGGGACCCGGAAGCGCACTCTATGGATCGAACGCGCTGCACGGCATGGTCCACGTGCTGATGCCGGGGCCGGAGCAGACCGCTGACCGGTTCACCGTCGAATCCGGCCCCGACGGCTACGCCAGGGCCGGCGCGAGCCTGGGCCACGGCAACGGTGCCGCCGGCGTCCGTGTCACGGCCCTGGGCGTGAGAGACCGGGGCTGGCGGGAGGACGAGGGCTACGACCAGTACAAGGCGACGGCGGCCTGGGCGGCTGGCGACGGCCGCTGGCGGGGACACGTGGCGGCAACACGCCTCCAGCAGGAAACAGCGGGATACGTGACCGGATACCGGGTCTACGAAGACGACTCGGCGCGGCTGATCAACCCTAACCCGGAGGCCTACCGGGACTCGGACAATCTCCGCGCGGCGGCGACCTGGCGGGGACGGGCCGGCGCGTCCGGGCTGGAAGTCACGGCGTTCGGCCGAACCAGCCACATGGCCTTCCTGCAGCACTTCCTGCCTGGCCAGCCGCTGGAGAGAAACGGCCAGACCAGCACCGGAATCTCCCTTACCGCCCGCGGGGACGCCGCCGGCGGACGGCTTTACTACGGCGCCGACGCCGAGTGGGTCGACGGATGGCTGACCCAGACCCAGGCAGGCCCGACAGGGGGCCTGCCGCCGGCGCTGGCCGGCCAGCGGCCTGAAGGCAGGCAGTACGACTACCAGGTGGATGCGTTCATGGTGGCGCCCTGGGTGCACTGGGAGAGGCCACTGGGCGCCGCCTGGACCGCGGGGATCGGCCTGCGCGCAGAGCGCATGGCCTATGACTACGACAACCGGATGATCGACGGCAACACCGCCGACGACGGCACGCCCTGCCCGGGTGGCTGCCTGTACTCCCGGCCGGCGGACCGCAGCGACGACTTCGACAACCTGGCGCCCAAGGCGAACCTCGCCTGGCGCGTCCTGCCGGGCCAGCTGGCATGGCTGAGCCTGCGCCGGGGCTTCCGCGCCCCCCAGGCCACCGAGCTCTACCGCCTGCAAAGCGGCCAGTCCGTAGCCGAGCTGGACAGCGAGACCCTGGATGCCGCCGAGATCGGCTGGCGGGGGGACGGTGCAGTGACCAGCTGGGAGCTCACCGGCTACTGGATGGAGAAGGACAACTTCATCTTCCGGGACGCCGATGGCTTCAATGTCTCCGACGGACGCAGCCGCCACGTTGGCGTCGAGCTGCACCTGTCCGCTGACCTGGGCGCCGGATGGCGGGCAGGTGTCGACGCCACCTGGGCGCGGCATACCTGGCGCTTCGACCGGGCTCTGGGCCGCGGTGAGACGATCCGCGCCGGGGACGACATGGACAGCGCTCCCCGCCATTTCGGCAGCGCCCGCCTCGCCTGGGACTATTCCGACGCCGGCACCGCGGAACTCGAGTGGGTCCACGTGGGTCCCTACTGGCTGGATGCCGCCAACACTGCCCGCTACGACGGCCACGACATCTTCAATCTCCGTCTCATCCAGCGCCTGGGCAGCGGGTGGCGACTGGGAATACGCCTCAACAACGTCGCGGACGCGGACTTTGCCGAGCGAGCCGACTATGCCTTCGGTGACTATCGATACCTTCCGGGCCGGGAGCGCCAGGTGTTCGTGGAGCTGGCCTGGGAGACCAGCGCCGGGGGCGGCTGATTCGGGGTTGAAATTCCGGCCTCGAGTGGTAACACTTTCGCCCGCCCCGGGACCGGCCCGGCATCCGGAGCGCCGGTCCCCCGGGACCGACAGGAATTACCCCCGATGATCGAAACGCAGAAGCTCACCAGGCTTTTCGGCACTCTCGTGGCCGTGGACGGTATCAGTTTCTCCGTCGCCCCGGGCGAGGTGCTGGGTTTTCTCGGACCCAACGGCGCCGGCAAGTCCACAACCATGAAAATGCTCACCGGTTTCCTGAGCCCGAGCTCGGGAACGGCGCGCATCTGCGGCCACGACATCGAGGCCGATCCCGTCGAGGCCAAGCGGGTGATCGGCTACCTGCCGGAGGGTGCACCGGCCTATGGCGAGATGACACCGGCGGCCTTCCTGGCCTTCATCGCCGACATCCGCGGCCTCTCCGGGGACGTCCGGCGCCGGCGCATGGACGAGGTCGTGGAGCGACTTCACCTGGGGACGGTGCTGGACCGGCCCATCGAGACCCTTTCCAAGGGCTTCAAGCGCCGGGTGGGCCTGGCCCAGGCCATCCTCCACGATCCGAAAGTGCTGATCCTGGACGAGCCCACCGACGGCCTGGACCCGAACCAGAAGCACGAGGTCCGGGGACTCATTCGGGACATGGGTCGCGACAAGATCATCATCATCTCCACCCACATCCTCGAGGAAGTCCACGCGGTCTGCAGCCGGGCCATCATCATCGCCGGCGGCAGGATCCTGGCCGACGATTCCCCGTCGGCCCTGGAAGCCCGTTCTCCCCGGCACCATGCCGTCTGCCTGAAGGTCGACGGCGCCGATCCCGCGGTCGTTGCCGACCGACTGAGCCGCCTTCCGGAAGTGGCCGGGGTGGAAGATGCCGGCGAAGGCGCCTGGCGGGCGCTTCCCGCCGGCGATGCGTCCCTGGTGGCGGCCATCGGCGAACTGGCCGCCCACGCGGGCTGGAAGGTACGGGAACTGCACACCGAGCGCGGGCAGCTGGACGATGTGTTCCGCGCCATCACCACGGGCGAGGGCGCGGTGACATGAGCAACGTCGGCATCATTCTGCGCCGCGAGCTCGCCAGCTACTTTGCGACCCCCGTGGCCTACGTGTTCATTGTCATCTTCCTGGTGCTCGCCGGGGCGTTCACCTTCTACCTCGGGAACTTCTACGAGCGCGGCCAGGCGGACCTGCTCCCGTTCTTCAACTTCCATCCCTGGCTGTACCTGTTCCTGGTGCCCGCCATCGGCATGCGGCTGTGGGCCGAGGAGCGCAAGAGCGGCAGCATCGAGCTGCTCATGACCCTGCCGGTGACCCGGATGGAGGCGGTGCTCGGCAAGTACCTGGCCGCCTGGATCTTCGTGGGCGTGGCCCTGGCCCTGACCTTTCCCATGTGGCTGACGGTCAATTACCTGGGAGACCCGGACAACGGCGCCATCGCCACGGGTTACCTGGGCAGCCTGCTCATGGCCGGCGCCTTCCTGGCCATCGCGTCCTGCCTGTCCGCCACGACCCGCAATCAGGTGATCGCCTTCATCGTCTCCGTGGTGGTGTGCTTCGGCTTTCTCCTGGCCGGCTTCCCCATGGTGCTGGACATGTTCGCCGGGTGGGCGCCGCGGTTCCTGGTGGACGCGGTGGCCGGACTGTCGTTCCTCACCCACTACGAGGCCCTGTCCAGGGGGGTCATCGACGCCAGGGACGTGGTGTATTTCCTGCTGGTCATCGGCGCCTGGCTTGCCGCCAACGCCATCGTGCTGGACATGAAGAAGGCGGATTGACGAGATGACGACACGCCGGAAGCAGTCCCTCGGCGGCGCCGCGCTGGCGGTGCTGGCCGTGCTGTTCGTCGCCCTGGTGGTGCTGTCCAACACCCTGCTCAAGGGGGTCCGGCTGGACCTGACGGAAAACGATCTCTACACCATCTCCGAGGGCACCGAGAACATCCTCACCGGGCTGGAGGAACCTATCAACCTCTACTTTTTCTTCTCCCGGAAGGCCACCGAGGGCGTGCCCTACCTGCGCAGCTACGGGGCCCGGGTAGAGGAGATGCTGGAGGCCTTCGAGGACCTGGCCGGCGACAGGCTGCAGCTGCGGGTGATCGACCCCCTGCCCTTCTCCGAGGAGGAGGACCAGGCGGCAGGCTTCGGCCTGGAAGCGGTCACCTCCGGCGAGGGGGACCCCATCTACTTCGGCCTGGCCGGCACCAACGCGGTTGACGACGTGGAGACCATCCCCTTCTTCCAGCCGGACCGGGAAGCCTTCCTGGAATACGACCTGGCACGGCTGGTGTGGTCCCTGGCCAACCCGGAGCGGCCCGTGGTCGGGCTGGTCAGCAGCCTGCCCATGACCCGGGGTTTTGACCCCCAGCTCGGGCGCCAGCGGGAGCCCTGGATCATCATCAACCAGATCCGGCAGCTGTTCGAGCTTAAGGACCTGGGCAGCGATCCGGCAGACATCGACCCGGACGTGGATCTCTTGCTGGTGGTCCATCCGAAGAACCTGGGCGATTCGACGCTTTACGCCATCGACCAGTTCGTCATGGGGGGAGGCAAGCTGGTCGCCTTCGTGGACCCCCAGGCGGACATGGAGAGCCCCGACCCCCTGTCCGGCGCTGGCGGCGGGACGATGCCCGGCCGGGCCTCCGAGATGAACCGGCTGTTCGAGGCCTGGGGCTTCGAGGCGGACGATTCCAGCGTCGTGGCGGACCTGGGCAACGCGCTCATGGTGAACACCGGCGCCGGCACCCCGGTCCGTCACCTGGCCATGATTGGCCTGGGCGAGTCCGGCATCGCGGACGACGACGTGGTCACGGCCCAGCTGGAGTCGGTGAACCTGGGCACCGCCGGGCACATCGTGGCCCGGGAGGACGGACCTGCGGACGTCAGCCCGCTGCTGCTTTCCAGCGACCAGTCCATGCTGTTCGCCGCCAGCCGGATGCAGTTCCTGTCCGACCCGTCGGCGCTCCTCGACGAGTTCGTTCCCACCGGGGAGCGCTACGTCCTCGCGGCCCGGGTCGAGGGTGAACTGCCCAGCGCATTCCCGGACGGCCCGCCCGAGGGCGTGGACACCGGCGGGCGGGAACACCTGGCCGCCTCGGTCGGAGAGGTCAGCATGGTGGTGGTCGCCGATACCGACATCCTGGCCGACCGGCTGTGGGTCCAGGTGCGCTCCCTCTTCGGCCAGCGGCTGGCCACGGCTTTCGCCGACAACGGGACCCTGGTGACCAACGCCCTGGAGAACCTGGCGGGCAGCCAGGACCTGATCAGCGTGCGCAGCCGGGGCAGCTTCACCCGGCCGTTCGAGCGGGTCGAGGCGCTGCGCCGGGAGGCCGAGGCCCGGTTCCGTGCCCAGGAGCAGCGCCTGGAGGCGGAGCTGGACGAGACCGAGCGCAAGCTGGCGGAACTCCAGTCGGCCCGGGAGGATCAGGACGTTCTGCTGCTGAGCGAGGAACAGGAGGCAGAACTGGCCCGGTTCACGGAGGAGAACCTGCGCATCCGCGGGGAACTGCGCGAGGTCCGCCGCGAGCTCGACGCAAGCATCGAGCGACTCGGTGACAGGCTCAGGATGATCAACATCGGCCTGGTGCCGGCGCTGGTGGCCGTCATCGGTCTGCTCGCTGCCGCCTGGCGCACGCGGCAGCGGCGCCGCGCGGAGCATTCACGATGACCGCCCGCCACGTTGCCCTGCTGGCAGGGCTGGCCGCACTGGCCGTGGTGCTCGCCTGGGCGCTGGGCCGCACGGGCGGCGGCGCCGACTCCAGCCGGGATATGCGGCTTCTGCCGCAGCTCCAGGAGGCGGTCAACGACGTGGCAGGCATCGTCATCGAGCCGGCCGGGGAAGACAGCTTCCGCGTCAGCCGGGAAAGCCACGCCTGGGTCGCGCCAGGCCTTCTTGGATACCGGGCTGACGCCGGCCAGGTCCGCCGCCTCGTCCTCCGGCTGGCCGAAGCCCGGATCCTGGAAACCAAGACGGCCAACCCGGCGCTTTACGCCCGGCTCGGCGTCGGGGATCCCGCCGCCGGCGATGGCGCCGGAACCCGGGTAACGCTGGAAGGCGTCCCCGGCCTTGCCCCGGTCATCATCGGCGACCGGGAAAGCCCCGGCGGACGCGGGACCTACGTGCGCCGGAGCGGCGAGGACACTGCCTGGCTGGTGGACCAGATGATCACGGTAGAGTCCGCGCCGCTCGACTGGCTGGACCGGGACGTGATGGACGTGCCCGCCGACGAGGTCATGGCGCTGGAGATCCGCCACCCGGGCGGCGGGACCCTGTCCGTGCAGCGCGACCCGGACAGCGGCCAGCTCGTGCTGGCAAGCCTGCCCGAAGGCCGGCAGCTGTCCGGACCCACGGCCCCTGCAGCCCTCGCCCGGGCCCTGGCCGGACTCCGCCTGGACGACGTGCGGCCCGCGGCGGAAGTGGAGTCTGAGGGTGACCCGGTGGTGGCCCGGTTCACGCTCAGCGACAGCACGGTGATCGAGGCCCGAACCCGCACCATCGACGAAACCCCGTGGACGATCTTCGAAGTCCGGCCTGGGGGCGGTGACAGCGGCGCGACGGCGACGGCCGCCCTCCAGGGACGGGTGTCCGGCTGGGCCTACCGACTAGTCCGGATCCGGGTGGGCGACCCGGTGGCGCCGGGCTAGGCTTTGGCCTGTCCCTGGGCCAGGAAGTCCGCTGCCATGATCGACCATCCCGACTACCAGCGCATCGCCCGATCCATCGCCTGGGTGGGGGAGCATTTCCGGGAGCAGCCCGGGGTGGCGCAGATGGCAGCGGCCGCCGGCCTTGGAACCCGCCACTACGCGCGGCTTTTCAGGCGCTGGGCCGGCGTAACGCCCAGCCGCTACCTGCGGGCCCTGTCGCTGGCGGCAGCCAAGACATCGCTGGACGCCGGCGCGGGCGTTCTCGCCGCCAGCCTGGGCGCCGGCCTGTCCGGGCCGGGTCGGCTCCACGACCTGTTCGTGGACTTCGAGGCCGTGACCCCAGGGGACTACCGGGCCCGGGGCGAAGGCCTCGCCATCCGCTGGGGCGTCGCCGACAGTCCCTTCGGCGCCTGCGTCGCCGGGCTGACTCCGCGGGGCCTTTGCTTCCTGGGCTTCTGCGACGACGCCGCAGCGCCCGGGACGGCCCTGGCCCGGCGCTGGCCCCGGGCACACCTGGAGCGGGACGACGACAGCGCCGCTGCCGCCATCGACGCCGCGTTCGGCGGCCACGCGCTGCAGCTGTCTCCCCGGGGCACGAATTTCCAGGTCCGGGTGTGGCGGGCGCTGCTGGACCTGCCCCCCGGGGAAACCGCGACCTACGGGCAGCTGGCCCGCCGCATCGGCCGACAGGGCGCAGCCCGGGCCGTGGGTCGGGCGGTGGGAGACAACCCGGTGGCCGTACTGATCCCCTGCCACCGGGTCCTCAGGGGAGACGGGAGCCTGGGCGGATACCGCTGGGGCACCGAGCGCAAGCTGGCGGTGCTGACCTGGGAGAACCTGCGCCGCCTTTAGCCTGCCAGGCGCATGGCCGGGCCGCGGCCGGGGCGCTATCATTGGTGCTTTACCGCATGCCACGCGCTCCCGCGAGAAAGCGCGAAGCAGAAGAAGGAGTCCCAGATGGCCGAAATCAAACTCTCCGTCCCCGAGGGCGGGGCCCGCATCTCTCTCGAAGACGGCAACCTCCGGGTGCCCGACAACCCGATCATTCCCTTCATCGAGGGCGACGGTACCGGGCCGGACATCTGGCGGGCCACGGTCCGCGTCCTGGACGCGGCGGTGGAGAAAGCCTATGGCGGCCGCAAGAAGATCCACTGGATGGAAATCTATGCCGGCCAGAAGTCCATGGACAAGTTCCAGACCTGGCTGCCGGATGAGACGGTCCAGGCCTGCCGCGACTACCTGGTCTCCATCAAGGGTCCCCTGACCACCCCCATCGGCGGCGGCATCCGGTCCCTGAACGTGGCCCTGCGCCAGCTGCTGGACCTGTATGTCTGCCTGCGACCGGTGCGCTGGTTCAGCGGCGTGCCCTCGCCGGTGAAGAAGCCCCAGGACGTGGACATGGTGATCTTCCGGGAGAACACCGAGGACATCTACGCGGGCATCGAGTTCGAGGAAGGTTCGCCGGACAACGAGCGCTTCCTGAAGCTCTTCGAGGAGCACTTCCCCAACGAGTATCAGAAGATCCGCTTCCCCGGCAGCTCGGGCATCGGCATCAAGCCCGTGTCCCGGGAAGGCACCGAGCGCCTGGTGCGGGCGGCCATCGAGTACGCCATTGCCAACCAGCGCAAGAGCGTGACCTTCGTCCACAAGGGCAACATCATGAAGTTCACCGAGGGCGCTTTCCGCCGCTGGGGCTACGCCCTGGCCGAGCGGGAGTTCCCGAGGCAGACCTACACCTGGGACCAGTGGGAGCGGGCCCGGGCGGAGAAAGGCGACGCGGCTGCCAACGAGGAGCAGAAGGAGGCCCTGGACTCCGGCAAGGTGCTCATCAAGGACGCCATCGCCGACATCACCCTGCAGCAGGTGCTGACGCGGCCGAAGGAATTCGAGGTCATCGCCACCATGAACCTGAACGGTGACTACCTCTCCGACGCGCTGGCCGCCCAGGTAGGCGGCATCGGGATCGCCCCCGGCGGCAACATCAATTACGAGACCGGCCACGCCGTGTTCGAGGCGACCCACGGCACAGCCCCCAAGTACGCCAACCAGGACAAGGTGAACCCGGGCAGCCTGATCCTGTCAGGCGAGATGATGATCCGGCACCTGGGCTGGACGGAAGCCGCCGACCTGATCATCGCGGCCATGGACAAGACCATTGGCAGCCGCACGGTGACCTACGACTTTGCCAGGCTCATGGACGACGCCACCGAGGTGAAATGCAGCGAGTTCGGCGACGCCCTGATCAAGAACCTGTAGTGGATCTGCTCGGCATGTCCGCCCCGCCGGGAGGCTAGGCCCGTGCCACGCCGGCCCGACACGGCCCTGGCCCGGGAAGTCGCCAAGACCATCTTCGAGGCCTTCGGGGCCTATAACGCCGAGTTTCGCCGCGTCACCCAGCACGCCCGGGTCCGTTTCGAGACCCGGGACTGGGCCGGCGGCCGGCTGGATGCCATCGAGCGCATCGATCTCTACGACCGCTACGTGCTGGAAACGGTGGATGCGCTCAACGAGCGCCTTGGGGACCGGGCCCAGGACCGCGACCTCTGGGTCCGCATCAAGAACTGCTTCGAGGACGAGATCCGGGACTACATCGACCTGGAGTTCGAGAAGACCTTCTTCAGCTCCGTGAACCGGCGCATCTTCGGCACCGTCGGCGTGGATCCGGAGGTGGAGTTCGTGGCCCTGAACCTGGACCCCCTTGCCCGGGTCCGGCCGCCCCAGCAGCTCAACGTCTACGAGCACACCATGCCCCTGGAGCAGATCTTCGAGGAGGTGCTCGAGGATTACGGCTTCAACTCTCCCTGGGCGGACTTCAAGGGCAGCGCGGACTACGCCGCCGGCGAACTGGTCCGGGCCTGGAAGAATCTCGGCGGCATTTCCCGGCTGTCCCGCCTGGAGTTCATGCGGCCCATCTTCTACCAGAACACCCGGGCCTACCTGGTGGGCCGGGCCCTCGGCGGCAGCCAGCCTCAGCCCATCATCCTGGCCCTCGCCAACAGCGAAGACGGCGTATTCGTCGATGCGGTGATCACCAGCGTGCGGGACACCAGCATCATCTTCGGCTTCACCCGCTCCTACTTTCACGCGGACCTGGAGACGGTGCACGACGCGGTCGTTTTCCTGCGCAGCATCCTGCCCCGCAAGCCCCTGGCGGAGCTATTCACGGTGCTGGGCCGGGCCCGCCAGGGCAAGACCGAGCGATACCGGTCCTTCTTCCGCCATCTGTCCCGCTCCCGGGACCTGCTGGTGGAAGCCCCCGGGGACCGGGGCATGGTCATGGCGGTCTTCACGCTGCCGTCTTACGACATCGTCTTCAAGGTCATCCGCGACCGCTTTGCCTACCCCAAGACGGTGGTGCGCAAGGACGTGCTGGAGAAGTACTCCCTTGTCTTCCGCCACGATCGCGCGGGCCGGCTGGTGGATGCGCAGGAATTCAAGATGCTGCGTTTCCCCCGCAACCGTTTCGACCCGGCGCTCCGCGAGCACCTGCTGGAGACCGCCGCGGGGGACGTGAAGGAGGAAGGGGGCGACCTGGTGATCCGGCACTGCTACGTGGAGCGCCGGCTGCGACCGCTCAACCTTTACCTGGCCGAGGCCTCCCCCACCGCTGCGCAGCACGCGGTCCTGGACTACGGGCAGGCGATCCGTGACCTTGCCTCCACCAACATCTTTCCCGGCGACCTGCTGCTGAAGAACTTCGGCGTGACGCGGAACGGCCGGGTCATCTTCTATGACTACGACGAGCTGTGCCTGGTGACGGACTGCAACTTCCGCGACCTGCCCCGCGCAGACTCCATCGAGGACGAAATGCGCGCCGACGCCTGGTTCTACGTGGGCGACGACGACGTCTTCCCTGAACAGTTCAGCAACTTCCTTGGGCTGTCTCCCGAGCACCTGGAGATTTTCCTCCAACACCACGGAGAGCTGCTCACCGCCGAATACTGGCGTGACCTGAAGCGACGCCACCTGGGCGGTGAAGTCGTGGAGATCCTGCCCTATCCGCGACGCCTGTCCTCGGCTGCGTGAACGGCCGGCTTCACCTGTTGCTCCTCATGCCGGCAGCGGCCCTGTGTGCGCTCTGGCTGGCCTGGCGCGGCCTGGCGGTGGTGGACTTTGCCTATCCCGCCTGGTACCGGGTCATGGACATCCACGGCCACATCCAGGAATACGGACCACAGAACCGTTTCCGGGCGGACTTCGAGTCCACCACCCCGGCGGAGCGCGCCCGCCTGTTCGGCGCTATCGTGGATGCCATCCACGACGACGGCAGGGGGCTGGACGGCCTGCGCTATCACGCTCCGGACGGCCGGGAAATCGCGCCCCTGCTCCATGAGGCCGAGATCGTCCACCTTCAGGACGTGGCTCGCCTGGTCAGCACCCTGGCGCCGGTGGGCTGGCTCGCCGTGGCCTGGACCGTGGTGCACCTGGGCCTGGTGTATGCCAGGGGCTGGCCCGTGCCGGGCCCCGGGCGGGTGGTCGCCATCACCCTGCTGGTCGTCGGGGCCGGCGTGGCGGCGCTGCTGGCCGCAGGCTTCCGGGACGTCTTCTATGCGTTGCACGAGTGGGTATTCCCGGCCGACCACCAGTGGTTTTTCTATTACCAGGACTCCCTGATGTCGACCATGATGAAGGCGCCCTGGCTGTTCGCCGGCATCGGCGCCCTGCTGCTCGTCGTCGCCCTTGGCATCTACCTGGGAATCTTCGGCCTTGCGGGAAAGCTCTCCGAGGCCGGCCGGTCGCGCCGCGCCGGTGCCTAGTCCGTCGCCTGCGATTTCCCGGTGTCGTCCCCGATGACGGACCGGATCCAGGGCTCGTAGGCGGAGACCCGGGTGTAGAACTCATCCACGCCGTAGACGCCCTCTACCCCGGTGGGCGACGGCCCCTGGTAGGCGCTCACGCCAAGCGTGAACACTTTCCCTTCCCGAACCAGATACGCCGGGCCGCCGCTGTCCCCGGGCCCGCTGATGCCTTCCCTCGGCAGGGCATCCGGAGGCGCATCGAAGCGAAACACGACCAGGTCTCCGCGGGTTGCCTCCACGCGGTTCTCAGCCGCGCGAATAGTGCCGGGTCCGCCCCCGGCGCCGGTGATACCCGTGCCCGGCCAGCCGGCACCCACGAACGTCACCACGCGGCCGGTCTCGTCCTTCCGGGCATAGGGAAGAGCCGGGGCCACGTCCTCCACCTCCCTGGACAGCCGCACCAGGGCAATATCGTCGCCCGGCTCCATCAGGACGTAGCCGGGGTGGAGCTCCACGTGGCGGATAGCGTAGGACACGCCGCGGATGGTGACCGGATCCCCCGGCGCCAGGTGATGGGCGACATGGGCGGCCGTCAGCACCCATCCGGGAGCCACCAGCGTGCCCGCGCCGGCTCCGAAGCGGCCCCCGATATGGAAGAAAGCCGTAGCGGGCCATTCGGCAGCATCCGAGCGGTATTCCTCCGCGGGCACGTCGTGGCGCATGACGATTCCCTGGGCCTGTCCGCAGGGCGCCGCGAGCGCGGCGGCCAGCAGGCCCCGTAGCAGCCATCCCGTCCGGCGGCCGCCAGTCCCGGAGACCGCGGGCGCACTCATGGCCGTCAAAAGCTGCTGCCGGGTCGCCAGGGTTGCCCCGCTCAGTCGCCCTCGGCCGGGTAGCGATCCGCCAGCCAGGCGAAGACCGCCCGCACCCCCTGGGCCATGCCGCCCTCGGGGCGTCCGGACCGGTTCTTGGGATTCCAGGCGAACACGTCAACATGCGCCCAGGCCTCGGCGTGCTTCACGAACCGCTTCAGGAACAGGCCGCCGTAGATGGAACCGGCAAAGCCGTCCGGGGCGATGTTGTTCATGTCCGCCACGGCGCTGCACAGGTTGTCGTCGTATGGCGCCCAGAGGGGCATGGGCCAGAGCGGGTCTCCGTCATCCACACCGGCGGCGGCCAGCTCCCCGCTGACGTCGTCGCTGTCGGAGTAAAGCGCCGGCAGATCGGGGCCAAGGGCCACGCGGGCTGCGCCCGTGAGCGTGGCGAAGTCCAGCAGCACCTCCGGGTGGTCCTCGTCCGCCAGCGCCAGGGCGTCTGCCAGCACCATGCGGCCCTCAGCATCCGTGTTGCCGATCTCCACCGTCAGCCCCGCGCGGGTCGCTACCACGTCGCCGGGCCGGTAGGCGTTGCCGGAGACACTGTTTTCCACCGCCGGAATCAGCACCCGCAGCCGCAGCGGCAGCCTGGCGTCCATGACCATGCGGGCCAGGCCCAGCACATGAGCCGCACCCCCCATGTCTTTCTTCATGTTGCGCATGCCCTGGGCAGGCTTCAGGTTCAGGCCGCCCGAGTCGAAGCACACGCCCTTGCCCACCAGTGTCACCCGGGGCCGGTCCGACTCGCCCCAGTTGAGCTCCACCAGCCGGGGCGCCCGGTCGCTGGCGCGGCCAACGGCGTGAATCGCGGGGAAGTTCTCCGCCAGCAGTGCCTCTCCCACGACTTCACGGAAGTCGGCGCCGTGACTGGCCGCCAGGGCCGCGGCGCTCTTCGCCAGATCTTCCGGGCCCATGTCAGCCGCCGGGGTATTGACCAGGTCCCGGACCAGCGCGTCGGCCTCCACGGCGGAACGGACCGCGTCGGCGTCCACGCCCTCCGGCCAGACCAGGCGTCGCACCGGGGGAGCGGGGTCCTTGCGGTACCGGCGAAAGGCGTACTGGCCGACGCCCCAGGCGATCGCCAGGCGCCGGGCCTCTCCGGGCTCGGGTTCCCCGGCCAGGGCATAGGTTCCGGGCGGGAGGCGGCCGGGAATGGCGGCGGCGTTCCAGAAGGGCTCGGCGCCACCGATGCCCGCCAGCACAGCCGAGAGATTGCCCTTGCTCCCCGGCAGCCCCAGCACGTCGCCGGGCTTGGGCTCCCAGGCCTGGGCCCGCACCCAGCTGCGGTGCGCCTCGGGAAGCTCCGCGAGGACGGCGGAGAGGTTCTCACGGTCCACCAGGTGAACCGGGCAGGCCCCGGCAGAGGGATCGGCGAAGAAAGATTCTGCGGGCATGTAAGACTCCGGAAAAGCGGATCAGCGCTGGGATTATGCCCCGCCACCCGGGCGTCTGCAGGCCCGGAGCGCCGGATTCACCGGTCCAGGTACCAGTGCTCGTCGAACAGTCGAAGCCAGTCCGGCCGGTAGACCGCAAGCAGGGTGAGCAACGCGCCATTGATGAACGCTTCCGGGAACATCACCAGGGGCAGGAAAGCCATTACCGGGTCACCGGCCGCCGTGGGTCCCGGCACGCCGGACAGACCCAGCAGGCTGATCCCGGCCAGCCAGGTGGCGGTCACCGCCGCGGCGGAGCCGAAGAAACAGCAGACGAAAAGGTAGATGAACAGGTTGCGGGGCAGGTGGAAACGCGCCGCCCGGGCGATACCGTAGGTCACGGTGGCGGGCAGCGCGCCGGAGACCAGCCAGCCCGCTGCCAGGGCCGCGGGCTCGGGTGCGCCGTGGAGAGACACCAGGGTGACCGCCAGCTGGGCCAGGGCGGTGGCCACCAGGGCGAGGCGCCAGCCCAGGATCATGGTCACGGTGGTCACACCCAGCACGTGCAGGCCCAGTCCGGGATCCACTCGGGCCCGGATCAGCCACAGCACCGCCAGGCCTACCGCCGAACCCAGCAGCAGGTGCAGGCGCGCGGGTTCCCGCCCGACCAGGCCCAGCGCGGGCAGCGCCGACAGCAGCAGGACCGCCGACAGCAGACCCAGGGGCCAGGCCAGGGCTTGGTCGAGAATGCCGGGGAAGAACTGCAAGGGAAGGGAGTCGTCAGGCGGGGCCCGCTGACCTCCTGTCGGTGGGTCGGGAAATGGCGTCGCCCACCTTGCGGGGCGGCACCGGCGTGCCGCCCCATGCTGTCACAACCGCGGAAAAGGTTGAACCCGCCAGCTACGGGCGGCCAGGTGCCGGCGTGGCCTGCGTATCGAGGGAAGGCTCCAGGGACCGGGGCCGGGACTTCCAGACCCGTGCCGGTCATTCCACCCCGCCGCTGGGACGGGAACGGGCCGGAAATCAGCCGCTGCCCGGGGGTATCAGGGCGTATGCTGGCGTCAGCGAAGCTCGGTGAGACCGACGAACGTGCCGCCGTTTCGCTCGCACAACGCACGCATCAGGGTTGCGAAGCGAAGGCCGGTGTACTGGAGGTTCTCCGCCTGGGCGAACATCACCGGGAAGCCCACGGCGTGGATGCGGACCAGGCGCCGGCCACTGGCGTCGGCCTTGTTGATCTGGTCCACGGTTCGGACCACAGATTCCACCGAGCGGCCGGTGAACTCGTCGCCGAACACGTAGAGACTGATTCGCTTGCCCGGCTCGTAGAAGGTCCGGATGGCCTTCTCGATGCCTTCGACAGGACTGGAGTTGGAAAACGCGTTCCACGTCCGGAGCGTGTCCAGGATGGCCTCGCGGCGCGCCGGCGAGTCGGGGATCCACTTCCTGGCGTAGCGGCTGAACATGTACTGGCCCATGTCGTTCATCACCTGGATGCCCTTGACCCGGGGATAGACCTCCAGGGTCTGCCGCAGAGTCTCCAGCATCCGGGGCCACGCGTAATTGAACATGCTGCCAGAGGTGTCGATGATGAAGATGATGTACTCGCTGTCCACGGGCACGCCGCCCACGGTGGTGTCATCGAAGTCCCGCCGGTAGCTGTCGGCGAGCAGCCTTTTCATTTCTTCCGTCAGGCTCTGCCGGGCCTCCGCCAGGCGGCCTTCCACGATGCTGCTCACCTGGGCCGTCTGGGAGGTAGCCCGGAATTGCCCCTGGACGCTGGACAGGTCGCCCTGCAGCCGCGCCACCTTCTCCTCTGCCTCGGAGGTCTGCTCGCGGCGGCTGACCAGTTCCTGGTTGACCACGCGGGTCTCCCCGCGGATCCGGACCAGCTCCTCCTCCAGCGAGACCACCACGGCTTCCAGTTCCTCGGTGGTCTGTTCCAGCAATATCGGCTCGGCGAACTTGGTCAATACCAGGAGCAGTATGACGGCGCCAAAGCCGCAGCAGATGACGTCCAGGAAGGACAGGCTGAACGCCTCGATGTCCCGGCGACCGCGGCGGCGGCTCATGGCCAGTCCCTCGACGGCGCCATGTAGGATCCCCGGGAGGCGATAGCGAGCTTCCAGAAGGCGCTGGAGGCGTCGGCATCACCTTCCATGGGGAACAGCACCACGTTCACGGGGATCCCGGACGGCAGTTCCTTCAGCGCCTGCTGGAAATGCCGCAGACGCTGTTCCCCGCTCACCGTGGTCCCCCTCGGCGGCCGTTCGCCGCGGGTGGGCAACCCGTCGGTAATCAGGAAGATGTTGTCCGGTGGCGGGTCCAGGGCCTGCAGGGCGCCGAAGGCGTGCCAGAGGCTGGTGCCGCCCGC
This sequence comes from Gammaproteobacteria bacterium, assembly GCA_037383845.1. GTDB lineage: Bacteria > Pseudomonadota > Gammaproteobacteria > Steroidobacterales > XN24 > JARRON01. Next base: position 81,843 of record JARRON010000005.1, read on the forward strand.
GGGTATCACGTCCCGGACGCCCCGAATGGCCGCCGCGAGATTCTCGGGATCCCCGGTCTGCAGCCACTGCCCCTGGGTGTCGGCGACCGCGGGCCGGGCGTTCTCGGAGAAGGTGTAAAGCTGGAAGCGCGACTCCACGGACAGCTGGGTCGTGATCCACTCCACCGTGGAGAGCGCCCGCTGCCACTTGTCCGACCGGGTCTTCTGCTCCGCCGGCAGGTTCCGGCGCCGGATGACGTTCACGACCGTGTCGTCCAGCATGCTGGCGGAGACGTCCAGCAGAATCGCGACCCGCTGGCCGCCGACCTTTACGCCCGTCAGGTACTGCCGGTCTCCGTCGCCGGTGAACGAGCGCACGCGCGTACCCTCGTCCGCAGGCTCGTCGCTGGCCGCGGAGAGCCGGCGGCTTTCCTCCTCGAGGGACTTCAGGTCCGCCTGGAGCTTTTCGATGCTCTCCTGGCGCGCCACGGTGCTTTCCTTCAGCCGCGCCAGCTCCTCCCGCTTCTCGCGGATGAGCTCGAGAATCCGCTCGGCGCGACCACGGGCCTCCACCTCGCGCTTTTCCAGATCCTCCAGGCTGTTCCTGAGCTCGACCAGGTCCTCCTCGCCCTCTGCCACCTCCACCCGCAGCATCTCGGCCCGGATAGACAGGTCCCGGTTCAGCTCGTCGGAACGCTTGGCCATGGTGGCGTTGATGATGACGAAGAACAGCACCACGGCGCCGAAGCCGCAGCTCATGATGTCCAGGAAGGACAGGCTGAACGTTTCGAACCGTCTGCGGGACTTCATGTAGCGTCCCTCACGCGGATGGCCCGCAGGGTCACCCCCGGCGCGCCCACGCGGATCCGGTCACCGGGCTGCAGGGCCAACCGGTTCCGCACCCGGGATTCGTTGACGAAAGTCCCGTAGCGGCTGTGGTCCTCCAGGAACACCCGGCCATCCTGCCGCACCAGGGAGAAATGCAGCCTGGACACGCCGCTGGTCGGCCCCGGCAGCACCAGTCCCGGCCTTTCCGGCGGCGGCGCGAGGCCAACGGCGAGACCACCCGCGCCGATGGCCACCGCCTCGCCCTCCAGCAGCAGGTGGCTTGGCGCCGGCCCGGTCTCGGCAGGTCCGGCCTCGCTGCCGCCGGCGCAGGCCACCGGCGGCTCCAGGCTGTCCAGGGCCGACAGGCGGGTGACGAATCGCACCTGGCCGTCTTCCGCCGGGATCTCCTGCCGGCGAGCCAGCGCGCCCGCGCCGGGAGCCGCCGCCTCGAGCCGGCGCGTTTCCACCCCGGGCAGGGCATCGAGAAAGCGGAGGAGGCCGGGAAGCCGGGCGGCCCGGTCCGACAGCTGGACGAGCACCGGCGTACCCGGGCGCCGCCAGCTGTCCAGGCCGGCCGCGACCGCCTGGTAAGCCTCCGCCGCCGGCGCCAGGACGATATCCCGTCCGAGCCTTGCTTCAAGGGGACGATCCCGCACCGTGAGCCGGGCCGCGACCTCCTCTGCCTCCCCGAGACGGGTGAGCCAGCGCCTGAGCTCGTCATGGAGCGCCTGGTCCGTGCCGGCAGCGTGCAGGGGGTCGAAGCGCGTCTGGGCAACGAAAGCGCCGGCCACGGCCCGCGCCCAGGCATCCTCCAGCACCTGCTGGCCTGCCGCGGGAAACAGCTCTACCTCGGACCGTTCCAGCTGGGCCCCCTGCTCCAGCCGGGTCAGGATGGCAGCGTGCAGGTGGACGTCCAGGTGGGCGAGCACCCGGCCGGGCGCCCGCAGGGTGCTGGCCGCCACCGCCGCGTCCACCATGCCCGCCACCGGTATGCCCAGCTCTGCGGCGATGCCCAGGACCAGGCCCAGACTGTTGCGCGCCATGAAACCGGGCACGACGAACAGGGCCTCGCTGGCGTCGTCAGGCCGGCGCTCCCAGATCTGGCCCAGCTGGGCGCAGGCCAGGTCGGCGTGGGAGCGGGCGTAAGGCTCGGGGCGGGGCATGGCTTCCGTGCTGAGATCGCTCCAGAACCGGGTGTTCAGCCGCCGGGGCCGCAGCCGGGCCTGGCTCCGGGCCTCGTTCCCGAGGAGCAGCCGGTCGGGGTCCAGCAGGGCGTAGCCGGGGCCTTCATCACGCCAGGTGTCCTCCGTGGCGGTGATGAAGCCCGCGTCGTTGAGCTCGATGGCCAGTACGCCCATCGTCCTGCTTCCCGTTACCTCACCTGGAGATGGCGCACCAGGTGGCGGTCCACGTACTCCCGGGACTCAAGTACCAGCCGCTCCTGGAACAGCTGCAGCTGGTGAACGAGGAACATGATGAAGATGCTGATCAGCAGCGCGATGAACGTGGAGTTGAAAGCCACGCCCAGGTTCTGGGTGACGCCCATGATGTCGCCCTCCACCGCCTTGTGGGCCTGGGCCAGGGCGCTGCCGATGCCGCGGACGGTGCCGATGAAGCCGATGGACGGAATGGCCCAGGCGATGTAGCGGATCATGGCCAGTTCCGAGTCCAGCCGGTCCGATTCCTCGTCCGCCACGTCGCTGGCCGCGGAGGCCACGTCCTGGATGTTGCGGGTGGACTCGAACCGGTGCAGAGCGGTCAGCAGCGCGCGGGGCAGGAGATACTCCTGGACCCTGGCCGGAAGGGCCTGGATCTGTCGGCTGTATTCCCGGGTGTCCTCGGGCAGTATCCGCATCCCCTCGGCCACCGGCACCAGTTCCACGTCAAGCAGGGCGCGCTCCCGCCACACCATGACCCCCTTGTAGCCCATGATGGCAATGGCCCAGAACATGAGTACGAAGCAGGCTTCCTGCTCGAAGTCCTTGATGATCACCCAGACGGATCGTTCCGTGACGTAGTTGGGATCCTCTTCCAGCCGGACCTGCTCCTCGCGGATGTCCGCCGCCGCCCGGGGCTGGACCACCGAGACGTAAAAGCCGTGCACGAGGATCACCGCAACGATCAGCGAGAACACCTGGAAGACGAACTCGGTCGGGAAGCGTTGCTTCATTGGCGCTCCTAGATGTCCACCGGGAAGGCGATGGAGGCGTCGGCGGGGATCTTCTCCGTGGGGACGAACTCCCGGTCCGAGGGCCGGCCGCCGGTCTCCGCGGCATCGTCCTCGCTCCCGGCGTCATCCGTGGCCGGCGGCGTCGCTTCGGTGCTCTCCGGCTGCCCCGCCGGTTCCTGGGCCAACGTGATCCAGGCGCCGCCGAATCCGCCAAGCATCAGCAGCACCGCCGCGGTTCTGAGTGACGCCTTCATGAGCTCACTCAGCGCTCCGGGCGATCCGGAATCCCAGGTCCGGCCGGGCCTTGTCACCGTAGTCTCGAAAACTCATTCGCAGCTCCGTGACGCTGGCATGCATCCAGCTGGATCCGCGGATGACGTGGAAGTTCCCGGAGGCGGCGCCCGCGGGATCCACGTCAACCGTCGAGGACGGAGGATACACGCCGTAGACGTCGTGCACCCATTCGGCCACGTTGCCGCCCGTGTCCTTCAGCCCCAGCGGGTTGCCGCCGAAAGTCCCTACCGGGGCCGCGACCGGGAAGCTGTCGTCGTAGCCGTTGATCACCGCCCCCAGCACGCCCCGTGCGGATTCGTCCGCGAAGTTGCCGGCACCCCTGGATGGCGGCATGGACCCGCCCCATGGGTAGCGGGCCGGCTCGCCGGGAGTCCCGCCGTAGCGGGCCGCCCAGGCCCATTCCGCCTCGGTAGGCAGGCGGTAGCCCGGGGTGGGCGGGTCCACGGCCACGTACGTGTCGCCCTGGCGCCGGTAAGCCGGCGGCAGCCCCTCCTTTTCTGACAGCCAGTTGCAGAATGCCGCGGCGTCCTCCCAGGTCACGGACACCACCGGCAGCCGGTCGTCGTTAAGGCCGTAGCCCCCCACGTCCCCGGAATAATGCTTCGGCCGGAATTCCCGGAACCAGCCGTTGGCCACCTCGGTGGTCGACAGGTAGAAGGGCCGGGTGATCTCCACTTCCCTGAGGGACTCGTTGGATCGCCGTCCGGGTTCCCGGCGGGAAGATCCCATGGTGAACCGCCCGCCCTGCACAAGCACGAGTTCCTGGCCCTGGGCCGTGACAATACGTCGGGGCACGGCCGCCGCCTTCGCCTCCGCCAGGCTCTTGAGTTCCACGGTGACCCTCTGGACGATGCCCGGCCGGGGCGTCACCGCCACCGTCTCGGCGGCGTAGCCTTCTGCGCTGACCTCGATGCGCTGCTCCACCGCCGGCAGCTCCAGCCGCCCGTCACGCGGCCGGACCGTTCTGCCGTCGATGCGGATGGTGGCGTCGGCAGGTGCGACCACGATCTCTACGACGCCGAGTACGGGCTCGAGCCTCACGGAGAGCTGTCCTTCGTCACCCGAGGCCACGGAGACGCTCCGGGTGGCCGTGGCGAAACCAGCCTTGCGCAGCTGCACGCGCAGGCTCTCGCCGGGAGTCACGTCCGCCACCAGCGGTGTCTGCCCCCGGTATCGGCCGTTCACGAGGACCGATGCTCCCGCCGGGGTGGAGGTGACCCTCAGCCGCCCGTCCGCCGGCTTCAGGTCGATCTGCGGCAGCACCTGGTCCACGCCGGCCTCGACGGTGAGGCTGCCTTCCCAGGGCTCGAAGCCTTCCCGGGACACCCGCAGGGCGCGGCCGCCGGCCTCCACCGGCGTCACCAGCGGGGTGGCCCCGACCTCCACCCCGTCCACGAACACCGACGCCCCCGCGGGCTGGGAGGTCAGCGTCACGTCCGCCCAGTTGGGCTCCAGTTCGGCCTGCAGCACGCGCTCGTTGCCGCCGCCCGCCACTTCCAGGGCCTGTTCCCATGCCTTGTAGCGGGGCCGGGTGATGCGGATCTGGTGGGTGCCGGCCCGCAGCTGGAGCGCCTCCACCGGGGTCACCCCCACGGGCTCGCCGTCCACGAATACCTCTGCGCCGATGACTTCTCCGGTGCTGATTCGGAACACGTCGGGAAGCCGCTCCATCTCGAAGCGTAGCTCCGTCGGTCCGTCGCCGCTGACGTCGAAGCCCGTCTCCAGGGGCCGGTAGCCCTCCCGGGCGGCGCGGAGGGTGTAGCTGCCCGGGCGCAGGAGGTAGTGGTCCCCGAGCGTGGGAGCGAACAGCCCGCCGGAGACGTCCATCACCTCCGGAGCAGGCTCCACCGCGATCGTGACCGGGCGGGCCGTGAAGACGAACCACGCCGCGCCTGCCAGCAGCAGCGCCGGCAGCCACAGCGCGTATCGCCAGCGGCGCGTCGGCTCGGCAGGGGCCCTGAGGGCCTCCATGCTCCTGCTGAACTCCGCCGGCCGGATGGCCTCACCGTCGGCCGCCCGGTCCGGCGCCTCGTCCTCCTCCAGCAGCAGGGGCGGCTCCGTCACCGGCTCCGGAGCATCGGCGGCAACCACGACCAGGACCTCCCCGGCATTCTCCACTTCAAAGCGGTCCGGGCCGAGGGCGATCCGGTCGCCGGGCTCCAGCCAGCGGGAGGTACCTCCGAGGGCCTCGTCGTTGACCGTCAGTGCTGCCACGCCCGGCGCGGCCTGCAGATAGAACCGACCGCCCCGGCGGCCGACGAAGGCCGCGGTCGGCGGCTGCTCCGGGCCCGACAGGCGCACGGCCGCGTCCGGCCCGGCGCCCAGGGCCAGCGGGAGGTCTTTGGAGTGGTAGTCCCGCGTACCTTGCCGGTCGCGTACGCGGACCGTGACGGTCAAATCGGTTCCTCGCTGACGACGACCACCGGACCCGGCATCGGCTGACCCGGGCGGACCAGGAATTCCCGGCGGACATCCCGGTAGCCCGGGCGGCTGCCCACGGCGGTGTAGCGGCCGGGCTTCAGTTCCAGTTCCTGCCGGGCAAAGGTGCCCAGCCGGCCCACGCGGTAGATTACCACCTCCGTTTTGCCGTCCGATTCCAGCACCACCTGCACCGGCCGCGCGGCCAGGGCCAGCTGCCGGGCCAGTTCCTTCGCCTGCCGGTCCAGCCGCTGCCGCGGGACTGCGGTGCCCTCGGCCTCCCGGAGGGCGGCCCGGGCCGATTCCGCCACTTCCGGCCGGGTCAGGCTGAAGGGGTCCGTCAGGAAGTCCTGCATCCGGGCGTCAAGGTCCGCCCGGGTCTGGGCGCGGACCAGCCGGTCCTGGGCGGTGGCGACCGAGCCGTCCTCCTCCAGCACCCCACGCCAGGCGTCCACTGCGTCGGCCCAGCGCTCGTCCGCCTCGGCCTCCCCCGCCCGGGCGGACAGGCGGCGAACGGCCTCGGCCCGGCGGGCCGCTTCTACCTCCGCCAGACCTGCCCTGGCCTCGCTGGAGCCGGGGCGCATCCCCGCGGCGGACTGAAAGGCCCGCCGCGATGCGGCGTAGTCACCCCGCTCCAGGGCCGCGTAGCCGGCGGTCAGGGCCTCGACGAACCGGGCGTCGCCGAGGGACGCGTCCGTGCGCTTTACCGCTTCGGCAGCCGGTCCCCATTCCGGATCCAGCTCTGCCGCGCGGGCGTAGGCGGCCCTGGCCTCCGGCAACCGCCCCGCCTGCTCGGCCCGCGCGCCCTCGGCCATGGCCGCCAGCACCTGGTCCAGGGTTGCGGCGCGGGCCAGGCCCTGCCGGGCCGCCTCGCTGGCGGGCTCGATAGCTGCCGCCAGGCCAAAGGCCTCGGCTGCCGCTGCGCTGTCACCCGCCGCCAGGGCGTCGCGCCCGGCCGCCAGGCGCTCCTCCAGCGCCCGGGGAATATCTTCCACTGCCTCCCGGGCCGCCTCCCGGGCCCGTTCCCACGCCCGGCCGGCAGCCTCGTACTCGCGGCGGCCATAGGCCTCCTCCCCCTCCGCCAGGGCCTGCCGGACCACCTGCATCCGGGCCGGGGCCCAGCGTTCCGCCGACCGGGCCTCCAGGTCGGCCACCAGCGCATCCAGGGCCTGGCGGACGTCGTCGGCGGCCCGCCTCTGCTCCACCAGCTGGCGTATGGCCTCTCTCGGATCGGCGGCGGGTTCCCTGGCCGCCGGCGCAGGAGGGGGGACGGCTGTCCGGTTCTGCTCCACCCAGCCGGGGAGAAAGAACACCACCGCCACCAGGATCCCCAGCAGCCCTGCCAGGGCTATCCAGAGCCAGGCCCGGCGAGGCGTTTCACGGGCGGTCGGCAGCGGCGACAGGCTGTCGGGCCTGCGAAGCCCGCGCACGCGCACAGCCTCCACCGGACCAGGCTCGGCACCGGACTGCCCCGCGGAAGACGGGGCGGGCGATGCCTCCCGGGCACCGGCGGCGAGCTCCCGAAGCGTCTTCGCGACTTCCGACAGGTCCGAGGGCCTGGCCGCCGCGTCCGGGGCGGTGAGCCGGCCTGCCAGTTCCGCCAGGGGACCCCGGGCCTGCGCCGGCAGGGCGCGGAGAATCAGTCGGCCCAGGCCCCAGGCATCGTCGGTCACCGCCGGCGGCTCCCCGGCGCGCTGCTCGGGACTGGCGTATTCCGCCGAGCCACCGCCGGCCATCCGCAGGCCGTCGCCTTCCAGGGCGGCGGAGATCCCGAAATCCACGACCCGAGGCCGGCCGTCTTCGTCCAGGAGAACGTTGGACGGTTTCAGGTCCCGGTGCACGACGCCGGCGGCGTGCGCGGCCGCCAGGGCGTCGGCCACCTGGGCGAACAGGGCGGCCAGAGCCTGTTCTGCGGTGTCCTCCAGCCGCGAGAGATCGCCGCCGGGCACGTACTCCAGGACCATAAACGGTCGCCCCGCCGCTTCGCCGGCATCCAGCAGGGGGACGACGTTCGGATGACGCAGGCGGGCGACCTGCCGGGCCTCGTGTTCGAACAGCCGGACCATGTCCGGCTCGGCGGCGAGGTCCGCCGCCAGGAGCTTGACGGCGACGTCGCGCTGGACCTCCAGGTCCGTGGCCAGCCAGACCTCGCCCATGCCGCCTTTCGCCAGGCGACGGCGCAGTCGGTACCGCTGGCGGAGCGTGGTGCCCTCGGCCGGCTCCCTCATTGCAGTCCTGGCTCAGGTCCCGTCCGGTGCCGCCGCGCCCTCGGGGACGATGTCGGGAGCCCGGGTCTCGAATCCCGTCTCCGTGGCGTATATCTCCTTCAGGAGCTTGCGCCACTCGTGGTACTGGGTCTCCGCCGAGCCTTGCAGCCGGCGCGTTTCTCCCTGCACCTCCACCACCACCGGCTGGATGTCGGCGCTGAAGGACTCGCCCAGCTCCGCAAGCGCGTCGGCATGGATGCGCGCCTCCTTGCCGGTCTGAAAGCCGGCCCTGAGCATTTCGATACCGCCGGCGATCAGCACCGCCCGGGCGCTCTCGTCGATGCTGGAGCCGACGTTCTCCTGCACGGCGAACGCGCCGGCGATAGCGGCCACGCCGAGGATTTTCTGGAACATGGCCGTGCGCTCCACCTCCCGGCGGGCGATGATTTCCTCGTAGGTGAACTTCCGCCAGTTCTCGTAGGGCTCGCTCATCTGCATCTCGAACGTGCCGTAGTGCTCGTTGAGAGTGTCGATGAACATGTACTCACGTTCCCGGATACGGCGAACCCGCTCCAGCATGGGATCGTCCCGGGCGGGCAGGCGGACCACCTTCAGCTTCCCGTCCCGCGACTCCTCGAGGTAGCCTTCGAAGGACTCCGGGGAGAGGGAGCGGGCGTATTTCAGCTCGGACACCCGCCTGATCTCCGTGAACGCCTCCGGCGGCAGCGTTTCCCGGAAGGCCAGCATGTCGTTGGCGATGACGTTGTAGACGCTCTGGAAAGGGTCCCTGCCCAGGACAGCGCTGTCCGCGTAGACGGAGCTGTCCGCCCGGGCCCGGTATTCCTTTTCGAACCACAGCCGGTTGGTGGAATCCCGCACCGCGACCTGGAGGGCCAGCACCTCGCCGTCGGACTGTTCGATCCTGCCGGAGACGTGCACGTCCATGGCCTCGGACCGTTCCGGCACGACCCGGACCATCCCCCAGTGGCCGGTGCCCTGGAGCGTGTCCTTCAGCTGGCTCGGCACGTACCGGGCTTCCGCCTCCCGCACGTTGCGGAAGATACCTTCCTCCGGATCGTCGCCGCGCTCCGGCAGCCCCGGATCGAATACGGCGATGCCCACGTCCAGAAGCTGCGCCTCCGGAACGTCGGTCTGAGCCTGCACCGCCGGCGTGTATTCCTCCGGCCGGATCTCGCTGACCATGCAGCCGGCCAGGCTGGCCGCGGCAAGCAGAATCACAATGCGCTGGACCATCGTCATGGGATAACCCGGGCGGCTCAGCCGCCAATGCCCTCCTTGTACTGACGATACTCTTCCCACAGCTTTTCACGCAGCTCCGGGTCCTGCTCCGCCATCGCCGCCTCCCGCAGCTGGCGGGCGACGATGTCGTCGTCCCGGCCGTCACCCACGTCGTCGGGGACGTTCGCGCCGGCGGCTCCTTCCTGCGCACCCTCGGTTCCCGCCGTGCCCCGGGGACCTCCGACGGGACCCCCGGAGGCGGAATTGCCGCCACCGGTGCTGCCGGCGCCGGGCATGCCCGAGGGCGCGCCGCTGCCGTAGCCTTCCTCGCCCCCACCACCGGCGCCGCCGGCCATACCGCCGCTGCTGCCGCCGGGGCCCGAAGGCCCCTGGCCGGCCCGGACCTCGCCGCTTTTCTCGGCCGCCCTCTGCTGTTCCTCCAGGATCACGCCGTCGAACACGCCCAGCGATTCCTGCAGGGCCCGGTCCAGCTCCGAGAGCTGCCCGGAGCCGGCGCCGCCGGTCCCGGCCTGCCCGCCGGCCTGGCCCGTGGCACCCTGCCCGCCTGCATCCGGTCCCGAGCCGGCGCTGGCGGAACCCGAGTTGCCGGCAGACCCGGCCGCACCCGCGGTGCCGGTGCCTCCCGAGGCCCGACCAGCGCCACCCGGCGCGGCGCCGCCGCCAGACGTTCCGGCCGGCTGGCCCGAGGCGTCCCCGCCCGTCCCGCTGCTGCCGTCAGCCCGGGGACCCTCTCCCGCGGCACCCTGGCCGCCGGCACCCGCCTGGCCTTCAACCGGAACGCCAGCATCTCCGGCGTCTGCACCCTGGCCACCGGCGCCGGAAGCTCCGCCCGGCTGGCCGGCGTCGCCGCCGGCGCTCCCGTCGGCGCCCGGCATACCGCCTGCCGAGTCCGTCGCGCCGCCTGGGTCGGCACCGGGGACGTCCGCTGCCTGCCCGCCGGGGGGGCTGCCCTGCTGGCCCTCGGCGCCGCTTTCGCCGGAGTTCGCCGCTGGCGCCGTCGCTCCCGGCGGCTGCCCCGTGCCCTGGCTGGAGGCACTGCTTCCGGAGGGCGAGCTGGAGCTGCTGCTCGGGCTGCTACTCGAACTGCCGGAAGTGCTCGGGCTCGAGGAGGGACTCCCGCTGGGCATCGACGGCGGCATGGTGGATGGCGGCGAGGCACTTGGGCTCGACGGCGGCGGTGGCGGACGAGTGGCAGACTGGCCCATGCAGCCAGCCAGGCTGACCGCAGCCACCAGCGCGAGCGCGGCCATCGCCCGGCGGACGACAGCTGGCGAAACGGGCTGGGTGGAGACGGTCAGCATATTCTCTCCCGTCGTCATGGGCCTGCCGTGCGCACGCGGAAATCCGGCGCGGGGTTGTACTTAGAGCCCTGCCCCGGGGACCGGGTTCCCCCGGATCCGGCGCCTGATCTCACTATAAGCCATGCTCCGGCAGGCCCAAAGCCACTCCGCCGGGCCGCCTGGCGGCAGTTCCCCGTCTCTCCGGCAGGCCTGGATGTTCCCTCCAGGCTCACCCGGCCGTGGGCCCGGCTTCCGGGGCGGGCTGTCGTCTGAGAAGGAAGCGGTTCCACAGCAGGAATACGGCGGGGACCACCAGCGCCGTCAGCAGCGTGATGCTCAGCACCCCGCCCACCATGGGAGCGGCGATCCGCCGGGTGACCTCGGAGCCGGTTCCGGTGCCGAGCATGACCGGCAGCAGGCCCGCCAGGGTGGACAGGATGGTCATCACGATGGGCCTGACCCGGCGCAGGGCGCCTTCCCGGACCGCCTCGAGCAGGTCCGCCTCCCCCGTCCTGCCCTCGGCCTGGAAACGATTCCAGGCCTGGGTCAGGTACAGCAGGAGAACCACGCCCATCTCCGCCGCCATGCCGGCCAGGGCGATGAAGCCCACGGCCACGGCCACCGACATCTGGTAATCGAGCAGATACAGCAGCCAGTAGCCCCCGACCAGCGCCAGGGGCAGGGTGCCCAGCACGATGAGCACGTCCGCCATACGCCGCAGGTGCAGGTACAGCAGCAGCACGATGATGGCCAGGGTGGCCGGCACCACCGTGAACAGTCGCGCCTTGGCGCGCATCAGGTACTCGTACTGCCCCGACCAGGCCAGGGAATAGCCCGGCGGCAGCTCGATGCGCTCCGCGACGACCTGCCGGGCCTCCTCCACGTAGCTGCCCAGGTCGCGACCCGCGATATCCACGTAAACCCAGCCGTTCAGCCGGGCGGCCTCGCTCTTGATCATCCCGGGGCCGTCCTCGACCCGCACGTCCGCCACGTCCGAAAGCGTGATGAAGCCGCCGGATTCCGTCATCAGTGGGAGGTCCCGGATCTGCTCCACCGAATCCCGCCAGTCCCGGAAATAGCGCAGGTTGATGGGATACCGCTCACGCCCTTCCACGGACTCCGAGACGTTGGCGCCTCCCATGGCAAAGGCCACGTAGGCGTGCACGTCCTCCATGTTCATGCCGTGGCGGGCAGCTCGCCGGCGGTCCACGTCCACCGTGAGATAACGGCCTCCCATTACCCTTTCTGCGTACACCGAGCTCGTGCCGGGAACCTCCCGGATCACGCGCTCGAGTTCCTCGCCGATGTCCTGGATGACGGAAAGCTCCGGCCCGGCGATCTTGACGCCCACGGGGGTGCGGATACCCGTCGCCAGCATGTCGATGCGGGTCTTGATGGGCATCACCCAGGAATTTGTCAGCCCGGGGAAGTTGACGATCCGGTTCAGCTCGGCCTTGAGATCTTCCAGGGTCAGCCCCTCGCGCCACTGGTCCCGGGGTTTCAGCTGGATCACGGTCTCGATCATCGTCAAGGGAGCGGGATCGGTGGCGGTGTCCGCCCGCCCCATTTTTCCGAACACCGTCTCGACCTCGGGGACGGTACTGATCAGCCTGTCGGTCTGCTGGAGGATCTGCCGGGCCTTGCCGGGGGACACGGCGGGCAGGGTCACCGGCATGTACATGAGATCGCCCTCGTCCAGGTCCGGCATGAACTCGCTGCCGATCTTCGACACGGGCCAGGCGGTGGCCACCAGCAGCGCGAGCGCCACCGCGACGACCAGCCAGGGGAAACGCAGAGACGTGTCGATGGCCGGTCGATACACGGTCAGGAGGCCGCGATTGACCGGGTTGTCCCGCTCGGGCCGGATGCGTCCCCGGATGAAATATCCCATCAGGACGGGCACCAGGGTGATGGCCAGCACGGAGGCCGCCGCCATGGAGAAGGTCTTGGTGTAGGCCAGCGGCTCGAACAGTCGCCCTTCCTGGGCTTCGAGGGAGAACACCGGCAGAAAGCTCACGGTGATGACCAGCAGCGAGAAGAACAGCGCCGGGCCCACCTCCCGGCAGGCTTCGTAGACGGTCTCCCAGTGCTCCCGGCGTCTCAGACGCCGCCCTTCAAGGTGGCGGTGGAGGTTCTCGATCATCACGATGGCCGCGTCCACCATCACTCCGATGGCGATCGCGATGCCGCCCAGGGACATGATGTTGGCGTTGATCCCCATGTGGTACATGGCGATGAACGCTGCCAGCACGCCCAGCGGCAGGGTGACCGCGGTCACCAGGGTGGAACGCAGGTGAAGCAGGAACACCGCGCAGACCACGGTGACCAGGACCAGCTCTTCCACCAGCGTGGTCTGCAGGGTCGAGACGGCTCGCTCGATCAGCGCGGAGCGATCATAGGTCACGACGACTTCCACACCCTCCGGCAGGCTGTCTTCCAGCTCCGCCAGGCGTGCCTTGACGCCGTCGATGACCTCCACGGCGTTCTCCCCCCAGCGCATGACCACGATGCCCCCGGCGACCTCGCCCTCCCCGTTCAGGTCGGCGATGCCGCGGCGCATGGCCGGTCCCAGGCGGACGTCTCCTATGTCCGCGACGGTCACCGGGACACCGTTTTCCGTGAGCTTGAGGGGGATGGCTTCGAGGTCGGCCTCCTCGTCTACATAGCCGGTCGCCCGGATCATGTACTCCGCCTCGCCCATCTCGATGGCGGAGCCGCCCACTTCCTGGTTCCCGCCCTGGATCGCGCGCCGCACGTCCATGATGGTCAGCCCGTAGGACCTGAGCCGACGCGGATCCACGACGACCTGGTACTGGCGGACGAAACCGCCCACGCTGGCCACCTCCGACACGCCCGGCAGGGCCTGGAGCTCGTACTTCAGGAACCAGTCCTGAAGGCTGCGCAGCTCGGCGACATCGTGGCGCCCCGTCCGGTCCACGAGCACGTAGTTGAACACCCAGCCGACTCCGGTGGCGTCGGGGCCCAGGGCGGGCCGGGCACCGGCAGGCAGTTCCGGCGCCACCTGCGACAGGTACTCGAGCACCCGGCTGCGCGCCCAGTACAGGTCGGTGTCCTCGTCGAACAGGACATACACGTACGAATCGCCGAAGAATGAATAGCCGCGCACGACGTCGGCCCCCGGCACCGAGAGCATCGCCGTGGTCAGCGGATAGGTCACCTGGTCTTCGACCACCTGCGGTGCCTGTCCCGGGTATGTCGTGCGAACGATGACCTGCACGTCCGAAAGATCGGGAATGGCGTCCACGGGCGTTTCCCTGAGCGCCCAGGCGCCCCACACGCCCAGCACGACGGCCATCAGGATGATCGCGAGCCGGTTGTCCACCGACCAGCGAATGACTCTCTCGATCATGGCCGGTCACCGCCGTGGTTCTCGGGGGCAGGGCCGGCAGAATCCATCCCCGGCATGTCGTGCCCCGAATGGCCTGTCCCGGACATGTCGTGGCGGGCGTGGTCCGTCCGCGGCACCGCGTCGGATGCATTCCCCATGTCGTGGCCGGCGTGCGGGTCCGCCGGATCAGGCGGGGCAAGCCGCTCCAGCTCGCCCCGCAGGCTCGCCTCCGAGTCCAACAGGAACTGGCCCGAGGTCACCACCTGCTCGCCCGGCTCCAGACCGGCCAGCACGACGATCCGGCCGTTGCTTTCGTAACCGGTCTGCACAAGCCGCGGCACGAAACGACCCCCGGCCGTCTCCACGACGACTCTCTCCCCGGTGCCGCTGCGAATGACAGCCTCGCGGGGAATGTGGACGACCGGAGAGGGAGAGGGCTCGGTGATGGTCACGGCGGCCCAGGCGTTGGGCAGCAGGACGCCGTCGCTGTTGCCGAATTCCAGGCGCACCCTCTGGGCCCGGGACACCGGGTCCACCTCCGGGTACACCCAGGTCAGTTCGCCGCGCCACACCCGCCCGGGCACCGACTCCACGGTCACCGCCGCCGGAAGACCGACGCGCAGCCAGCCCGCGCGGGACGCGGGTATTTCCGCCTCGACCCAGACTTCGGAAAGGTCGGCGATGACGAGGACGTCGGTCATGGGCCGGACAAACATGCCTTCCCGAGCCGCGAGCTCTACAACGACCCCGTCGGCTTCAGCGTAGAAGGGGATCCTGCCGGCCGCCTCCCGGGTGCGGCGCAGCCGGGCGACGGACGCTTTGGAAATCCCCAGTGCCCTGAGCTTTCGCTCCGCCGCCGAAACGAGGCGGGCATTGTCCATCTTCAGCGCCTGGAGAAATTCCTCTTCCGCGGTGGCCATCGCCGGCGAGTACAGCTCGAAGAGCACGTCCCCCTTCTCCACGGCGTCACCGACGGCGCCCACGTTCCAGCGCTCGACCCAGCCTTCCGCGCGGGCGTGCACGTGGCGCAGCCTGTCCTCGTTCCACCCGACAAAGCCAACGCCCCGCGCGTAGCGCGCGAGCTCACCGTATTCTGCCGGCGCCGTCCTCACGCCCAGGTTGTGCCGGACCTCGGGGCTTACGGTGATACCACCACCGTCCTCGTCCCCAAATACCGGCACGTAGTCCATGCCCATCTCGTCCTTCATGGGCACGTCAGACCTGATCTCCGGGTTGTGGGGATGCCGGTAGTAAAGAACCTCGCCGGAGCGGTCGGTCGAGGCGGAATCCGGCTTCTCCCGGACCAGGTCCATGCCGCAGATGGGACAGCGGCCCGGCTCGTCCGAGGTGACGTCCGGATGCATGGGACAGACGTATTCCGGGTCCAGATGAGCTGCGGCGTGCTCCTGCACTTCTGCTGTACCTGAACCGGACTGCGGCTCGCATCCGGCAGCCGCGAGCAGCAGGCCAGCGCCCAGAACGGCGAGTGCAAAGACGTGAAGCTGTGGGTTCATGGGGAATCTCCGACGAGGTATGCGAGCTTCGCGTGCGCCGAAAGGCGGTCGGCCTTCAGGCGAAGGGCGTCCAGGCGGGCGTCCAGCAGGGTCTTCTCCGCCCGGACCAGCTCGTCGAAAGGCGCAAGGTCGTTCTGGTACGCCAGCAGTGTGGCCTCGACGTAGTCAGCTGCCGACGGCAGGATCTGGCTGTCGAAGAGCACGATGCGGTCGCCCAGCCGCTGGTGGCTTTCCCGGGCGGCGGCAAGTTCTGCGGCGAGCATTCGCCGCCTGTCCTCCAGCTGGCGCCGGGCCGCTCGCTCCGAGGCCCGCGCGGCAGACACGCGGCGATCCTGGCGGTCGCCGGTGAAGATGGGGAGCTCGAAGCTGAGCATGGCCGAGAGCATGTCGGACCGGTCCCTGCCCGCTTCATCCAGGCTGTCCCGGAGCCCGTAGCGGACGTCGAGCATCCAGCTGGGCTTGTAGGCCTCCCGGGCCAGGTCCACGCCGATGGCCTCGGCCCGCGCCGCCTCTGCACGCTCGGCCAGGACAGGATGGCTCTCGAGCCGCACCGACGCGCTTTCCCCCGGCGGCAGGGGCGGCAGTTCGGGCAGGCGGTCAAGGGCAGCCCGGGATGCGTCCTCGCCGAGCCAGCGGATGACCGCGGCCTCCCAGGGCGCACGGGTTTCCCGAAGCCGGGCGATTTCTTCCTCCAGGCCGTCGATCTCGAGCTGAATCCGGATCAGTTCGTCCTGCCGCCGGCGCCCGCTGGCGTAGGCAGACACAACCGCGCCCTCAAGCTCCCGGTACCAGGCGCGTTCGGCGGCCACGAGCTCCATGGCCTCGGCCCGCCAGGCCGCCTCGATCCACGCGTGACGCAGGGAGAGCAGGACCTCTCGGCGGCGCCCGGCTTCCACGGCAGTGGTCGCCTCGGCGAGGACTTCGAGACGCGAGCGCTTCAGGGCAAGGGTATCGCCGGCAGGGAAGCGCTGCCGGAGACCTACCTGGACCTGGGTCATGGGCTCGCGATCCAGGTCGAAGGAATCCACGGGCACGTTGGCCGCACCGAAGAGCAATTCCGGATCTGGCAGCTGGGACTCAGCGACCGCGGAATCCAGCAGGGCCTCCTGCCGGGCCTGGATCTCCTCCAGGCCGGCATCGCGGGCGAGCGCGAGGTCCTCTGCATCCGCGAGGGAAAGAGACTGGGCCGTCGCGGCCGGGACGCCGGCCAGCCCGGCGAAAACCAGGAAAACGAGCAGGCGGCCTACGCAGGCCGCGGGAAACGGGAACATGGGACACCTCCGGAACTTCGAACGCGAAAGAAGCGCGAAGCGGGAGGCGTCAATCCAGCAGGATACAGTTCTTCAGGTGCAGGCGCGGCCCGCCCGGATCGGGCGGATCCATGGCTACGGGCAGGAACCGCGGGGCGGTGTCCTCCGGCAGGACGACGGCCTCCGCGGAGACAGGAAGCACTGCCAGCCGGGGATCTTTAAGCCCGAAGGAGGGATCCCGGCCGTCGAAGTCATAGCCGTCAACGTAGGTGCAGTCGGAGGTAGCGCCGCCGTCGTCGTGACAGGGCGGCGGTGGCTCCGGACAGTGAGGACAGTCGCCGCCGGCGATCACCTCGGCGGCCATCAGGCACGGGGCGACGGCCATGCTCGCCCACACGGCCAGGAACAGGCTGGCCGCCAGGCTCGCAAGACTTCGCCGATGTCGCCGCAATCCGTGCATACAGGTCTCAGTGACTGTGCGCCTGTTAGATTAGTTCCATGGCAAAGGCTGTGACAAGCGCGCGCTCGGCAGGCAGCGACCGGTTCACAGTTCGGCGGGCAGGGGCGAATGGCCTTGTCGCAGTCGCCTGCCTGGTCCTGCTTGCGGCGTGTTCTCCCGCGCCGCGGCAGCTGCCGGTCCCGGCCGGACCGGGTGCGGCATTGCCCCGACTGACCACCGACGGGACGGGCGAAGTCTGGCTGAGCTGGGTGGAGCCCGCTGGCGGCGGCCACGCTCTGAAGTACGCCCGGCTGGAGCCGGACGGCTGGTCAGACCCGGCAGAGGCGGCCCGCGGGACCGACTGGTTCATCAACTGGGCGGATTTTCCGTCGGTGGTCAGCGCCGGCGACGGCCGCCTCGGCGCCCACTGGCTGGAGAAGCGAGAGGGCGGACCTTACGCCTACCACGTCATGATGTCGGTCTCCACCGACAGCGGCCGGACCTGGAGCCCCCCGGCCTCGCCCCATGACGATGAGTCGGCCACCGAGCACGGCTTCGCGACGCTTCTCCCGACGGATGCGGGACTCGCGGCGGTCTGGCTCGACGGGCGGAACACGAGCGCACCGGGAGTGGACGCTCCGAAAGGCCACCAGGGCCACGGCGGCGCCATGACCCTGCGCGCGGGCGGGCTGGGCTGGAACGCGCAGCCACTGGCCGAGCTCCAGCTCGACACCATGACCTGCGACTGCTGCCAGACAGGAGCGGCGGCCACGGGAGGCGGCGTCGTCGTGGTCTATCGGGATCGTTCCCCCCAGGAGATCCGCGACATTGCCTTCACCTTGTTGAAGGACGGAAGGGCCACGGCACCCCGGCCGGTCGCGGAGGACAACTGGCACATGCCGGCCTGTCCCGTGAACGGTCCGGCGATCGCTGCATCCGGCGATCGGGTCGCCGTCGCCTGGTTCACGGCGCCCGGCGAGCGTCCCGCGGTGAAGCTCGCCGTCTCCCCGGACGGCGGGAAAAGCTTCGGGGAACCAGTGACCGTCGAGTCAGGACCGAGCCTGGGCCGCGTGGACGTCGCCTTCCTGGCCGACGGTCGTCCCGTGGTGAGCTGGCTGGCGCTGAAGGACAAAAAGGCGGAGATCCGCTATCGGATCGTTTCCGCCGAAGACGCGGCCGGCGAAATCCACTCGCTGGCGAAGACGTCCCGAGCCCGGAGTTCCGGGTTTCCCCAGATGGCCGTCTCGGGCCAGCACCTGGTCTTCGCCTGGACGGCCGCCGGCGATCCGTCGCGGGTCCTGAGCGCGCGGGTGCCGGTACCCTCCTCCGGGCCGTAGCCGGGCTCAGACGATCCGCTTGAGGGCGTCGATACGCTCTTCCAGTGGGGGGTGGGACATGAAAAGCCGCTTGATGCCTTCGCCCTTGCGGCCGGAGATCCCGAACGCCTCGAACTGCTCCGGCAACCGGGACTGGCCGGAAGCGGCCTTGAGCCGCTCCAGGGCGCCGATCATCTTGTCCCGGCTCGCCAGGCGCGCGCCGCCGGCGTCAGCCCGGAACTCCCGTTGCCGGGAGAACCACATGACGATGATGCTGGCCAGGACGCCCAGGAAGATCTCCGCCACGATGGTCGCGATCCAGAAGCCGGGCCCGTAGCCCTGCTCGTTCCGGAACACCACGCGATCCACGAAGAACCCGACGATCCGCGCGATGAAGATGACGAACGTGTTCACCACTCCCTGGATCAGGGTCAGGGTCACCATGTCCCCGTTAGCCACGTGGCTGATCTCGTGACCGAGGACGGCTTCCACTTCCTCCGGGCGCATCCCCCTCAGCAGGCCGGTACTCACCGCCACCAGAGAGGCGTCGCGGCGCGCACCGGTGGCAAAGGCGTTGGGCTGGGGAGAATCAAAGACAGCCACTTCCGGCATGCCGATGCCCGCCTCCCGGGCCTGGCGCCGTACCGTTTCCACCAGCCAGGCTTCCACCTGGTTGGACGGCTGGGTGATAACCCGTGCTCCCGTAGCGCGCTTGGCCATCCACTTGGACATGGCCAGGGAGATGAAAGCACCGCCGAAGCCGAAGACCGCAGCAAAGGCCAACAGCGACCCGTAGTCCAGGGCAATGCCCTGCTCGTCGAGGATTCGCTCGAAGCCCAGCAGCCGCAGCGTGATCGACAGAACGACAATGACCGCCAGGTTGGTGGCGAGGAACAGGAACACCCGCTTCATGTTTCGACTCCTTGATGAAGCCCGTGGCCGACGATCTCAGACCGCCGGCGCCGCAGAAGGTTCTGTCAGGCCGCGGCTGCCGCCGCCGGAGCACCCCGGGGCGGACAGCTCAGCCGCATGACGATATAGCCCACCACCGCCGAGAGGAGGGAGCCCGTCAGCACGCCCAGGCGCACCGCCGCCTCGAAATTCGCGCCCGTAGCGTGTTCGAAGGCCAGGGTGCCGATGAAAAGGCTCATGGTGAAACCGATGCCGGTCAGGATGGACGCGCCGTACAGCATGCCCCAGGTCGCGCCCGAGGGTCGCCGGGCCAGGCCGAGCATTACGAGCAGCCACACTACGGCGAACACGCCGATCTGCTTGCCAACGAACAGGCCGACGGAAATCCCCAGCGGTACCGGCTCCAGCATCGAATCCAGCCCCATGCCCTCGAATGACACCCCTGCGTTGGCGAACGCAAACACCGGCAAGATCCCGAAAGCTACCCAGGGATGGAGAGCGTGTTCCAGATGCCGGGCCGGCGAGTGTCCGTCTTCATCCTTCGCCCGGAGGGGGACGGACAGGGCCACGACCACGCCCGCGAGTGTCGCGTGGACACCCGACTTCAGGACGCAGACCCAGATGGCGATCCCGACGACCACGTAGGCGGCAATCCGGGTCACTCCGGCGCGGTTGAGCACGACAAGTATGACGACTCCCAGCGCCGCCAGCCCGATGGCCGTGAGCGAAAGGTTGCCGCTGTAGAAAATGGCGATGACCAGGATCGCCATGAGGTCGTCGATGATGGCCAGGGTGGTGACGAAGACCTTTACCGACAGTGGCACGCGGTCCGACAGGAGGGAGAGCACGCCGAGCGCGAACGCGATGTCCGTGGCCGCCGGAATGGCCCAGCCCTTGCTGGCCACGGGGTCATCGCCGTTGAACAGGATGTAGATCCCCGCCGGCACCAGGAAGCCGCCGATCGCCGCCACCACCGGCAGGACGATCTGGTCCCGGTTGGACAACTCGCCCTCGAGGATCTCCCGCTTTATCTCCAGTCCCACCAGGAAAAAGAACACGGCCATCAGGCCGTCGTTGATCCACAGGAGCAGCGGCTTGTCCAGGATCAGGTTGCCCACGGCCACCGTGACCGGGATATGCAGCAAGTCCTCGTAGAAAGCCTTCAGCGGAGAGTTGGCCAGGATGATGGCGAGGAGGGCGGCGAATACCAGCAGGATGCCGCCGGCACTCTCCAGCCGCAGGAACTCCCGGAGTGCCCTGAACAGGCGCTTGTCACCGCCGGGAAGTACTGAGCTGTTGCTCGCCATGTTGATCGGGTCCGGGGCCGCTGGGGGGCGTCATTCTCGCAGCAGGCGCCACCGGCAGGCAATTGGAGGGTCCGGCCGGACGGCGCAGCCGGGCTTCACCGGGCCGGAGACAGGCCGATGGCGCCCTTGTGGACGCCCTCGTAAAGGCGGACGACGATCCGCTGCCCGGGGAACCGGTCCGCCAGCTGGTCGGCCACGTACTGGGCGAGACATTCCACGGTCGTGTCCGTCGGGACCACCTCGCAGCAGCCGGCATCGATGGACAGCTCGAACTTTCCTTCCGCCGCGTCGTACTCGAACGCCAGCCGGTCCCCGTCCGCGCCGTCGCCAGACTCCGCCAGGTCGTCCGCGGAAGCCAGGTAGATGTCCTTCCAGCGATCGGCCCAGGCGGCCTCTTGGGCATCGTCCTGTCGGCCGTCGCGGGTAATCTCGATGCGGGACCGGTGCCCGTGGGCAATACGCTGGCACAGGCCGGCGTGGCGCTTGAGCCCGTGGCTGTAGTGGAAGTAATGCCCCGGGGTTGCCTCCTCCCTCAGGCCGAGGCGGATCTTTTGCACTGTGTCGGGCACTACGCGCCTTACCGCGGCCACAAGGGGCCCCTGCATCTCGGCCATGTCCACCGCCGCGGCCCCGACCAGGGTCACCGCGCACGCGGGACAGGCCACCCGAATGCGGCGGCCGATTCCCCATGGAAAGTCCACCTCCACGCGGCCGTCTTTTTCCACCACAGACGCATCCGACGCAGCGGGCACGAGCAGCCGGTGATCCGCATAGGACTCCACCGCCTCCCTGGCCCGGCGTTTCACCTCGCCAAAGTCCAGGACCATGGACTGCTCGTCCAGCTCGCCTTCCAGTTCCAGGTCAACGATCCAGCTTTCGCCTACCAGTCCCCGCTCCTGGTCCAGCCGGGAAAAATCAAGCACGGTCAGTTGTTCGACAAAGAGGCAGGCCATGGCCGGGAACCGTCGGGCGGCAGCAGGGAACAGCCGCGAATTGTAACCCGCCGCCGAGGCGCCACGTGCCCAGGATCGGTCCGACCCGCTATGATGCAACCACATCCGAGCAGGGGCGGACCGAGATGCTGGAATGGGTGGCGGACCCGTCCGCCTGGGTGGCCCTGGCCACCCTGACGCTGCTCGAGATCGTCCTGGGCGTCGACAACATCATCTTCCTGTCCATCATCGCGGACCGGCTGCCCGAGCATCAGCGCCCGAAAGCCAGAAGGCTCGGTCTGCTGGCGGCCATGGGCATGCGCATCGCCATGCTGCTGGCGCTCACCTGGCTGATGGGGCTGACCCGCCCGCTGTTCGAGATCGCGGGCAAGGCGTTCTCCGGACGTGACCTCATCCTCATCGCCGGCGGACTGTTCCTGCTGGGCAAGAGCACCATGGAGGTGCACCAGCAGCTCGAGGGCGAGGAACACGTGACCGCCGACGGCAAGGGCACGAGCTTCTGGCTGGTGATCGCCCAGATCGGCGTGCTGGACCTGGTCTTTTCCTTCGACTCGGTGCTCACCGCTATTGGACTGGCCCAGCACGTCCCTGTCATGATCATAGCCATCGTCATCGCGGTGCTCGTGATGATGTGGGCGGCGGAGCCGATCGCCGCGTTCGTGCACCAGCACCCGACCATCAAGATGCTGGCCCTGTCGTTCCTGGTGCTGATCGGCTTCGCACTGGTGGCCGAGGGACTCGGCCTGCATATTCCCAAGGGCTATATCTACTTCGCCGTGGCCTTCTCGCTGGGCGTCGAAATGCTCAACATGAAGGTTCGCGGGCGGCACCGGGTCGAACCGGTGCACTTACGGGCCAAGATCAAGTCGCCGGAGGACTAACCGGAGCAGGACCCATGGAAACACGACAGAGTCGCCGTCGAATTCGTCCTGGCGCGTCGCCGGGACACGCCATCGAAACCGTGGCTGCGGATGCGACAGGCGGCCGGGTCGACTGGGTCCGGTACTCCGATACCGAAATGACGGAAGAATCGGCCGCGCCCCTCGCCGATGTCCTGGACAGTCTTGGCGACGGACAGGTCAACTGGCTGCATTTCGACGCCCCGCCGGACCCGCCGGTTCTGCGCCTGCTCCAGGAACGTCTGGGCCTGGACGCCCTCGCCCTGGAGGACGTCCATAACGGAGGCCAGCGCTCGAAGCTTGAGCTGTTCGAGAACCACAGCTTCGTCGTGGTCTCCGTCCCCCTGCTGCACGACGGCACGGTCAAGGTCGAGCAGCTCAGCCTCTTCCTGGGCCCCCGGTGGGTTATCAGTGTCTGGCCCGGGCCGCCCTCGCTGCTGGCCCCGGTTCTGGAACGGCTCCGCAGCGGCGGCACGGGGCGGATTCGGACCCGGGGCGCGGACTACCTGCTCTATACCCTGGTCGACGCTGCGGTGGACTCGGTCTTCCCGGTGCTGGAGACCATCGCCCGGGAGGTCGAGGACACCGAGGACGAGGTGCTCAACGGCGCGAGTGAAGACACCCTTGCCGGCATTCACCACACGCGACGAAACATCATTGCCCTGCGACGGCTGAACGTTCCCGGCCAGGAGATGCTCGGCGCCCTGCTACGCGCCGACGACTCGCCCCTGGGTGCCCAGACCCGGCGATACATGCGGGACGTTCTGGATCACCATATGCGCATCTCGGACATGATGGAGAGTCTCTCGGAAATGATCCGCGGAATGCATGAACTGAACCTTGCGACACTCAGCAACCGGATGAACGACGTGATGAAACTGCTGACGATGATCGCAACCATCTTTATTCCACTGTCGTTCGTCACCGGCCTGTACGGCATGAACTTCAACCCCGAAGTGAGCCCGTGGAACATGCCGGAACTCAACACACGCTTCGGTTATCCGGCTGTGCTGCTACTGCTGGCCGGCGTCGCCGGCATCATGATCTGGGCCTTTCGCCGCCGTGACTGGCTCTAGATCCGGGCCGCTGACGGTGGGCTGGCGGGAGTGGGTCGGCCTGGAGTCCCTCGGGATCCCGGTGCTCAAGGCCAAGGTCGACACGGGCGCCCGAACTTCCGCCCTGCACGCCTTCCAGGTGGAAACGGAACTCAAAGGCGGTGCGCCCTGGGTGGTCTTCAGCGTGCATCCCCGGCAGGGCGACCGCACGGGGGTCATTACCTGCGAAGCACCCGTGCTGGACCGCCGCAGCGTCGCGGACTCCGGCGGACACCGGGAGATGCGCTACGTCATCGAGGCGCCGGTCAGCCTGGCCGGACAGACCTGGCCTATCGAACTGACGCTGACGAACCGGGACACCATGCGTTTCCGCATGCTGCTCGGCCGAACGGCCCTGCGCGGCCGGTTCCTCGTCGACCCGCGGCGGTCTTTCGTCTGCGGGGGCACCACCAACACGCCGCCGGCGGACATGGCGGCGAAGGACAGCTGATTTATGCGAATTGCCATTCTTTCCAGAAACCGCGCCCTGTATTCCACCCGCCGCCTCGTGGAGGCGGCAGAGGAGCGCGACCACGAGGTCTCCGTGATCGACCCGCTGAAATGCGTGATGGACATCACCTCTACCCGTCCCGGCATCTATCACCGCGGTGAAAAACTGCCGAGCTTCGACGCCGTGATTCCCCGCATCGGCGCCTCGGTGACCTTCTACGGCCTCGCCGTACTCCGCCAGTTCGAGGTCATGGGCGTGTACCCCGCCAACGAGTCGGTCGCTATTGGCCGTTCCCGGGACAAGCTGCGATCCCACCAGCTGCTGGCCCGGGCGGGTATCGGCCTGCCGGTAACCGCGTTCGCGCACTCGCCGGACGACACCCAGACCATCATTGAGCTGGTGGGTGGCGCGCCCCTGGTGATCAAGCTCCTGGAAGGCACCCAGGGCCGCGGGGTGGTGCTGGCGGAAACCCGAAAGGCGGCCGAAAGCGTGATCGACGCCTTCCGGGAGCTCGATGCCAACTTCCTCATCCAGCAGTTCGTCAAGGAAGCGGGCGGTGCGGATATCCGGGCCTTCGTCATCGGCGACCGGGTGGTCGCGGCAATGATGCGGAAAGCCAAAGAAGGGGAGTTCCGCTCCAACCTTCACCGGGGCGGCACCGCCTCGGTGATCAAGCTCTCGCCCACGGAGCGGGCCACCGCCGTGAAGGCAGCCAAGACCGTGGGTCTGAACGTGGCCGGCGTGGACATTCTCCGGGGCCGTGACGGCCCCCTCGTGCTGGAGGTAAATTCCTCGCCGGGACTCGAAGGCATCGAAAACGCGACGGGCAAAGACATTGCCGGCATGATCATCTCGGTGCTCGAGAAGAAAGCCCGCCCCCACCAGACGCGGACCCGGGGCAAGGGCTGACGAAGCAGCCATGAGCCGGCAGCCGGATCTCGTCATCGGCGGTGTAACCGTCAGGCCCGGGCAGCGGATGGGAGTCTCGCTGCCGGTGGCTATGCTGCACACCCACGTGCCGGTGGATATGCCCGTGTGGGTCATCCGCGGCCGTCGGGAGGGACCCCGGCTGTTCGTCAGCGCGGCGCTCCACGGAGACGAACTCAACGGCATCGAGATCATCCGGCGCATCAGGCGGATGTCCCTGCTGTCCGGCCTGCGCGGAACGCTCATCCTCGTGCCGGTGGTAAACGTGTTCGGGCTTCTTCAGCACAGCCGGTACCTGCCGGACCGGCGGGACCTTAACCGCAGCTTTCCCGGTTCCGAGCGCGGGTCCCTTGCGGCGCGACTGGCCCACCTGTTCATGGACGAGATCGTCGCCCGATGCACCCATGGCATCGACCTGCACACGGGTGCGGTACACCGCAGCAACCTTCCCCAGGTCCGGGCCCGCCTGGACGACGAGCCCACCCGGGAGCTGGCAATGGGCTTCGGCGCCCCGGTGGTGCTGGATTCCCGGCTGCGCGACGGATCCCTGCGGGAGGCGGCCGGGGCGCGCGGTATACCCACGCTCATTTACGAGGCTGGCGAAGCACTCCGCTTCGACGAGACCGCCATCCGGATCGGCGTGGCCGGCATCGTGAGCGTGATGCGTCAGCTCGGCATGCTGAAGCGAACCCGAACGGCAGCGGCCCGTCGCGAACCCGTTGTCGCCTCGGCAAGCTACTGGGTCCGGGCGCCGGAGGCCGGGATCCTGCGTAGCACGGTGGCGTTAGGCAGATGGGTCGAGCGGGGCGACGTGGTGGGAAATATCTCCGACCCCTTCGGCGAGCGGGATATCCCGGTGGAGGCCGCAACCGCCGGCATCGTGATCGGGCGCAACAGCCTGCCGCTGGTCAACGAAGGCGACGCCCTGTTCCACGTGGCGCGGCTCACCGGCCCCGAGGAAGCGGAAGCGGCCCTGGAGGTCATCGCCGACGGCCGCGGGGAGCCTCACGTGGCCGACGGGGTCATCTCACCGTAGCCTGGCCGTCACGCCCCGGTAGCTTTCGGCGGCGATGATGCCGCCCCATGGGAAGTCCACTCGGGGACTGGCATGGCTGAAGCCGCCACCTGGCTGGCCCGGCTGGAAGCGGTGGAAAGCCGTTTCTGCCTCCGCGCCAACCGGGCCTGCGAGCGAAGGGCGGTGCTGGCGCTGTTCGCCGCAGTCAGCCGGCTCGGGGACGGCATTTTCTGGTATGCCCTGATGCTGGCGCTTCCGGTGGTCCACGGGGCCGGCGGCGCCGAGGTGGCTGTCCGGATGCTGGCGGCCGGCGCGGTGGGGCTGGCGCTGTATCGCTGGCTCAAGGCCCGCCTGGTCCGGGAACGCCCCTTCGCCATCCACGCCCGTATCCGGGCCGGCGCCCCGGCCCTGGACCGGTACAGCTTCCCGTCGGGCCACACGCTGCACGCGGTGTGCTTCACGACGGTGGCGGTCCATGCTTTCCCGGCGCTGGCCCCGGTGCTTCTGCCCTTCACGGCGCTGGTGGCGGCCTCCCGAATCGTGCTCGGCCTGCACTACCCCAGCGACGTGCTCGCCGGCGGACTCCTCGGCGCCGCCCTGGGCGCACTGGCCGTCGCCGCCGCCTGACCTACTCCACTTCCACCTGCACCGACTCCAGGTACGCCACGACGGCCTCGATCTGGTCCCAGGCGCGGTCCTCGTCGCCGGAGGCCATCGTGAACTCCGCCCCCCAGACCGGCATGAGGCGCCCCCCATGCTCGGCGACATCGCGGCGGCCGTCCACGATGCCGCGGATTTCGTCGTAAGGGAAATAACCACCCCGGCGACGCGCGATCTCGGTGAGGTCGGGCGCGCCGACGTCCAGCGCAGCCATCGCGGGTCCGTCACCCTCGGCGTACCTGCCATGGCAAACCGCGCAGTTGGTCACGTAGATTTCCCGGCCCCATTCCGGGTCCGGTCCGTGGCCCAGCACCGTGGCCACCGTAATCCCTATCACCCCCGCCAGGGGAATCACTGACTTCGCCATCTCCCGAGTCCCGTGTTGCCCCAATCCGAATAATAGGCCGACGCGCCCGCGACTGCCGGGTTCATGCCCGCCCGGAGCCCAGCACGCGGGCGCTGCCCCGCCGCCGCGGATCCGCCGCCGCCTCCAGCCGGCCGCTGCCATCCACCAGGGCCGCGCCCACGCCCCCGAAAAACATCGACAGCTCTTCGAAGCAGCGGTGCGGCATGGCAAGGGCGTCCAGGGGAAGGCCGGGCTCGGCCGCAGCGCACCATCCGTCGGCCGTGCGTTCCACGTGCAGCCGGGGCGCATCGATCGCTTCAGCAAGACTCATTCCCAGCCGGGTGAAGTTGATCAGCACCTGGAGAATCGCCGTGGTGATGCGTTCCGCGCCGGGACTGCCTACGGCCAGCACCGCTCCGTCTTCCCGCCGCCCCACCGTCGGCGCCATGTTGGAGCCCAGCCGGCGTCCCGGCGGGAGGGCGTGGAAGCCGCGGGGATTGAGCTCGATCTCGCCCAGGCAGTTGTTCAGCCAGAGACCGGCAGACGGCACGAACACGCCCGAGCCGTACCCGGAGGATGCCGTGACGGCGCATCCCATGCCCTCAGCATCCACCACGGACACGTGGATGGTCGAGGGCGAACGCAGGCGGTCGATGGCCTCCCCTTCCTGCCGGGCCCAGGCCAGAAGGCGGGCGACGGCAGCCGGCGGATCGTCAGCGGTAAACACGTGGTCGTTCCGGAATCCGAAGACCGCCCGCTGCACCTCGGCCAGGCGCGCCACGTCCTCCGGGCTCCATTCCGGCTGGGGTTCGTGGCCCAGCATCGCCATCATCGCCGCGAGCGCAGCGCCGCCCAGGGAGGGCGGCGGCGGCATGGCAACCGTCCAGTCCCCCATGGTGTCCTCCAGCGGGTCGCACACGCGGGCCCGGTAGGCCGCGAGATCCTCCAGAGAGAGCAGGCCGTCCCCGGCGTCCACCCGCTCAGCGATAGCCCGGCCGAGCTCACCCCCGTAAAGGCACCCGGGGCCTTCCCGGCCCAGGAGCTCGAGGGTGTCGGCAAGGCGGGGGATGTGCATGGAATGGCCGGCCTCGCGGATGTTGCCCGCCTCGTCGTGCACCAGGGCATGACTTTCTTTCTGCCAGCCAAACACGGCCTCGTGGCTGTACTCCAGCCAGGTGCGGGAAGCGTGGGACAGCGGGAAGCCTTCCCGGACCCGGGATGCCGCCGGTTCAAGAATGCGCGCCCACGGCAGCGCGCCCCAGCGCCCGGCGGTCTCGCCAAGGGCGGCGACAGCCCCGCCGACCGCCACCGCGCCGCAACCCACCACCATGTCGACCCCGCCCCCGTAGGCGACCCTTACCGGGATCCCGCCCCGGCCGAAGCGCTCTTCCGGCCGGGCGCTGCCCGGCATGGCGACGCAGCCTTCCACCACCCGGGGCTCGCCGCCCCGCGGCCAGACCGTCACGAAAGCGCCGGCATCCAGGGACACGATGCCGACCTCGGTGCACATGGCCGCCACCGCTGCCGCGACCGCTGCGTCAACAGCATTGCCCCCCGCAGCCAGGATGTCGCGGGCGGCGTCCACCGCCAGGTCCGAGGGTGCCGCGATGGCCAGGGAGTGACTCACGGCCGTCTCCGGGGCGCGGCGAAGCATCGGGGTAACAGGGCGGATCCGCCGGCTGGTCGGTAGCAGTTCACTGTCGCACGGCTGCCATGGGTGCGGTGCCTGGGCGCCATTGTAGGCCAGCGGAGAGGCCCGCCGCTTGCAACCCGGGCGCAAGTCCGGTTGACTCTTGCGGCAGCCGCGCCCCGACAGATGCAGCAGAGGACCATCCATGGCCAGCAACGGATTCGATTTCGGCAGCTTTTTCGCACGGTTCGCCGGGGCCCTGGTCCTCGTGGCGGCCACCTGGAACCCGACGGGATACTCCTACGGGCACTGGCTGAACGACACACTGCCCCGGCCCGGCCCGATCGTGGTCCTGGTGGGCATCGTCATCCTGATCGGCTGGGTGATTTTCCTGCGCTCGACCTTCCGCGCCCTGGGCACCCTGGGCCTGATCCTGGCCGTGGCCCTGTTCGGCACACTGATCTGGATGGTGGTGGACTTCGGCTGGGTGCAGACCGCCGACATCAACGCCATGGCCTGGCTGCTGATCGCCGGCGTCGCCGCGGTGATGGCCACGGGGCTGTCCTGGTCCCACATCCGGCGCAGACTGTCCGGCCAGGTGGACGTGGACGACATCGAAGAGAACTAGCTCTCCCTTAGCCGGAGAGACGCCTGGAGAAATAGTCCAGGCAGCCGGACAGGGTCGCGAGCCGGCCCCGGTGGCCCGGCGGCACTTCCACCCCCGTCTCCCGGGCCAGGGCCGCGGCGAAGCGGTCCGGGTCCAGCTCCAGCTGATCGACCAGCGGCCGGTCCGGATCAACGGGCCGCCCGCCCAGGTCGCCCGCCGTGTCCAGCGCGCGGAGCACCGCTGCCTCGAGGTCGCGCTCGTGCATTGCCGTCCTCTTCCTGTTCCGCAAGGAGCATAGCTTATCCGGCCGCGCCCGCGCGGCGCGTGGCGGCAATGTCAGCGGCTCAGGGAATCCTTCGGAATCTGCGGAGGGTCGGCCGGCGCCGGAAGCCCTACAGTCACGAGGCAATCCGGGCAATTGTATATCGTAATTCTCTAAATTAATATATGCGGAAATTGTCGCCGGCCAGGAGCCGGACAGGAAGCAGCGCATGGCGAAAATCATAATCATCGGAGCCGGACTGGGCGGCGTATGCATGGCCTACGAAATGAAGGAGATGGCCCGGCCGGGAGACGAGGTCGTGATGGTCAACGACGGGGAGTTTTTCGAGTTCACCCCGTCCAACCCGTGGGTGGCCGTGGGCTGGCGCAAGCCCGACCAGATCAAGGTCCACCTGCCACCGGTGTTCGACCGGCACGGCATCGGCTTTGAACCCACCGGCGCGAGCCGCGTCCTTGCCGACGAAAAGGCACTGGAGCTTGCGGACGGCCGGCGGCTGGACTACGACTTTCTCGTCATCGCCACCGGACCGGAGCTGGCCTTCGACGAGGTTCCCGGACTCGGCCCGGATGGCGGGCATACCCAGTCGGTCTGCAAGACCGGCCATGCATTCGGCAGCTACGGCCAGTGGCAGGAATTCGTGGAAAACCCCGGGCCCGTGGTGGTCGGCGCCGCAGCAGGCGCGTCGTGCTTCGGCCCGGCCTACGAGTACGCGTTCATCGTCGACACCGACCTGAAGAAGCGCAGGATCCGCGACCGGGTGCCGATGACCTTCATCACGCCTGAACCCTACGTGGGGCACCTTGGACTGGACGGAGTGGGGGACACCAAGTCCCTGATGGAGTCCGAGCTCCGCGACCGCCACATCCGGTGGATGACCAACACCCGGATCGACCGGGTGGAAGACGGAAAGATGTATGTCACCCGGGTGGACGACGCGGGTGAGCCGGTGGAAGAAGCCGAGCTGCCGTTCGCCCACAGCATGATCCTGCCGGCCTTCCGCGGCGTGTCTGCCGTCCGGGGCATCGAGGGGCTTGTGAACCCCCGCGGATTTGTCATCGTGGATGAACACCAGCGCAATCCCAGATACCCCGAGATCTTCTCCGTCGGCGTCTGCGTGGCCATCCCGCCCATGGGACCGACGCCCCTGCCGGTGGGCGTGCCGAAGACCGGCTACATGATCGAGTCCATGGTCACCGCGACCGCGCACAACATCCGCGCCCTGCTGGACGGGCGGGAGCCGGCGGAGACCGCCACGTGGAACGCCCTGTGTCTTGCAGACTTCGGCGACAGCGGCGTGGCCTTCGTGGCAAAGCCCCAGATCCCGCCCCGGAACCTCAACTGGGCTTCCCGGGGCCGCTGGGTTCACCTGGCAAAGATCGCGTTCGAGAAGTACTTCCTGCGCAAGGTGCGCCGCGGCGTCTCGGAGCCGATTTACGAGAAGGTCTTCCTGGAATTCATCGGGCTGAAGAAACTCCGCGCGGGGAAAAACGCCAAATGAAAGACCGCTTCACCGAGTTCGTTCTGGCTCACCCTGTCGCCGTCTACGTAGTGACGGCCGCGCTGGTCGTCCTGCTGGGCCTGCAGATCCCCCGGATCCAGATCGACACGGATCCGGAGAACATGCTGCCGGCGGACCAGCCCCAGCGGGTGTTTCACAACGACGTCAAGCAGGCTTTCGGCCTGCACGACGCCATCGTCGTCGGCATCGTCAACGAGTCACACATCGACGGGGTCTATAACCCCACCTCCCTGGCGGCCCTGAAGCAGGTCACCGACCAGGTGCTGGAGATCGACGGCGTGATCCGCCCCGACCTGATGTCCCTGTCCGTGGCGGACAACATCACCCAGGCCGGGCCGGGGACCATCCGGTTCGAGTGGATGATGGCCGAGGCGCCCCGCACCCGGGAGGCCAGCCTGGAGATCCGCCGGCAGGTGGAACGCCTGCCGTTCCTGGCTGACACGCTGGTCTCCGGAGACGGCCGGGCGGCGGCCATCTACGTGCCCATCGAGGACAAGGACGAAAGCTACCGGATCTCCAGCGAGATCCAGGCCATTACCGAGGCCGTGAGCGCCGAGCTGGGTGCGGACGACGCCTGGCACATCACCGGTCTGCCGGTGGCGGAGGACACCTTCGGCTACGAGATGTTCGTGCAAATGGGCATCTCGGCGCCCCTGGCGGGGCTGGCCATCTTCATCCTGATGTGGCTGTTTTTCCGCAACCTGGGGCTGATCGTCGCTCCCATGATCGTGGCCATCGTCACCGTGGTTGCCACCATGGGCCTGCTCATCGGGCTGGGGTTCACTGTCCACATCATGAGTTCCATGATCCCCATTTTCCTGATGCCCATCGCGGTGGTGGATTCGATCCACATCATGTCGGAGTTCGCGGACCGCTACACGCCCGGCAGCGACCGGCGCGAGGTGATCCGGGAGGTCGTGGGACACCTCTTCCGGCCCATGCTGTTCACCTCGGTCACCTCCGGCGTCGGTTTTGTCTCCCTTGCGCTGACACCGATTCCCCCCGTCCAGGTTTTCGGCTGGTTCGTCGGCTTCGGCATCCTCCTGGCCTTCATTCTCACGATCACATTCGTCCCCGTGTGGGTTTCCCGGATGAAGCCGGAGCGGCTGGAGAAGATGCAGGAGATCCTTCACCGGGACGAGGGCAACTCGCTGCTGGCACGGATACTCCGGGTCACCGGGAAGTGGTCGCTGACCAGGGCCCCGCTGCTGCTGGCCGGCTTCGGCCTGATATTCGTGCTCAGTCTCTGGGGCGTCACGATGATCCAGATCAACGACAACCCCGTGCGCTGGTTCAAGGCAGACCATCGAATCCGGGTGGCGGACGAGGTGCTCAACCACCACTTCGCCGGCACCTACGATGCCTACTTCGTGCTGGAGCACCAGGGCGATCCCGCCGGCGCCCTTGCGGCGAAAGTGGCGCCCATCCTGGACGACGCGCCCGCCGGCGTGAAGGCGTTCTGGGATGAGAACGGTCCGGCACCGGACGAGTCCCTGTCGTCGGAGCGGCTGGACCAGCTGGTGGTGGCGCTTGACGACGAGCTTTTCGCCGCCGAAGGCGACGCCGTCGACGCGCTGGAATCGCTGATGTCCGCCACGGAAGAGGTGGCCGCCGAGGCACGCTACTTCCAGAAGCCGGAGATCCTTCAGTGGATGCAGGACTTCCAGGCTCACCTGAACGGCAACCCCCGGGTGGGCAAGACCAACGCCCTCCCCGACCTGGTGAAGACCGTGAACCGGGAGCTCCGGTCCGGCGAGCCTGACGACTACGTGCTGCCGGGGACTTACCGGGGCGTCGCCCAGGCGCTGTTGCAGTTCCAGTCTTCCCACCGCCCACAGGACCTGTGGCACATGGTCACTCCGGACTATCGGCGGGCCGTGGTCTGGCTGCAGATGACCAGCGGCGACAACCAGGACATGACCGCCATCATGGAGGACGTGGAGCGGTACCTGGACAACCATCCGCTGCCGGAGAACGTGTCCGGCGCCTGGGCAGGCAAGACCTACATCAACGTGGTCTGGCAGGAGGCCATGGTAGCGGGCATGGTGAAGAGCCTCGCCGGCGCTTTCGTGGTGGTGTTCGCGATGATGGTGCTGCTGTTCCGGTCCTTCGTCTTCGGCGCCCTGGCCATGCTGCCCCTGACCCTGACCATCACCTTCATCTACGGGCTCATTGGCTGGGTCGGCAAGGACTACGACATGCCCATCGCCGTGCTCTCGGCGCTGACCCTGGGGCTGTCCGTCGACTTCGCCATTCACTTCCTGGAGCGCACCCGTGAAGCGTGGGCACGGACAGGCGAGTTCCATGCAGCCATGACCGAGATGTTCGAAGAGCCGGCCCGGGCCATCGCCCGCAACGCCATCGTCATCGCCATCGGATTTACCCCGCTGCTGGTGGCCCCGCTGGTGCCGTACGTCACCGTAGGCGTGTTCCTCGCGAGCATCATGGCCATCTCGGCGGTTGTTACCCTGATCATGCTGCCCGCGGTGATGAGTCCACTCAGGAACATCGTTTTCCGGGCCGCCGAAAAGACAGCCTGAAGGACACGGAGGTAGACAACATGAAACACGCCATACCGGTACTCGCGGCGCTGATGCTGGCCATGCCGGCGGCAGCCGCGGACCTGACCGACGTGGACGAGATCGTGGGCCGGGCCAACCTGGCCGCCTACTATGCGGGCGACGACGGGCGCAGCGAGGCCCGCATGACCATCGAGGACTCCCAGGGGAGGAAGCAGCTCCGCCAGTTCACCATCCTGCGCAAGGATGAATCTGACGGCGGCGACCAGTCCTTCATGGTGTTCTTCTCCCGGCCTTCGGATGTCCGCGGCACGGTGTTCCTGGTGCACAAGCACGTGGACACCGATGACGACCGCTGGCTGTACCTGCCGGGGCTTGACCTGGTCAAGCGCATCTCCGCGGGCGACAAGCGCACCAGCTTCGTGGGCTCCCACTTCTTCTACGAGGACGTTTCCGGTCGCAATCCCTCCCTCGACGAGCACCGGCTGGCGGAGACCACGGGCGAGTACTACGTCCTGGAGAGCACGCCGAAGGACGCGTCCCTGGTGGAATTTGCCTCGTACCGGACGTGGATCGACAAGGCGAATTTCATGCCCATGAAGATCGAGTACGCCGACGGCAGCGGCCGCGTGTACCGGCGGGTGGAGTCGCTGGAGGTGGAGACCATCGAGGGCCACCCCACCACGACCCGGTCGCGGGTGACTGACGTGGACGGCGGCGGATCCACCACCATGGAGTTCCGCTTCATCGAGTACGACGTGGGCCTGCCGCCGGACATCTTCAGCGAGCGCTACATGCGCACGCCGCCGGTGGACTGGCTGAAGCGGGACTGAGGCCGGCCGGAATGCGCCCGCTGATCTCCGTGCTCACCCTGGCTGGGCTCCTCGGCCTGGCCTGGCCCGCGGTCGCCCAGGAATCCGGCGAAGACACGGGTGCGGAACGGGAATCCGGGGACTGGGGCAGCGAAGAGGACTGGGGTGATCCCTGGGCCAGCGAAGAAGACACCGGCCTGCGCTGGACGGGCTTCGTCGAGGGCGCGCTGGGCGCACGCTGGGCCGACGTGGACAACCTGGACGCCCTCACCCTGGGCGATCTCCGGCTCCGGGCGGAAACCGGCTACGACTTCGAGAGCATCCGCCTGGATTTCAAGGCGGACCTCAACTGGGACCAGGTGGTGGAGGAACTGGACGCCAAGCTTCGCGAACTGGCGGCGTCCTTCCGGGTTGGCGGCAGCACGGACGTGAAGGCAGGCCGCCAGGTCCTGACCTGGGGTACCGGAGACCTGCTGTTCCTGAACGACCTGTTCCCCAAGGACTTCATCTCGTTCTTCGCGGGCCGGGACGACGAGTACCTGAAAGCGCCGTCGGATACTCTCCGGGTGAGCTACTACGCCGAGGCGTTCAACACCGAGGTCGCGTGGACGCCGAAGTTCACCCCGGACAACTACGTCTACGGCGAGCGCTTTGCCTTCTATGATCCCCGGCTGGGCGATGCGGTGGCCCCGGAGAACCCCCGCAAGGCATCCGAACCCGGGAACGGCGAGGTAGCCCTCCGGCTGTTCCGCACCGTCGCGGGCACGGAATGGGCGCTGTACGGCTACCTGGGCCGCTGGAAACAGCCGGTAGGGGTACGCCCCTCGGGACAGCCGTGGTTCCCGGAGATGAACGCCTGGGGCGGCAGCGTTCGCACGACCCTCGGACCCGGCATCCTCAACTCGGAGTTTTCCTGGTACGACTCCCGGGATGACCGGGACGGGGATGACCCCCTGGTGCCCAATTCCCAGCTGCGTTTCCTGGTGGGCTACGAGCAGGAACTGGTCGCCAACCTGACTGCCGGCGGACAGCTCTATGCGGAGCACATCCTGGACCACGACAGGCTGATGGAGGCATCGCCGGATCCGGCCTCCGAGCCGGAGGAATGGCGCACCGTGGTGACGCTGCGCCTGACCCACCGGGCCTTCCGGGAAACCCTGACCAGTTCCTTCTTCGCCTTCTGGTCGCCCAACGAGGGCGACTTTTACCTGCGTCCGAACATGGCCTGGCGCCGGGATGACCACTGGACCTTCTCCGGTGGATTCAACCTGTTCGGCGGAGACGTCGAGACGATGTTCGGCCAGCTCGAAGACAACTCCAACGGCTGGCTGAGAATGCGCTACAACTATTAATCAGGGACGTTCCGGCAGCGGGCAGCCGTGCCGGGGATGAAAGCCCGGGATGAACACCGGGACGAGGTACCGCGGGGCGACCGCTCCAGCGATTTGTTCTGGGGCGCGATGAGCCTGCCAGCCGGGCTGTCTGGTCGGCCCGACTTGTCAAGCAACTTTGCCAAAGACAGCAAGACACGGAGACATACGACATGACTGTAGAACGCGCCGTATTCGCTTTTGCCGGTTTCATGGTGCTTCTGAGCGTGGTGCTGACCTGGTTCGTGCACCCCTACTGGCTGTGGCTGACCGTTTTCGTCGGCGCCAACATGTTCCAGTACGCCTTCAGCGGGTTCTGCCCGGCGGCGATCTTCTTCAGGAAGGTCGGCCACCTGAAGACAGAAGCCGAAGCCGCCCGCGGCGGGATGGCTGCAGCCGCCCGGTGAACGGTCCCGGCGGCGAAGGCCGCCGGCCCCGGATGGTGGAGGACCTGTGCCGGCCGCAGGCCTGGCCCCACCCGGCGGACCAGGTCCGGCTGGTGGAGACCCACATCTCCTGGGTCTTCCTCGCCGGGGATTTCGCCTACAAGCTCAAGAAACCCCTGGACCTCGGATTCCTCGATTTCCGGGACCGGGACCGGCGGCTGTTCTTCTGCAACGAGGAGGTTCGCCTGAACCGGCGCCTGGCGCCGGAGCTGTACCTGGAAGTCACCGGGGCCGCGGAGGGCGCGGAGGGCTGGCGCATGGGGCCCCTGACCCCCAAGGCGGAGCCCGCCGTGAAGATGCGCCGGTTCCCCGATGCCGCCCAGCTGGACCGGCAGCTGAAAGCCGGCCAGCTCGATGCCGCTGACCTGGAAGGCTTCGCCGCCGAACTCGCGGACTTCCACGCGGAGGCCCCGAAGGCACCCTCCGACGGCGACCTGGGCAGCCCGCAGGCCGTGATCGGCCCCGCCCTGGAGAACTTCCGCCAGCTGTCGAAAGCCACCCTGGACAGGGAGCTCCGGGACCAGGTCGCATCCCTGGAGGACTGGACCCGGACCCAGGCGCGCCTCCTGACGGAGAGCTTCGCTGCCCGGCTGGCCGACGGCTGGGTCCGGGAGTGCCACGGTGACCTGCACCTGGCAAATCTGGTCCGGCTCCAGGGCCGGATCGCTGCGTTCGACGGCATCGAGTTCGACCCGGCCCTGCGCTGGATCGACGTGATCAGCGACGCCGCGTTCCTGCTGATGGACACGGAATCCCGGGGTCGCGCGGACCTGGGCTGGGCGTTTCTCAACGCCTGGCTGGAGCGCCTCGGGGGCCACGAGGGCTGCGCGCTGCTCCCCTGGTACCTTGCTTATCGTCACCTGGTGCGCGCCAAGGTGGACGGGATCCGGCTGACCCAGGACGCAGGGGACGAAGCAGATGGCCTGAGGCAACGGATCGCCCGCCACGTCAGCCTCGCAGTGAAGCGCGCTCATCACCCGCCGCCCCTGCTGGTGCTCATGTCCGGCTATTCGGGTTCCGGGAAGACCCACGTCGCCCGGCAACTGGCACCGGCCCTGGGCGCGATCCGGTTGCGCTCCGACGTGGAACGCAAGCGTCTCCACGGCGTCGACCCGTCCGAGGATCGCGCCGCGCCGCCGGGAGAGGGCCTGTATTCGAAAGCCGCCACCGAACGCACCTACGCACGCCTGGAGAGCGTCGCCGGGGCTGTCCTCGGCGCAGGGGTGCCGGTGATCCTGGACGCGGCGTTCCTGGCTGCTGACAGGCGCCGGCACTTCGTCGGGATGGCGGGCGGATACGGAGCGGTGCCGGTGATCCTTCGCTGCCAGGCGGCGCCCGCCGTTCTGCGGGACCGGGTGGCAGGACGCGAGGGCGATGCCTCCGACGCCGGCCTGGCGGTACTGGCCGACCAGATGAGGCGCTACCCGCCCCCGGGGGACGACGAGGTGTACCGGGTGGAGACGGTTCGGACGGACGCGGCGCCGGATATCCAGGCGCTGGCGCGACGGCTGACCGACCGCGAAGCTTGAAGCCCGCCCGCCGGGGGGCTACTGTTGCCGCCCAACGCTTTCCTGCCTACCCGGAGAAACGCCCATGACCCGGATCGCCCTGCGCGCCGCAGTGCTTCTGACCGCCCTCCTCGTCCTCCCCGGCCTCGCGGCCGCCAAGACGGCCGAAGAGATCAACGAGGCCGTGGACGCGGCCCTCGAGCGCTTCTACGCCGACGTGCAGGGAGGCCGGGAATTCGTCGAAAGCAGCAAGGGCGTACTGGTCTTCCCGGAAGTCATCCAGGCCGGGCTGGTCATCGGCGGCGAGTACGGCGAAGGCGCGCTGCGAATGAACGGCGAGACGGCGGAGTACTATTCCACCGCCGCCGGCTCCTTCGGCCTGCAGGCGGGCGCCCAGGCCAAGACCGTCATCATCTGCTTCATGACCGAGGACGCCCTGCGGAGCTTCCGCAACAGCTCCGGCTGGGAAGCCGGGGTAGACGGCTCCGTTGCTATCGCCCAGGTGGGCGCCGGCGGGTCCATCGATACCACGACGGGCAGGAGCCCCATCGTGGGCTTCGTGTTCGGCCGGCGGGGCGTCATGGTGAACCTGAGCCTTGAAGGGGCGAAATTCACGAAGATCGTCCGCTGAGCGGACGCGCCGGCAGTCCTATCCCGTCTTGACCGCCGGGGCCTCAGGCACCGGAGCGAGTATTTCCCCGGTCACCGGATTGGGGCGGAACGCCGTGCAGCCCTTCAGGCCCAGCCGCCAGGCTTGTGTATAAATCCGGGCCACGGTGTCCGGGGGCGCATCCGCCGGCAGGTTGACCGTCTTGGAGATGGCAGCGTCCACCCAGGGCTGCAGCGCCGCCTGCATGGCAAGGTGCGCTTCCGGCGCCAGTTCCCGGGCGGTGACGAATCCCGGCGGCAGGCTGTCGTCGCCGCTCCCTGACCGCCAAAGGGCCACCCCCAGGTCGGGGATGTCGAACTCCCGGTAGCGGCCGTCGGCATCCAGCACCCGGCGCCGCTGGGTGGCGTCGAAGACAGGCTCCACGCCGCTGGAGACGTTGCCTGCCAGGAGGCTGATGGTTCCCGCAGGGGCGATGGCAGTAAGGTGGCCATTCCTCAGGCCCGCGGCCGCCACCGCGTCCCGCACCGGGGCCGGGAGGCGGGAAAGCATCGGCGTCTCCATGACCGCGCCCGCATCCCAGGCCGGACACGGGCCCCGTTCTGCGGCCAGGACAGAAGACGCCCG
Organism: Gammaproteobacteria bacterium; assembly: GCA_037383845.1. Taxonomy (GTDB): domain Bacteria; phylum Pseudomonadota; class Gammaproteobacteria; order Steroidobacterales; family XN24; genus JARRON01. The sequence goes on from JARRON010000005.1 coordinate 120,639, forward strand.
GTAGGCCGCCGTGGTGATGGTCTTCATGGCCGCCGTGGCGGCAGCCCGGCCCGCGTCGCTGTCGTAACGGTGGCCCAGCATGAGCAGGGCGTCGGCCAGCCCGGTCAGGCCGAGCCCGATCCGCCGGGTCCGCCGGGCCTCCTCGGCCTGCGCCGGCAGGGGAAAGCCGGTGGCGTCGATGACGTTATCCAGGAACCTCACCGCCAGGGGAACGTCCGCCGCCAGCCGCTGCAGGTCCAGGCGGGCCCGTCCCGTGAACGGGGCGTCAACGTAGGCGGTGAGATTGAAGGATCCCAGGTTGCAGGCGCCGTACGGCGGCAGGGGAATCTCGCCGCAGGGATTGGTGGCGGCGAGCGCCTCGCAGTGGCGGAGGTTGTTCTCCCGGTTGATGCGATCGATGAACAGGACCCCGGGCTCGGCGCTGGCCCAGGCCGCGTCGGCGATGGCCTCCCAGAGCTTCTGCGCGGGCACGCTCCGCGCGACCCAGGGCGCCTCCCCGCCCGGCGGAAAGACCAGGGGCCAGTCTCCGCCCCGTTCCAGGCAGGCCATGAAGTCGTCCGTGACGGCGACGGAGAGGTTGAACCGGGTGAGCTGGCCCCGGCTGCGCTTGGCGTTGACGAACTCGAGGACGTCCGGGTGATCGCAGCGCAGGGTGGCCATCATGGCGCCGCGGCGAGCGCCGGTGGAAAGCAGCTCCCCGCAGGTGGCGTCCCAGATCCGCATGAATGACACGGGCCCGGACGCCACGGTGCCGCAGGCCATGGCCGGGCTGCCCCGGGGCCTGAGGGTGGAGAAATCGTAGCCCACGCCACCGCCCTGCTGCATGGTCAGGGCGCCCTCCTTGAGGGCCTCGAAAATGCCGTCCAGGGAAGCAGTGATCGTCCCCATGACGAAGCGGTTGAACAATGTCACCCGCCGGGCCGTCCCGGCGCCGGCCAGGATCCGGCCGCCGGGCAGGAATCGCCACCCGCCCATCAGCTCCAGGAAGCGGGCCGCCCAGCCATCCCGGTCCCGGGCCTCGACTGCCGCGACGGCCCGGGCCACCCGCCGGATGGTGACGTCCGGCCCGGCCTCGTCCCCGTCGCGGTAGCGGGTCCTCCAGATGTGGAGGGACAGTCGCCGGGCTGCCGGATGGACTATGTTTTTCATGGGACCCCCGGCCGGCGGGCACCCGGGAAGCAGGCGCGCAACAGGCCTCCCCTGCCGGCCGCGGAGCTGTCCCGGGAGAAGCAGCCATGACGATTCCCTCCACCGTGAGGAGTTTCCTCGAAGACAAGCAGGTCCCGTTCGACCGGACGGTCCATACGCCCTCGATCACCGCCGACGAAGCCGCAGAAGCCGCCCACGTGAGCGGCGACAAGGTGGCCAAGGCCGTCGTGCTTCGGGACGAGGCAGGCGTGCTGCTTGCGGTGCTGCCCGCCTCCCACGTGCTGCACGTGCTGGAGCTGGGCAAGCTCATGGGCCGCGACCTTCGCCTGGCCGAGGAAGGAGAGTTCCGGAGTCTCTTTCCCGACTGCGAGCCTGGCGCGGTGCCCGCCGTCGGACCCGCCTATGGCCTGGAGACAGTGGTCTCCGATGCGCTCGCGGATGCGGACGAAATCTGGTTCGAAGCCGGCGACCACGTCACCCTGCTCCACGTCTCTGGCGAGGACTTCCGGCGCCTGCTGTCCGGCGCCACCCTGGCCGGGATGAGCAGCCACAGGCACTGAGCCCCCGTTTGCGGCGTGGTCGGCGCTGCCGGATGGTCCGGTCATACCCCGAAGCTTAGCGGGCCTGCGGGCGGGCTGCGGCTCAGGCCGGGCTGCGGGCCTCGATCTGCAGGCCCCACCGGTACCAGGCCACGGCCAGCAGGCCGAAGTAACCGTGCATGAGCAGGGCGAACCACCACTCGATGACGTTCTCCGCCACGTCGTTGTCCAGGTAGTTGGCGAACCAGACATTGGCCAGGCCAAGGCCAAGCATGCCCGCGGCCATGGCCACCATGCCGCCGGCAAGGCCGGTGCCGATCCGGTCCCGCAGCGGCGCGGACAGTTTCCAGAGCCGGGCGCTCAGCAACAGCTCCCCAAGGGCGGTGAAGCCGAAGTAAACGGTGACCCCGTAGCGCCGCATCAGGTTGTACGCGGGACCGTCGGTCCCGAGGAACACCCCGTAAAGGATCGCGAACAGGGCGCCGGTAACGCCGAGGAACACGATCCACATCCGGGAACGCCCGCCCTCTCCGAGCTGCCTGAGCCAGGAGCCCACCACCAGCCACTGCACGGCCAGCAGCGTGGCGGTGGGCAGCATCACGCTGCGGAAGAGGTGAATGACCGGCTCCTTGCGGCAGGCCCGGCTGATGGACGTGCATCCGTCGGTGAACGGGAAGCAGCCTTCGATGAGGTCCAGATGCACCGACAGCATGAAGCATCCGATGACCAGGAGCGTCGGCAGCAGCCAGCAGGCCAGGGCGAGCGGCCAGGCCGGCATCAGTGACTGGCGGCTCGCCTGCCGGCGTCGGTCAGCACCCAGACGCCGAAGCCGTGCCCCGCGCATACCGGACCGACGGGGCAATCCTCGCATCCGGGGCGGCATTCCGAGGCCTGCTCCACCAGGCCCCGCCGGGCGAGCTCCTGCATCATCGCTTCTATCATCGACTCCGAGACCCCAAGGGCCTCAGAGAGCTCCCGGGTGCTGCCCACGCCACCCCGGGCCGCTTCGTGCAGCAGGCGCTTAAGCACCGGCCGCGCCCAGGCCGGCCGCCGCGGCCAGCTGGTAGACGATCGTGCCCATCAGCAGCGCCACGATGAGCATCAGGCCGACGCTGGCCAGCGTCCACCGCCAGGTGCCGGTTTCCTGCCGGATCGCCGCCACCGTGGCCACGCAGGGCACGAACAGCATGTTCACCACCAGGAACGCCAGGGCGGAGGCCGGCGTGACCGCCGCCTGCAGCAGCCGGCCCAGACCGTCGGCGTCGGCGCCGTAGATCACGCCCAGGGCGGCGATGGAGTTTTCCTTGGCCACGAAGGCCGACAGCGTCGCGACGATGAGCCGCCAGTCCAGCCCCATGAACTGCCCCACCGGCTCCAGTGTCCGGCCGATGGCGGCCAGCCAGCTTTCGTCCACCGTCTCCCCGGGGAAGCTCACCAGGACCCAGATCACCACCGAAACCACGACGATGACCGTCGCCGCCCGCTTGATGAACATCCAGACATTGCTCAGCGCCAGCAGCACGATCGTCCGCGGGTTGGGGACGTGGTACAGGGGCATCTCCATGACGAAGGCCAGCCGCTCCCGCCCAAACACGAAGCGGTCGAGCAGCAGGCCCACCATGGCGATCACTACCAGGTTGCCCACCACCAGGCCCCAGGCCACCAGCGTGGGATGGGCGGGGAAGAACAGGGGCACCATGAAAGCCAGCACCAGCAGCCGGGCGCTACAGGGCACGAAGGGCGTCAGCAGGATGGTCAGGAGGCGGGCCGGCCTGGACTCGATCACCCGGCTGCCCATCACCGCGGGCACATTGCAGCCGAAGCCCAGGAAAAGGGGCAGGAAGCTCTTGCCGTGAAGGCCGATCCGGTGCATGAACCGGTCCATGACGTAGGCCATGCGGCTCTGGTACCCGGTGTCTTCCAGGAGCCCCAGGGCGAGGAAAAACACGAGCAGGATCGGCACGAAGGTCAGCACGATCCCGGCGCCGGCGACCACGCCGTCCACCAGCAGGCCGGACACCCAGGCCGGCGCCGACGAAAGGGCCCGCTCCAGGCCGGCGGCCACGGAGGAAACCACTCGCTCGTCCAGCCAGGTCTGCACGGGACCGGCCAGCGAGAAGGTCAGCCAGAACACCGCGCCGAAGACCCCCAGAAGCAGGACGAGTCCCCAGGCGGGATGAGTGGCCAGCCGGTCCAGCCGGTCGGTCAGGCTCACCTGCCCCAGGCGGGGACGCCTCAGGGCGGCCCGGACCATCCGCCCGATCCACTCGTAGCGGGCGCCGGCCACGTCCAGGACCGCATCCTCGTGGGCCAGCAGGAGCTCGTGGACCCGGGTCCAGTGCGCTTCCGGCAGCCAGCTCTCGGCCTGCTCGGTAACCTGACGGTCGCCTTCCAGCAGCTTGATGGCCGCCCAGTCCGCAGGCACGCCCTCCGGCAACCAGGCGCTCATCAGGGTCTTCAGCTCCGCGAACACTTCCCGGTGGCTCTCGGCGATTTCCGGCCGGTCCGGCTCGCAGGTGATCTCGCCCTTTGCCACGGCGGCGGCCTTGGCCAGCAGGTCGGAGACACCCTCGTTGCGGCTGGCCACCATGGGCACTACCGGGATGCCCAGCGCCGCCTCCAGCACGTGGGCGTCAAACTCGATGCCCTCCCGCCGGGCGACGTCCACCATGTTCACGCCCAGCACCACCGGGATCGGCAGCAGGAGCAGTTCCGCCAGCAGGTAGAGATTGCGCTCCAGGGCGGCGGCATCGGCAATCATGACCACCACGTCCGGCCGCTCCTGAAGGATGAAGTCCCGGGCGATGTGCTCCTCTTCGGAGTTGGACGTCAGGCTGTAGGTCCCCGGCAGGTCCACCACGTGGAAGCGGCGGCCCTCCAGGCGGGCATTGCCTTCCCGGCGCTCCACCGTCCGGCCGGGCCAGTTGCCCACCTCCTGACTCAGGCCGGTCAGGATGCTGAATACGGTGGACTTGCCGACGTTGGGCTGGCCGGCAAGGCCGATGAGAATGGGCCGCTGGTCAGCGTCCGGGGAAGGGACGCCCCGGGGCCGGAAGCTCCTGGGATCTGCACTCATGGACGAATACGAGGCTCGCCTGGCGACGGCCGAGGGCGATCCGCGTGTCGCGGATCTTGGCGAGCACGGGCCCGCGGCCGAGGTTCTGCAACACCTGGATTTCCGCCCCGGGCGTCAGCCCCATGGCCGCCAGCCGGCCGGTCATTTCCCGGCCGCCCTGGATGGCCGCAACGACACCCCGACTGCCGGTGAACAGCTGGCTCAGGCTGGTGGCGACAGGGGTATCCAAGCGGGTCGATCCAGGGTCGGGGGCGGTTCGCGCAGGCGATGGAGGTAGTATAAGGTCCGTTGGAAATCCAGCAGATAGGGACTTAACGCAAATGATTCTCGCCTACTTTACGCCTTTTTTGCGCACTGCGACAGGGGCCGCGCTGTGTGCCGCGGGCTTGTCCCTCGCGAGCCCCGTCGCGGCCGCCGGTCCCGGTCTCGCGGAGCTCATGGCTCACATGCAGCGCCACACCCACAAGGTGCAGCTGTCCGTGGAGGCCCGTAACGCCAGGCTTGTTGGCTTCTACCTCCACGAGATCGAGGAGATCGCCGAGACCATCGAGGACGAGATCGCCACCTACGACGAACAGCCCGTAGGAAGGCTTGTCGGCGAGATGCTGATGCCCGCGGTGGAAGCGCTGGAAGATCCCGTGGAGGCCGGTGACTGGGCCGCCGCAGACGCCGCATTCACCGGACTGCTGGGCGCCTGCAACGCCTGCCATGCCACCACCAAGCACGGCTACATCAGGATCGTGCCTGCCGAGGGCAACCCCTACAACCAGGATTTCTCCGCGACGAAATAGCCTCCCCTGTGCCCCGGGCAGGGCGGCCCGGGGCCGCGGGTTGCGGGTTGCGGACCGGCGCCTGACCGAAGCAACGGCGCTCCCGCCGTTGCCGCGTGCCGGCGAGCGGCCGCCATCATGCCATCGGGATCGTCGCGGGACGCCGGCTCAGCCGTAGGCCCGGTCGTCTGGTCCCGGGCCGCCGGGCTCAGCCAGCGGATCGCGGCCGAAGCGGTTGTCGCCGAAGGTGCCTCTGAGGAAGCCGCACTCGATCAGGATCCAGATCCAGCCGATGACGGGCACGAGGTTAAGCAGCGCCCACCAGCCGCTCTTGTCCCGGTCGTGCCAGCGCTTGATCTGCACCGCCAGGCTGATCCAGATGCTGACGACAGCCACCGCCATGGCGACGAGCCCCTGGCCGCCGGTGGCGGGATGTTCGGGACCGAAGTCGTCCACGTAGTTGCCGAGGCCTGTGTTCAGCACCGCCATGATGATGACGACTATCCAGTAGGGCTGGCGGTTCAGTCGCCCCTCGAAGGAGAAAAGCAGCCATTTGATGTCCATGTGATGAGGCGTCCTCCCGCTCGCTGGTTGGATCAGACCCGACCGCGCGCCGAGACCGGCTGCAGCGGTCGGACAAATAGTGACACATCGGCGAAGGGATTTTACCGGCGCCCGCACCCGTGGGCACCGATGATGTCGTCAGTGTGGCGTCACGTCGGGGCACGGGCTGAAAGCGCACAGCGCCACACCGGCCCGCGGTGCGCCGGCCACGGCCTGCCCATGCAAGACGCGTAGTGAACGCACCACCGCCAGAGCCCAGAAACCCAGGATGTCCTGACTCCCCGGTCACACCGCCACGTCAGTATAGAAACAAAGCGGCCCGGGATGCCCGGGCCGCTTCGTCTTTCATCCGGAGGCAGAAAGACGCCGGCGAAATTACGGAGCCGTCACTACCTCGAAGATACTCGTCGTGCCGCTGACCTCGTTGGAGACCACCAGCAACGGCTTGCCGTTGGGGCTATCCGCGGCAGGGATGAACACCAGACCTTCGGGCCCCAGGTCCATGGTCTCGCTGAAGGCCTCCACGGCGTCTTCCGCGTCGGCGGTGAAGTCCCGGTTGTTTGCCCAGGACTGGAACACCGGCGCATACGGGTCGGTGATGTCGTAGACCATCACGCCGCCGATACGCTCAAGCCCGATGAAGGCCAGGCGCTTGCCGTAAGCCTCGCCCACGACCACGCCTTCCGGCTCCGGGCCCTTGGCATCGCTGCGGGAGTCGAACTCGTCCGGATCGTTGTCGTCGTTGCTGAAGTTGAAATACGCAGGCGCCAGGTTGGCGGTGATGTCCTCGAAGTCGCTTCCGGAGTCGAAGATCGGCTGGAAGTTGTCGGCCCGCCAGATGGTGAACGACCGCGCGCCGAAGGCGTACAGCGCCTCATATTCGCCGTCGCCGTCGGTGTCGCCGAGCGTGGTGGTCACGGTCAGGCGGCCCAGGTTTTCCTCCAGCTGCAGGTCGGCGGCATTGGGAAAGGCCACCGGGTCGAGAACCAGGTCGTCGACGCGTTCTTCCTCGACGAAGATGTCGATCTCGTCGTCCCCGATCTCCACGATGTACTCCCGGGCGTCACCCTCGTTGGCGGTGACGATGAAACGCTGACCGCCGTCGGTGAAGTACGCCGCACCGTCGGGCTGGTACATGCCGAATACCGGCCAGTTGGCGATGTTGATCCTCTCGTCCCGGTCGCTGGCGTCCAGCTTGTTCTCCGCGAGGGAGTGATCCTTGAAACCCAGCGGAATGATCCGGGTGACTTTTGCCGAGCGCAGGTTGATCTCCGCTACGGCGTTATTCTCCTGGAGCATGGCCCAGGCCTTCGGCTGGCCCTCGGCGGTGACGATGTACTCCGGCTCAAGGTCCTGGGCGACGGTGGCGCCGGGGCCGAAGATGCGCACCCCGTTGGCCCGCAGCTTGTCGGCGTCCTTGTTGAAGCGGGAAAAGTCCGCCGTGCGGACCGTCGCATCCATCACGCCCCGGGAGATGTCGATGATGCTCACTGAGCCTTCCGGGTCCCAGGTGTAGTCGTCATTCGGCTCACCCTCGTTGGCCACCAGCACGGTGCCACCGTCGGGGGTGAAGGTCACCATGTCGGGCAGGGCACCCACGGTCTTCGCGGCGATGAAATCCAGCGTGCCAGTGTCATAGAAGGCCACCGCACCGTCGGCCTGGCTGGGGTCGTTCTCCACCGCCACGGCCAGGATGCCGTTCTTCACCGCCACGCTGTTGGCGCCCCCGCCCAGGCCCGCATCGGCGCCCGCGTCGATGGTGGCGTCCAGTGACGGTGACTCCGGGTTCGAGATGTCCAGGACGTCCACGGTGGCCGCGTCGGAATTGACGACGAACAGCCGCTGGGTGGAGACGTCGTAGGCGGCGATCTCTGCCGCGCCCTCGTCGAAGACGCCGGTGGTGTAGGTGCCGAGCCGGTCAAGCGTCACGTCGGCAACCGCGGGTGCCGCGGCCAGGGCGACGACGGCCCCGAACATGGTCTTTCTCATGGTTCTCCCCCTTGAGTGGAAAACCAGGGACGCTAGCGGGGGTTCATTTCAGACCCGTGACAGTTGACATAATGCCGGGGGATGCAGCCGCCCGTGCGGCCGCGTGCATGGCGACGGACGCCATCCTGACGGGGCGCCGCACAGGCGCAAGACGGCCTGCGGAGGCTAGACCGCCTTGCCGCCGGCCAGCTTCAGCAGGGACAGGAACTCCCGGCGGGTGCGGGGACCATGCGTGGCAAAGCTCGGGTCCGGGCGCTCCTGGTAGGCCATGCGTTCCGTCGCAATGCGGTCAGTGCCCGCGCGCATCAGCACCTCGTCGGCGGAAATGCCGTAGGGCACGGTGGCATTCAAGCCGAAGACCTTCGCCTTCAGGGCCGGTGTCAGTTCCGGATAGCCGTGGGCCTCGCGAAGCTCCGGGGCGATCTGGAAGGCGCGGAAGGCCTGAATCTGGTCCTGCGGCGAGCCGTACCAGATGGAGTCGGTGCCCCACAGCACGTTGTCCTCGCCCACGTACTTCAGAAGCTTGCCCAGGGCGTGGGCGGCGGAATCCGGGTCCCGCAGGGCGAGGAACCGCCAGGTGGAGCCGAGCTCCGGATAGACGTTGGCATTCGGGCCTACCCCGGCCTCGGCCAGGGACGTGACCAGAGCATCCACGCCGTCGGTGCGGTCCGGGTCGTAAGGCCCCTCGGGCTGGTTCGGTACCCAGCCGGAGTGATAGATGAGGAAGTTCACGTCGGGGAACATCTTCGCGATGGGCCCGATGTCTGCGCACGTGGAGTGCTCGTAGCTGTCGCGGCCGAAGGGAATGCCCTTGTGGATGCATATGTTGCGCACCCCCAGCTTGCGGGCCTTCTCCACGAACGCCACGCCGGCGTCGTCGGTCATCCAGAAGCCCTTCCCGTCCGGACCCCACTGGGTATAGGTCTTCCAGGCCGAGACGCCGAACTCCGCCAGCCGGTCCATGTCCTCCAGGTCACCCTGCTGGTTCGGATTGACCCGGCCGTGGAGCATGAGCCGATGGGTACCTTCCATGCGCTCGACGATCTCCCGTGTGGCGGCGGCCTCCTCGATGGTCAGGGGCTCGCCCTCCCGGGTCGACGGCACGAAAGACAGCACCATCATGTCCGTGTCCGAGTCCATGAACACGTCCTTGAGGAACTCCTCCGGACCCAGGCACTGCAGGTAGCTGCGTTCGCCGGGATCATCGGCCAGGGCGCAGGCGGCCTTGGGCATACCCGACAGGGGCGTGCGGCCCTCGGCGAGCGTGTTCAGCCAGTCCCCTTCCGGGTTCACGTAGTGGCCCTGCACGTCGAAAATGAACTCCCGCTTGCCCAGCTCGGCGGCGGCCAGCTCCGGGTCGACCGCCGCGTCCGCGGAGATCTCAAAGCGCCCGCCCGGGCGCCCCGCCGCGTAGACAGCGTTGAAGGCCAGAAGCGTCGACGCCGCCCCGCAGGCCGAGACCATGAAATCCCGCCGGCTGACGCCCCGGCGGCGGGCGTTCGCGTCGGCGGCCTCATGGGCGAGATGGTTGGCGAGGCGCTCGGTCTCCGACAGCGGGATGGGCGCAAACTCGCCGTTGGACGTCGTATCCAGCTTCACCGGAAGCCGGCGGCCGTCGGGATCTCGGGACTGGGTCATGGCAGGCCTCCGGGCAGCGCCAGGTCGAAAGGGATTCGGGCGGCATCGCACCGGCCCGCCTTGCAGACTTATCACAGGTGCGACGCAGCAGGAAAACCCGGCGCGGTCCAGGGAGGCGAAAGACAGCCGCGGAGATGGTGGCTACGGGTGGGCTCGAACCACCGACCTCGAGATTATGAGTCCCGCGCTCTGACCAGCTGAGCTACGTAGCCTTGGACGCCAAAGCGGCCGTGGGCAGCCGCCGGAGAGCAGGAAATTGTCCGTGCGGTCCGCCCGCCTGTCAAGGCAGAATACCGCTTCGCGGCAGGCCCGACCTTCGCTAATCCGGATGCCCAGCCCTGCCGAAAGGCAAAGTGTTGCGGGACGCCCCGTGTTCTTTCATCCTCCCGCCCCGTCGCTCAACCCGTCAGCCCAAGGAGACGCCGGTGGACTACGCCACCCTGAAGACAATCCACATCACTACGGTCGTTCTCAGCTTTGCTGTCTTCGCCATCCGGGGGGGCAATGTCCTGTCGGGCAAGGCGGCCCCGGGGGGCACCGCGGTGCGGGTGCTGTCCCACGTCATCAACACCGTGCTGCTCTTGAGCGCCCTGTGGATGGTGTTTATCACCAAGCAGTGGCCCTTCGTTTATCCCTGGCCGACGGTCAAGCTCCTGGGCCTGGTGGCCTACGTGGTGTTCGCCGTGCTGGCCTTCCGCGGGCCCCGGGGACGCCAGGCGCTCTTCTTCCTGCTGGGGACCATCGCTTTTCTGTTCACGGCGTCCGTGGGCCTGACCCACAATCCGCTGGGCTTCCTCAAATTCCTGACGGGCTGATCCCGGACGAAAACGGGCAGGAGCAGCACAGCCTGAGGGAAGCCCGGAGACTGCCGGTTCCGGGCAGGGCCCTCCGCCCTCGTCGCCGGCAAACGTCTTTTTGTGGCGAGGGGCGTCACCGGAGGCCGGTGGAGACGCACCCTGGGGGTTGGAACCCGGCCGGCTAGAACTGGGCGATCAGGAACAGCCGGAAACCACGGTATTCATGGTCCAGTTCACCCCGCCATCTGCCGTCGTCCACGTCGAAGTCCAGGTCGACCACGTTGTAGCCGAGCCCCAGGCCGACCCAGTCCACAGGCCAGGCCTCCAGCGCCACCCTGGCGTCGATGAACCTGCCGTCGTACTTGTCGTACTCCAGCGAGAACACCTGGAACCGGCCGGAAGCGTACAGCCAGTCCAGCAAACGATAGCGTCCGTCCGCACCGATCAGGGGCAGGGGGCCTTCCAGGTCCGCCTCCGCCCTCAGGTCCGAATCGACGATGTCGTCCAGGCCGACGCCCTCCAGGAAGAAGTTCATCGACGGCCAGTGCACGCCAATGGACAGCCCGAGCTCGGATCGGTCCGTCTGGATGATCGAATAGGTATAGGCGAGCTGAACGATGTCGACGTCGAAGCCGCCCCGTACCCCGATGCCGACCGGGAAGACAACGTCATCGAGAATGATTTCTTTCTCGGTGACGGCGGAGGCATCCCGACCCAGGCTGTAGTAATCAGCGATCAGCCGGTGTCGCTTCGCGAAGCGCCAGTTTCCTCCGACCCTGAAAGCGGTGTCGTCCTTCGATAAATTGAGATCGTCATCGAGGTTGATCTCGTCGCCGAGCAGCTCTGCCAGGCAAACGACACAGGCTGCGACGCAGTAAGAGGGCTTCATGACTCCGATCTCCGTAACCTGCAGTCTGCTCCCGTGGAGTCTAGCCCCCGGCACCCGCGGCTGCCATTCGGAGATCCCGCCAGGCGGACAGGTCGCGGGCCGGTCCTCAGACGTTGAAGCGGAAATGCATCACGTCGCCGTCCTTCACGACGTACTCCTTGCCCTCCAGGCGCATCTTTCCCGCTTCCTTGGCGCGCTGCTCGCCGCTGCAGGCGACGTAATCGTCGTACGAGATCACCTCGGCGCGAATGAAGCCTTTCTGAAAGTCCGTGTGGATCTCGCCGGCCGCCTCCGGCGCGGTGGCGCCCACCCGGACTGTCCAGGCCCTGACCTCCTTGGGCCCGGCAGTGAAGAACGTCTGCAGGTCCAGCAGCCGGTAGCCCGCCCGGATGACCCGGTCCAGTCCCGGCTCATCCAGGCCCAGTTCCTCCAGGAACGCGCCCTTGTCCTCTTCGTCCAGCTGGGCGATCTCCGCCTCGATGGCGGCGCACACCGGCACGACCTCCGCGCCCTCCCGCTCGGCAATGGCCCGCACCACCTCGAGATGGGGATTGTCCCGGAAGCCGCCCTCGTCCACGTTGGCGATGTAAAGCGTGGGCTTGGCCGTGAGCAGGTGGAGCTCGCGGAGCTGGCGTTGTTCCTCCGGGGAGAGAGCCAGGGACCGGACCGGCATGCCCTGGTCCAGGTGGTCCGCCACCCGGGCGAGCAGATCGCGCCTGGCGAGATTCTCCTTGCCTCCGGCCTTTGCCGACTTCACCGCCCGCTCCAGGTGGCGCGTCACGGTCTCGAAGTCGGCCAGCACGAGCTCCAGGTTGATGACCTCGATGTCGGAGGCCGGATCCACGCGGCCCTCCACGTGCACTACGTCGGTGTCCTCGAAACAGCGCACCACCTGGGCGACGGCATCCGTCTCCCGGATATTCGCCAGGAACTGGTTGCCCAGGCCCTCGCCCTTGGAGGCGCCCTTGACCAGCCCGGCAATATCCACGAACTCGATAGTGGTGGGCAGGACCTTCTGAGGCCTGGCGATGGCCGCCAGCCGGTCGAGCCGCGGGTCCGGGACGGGCACCACGCCCACGTTGGGATCGATGGTGCAGAAGGGATAGTTCTCCGCCGCGATGGTGGCGCGGGTGAGCGCGTTGAACAGGGTGGACTTGCCGACGTTGGGGAGGCCGACGATACCGATCCGGATGCCCATGGATTCCTACCTCAGTCGCCGGTTCCGCCGTCGTCCGCCGCCACGTCAGCCCCACGGCGGTGCAGACGGTTCATGGCGTGCTGGTCGCCCTTGACCAGCAGCACGGGCATCACGTCGGCGGCGGCGTCCACCGACTCGAGGATGAGCGTCTCGTCCTCCCGGGACGGACGGGACAGCACATAGTCGATGACCTCCGCCCGGTGGCCGGGGTGGCCGATGCCAAGACGGAGGCGCCAGAATCCCGGGCCGAGCTGGGCCATGGCGTCCCGGAGTCCGTTGTGCCCGCCGTGGCCGCCGCCGAGTTTGAGCCGGGCAGTGCCGGGTGGCAGGTCCAGGTCGTCGTGGGCGATGAGAATGCCCTCGGGAGGGATCTTGAGATACGCCGCGACGGCGCGGACAGCGACGCCGCTGCGGTTCATGAAAGTCATGGGCTTGAACAGCCGGACCTCCCGGCCGTCCACCCGGGTGACGGCCAGGTCTCCGCTGAACTTTCGCTCCGGCTTGAACAGCCCGCCGTGGCGGCGGGCCAGCTCGTCCGCGAACCAGAACCCGGCGTTGTGCCGGGTCGAAGCATATTCGGCCCCGGGATTGCCGAGGCCGACGATCAGACGGATCGCTTCATGGTCTGCCATCGGTCTCTCAGAAATGGCGGGGCCGCCCCTGGGCGGCCCCGCACGACTGTGGCTGCGTAAGGCGGAGGATCACTCCTTCGGTTCCGGCTCTTCGCCTTCGCCTTCTCCCTCGCCTTCGGCTTCCTCGCCAACGCGGCCCACTTCGTCCGGCGCCGGTCCCTCGGCGGCCGCTTCCTCTTCGGCCTCGAGTTCCTCTTCGGCCTTCGGACGATGGATGTTGGCCGCGACCTGCTCCAGCACCTCTTCACCGCCGATGACTTCCACGCCCTCGGGGATCTTCAGGTCCGACACGTAGATCATGCCGTCGAGCTCGACCCCGGACATGTCGCCCTCGATGTACTCGGGCAGGTCCCTGGGCAGGCAGGTGATGTCCAGCTCGGTGACGACGTGGGAGATGATGCCGCCTTCCTTGATGCCGGGGGCATCCTTCTCGCCCACGAAGTGCACGGGCACGGAGACGCGGATCTTCTCGTCCTCCAGGATCCTCTGCAGGTCCATGTGGAGAATCTGGTTCTTGAAGGGATGCCGCTGCAGGTCCTTGACGATGCACGGCTGGGACTTTTCGCCGATGGTGATCGTCAGGATCCGCGAAAAGAAACCCTCGTTCTCGGTCTGGTGCAGGACCGTGTCGTGGTCCAGCGCCAGCGTGCGGGGGTCACGGCGCGCGCCGTAGAGGATGGCAGGCACCTTGCCCTCACGGCGCAGGCGGCGGCTCGCACCCTTTCCCTGCGCCGGCCGATCCTCGGCAATCAGTTCGAACTTGTTACTCATCGTAGGATGTACTCCGTTGGTCTTTCGTATTCCGGCGGAACGAACACCCGCGACCAGGTGGCCGTCCGCCGACGTGCCGGGCGCCTGCGGGCGCCCGCTGGGTCAGTCCACGTAAAGCGAGCTGACGGATTCCTCGTCGCTGATGCGGCGCATGGTTTCGGCCAGCAGCTCGGCCACGCTGAGCTGCCGTATCCTGTTGCTGGCCGCCGCGGCCTCGCTGAGCGGGATGGTGTCGGTCACCACCAGCTCGTCGAGCAGCGACTTGTTGATTCGTTCCACCGCCGGGCCCGAGAGCACGGGGTGGGTAATGTAGGCCACGACCTTCTTCGCGCCCTGCTCCTTGAGCGCGGCCACGGCCTGGCAGAGCGTGCCGGCGGTATCGATCATGTCGTCCACCAGGATGCAGGTCTTGCCCCGCACGTCGCCGATGATGTGCATGATCTGCGCCTCGTTGGCCCGGGGACGGCGCTTGTCGATGATGGCCAGATCGGCGTCGTCCAGGCGCTTCGCCAGAGCCCGGGCGCGGACCACGCCACCGACGTCCGGCGACACGACGATGATGTCCTCGTAGTGCTGCTTCCAGGCGTCGTGCAGGAGCACCGGCGATGCGTAGACATTGTCCACGGGGATGTCGAAGAACCCCTGGATCTGGTCGGCGTGCAGGTCCACGGTGAGGACCCGGTCCACGCCGGCGCCGGTGATCATGTTCGCGGCCAGCTTCGCCGACACCGCCACGCGCTGGGCGCGGGGCCGGCGGTCCTGGCGGGCGTACCCGTAATAGGGCACGACGGCGGTGATGCGCGCCGCGGAGGCCCGGCGCATGGCGTCCACCATGACCAGCAGCTCCATAAGGTTGTCGTTCACCGGCGGGCAGGTCGGTTGCACGATGAACACGTCCCGTCCGCGGACGTTCTCCAGTACCTCCACGGAGACCTCGCCGTCGCTGAACTTGCCCACCGCGACCTTGCCCAGGGGAAATCCCAGGTGCCTCGCGATGTTCTCGGCCAGGTCCCGGTTGGCATTCCCCGAGAAGACCGCCATGTGGCCGGTTTCGTCCATCACCGCCTTGTCCATATCGTGTCGTTGCCGCCGCCGGCTGCGACAGAGACGCAGCCTCGTGAATTTGGCTGGGGCGGGAGGATTCGAACCTCCGCATGGCGGGATCAAAACCCGCTGCCTTACCACTTGGCTACGCCCCAGTGGTGTCCGGAAAACCCGTGTCAGTCCTCCCGGGACCGGCCGATCAGGGGACTTTCGCTGATGCCCCGGGCGACAAACCCCTGCCATCGCCCGGGCAGACCCTCCAGCAGTGCGCCGGCGGCGGCCTCGTCCGGCGCCCCAGCGAAAACGCAGCTCCCGGTACCGGTGAGCCGCGCCTGCGATTTCCTCCCCAGCCAGTCCAGCGCCTCGCCAACGTCCGGATAGCGGGCGCGCACGGCGGCCTCGCAGTCATTCCGGCCCCCGGAGGAAAGAAAGCCGTTAATTGTCGTTTGGGGTGAATTTCGTGTCAATTCCGGCGCCTGGAACACCTCTGCGGTGGACACGTGGCAGCCCGGGCAGATCACGGCATACCAGCGTGCCGGCAGTGCCACCGGGGTCAGGCGCTCCCCGACGCCCTCCGCCCAGGCGGACCGGCCATGGACGAACACCGGGACGTCCGCGCCCAGCTCCAGTCCCAGCTCGGCCAGCCGCCGGAGAGGCCAGTCCAGGCCCCACAGGCGGTTCAGCGCCACCAGCACCGTGGCCGCGTCCGAGCTTCCGCCGCCCAGCCCTCCACCCGCCGGGATGCGCTTTTGTATGCGGATCTCCGCGCCGCGGCTGGTGCCGGCGGCCGCCTGCAGCAGCCGGGCGGCGCGGACCGCCAGGTCGTCCTCCGGGGCAACCCCGGCGGTGCCCTCGGGCCGGGTGATCCGGCCGTCGCCGGTGGACGCCACGCGCACGTCGTCGCAGAAGTCCAGCAGCTGGAAAACCGTCTGGAGCTCGTGATAGCCGTCGGGCCGGCGCCCGGTGACGTGGAGGAAGAGGTTGAGCTTGGCCGGGGCGGGCCAGGGCCGGGTCATCGCCCGGCCAGAAGCGCCGAGCCAGGGATGTCCCAGCGGTCCGCCATCACCTTGATGCGCACGTCGCCGTGCTCCATTTCCATGCGCCGGGGCAGCATCAGTCCGTGGGACTCGTCATAGCTGTCATAGCGGACCCGCCAGCCCGCCTGCTCCAGCTTGTTCAGGAGTCCCTCGTCGTCCATCGCCTCGTCGGCGGGCACCTCCGGGTCCGAGACGCCGAGGATCCAGTAGCGCATGCTGTAAACGGGCAGGCTCCAGCCGAAACGGTCGGTCATTTCCCGCTCGGGATCCGTGAGCAAGAACTCGTCGCCCCCTGTGGTCTTGACCCGGAGGCGCTCCGCATCGCCGTGGATCCTGAACCCGCCGAAGCCGAAGGGACCGCGGAAGCGGAAGTCCACCACATCCTCGTTCTGGTCCCAGGAAACGGTGCCGCTGTAGCCCCGCCGCCCGGTCTTGAGGGCAAGGCGGCCTTCCATGCGAAACTCTGCGATGTCTCTCAGCATGTCCCGTCGCTCTGCGGCATCAAGTTCTATGAACGGTCGCTGGGGCACCGGCGTTGCGCAGCCGGCGGCCATCACAACGGCCGTGGCCACGATTATAGGCAAGCGGCGCGTCCGGCCCAGCCGGCGGCGGCGGGCCGACAGAACCCTGCTGCCGATGAGCCATCCCATTAGCCGGTCCTACGACGGATCGAGCCGCCTCATGGTCTCCCGCAGCACCTCGCTGTCAGGAAAATCAACAATGGCGTCGGTCCAGACGTCCCGGGCCTCGTCCGCCCGGCCCATGTCCCACAGGACCTCGCCCAGGTGCGCGGCGATCTCGGGATCCCGCTCCAGGTCCCAGGCCCGGCGCAGGTACTCCAGTGCCTCCTCGTGCCGGCCCAGCCGGAACAGCACCCAGCCCATGCTGTCCACCACCGCAGGACTGTCCGGCGCCTGCTCGTAGGCCCGCCGGACCAGATCGTAGGCCTCGTCGTAGCGCTCCGTCCGGTCCGCCAGGGTGTAGCCCAGGGCATTGAGGAAGGTGGGGTCGTCCGGCCTCCGCCGCAGCAGCTCCCGCATGTCCGCCAGTGCCTCGTCCACCCGGTCCAGGCGCTCGTACAACAGGGCCCGGGCGTAGAGCGCCTCGTCCGCCTCCGGATGAGCGGCAATGAGTTCATCGTAGGCCTGCAGGGCCGCGTCGGTATCGCCCATGCGGGCCAGCAGCTCGGCCCGGGCGGTGGAAAGCTCCACCTCCGCCCGGGGGTTGAGCCGACCGAACTCCTCCAGGTGCTGGAGGGCCAGCTGGGGCCGCCCCATGCGGTACATGAGCAGGGCCAGGCGCACCTGGGCAGTGACAAGGTGCTGTCCGCCGGACACCCGGGAGTACATCCGGACGGCCTCATGCAGATCCCCTTCCTGCTCGGCAATGCTGCCCAGGTAGAACACCGCATCGTCCGGGAACCGGCCCGTGGCCATCAGGGCCATGAAATGCCGGCGCGCGTCGTCCATGTTGCCTTCCGAGAACTCCAGGTAGCCCAGCGCCCGCCGGGCGACCGCATTGCCCGGCTCCTCGGTCACCAGGGACTCGAGCAGGCGCCGGGCCTCGTCGGTGCGATCCGCGGCCATCAGCAGAATCGCCCGTTCCAGCCGCAGCGCCGGCGAGTCCGCGTCGGGGCGCTGGTCCAGCCACGCCAGCGCCTCTCCGGAGCGGCCGTCGGCTGCCAGGGCCCGCGCATGCAGGGACGCGGCCTGGGGCCAGTCAGGGTCCAGCTCCGCGGCCTTCAGCGAAGCCTCCAGTGCCCGGTCCAGGTTGCCCTCCCGGAGGGAAAGCGAGCCCACGGCATACCAGGCGCTGGGGTCAGCGGGATGGCGGGCCGCCAGCGTCTCGACGGCCTCGAGGGCCGCGGCGGGATCGGCCGAGTCCGAAACCACCGGCAGAAGCAGCGAGAACGGGCGCTCGTCCGTGGGTGCAGCGTCGTACAGGAAGGCCATGTGGTCCACCGCCGGCCCCACCCGGGACTGATCCAGGTAGAGCCTGACCAGCAGGGCCCGCGGCTCCCGCGCGTCCGGGTCCAGGGCCGCCCACCGACGGGCCGCCTTCAGACCCTCCTCCGGGGTTCCGTAGGCAAACGCGACCCGGGCGGCCCGGGCGGCCACCTCCAGGTCGTCCCCGGCCAGGGCGGCGGCCAGGTATTCCGTGGCGGCGACGCCGTTTTCGTTGCGCTGCAGCGCGATCTCCGCCATGAGCAGGTGGTAGTCCACGTCGGCAGGCACGGACTCGGCCCCGGCGGCCAGATCCGCCGCCGCGTAGTCCGTGTCCGTGACGCTCGCGCAACCTGCCGCGAGCAGCACAATCAGCAGGGTGAAATATTTCATCGGGGGGGTGAAGATTTTCGGAAAGCCACTATACCGCAGGCGAAACCCGCATGGAGAGTACGGGTGCCGCTTGTCACCCATGCCGCCCTTGCCGGACAATTAGCGTTTCCGACTGCGGCCGCCGAGAACGCCAGACGCCTGATGTCCCTGAGAATTCTGGGAATCAATCATCGCACGGCCCCCGTGGAGGTGCGCGAGAAGCTCGCCTTCCACCCGGAGTCCATCCCCATGGCCCTGCGGCAACTCGTGGAGTTGCCGTCGGTCGACGAGGCCGTGCTGATCTCCACCTGCAACCGGACCGAGCTGTACTCCCATTGCGGCTCGCCGGGGGTGGAGCACGTCCGTGAATGGCTCAACGGTTACCACCGTATGGGCGACAAGGCCAACGGCTGCCTTTACACCTTCGAGGACAATGGAGCCGTGAACCACGCCTTCTCCGTGGCCTGCGGACTGGACTCGGCGGTGCTGGGCGAGCCCCAGATCCTCGGCCAGATGAAGGAGGCCTACCGCATCGCCACGGAGGCGGGCAGCGCCGGACCCGTCCTGAACTCACTCTTCCAGCAGGCCTTCTCGGTGGCCAAGCTCGTCCGAACGGACACGGAAATCGGCACCAGCGCCGTCTCGGTGGCCTATGCAGCGGTGAACCTGGCCCGTCAGATCTTCGCGGATTTCAAGCAGCACACGGCCCTGCTCGTGGGCGCGGGGGAAACCATCGAGCTCACCGCCCAGCACCTGAGCAGCCGGGGCATCGGTCGCACGGTCATCGCGAATCGCAGCATCGCCCGGGCCCAGAAGCTCGCCCACGAGATGAAGGGCTTCGCGATCCAGCTCGACGAGATCCCGGACCACCTGGCGGAGGCGGACATGCTCATCTGCTCAACCGCCAGTCCCCAGCCCATTATCACCGCCGACATGGTCCGGGCGGCCCTGAAATCCCGCAAGCGGCGCCCCATGTTCGTGGTGGACCTGGCCGTGCCCCGGGACGTGGAGCCGGCGGTGGCGGACCTGGAGGACATCTATCTGTATACGGTGGACGACCTCCAGGGGGTTATCGACGAGAACGTCAAGGCCCGCGAGGCGGCCGCGGCAGAGGCCCGCCGCATCATCGAAAGCGAAGTACAGCGGTTCGCCCAGGCGCTGCGCACCCGGGACGCCGCCCCGACCATCCGCTCGGTGCGCGGCCAGGCCGACGAGATCCGCACGGCGGTGACCGAACAGGCCCGCCGCATGCTGAGCGCAGGACGCCCGCCGGAGGAGGTCCTCAACTTCCTGAGCCAGACGCTCACCAACAAGCTCCTGCACCACCCCAGCGTCAGCCTGCGCCGCGCCGGCGAAGACGGCGACGAGGAACTGCTGCTGGCCGCCCGGCGCCTGTTCGGGCTGGACGAGTAGCGCCCCAGGGCGCCGGAGACGGACGCCCCTGCCCTCCCGAATCCCGTGAAAGACAGCATCGCCGCCAAGCTCGCCAGCCTGGTCGAACGCCACGAGGAGGTGGCGGCACTCCTGGCTGATCCGGAAGTCATCGCCGACCAGACCCAGTTCCGGGAGCTGTCCCGGGAGTACGCGCGGCTGGAGCCCGTTGTGCGGGACTACCAGGCATGGCACCGGGCCATGAAGGACATCTCCGGCGCAAAGGAGATGGCCGGCGACGCGGACCCGGAGATGCAGGCACTGGCCGAGGACGAACTGGCCGCAGCCACGACGCGGGCCGAGGCCCTGGAGCTGACGCTCAAGAAGCACCTCGTGCCCCGGGATCCCCTGGACGAAGCGAACATCTTCCTGGAGATCCGCGCCGGCACCGGCGGCGACGAGGCCGCCATCTTCGCCGGCGACCTCTTCCGGATGTACAGCCGATACGCGGAGCAGCAGGGCTGGCGGGTGGAGATCCTGTCGGAGAGCGAGGGCGAGCACGGCGGCTACAAGGAAATCATCTCCCGGATCGTCGGCCGGGGCGCCTATTCGCGCCTCAAGTTCGAGTCGGGAGCCCACCGGGTGCAGCGGGTGCCGGAGACCGAGTCCCAGGGCCGCATCCACACCTCCGCGTGTACCGTGGCGGTCCTGCCCGAGCCGGAGGAAGTGGGCGAGGTGGACGTGAACGCCGCGGATCTCAGGATCGACACCTACCGGGCCTCCGGCGCCGGCGGGCAGCACGTGAACAAGACGGATTCCGCCGTCCGCATCACGCACCTGCCCAGCGGGATCGTCGTCGAGTGCCAGGACGAACGCTCCCAGCACAAGAACCGGGCGCGGGCCATGACGCTTCTCAAGGCGCGGTTGCTGGATGCCGAACGCGGACGCCGGGAGGCCGAACAGGCCATGACCCGGAAGCTCCTGGTGGGCAGCGGCGACCGCTCGGAGCGCATCCGCACCTACAACTTTCCCCAGGGCCGGGTGACCGACCACCGCATCAACCTCACGCTCTACCGGCTGGACGAGGTGCTGCAGGGCGACCTGGACCAGGTCATCGGGCCCCTGGTCAGTGAATACCAGGCGGACCAGCTGGCCGCCCTCACTGAATAAGCCGCGCCGGAAGGACCCGTCGTGCCGTTCCTGGACTCCGTTCTAGATGCCATCGGAAACACGCCCCTGATCCGCCTGCGCGGCCCCTCGGAGGAGACCGGCTGCGAGATCCTTGGAAAGGCCGAGTTCCTTAATCCGGGGGGCTCGGTGAAGGACCGGGCGGCCCTGGGCATGGTCCGCGACGCGGAACGGCGCGGCCTCATCCTGCCCGGTGGCGTCATCGTCGAGGGCACGGCCGGGAACACGGGTATCGGCCTGGCCCTGGTGGGCCGGGCCCGCGGCTACCGGACGGTGATTGTCATGCCCGAGACCCAGAGCCGGGAGAAGGTGGACACGCTGCGCGCCCTGGGCGCTGATGTCCGGCTGGTGCCCGCCGTGCCGTACAAGAACCCCGAGAACTACGTCCACGTGTCCCGGCGGCTCGCCGAGTCCCTGGACGCGTCCGAGCCCGGCGGCGCGTTCTGGGCCAATCAGTTCGACAACGTGGCGAACTTCCGCTGGCACCATGAGACTACCGGCCCGGAGATCTGGGAGCAGACCGGGGGCCGTGTCGACGGCTTCGTCTGCGCCGTGGGCACCGGGGGCACCCTGGCCGGGGTGGGCCGGGCACTGAAGCAACGCAGCCCCCGGGTGACCGTCGCCCTGTCAGACCCGGCCGGTTCGGCGCTTTGCAGCTGGTACACCCGGGGCGAACTGCAGTCCGAGGGCAGTTCCATCACCGAGGGTATCGGCAACGGCCGCATCACTGCGAACCTGGCGGAGGCCACGGTCGACCTGGCGTTTTCCATCCCCGATACCGAGTCCATTCCCCGGGTCTTCAGCCTGCTGGAAAATGAGGGCCTGCTGCTGGGGGGCTCGAGCGGCGTCAATGTGTGCGGGGCCGTCCGGCTCGCCCGGGAGCTGGGGCCCGGCCACCGTATCGTCACCATCCTGTGCGACTCGGGCCTGCGCTACGCGGGCCGGCTCTTCAACCCGGAGTTCCTCGCCTCGAAAGGGCTCCCGGCGCCGCCTTTCGCGGCTACCGACCGCGGCTAGGACTCAGCCGGGCAGGCCCGCCGCGCACAGGGCCTGATCCAGGTCCGCGATCAGATCGGCCGCTTCCTCGATGCCCACCGACAGCCGGATCAGGTCGTCGGTGATGCCCAGCCGCTTGCGGGTGGCCTCGGGGACCGAGGCGTGGGTCATGATGGCCGGGTGATTGGCCAGGCTCTCCACCCCACCCAGGCTCTCGGCCAGGGTGAATACCCGGCAGTTCTCCAAGAACGCCCGGGCCGTCCCGAGGCCGCCTTCGATGACGAAGCTGACGATGCCGCCGCCACCGGCCATCTGGCGCTTCGCCAGGGCCTGCTGGGGATGGGAATCCAGCCAGGGGTAGATAACCCGCTCCACTCCGCGCCGGGACTCCAGCCACCCGGCCACCGCCAGCGCATTGTCGTTGTGCCGCGCCATGCGCAGCGCCAGGGTCTTCACGCCCCGCAGGGCCAGGAAGCTGTCGAACGGCCCGGCCACCGCACCCACGGAGTTCTGCAGGAACGCCAGGTCCTCGCCCAGGGCCTCGTCGGCCACCGCTACCACACCGCCCACCACGTCCGAGTGGCCGCCCAGGTACTTGGTGGCGGAATGGACGACGATATCCGCCCCGTCATCCAGGGGCCTCTGTCCCCAGGGACTGGCGAACGTGTTGTCCACCACCACCAGCGCTCCCTGCTGGCGCGCCGCGGAAATGACCGCCGGCAGGTCCACCAGCTTGAGCATCGGATTGGTGGGAGTCTCGATCCAGACCATCCGCGTGTCCGGCGCCATAGCCCCGGCCAGGGCGTCCTGCCGGGACAGGTCAGCGTAGGTCACGCGCAGGCCCGCCGAGCGGGCGCGCACCCGGTCGAACAGCCGCCCGGTGCCGCCGTAGAGATCATCCATTGCCACCACGTGGCTGCCCGCGTCCAGCAGCTCCAGCACCGTGGCGATGGCCGCCATGCCGGAGGCAAAGGCAAAGCCGCGAGTGCCGTTTTCCAGGTCCGCCAGGCAGCGCTCCCAGGCCATCCGGGTGGGATTCTGGGTGCGGGAATACTCGTAGCCGGCGTGTACGCCCGGACTTTGCTGGGCATAGGTGGAAGTGGTGTAGATGGGCGGCATGACCGCCCCGGTGGTGGGGTCAGGGGACTGCCCGGCGTGGATGACCCGGGTGCCGAAGCCCTGGCCGCGCTTACGATCGCTCATCGGATTCCCTCTGGTGGAGCCGGCGCAGGTAGTTCAGCACGTCCGACCGCGTGATCAGGCCCAGGAAGCGGTCGCCGCCGTCGGCAGTGACCGCCGCATAGGAGTCGCCGTGCAGCAGGGCGACCAGATTGTCCAGGGAGGTGTCCTTGTCCACTTTCAGGAAACTGGTGCGCATGGCGCAGCTTACCGGCTCGCCCATCCGGGCCGGCCGGCCGAAGGTGTACCGGATGATGTCGTCCTCGGTGATAACCCCCACCAGCCGGTCGTCGTCCATCACCGGCAGCTGGGAGAAGCCGGCGTTCCTGAGGCGGTTGTGGGCAGTGATGATGACGTCCGAGGGACTCACGGTGATGGTGGCACGGTGAGCGTGGGGCCGTCCGATGAGGTCCCGCAGGTCGCCGTATTCCGGACGGGCGATGAAGCCCTGATCCTCCATCCAGAAATCGTTGTAGAGCTTGGAGAGATACTTGTTGCCGGTGTCGCAGGCGAAGGCCACCACGCGCTTCGGCTCTTGCTGCTGCCGGCACCAGGCGAGGGCGGCGGCCAGCAGGGTCCCGGAGGAAGATCCGGCCAGGATGCCTTCCGACCGCAGGAGCTCCCGGGCCATCGAGAAGGATTCCCCGTCCGTGATGGTGAAGGCGGACTTCACCCGGGAAAAGTCGCTGATGCTGGGGAGAAAGTCCTCGCCGATGCCCTCCACCAGCCAGGAGCCTCCCTCGCCGATCCGCCCGGTGGCGATGTAGTCCGCCAGGATCGAGCCCTTCGGGTCGGCCAGCACCAGCTCCACGTGAGGCGCAGCCCGGGCGAAGAACCGCGACAGCCCGGTGATGGTCCCGCTGGAGCCCACGCCCACCACCACGGCGTCCAGGTCGTGCCCCATCTGTTCCCAGATCTCCGGCCCGGTCGTCTGCTCGTGGGCCGCCGGGTTGTCGGGATTGCCGAACTGGTTGACGTAGTAAGCGCCCTGCTCGGCGGCGATACGCTGGGCCAGGTCCTGGTAGTACTCCGGGTGACCCTTGCCCACGTCCGAGCGGGTCAGGACGATCTCCGCGCCCATGGCCCGCAGGTTGAAAATCTTCTCCTGGCTCATCTTGTCGGGGAGGACCAGGATCAGCCGGTAGCCCTTCTGGGCGGCTGCCAGCGCCAGGCCGATGCCCGTGTTACCGGCCGTGGCCTCCACCAGTACGTCCCCCGGCCGGATGTCGCCCCGCTTCTCGGCTTCCTCGATCATGGCCACGCCGATGCGGTCCTTGATGGAGCCGCCGGGGTTCATGAGTTCCAGCTTCAGGAACAGCCGGCACGGGCCGGTATCCATGCGCGTGACCTCGAGCATGGGGGTGGATCCCACCATCTCGAGTACGTTGCGGTAGATCTTCATGGGGACCTCCACCCCGGGGAAAACCGCGCGTCGGAGTACGGGCGGCGAAGGCGCGGCCGCGCCGGGCTGCGGTATTCTACACGCCCCCTCGCCGGCCCCGCTTTGTTGCAGATGCCAGACGAAGACCAGGATCTCTCCATAGGCCAGTACCTCGAGGACGGCAGCGCCATCCTGTCTCGGATCAGCGATTCACCGCGCCTGGATGCCGAACTCCTCATGGGACTGGTCCTGCGCAAGCCGCGGAGCTACCTCCGGGCGTGGCCCGAGCGGGAGCTTAGCCTGGGGCAGGCCGACATCTTCGAGCGCCTGCTGCGGCGGCGCTTTGCAGGCGAGCCCATTTCCTACATCACGGGCGTGCGGGAGTTCTGGTCCATGCCGCTGCGGGTCAGTCCCCACGTGCTGGTGCCCCGCCCGGACACGGAACTGCTGGTGGAAAAGGCGCTGGCACGGCTGCCGTCGGACGAGGACACCCGGGTGCTGGACCTGGGCACCGGCTCGGGGGCCGTCGCCCTGGCCCTGGCGCGGGAGCGGCCCCGGACCCGGGTGATCGGCGTGGACATTTCCCACTACGCCCTGGAGGTGGCGCGGCTGAACGCCCGCATCCTGAAAATCGACAACGTGGAATTCAAAGAGAGCAACTGGTTCGATGCCGTCCGGGGCGAGAAATTTCACGTCGTGCTGGGGAACCCGCCCTACGTGGCCAGCGACGACCCCCACCTCAACCGGGGTGACGTTCGTTTCGAGCCCAGGGTGGCCCTGGACGCGGGCGAAGGGGGCATGGAGGCGTTCAAGGCGATCCTGGACCGCGCCCACAACTACATCTTCCGCCAGGGCTGGCTGCTGCTGGAGCACGGCCCCGACCAGCACATGCCCCTGAGGCGGCTGCTGGAGGCGCAGCACTACTACGACATCACCGTCCACCAGGACGCCGAGGGCCGGGACCGGGTGACCGAGTGCCGGTTCGTGGAGTGACCCCGTGAGCTCGCAGCCAGGCTTCCCGCAGGACCGGTCCCGGGCAGCGCGGGCCCGCCGGCGGAGCGGGCCGTGAGCGATCCCCGCTACGCCCGGCACGTGGCCCTGGCCGGCTTCGGCGAAGCGGGCCAGGCGCGGCTGTCGGGCGCCTCAGCCCTGGTCATCGGCGCCGGCGGGCTCGGCTCGCCGGTGCTGCTTTACCTCGCTGCCGCCGGTATCGGCCGGATCACCGTCAGCGACTTTGACCGCGTGGACGTGACCAACCTGCAGCGCCAGGTCATCTTCACCGAGGCGGACATCGGCCGGAACAAGGCCGAGGCTGCCGCGGAGGCCATCGGGCGCCTGAACCCGGCGGTCCGGGTCGAGCCCGTGCCTGCCCGGCTGGCGGACGACGAACTGGAAGCCGCGGCGCGGGACTCGGACGTGGTGCTGGACTGCTGCGACAACTTCGGGACCCGCTTTGCCGTCAACGCCGCCTGCATCGCCGCCCGGCGGCCGCTGGTGTCGGGAGCGGCCATCCGAATGGAGGGCCAGCTTGCCGTGTTCCGGACGGACCGCCCTGGCGCCCCGTGCTACCGGTGCCTGTGGGAAGAGGAAGCGGAAGGCCTGGAGAACTGCCGGGGCAACGGCATCCTCGGGCCCGTGGCGGGGACCGTGGGGTGCATCATGGCGACGGAAGCCCTGAAACTGTTGACCGGCTGCGCGCCGGATGCCTCGGGCAGACTGATGCTCTACGACGCCCGGGAGGCCTCGTGGCGGACCCTGAAGCTGGACCGGGATCCTTCATGCCCGGTCTGCGGGAATCGCAACGGCCCCTAGACTTCCGCGACGGCCCAGGCGTGCAGCAGCTCGTCCATCCGGCTGAACACCTCGCGCATCACGGCCGGCTCCGGCAGCGTGGTAATGCGGAAATGATCTGTGTAGGGGACGTTGAAACTGACGCCCGGCGCGATCAGCACGTGGCGGTTCTCCAGCAGCTCGTAGGCGAAACGCTGGTCGTCGAAGTCCGGGAGCTTTTCCGTCGACACGCGGGGAAAGGCGTACATGGCCCCCTCCGGCGCGTCCAGTTCGATGAACTCCGAGGCTTCGGCAGACTCCACGGCGGCACGGCGGGTTTCGTAAAGCCTTCCACCCGGTGAGACGAGCTCCCGGACGCTCTGGAAGCCGCCCAGGGCGGTCTGCACGGCCCACTGGCCCGGGACGTTGCTGCACAGCCTGAGAGCCGACAGCAGCTCCATGGCTTCCATGTAGCGGTTGGCGTTCTCGCGGTTGCCGGAGAACACCAGCCAGCCGACCCGGTAACCGCAGGCCCGGTAGACCTTGGACAGGCCGGAGAACGTCCCGCAGAGGGTGTCGTTGACCAGCGTCGCGATGGGGACGTGCTCCGTTCCGTCGTAGGTCATCTGGTCGTAGATCTCGTCTGCCAGTACCACCAGGCGATGGCGCTCCGCTACCCGGACCAGCCCTTCCAGCAGTTCCCTGGGATAGACCGCGCCGGTGGGATTGTTGGGGTTGATCAGCACCAACGCCCGGGTCCTGGGCGTGATCAGCGACTCCACTTCCTCCGGGTCCGGCAGGAACCGGTTTTTGGGCCAGCAGGGATAGTGCACGGCCCGTCCGCCGTTAAGCACGGTAGCGGCGGTCCACAGGGGGTAGTCCGGGCTCGGGATGAGCACTTCGTCGCCGTCGTTGAGCAGCGCACGGAGTGACAGGTCGATGAGCTCGCTGACGCCGTTGCCGATGAACACTTCCTCGGCGGTCACGCCGGCCACACCCCGGTCCTGCTGCTGCATGACCACGGCCTCCCGGGCCGGGAAGATGCCCTTCTGGTGACAGTAGGGCTCGCTGGCGCCCAGGTTCTCGATCATCGCCAGGCGCATGGTCTCCGGGGTGCGGAAACCGTACAGGCCCGGGTTGCCGATGTTCAGCGCGATGACCTCGTAGCCCATCCGCTCCAGTTCAAGGGCGCGGCGGGCGAGTCTTCCCCGGATCTCGTAACGGACGTCGGCCAGCGCCCGGCTGGTCTCGATGGTCTGGAGGGTCATGGACTGTCTTCCCGAAATGGTATCCGTGCTGCCCGTGATTAAAGCACGCGGCGGGCGGGGCGGCGACGCCCCAGGTCACGGTTCCGCAAGGCCGAGAGGCCTTCAGGCAGCGTCCCTGGCGTATCCCAGCACCGGCGCCAGCCAGCGCTCCGCCTCGGCCACGGTGATCCCCTTGCGCCGGGCGTAGTCGGCCACCTGGTCCCGGTCGATGCGCCCCGTCGAAAAATACCGGGACCCGGGATGGGAGAAGTACCAGCCGCTCACCGAGGCCGCGGGGAGCATGGCAAAGGACTCGGTGAGCCGCATGCCGGCCCGGCGTTCCACGTCCAGCAGTCGCCACAGGCTCGCCTTCTCCGTGTGATCCGGGCAGGCCGGGTAACCCGGCGCCGGCCGGATGCCCCGGTAGGACTCGGCGATGAGGGCTTCGCTCGAGAGATCTTCGTCCGGCGCATAGCCCCAGGCTTCCCGCCTCACCAGAGCGTGAAGGTACTCGGCGAAGGCTTCCGCCAGACGGTCGGCCAGCGCCTTCAGCAGTATCGACTGGTAGTCGTCGTGGGCGGCTTCGAAGGCCGCCACGCGCTCATCGATGCCGTGCCCCGAGGATACCGCGAAGGCGCCGATCCAGTCGGGGCGGCCCGCGGACGCGGGCGCCACGAAGTCCGCCAGGCAGAGGTTCGGCTGTCCGGCCGACTTTCGTTTCTGCTCCCGCAGGTGGTGCAGCACGACGGCCACCTCGTCCCGGGTCTCGCCCGCGTAGACGCGAATGTCGTCGTCAACCGACGCAGCGGGAAACAGGCCATAGACGCCGTGTGCTGACAGCCACTGTTCCTCCACGATTCTGTCCAGCATCCGGCGGGCGTCATCGTAAAGCGACCGGGCGGCCTCACCCTTTTCCGGGTCTTCCAGGATGGCGGGGAAACGGCCGGAGAACTGCCAGGCGTTGAAGAACGGCATCCAGTCGATGTAGGGCACCAGGGCCTCCAGGGAGACGTCCGCCAGCCCGTGAACGCCCGGCGACTTCGGCGCCGGCGGCGCATAGTCGTCCCATCCGCCGTCGAAGCGGTTCGCCCGGGCCTCCTCCAGGGAAAGCTGGGGCCCCCGGGTCTTCGGCCCCCGGTGCTGAGCCCGGCGCTTGTCGTGCTCGGCCCGGACCTTCTCGATGTATCCCGCGCGCTGTTCCTCGCTGACCAGACTGCCCACCACGCCCACCGCCCGGGACGCATCCTTGACGTAGACCACCGGGCCTTCGTAGGCAGGATCGATCTTGACCGACGTGTGGGCCGGGGAGGTCGTAGCGCCGCCGATGAGAAGCGGATGGTCGAACGCCAGCCGCTGCATTTCCGAGGCCACGTGGACCATCTCGTCCAGGGAAGGTGTGATCAGCCCGGACAGCCCGATGATGTCCGCCTTCAGCTGCCGCGCGTTTTCCAGGATCTTCTCGCAGGGAACCATGACGCCCAGGTCGTGGACCTCGTAGCCGTTGCATTGCAGGACGACGCCGACGATGTTCTTGCCGATATCGTGGACATCCCCCTTGACGGTGGCCAGAAGCACCCGCCCGCGGGGCTCCCGGTCGCCGGCCTTCTCGGCCTCCAGGTAGGGAACCAGGTGGGCCACGGCCTTCTTCATGACCCGGGCGGACTTGACCACCTGGGGCAGGAACATCTTGCCTTCTCCGAACAGGTCGCCCACCACGTTCATGCCGTTCATCAGCGGCCCCTCGATGACCTTCAGGGGCCTGCCGAGGGCCTGGCGGGCGGCTTCCGTGTCCTCGACGATGTATTCGTCGATGCCCTTGACCAGCGCGTGCTGCAGCCGCTTCTCCACCGGCCACTCGCGCCAGGCCAGGTCCTCGACCGCTTTCCTGCTGCCGCCGCCGCGGAAGGTCTCCGCCACCTCCAGCAGGCGCTCCGTGGCGTCCGGGCGGCGGGCCAGGATGACGTCTTCCACCGCCTCCTTGAGCTTCGGCGGGATCTCCTCGTAGATGGCGAGCTGGCCGGCGTTGACGATGCCCATGTTCATGCCGGCGCGGATGGCGTGGTACAGGAATACCGAGTGCATGGCTTCCCGAACCGCGTCGTTGCCGCGGAAGGAGAAGCTCACGTTGGAGACCCCGCCGGAGACCAGCGCGCCGAGTTCGGAGCGAATCTCGCGGGTGGCCTCGATGAAGTCCAGCGCATACCGGTCGTGGGCCTCGATGCCCGTGGCCACCGCGAAGATGTTGGGGTCGAAGATGATGTCCTCGGCCGGGAGTCCCGCGTCTTGTGTCAGCAGGCGCCAGGCCCGCCGGCAGATCTCCAGGCGCCGCTCCAGGCTCTCGGCCTGGCCGGCCTCGTCGAAAGCCATGACAATGACGGCGGCCCCGTAGCGGCGGATCTCCCGGGCCTGGCGAAGGAACTCCTCCTCGCCTTCCTTGAGGCTGATGGAATTCACGACCGGCTTGCCCTGCAGGCATTTCAGGCCGGTCTCCAGCACCGACCATTTCGAGGAATCGATCATCACGGGCACCCGGGCGATGTCCGGCTCCGAGGCCACCAGGTCCAGGAAGGTCTGCATGGCTCGCTCCGAGTCCAGCATGCCCTCGTCCATGTTGACGTCCACGATCTGGGCGCCGTTGTCCACCTGCTGACGGGCGACATCGAGAGCTGCCGTGTAGTCACCGGCCTCGATGAGCTTCCGGAACCTCGCCGAGCCGGTGACGTTGGTGCGCTCACCGACGTTGACGAACAGCGAGTCCGCGCCGATGTTGAGCGGCTCCAGTCCGCTCAGCCGGCAGGCGGGAGGAATCTCAGGCAGGCGCCGCGGTGCCGTGTCCCGGACCGTCTCGCCCAGGGCACTGATGTGCTCCGGCGTGGTGCCGCAGCAGCCGCCGACCAGGTTCACAAAGCCGCTGTCGGCGAACTCCCCCACCAGGGCCGCCATAGTCTCGGCGTCCTGGTCGTAGCCGCCGAAGGCGTTGGGCAGCCCCGCGTTCGGATGAACGCTCACGAAGGTGTCCGCGATGCGGGACAGCTCCTCCACGTGGGGACGCAGCTGCTCCGCCCCCAGGGCGCAATTCAGGCCCACCAGCAGCGGCCGGGCGTGGCGAATGGAGTTCCAGAACGCTTCCACGGTCTGCCCGGAGAGTGTTCTGCCGGAGGCGTCGGTAATGGTGCCGGAAACCATCACCGGCAGGCGCGAGCCCGTCTCCTCGAACAGGGACTCGACAGCGTAGAGGGCTGCGCGGGCGTTGAGGGTGTCGAACACCGTCTCCACCATCAGCAGGTCGGCGCCGCCCTCGGCCAGGCCCCGCGCCGCCTCCCGGTACGCGGACACGAGCTCGTCGAAGCGCACGTTACGCTTGCCCGGATCCGTGACGTCCGGGGAGATCGACGCCGTCCGGTTGGTCGGGCCGAGCACCCCGGCGACGAAACGCGGGCGGCCGTCCGCCGCCGCGGCGTCGGCGCACTCGCGGGCGATCCGGGCCGCGCAGCGGTTCATCTCCCCGACGTGGTCCTGCAGGCCGTAGTCCGCCTGCGCGATGGCGGTGGCGCTGAACGTATTGGTCTCGATGAGGTCGGCGCCCGCGTCCAGATAGGCGCGGTGGACGTCCGCCACGACGTCCGGCCGGCCGCGAAGACCTCCCCGCGAAAGTCCGCCTCCTGCAGGCCCCGCGCCTGCATGAGGGTGCCGGTGGCGCCGTCCAGCAGCAGGATCCGGCGCGCGAAAAGCGCCTTCAGCTCGTCGGTACAGTCAGGTCGGAACATGGAAGACTCAGGCGTAGGCCGCCGCCGGCGCGGGCGACGTGGCCAGGCAGTGACAGATGGCGTAGACCAGCTCAGCCCGGTTGAGGGTGTAGAAGTGGAAGTCGCTGACCCCGTGGCGGCGAAGCGCTTCCACCAGGTCGATGGAAACGCTGGCGGCAATCATCCCACGGGTGTCCGGATCCTCGTCCAGGCCGTCGAAGCGCTCCCGGATCCAGTCCGGCACCGATGCCCCGCAGGCCTTGGCGAACTTCAGCATCTGCGGAAACCGGGTGATGGGCAGGATGCCCGGCACGATGGGCACGTCGATACCGGCAGCCACGGCCCGGTCCCGGAAGCGGAGGAACACCGCCGGATCGAAGAAAAACTGGGTAATGGCCCGGGTGGCGCCTGCGTCCACCTTGCGCCGCAGGTTTTCCAGGTCGGCCTCCGGCGATTCCGCCTCCGGGTGCCCCTCCGGATAGGCCGCCACCGAGATCTCGAAGTCCGCGACGGATTTCAGCCCGGCCACCAGATCCGAGGCATAGGCGAAGCCGTCCGGGTGGGGAACGTAGCTGACGCTGCCTTTCGGCGGATCCCCCCGGAGCGCGACAATGTGCCGGATTCCCTCGTCCCAGTACCGGCGGGCGATGTCCAGCACGTCGTCCCGGGACGCCCCCACGCAGGTCAGGTGAGGCGCGCTCACCAGTCCCGTCTCCCGGTGGATGCGGGTGACGATGTCGTGGGTGCGTTCCCGGGTGGACCCGTCGGCACCGTAAGTCACGGAAACGAAGGCCGGATCCAGGGGCGCAAGCTTGCGCACGGTATCCCACAGCCGGGCCTCCATGGCGGCATCCCGGGGCGGGAAGAACTCGAAGGAAAATCTGATGCCTTGGGCGTTCACGTTGCTGTCCTTGTACTTCAGGCGGCGGCGACCTGGCCCTGGGCCGGTCTCCGGGCTACCGAGATGGCCAGGGGCCAGGGCGTGGCCTCCAGTTCGTCCCAGGTCTCCGTCTCGAGGCCGGCGTCGGCAAACCAGGCCGCGAGGGCCTGGCGGCTGACCGGGCTGTCTTCGCCGGCAGGAGCCCCGTTGCCGGCCGAGGCGGTAAGAAACTCTACCAGGAGCAGCCGTCCCCGGGGCCTGAGCACCCGGGCGGCTTCCCGGATCACCTCGCCGGGCAGCTCCGCCTGGAACAGCACCTGGTCGATGGTGACGGTGTCAAAACTCTGGTCTCCGAAACGCAGCTGGTACATGTTCCCCTGGCGAACCGTCAGGTGGTCCAGTCCGGCGGCGTGCAGGTTACTGCGGGCCAGCATCAGCATCTCCCGGGAAATGTCGATGCCCAGCGCCGTGTCCGTTCGCGCGCCCAGCAGGCGCAGCATGCGTCCCGTGCCCGTGCCGATGTCCAGCAGGTCGCCCAGCGGCTCCTCGCCGATGAGCGCGAGTACCCGCGCGTCCACGCCGGCGGGCGCCGGGAGCGCTTCGCCGGTGGCCGAGATCTCCGCCAGCTCCAGCCGGCGGGCGAGCACCTGCTCCAGCCGTTCCCGGTCCAGCGACAGCACCGGATCGTCCGGCGGCACCAGTCGCAGCAGGCCGCGGGCCATCTCCGCGCCCCGCCCGGCCACCGGCACCCGGTAGAACACCCACGCCTGCTCGCGGAACCGGTCCAGCAACCCGGCGGTGCACAGTATCTTCAGGTGCCGGGAAACGCGCGGCTGGCTGACGCCGACCACCTCGGTGATCTCGCTCACGGTAAGCTCTCCCGAGGCGCACAGGGCCAGCAGTCGCAGGCGGGTGGGCTCGGCGGCGGCCTTGAGGGCGTCCAGGGTCCGTTCCATGGGCAATACGGCGTCTCGCGGAAACAGTGATTGATATAAACATATCTTTATATGTGCGTAAATACCTCTGAGCAGGCCGCTCGCTGGACGGCCCGGCTGGAAACCCTGTGGCGGGACGAGATCCCCCTGGCCCGGGCCATGGAGGCCGCGGTGGAGCGGCTGGATGGGGAAGGCCTCGTGGCCACCGCGCCCCTTTCGGCCAACCGCAACCACATGGGGACGGCCTTCGGCGGCAGCCTGCAGGCCCTGGCCACCCTGGCGGGCTGGGCGGTGACCCTCGTGGCCGCCGGGGAGGACTCCGGCTGCCGGGTCGTTGTCGCCCAGGCCAGTACCCGATTCCTGGCCCCCCTGAAGGGGCCGCTCAGGGCCCGGGCCAGGTGGCCCGCTGCCGAGGATGCGGAAAGCTTCCGCCGCCGCCTCGAGGCCCGCGGGCGGGCTCGGCTGACCGTGGAGGTGCGCCTGGGGGACGGGGACCGCCCGGCGGCGGAGTTCACTGGGGACTTCGTGGCGATGCGCCGGGACTAGTGCAGGGTTTGCGACACCGGCGGCGGCACGTCGTCCCCGCCCCCGGAGAGAAGGCGCTCCACGTCCACCGGATCGAGCTCGTAAGCCATGTTGCAGAACTCGCAGCGCACCTGGATCGTCCCCTCTTCGGCGAGCAGACCTTCCAGCTCGTCGCGGCCGATCAGACGCAGCGCCGACTCCACCCGACCCCGGTTGCAGCTGCAGCTGAAGGCCACGGCCTCCGACTCGACCAGGCGCAGGTCCTCCTCGTGGAACAGCCGGCGCAGAACATCCCGGTCGCCCACGTTCAGGAGTTCGTCTCGGGTGATGGTATCGGCCAGCAGGCCGGTGCGGTTCCAGCCCTCGTCCTCGGCGGCCCGCCCCTCGGCTTCAGGCAGCCGCTGCAGCAGCATGCCGGCGGCCCGGTCGGCGTCGGCGGCCAGCCAGAGGCGCGTCGGCAGCTGCTCGGAATTGGCGAAGTAGTTCTCCAGGCAGCCTGAAAGATCATCGGTGTCGGCGGAAACGATGCCCTGGTAGCGCTCGCGGCTCTTGCGGCTCTCGATGGTGATGGCCAGGCGCCCGGCGCCCGTCAGCTCTGCCAGGGTTCCCCGGGGATCGTCGCTTCTCCACTTCGCCAGGCCGCGCACGCTCAGGTCGCTCCCGCACTGGGCCACCAGCAGGTAGAGGTCTCCCTCTCCCTGCAGCTGGAGCGTCAGCATCCCTTCGAACTTCAGGGTGGAGGCCAGGAGCACGGAGGCGGCCATGGCTTCCCCCAGCAGGGCGCGCACCGCCGGCGGGTAGTCGTGCCGCTCCAGCACCGCCTGCCATGCGGCGTCCAGGTGCACCAGCTCGCCCCGCACCGGGAACGCCTCGAAGAAGAAGCGCCTCAGGCTGTCGCCGCGAGCCATTGCCTAGCTCGCCAGGTGCTTCTTGAGCAGCTCGTTCACCAGGGCCGGGTTGGCCTTGCCGCCGGTGGCCTTCATGACCTGGCCCACGAAGAACCCGAAGAGCTTGTCCTTGCCGGACCGGTACTGCTCCAGCTGGGAGGGATTGGCCTCCATCACCTGGCGGATCACCGCTTCCACCTCGGCGGGATCGGTGATCTGCTTCAGGCCCTTTGCCTCGATGATCTCGTCGGCACTGCCCTCGCCCGCCCACATGGCCTCGAAGACCTCCTTGGCGATCTTGCCGGAGATGGTCTCGTCGGCGATGCGCCGCATCAGGCCCACCATTGCCCCGGCATCCACGGGGCTGTCCTCGATCTCCAGGCCGGCCTTGTTGAGCGCCCCGGCCAGTTCTCCCATGACCCAGTTGGCCGCCAGTTTCCGGTCCGGCACTTCGCCTGCCACGGCGTCGAAATACGCGGCCTGGCCGTGGGTGGCCGTAAGCACCGCCGCGTCGTATTCGGAGAGCCCGTAATCCTTCACGAACCGCTCGAGCTTCTGCCAGGGGAGCTCCGGCATGGTCTGGCGGACCTCGTCCACCTGCTCCTGGCTGATCTCCAGGGGCAGCAGGTCGGGGTCGGGGAAGTAGCGGTAGTCGTTGGCCTCTTCCTTGGTGCGCATGGGCCGGGTCTCGTCCCGGTCCGGGTCATACAGCCGGGTTTCCTGCACCACCTTGCCGCCGGATTCCAGGATATCGATCTGCCTCTCCACCTCGTGGTTGATGGCCTTTTCGATAAAGCGGAATGAGTTCAGGTTCTTGATCTCCGCGCGGGTGCCGAACTCGTGGCGGCCGACCGGCCGCACCGAGATGTTGGCGTCGCAGCGGAAGGAGCCCTCCTGCATGTTGCCGTCGCAGATATCCAGGTAGCGCACCAGCTGGTGGATGGCCTTCATGTAGGCCACCGCTTCCCTGGCCGAGCGCATGTCCGGCTCCGAGACGATCTCCAGCAGAGGCGTGCCGGCACGATTGAGGTCAATGCCGGAAAGCCCCTGGAAGTCTTCATGGAGCGACTTGCCCGCGTCCTCCTCCAGGTGGGCGCGCGTGATGCCGATGGTCTTGCGGGACCCGTCTTCCAGGCGGATCTCGATGCGTCCGTCGTGCACTACCGGCAGCTCGTACTGGCTGATCTGGTAGCCCTTGGGAAGATCCGGATAGAAATAGTTCTTGCGGGCGAAGACGCTGCGGCGAGCCACGGCGGAGCCGGTGGCCAGGCCAAACAGGATGGCCATGCGCACGGCCTCGACGTTCAGCACCGGCAGCACGCCCGGATAGCCCAGGTCGACGAGGCAGGCCTGGGTATTGGGCTCCGCCCCGTAGGCCGTAGACGCGCCGGAAAAGATCTTGCTCTTCGTCTTCAGCTGGGCGTGCAGCTCCAGCCCGATGACGGTCTCCCATTCCATTGCCTGACCTCTCCTACTCGAAGCTGCCGCCCGGCCCGCGGGTGTGCCAGTCCGTTTCCTGCTGGAAACGATGCGCCACGCCGAGGATGCGCCCTTCGTCGAAGGCGCGGCCCACGAGCTGCAGACCCACCGGCAGCCCGTCCACGAATCCGCAGGGCACCGAGACGCCCGGCAGCCCGGCGAGGTTCACGCCGATGGTGTAGATGTCGTTGAGATACATGGTGACCGGGTCGTCCACTTTCGCGCCCAGCTCGAACGCCGGCGTCGGTGTCGTGGGGCCCACCAGCACGTCCACCGCCTCGAAGGCGGCGTGGAAGTCCGCCGCGATGAGCTGTCGAACCCGCTGTGCCTTCAGGTAGTAGGCGTCGTAGTAGCCGGCGGAGAGGACGTAGGTCCCGGTCATGATGCGGCGTTTCACCTCCGCCCCGAAGCCCTCGCCCCGGCTGCGCTTGTACATGTCCTCCAGGCTCTGCGGGTCGTCCGCCCGGTAGCCGAAGCGCACGCCGTCGAATCGCGACAGGTTAGAGGAACACTCCGCCGGAGCCACCACGTAGTAAGTGGGGACGGACAGGCCGATGTTGGGCAGGCTGACCTTCTTGAGGGTCGCGCCCAGCCCCTCCAGCACGGAAAAGGCCTCCTCGAGCGCGCGGGCGTTGCCGGCGTCCAGGCCCTCATCCATGAACTCCTCGACAACGCCGATCTTCAGGCCCGACAGGGGCGCATCCAGGGCCTGCGCATAGTCCGGCACGGGCGCATCCACGCAGGTCGAGTCCCGGGGATCGTGGCCGGACATGGCCGTCAGCAGCATTGCCGCATCCTCAGCGCTGCGGGTCAGCACGCCAGCCTGGTCCAGGCTGGAGGCGAAGGCGATCATGCCGTACCGCGAAACCCGGCCGTACGTGGGCTTCAGACCAGTGATGCCGGTCAGCGCCGCCGGCTGGCGGATGGAGCCGCCTGTGTCGGTGCCCGTGGCGGCGGGGACCAGCCGGGCGGCCACCGCCGCCGCCGATCCGCCGGAGGACCCGCCCGGCACCCGCGCCGTATCCCAGGGATTGCGGACCGGGCCGTAGAAGCTGGTCTCGTTGGACGAACCCATGGCGAACTCGTCCATGTTGGTCTTGCCAAGGTTCACCACGCCGGCCACCTTCAGCCGCTCCACCACGGTGGCGTCGTAGGGCGACACGAAATTCTCCAGCATCCGGGAACCGCAGCTGGTGCGCACCCCGGCGGTGCAGAAGATGTCCTTGTGGGCGATGGGCAGGCCCGCCAGCGGACCCGCATCCCCGGCGGCAAGCTCCCGGTCCGCCCGCGCCGCGGCTGCCAGGGCCGCCTCCTCGGTGACGGTTACGAAGGCATTCAGGTCGCCGTCCAGGCGCCCGATCCGGCCCAGCAGGTGCCGGGTCAGCTCTTCGCTCGAGAATTCGCCGGCCCGGAGCGCCCGGGCCGTCTCGGCCAGCGTCAGTTCGTGCATGGGGCGCGGCTCCTACTCGATGACCTTCGGCACCAGATACAGGCCGTCCTGGGTGGCCGGCGCGTTCTCCTGGAAAAGATCGCGCTGATCGCTCTCGATCACCTCGTCGGG
This sequence comes from Gammaproteobacteria bacterium, assembly GCA_037383845.1. Classification (GTDB taxonomy): domain Bacteria; phylum Pseudomonadota; class Gammaproteobacteria; order Steroidobacterales; family XN24; genus JARRON01. The sequence continues at coordinate 158,192 of JARRON010000005.1, forward strand.
GCGCAGGGGCTGGGTCATGTTCAGCGGATGGGCCATGGGCTCCACTCCCTCCGTGTCCGCCTGTTCCAGCTGGTCGACGAAGTCGATGATCCGGGAAAGGTTATCCACGTAGACCGGCTCTTCGTCCGGGGTAATCTGCAGCCGGGCAAGGTGGGCGATGGACTCGACGTCCGCCCTTGAGAGTTTCATCGGAAGCTCCTCTCCTGGCATCTGAACGCCGCCTCGGGGGCGGCCCAAACAAGCTCTCCATGATACCGCCGAGCTTGCCGGAAGTCGCCCCCGTTGTTAGATTTAGCGGCTTGTCCGCCCGGACCCAGAACTGTTCTTTTGTCTGCTTCAACGGGCGCCCCCAGATTTCCTCTTCGGTCCGCCAATGTTCAAAAACCTCCGGGGTTATTTTTCCAACGACCTGTCCATCGACCTGGGCACCGCCAACACCCTGATTTACGCCCGCGGACGCGGCATCGTGCTCAACGAGCCGTCCGTGGTTGCGATCAGGGAGGAGACGGCCCGGGGCGGCCGGTCTGTTCAGGCGGTGGGCGCCGAGGCCAAGATGATGCTCGGCCGCACGCCGGGCAACATTACTGCCATCCGTCCCCTGAAGGACGGGGTCATCGCCGACTTCACCGTGACGGAGAAGATGCTCCAGCACTTCATCAAGAAGGTGCACGGCAGTCGTTACTTCCGTCCCAGCCCGCGGGTGCTGATCTGCGTTCCCTATGGCTCTACCCAGGTGGAACGCCGCGCGATCCGGGAGTCCGCCGAGGGCGCCGGCGCCCGCCGGGTCTACCTGGTGGAGGAACCCATGGCCGCTGCCATCGGCGCGGGCATGCCGGTGAACGAGGCCCGGGGCTCCATGGTCCTGGACATCGGCGGCGGCACCTCCGAGGTGGCCGTGATCTCGCTCAACGGCATCGTCTACGCCGCTTCCGTCCGGATCGGCGGTGACCGGTTCGACGAGGCCATCAGCGCCTACGTCCGCCGCAACTACGGCATCCTCATCGGCGAGGCCACGGCCGAGCGCATCAAGCACGAGATCGGGTCCGCCTACCCGGGCCAGGAAGTGGGCGAGCTGTCGGTCAAGGGCCGCAATCTCTCCGAGGGCGTGCCCCGCAGTTTCACCCTGAACTCCAACGAGATCCTCGAGGCCCTCCAGGAGCCTCTCCAGGGCATCGTCGGCGCCGTCAAGGCTGCCCTGGAACAGACGCCGCCGGAACTGGGTTCGGACGTGGCCGAACGGGGCATCGTGCTCACCGGCGGCGGCGCCCTCCTCAAGGACCTGGACAAACTCCTGGCCGAAGAGACCGGCCTGCCGGTGATCGTCGCCGACGAGCCCCTGACCTGCGTGGCCCGGGGCGGCGGACGGGTGCTGGAACTCATGGACAAGCACGGCCCCGGCCTGTTCGGGCTGGAGTAGCCCGCTGGCCATCACCACCGTTGTGGGGACAGAATAGGCGGCATACCCGTCGGTCGCCGCCGTGAGCCCCATAACCTCGACGGACAACAAGCCTCTCTTCGAGCGCGGGCCCTCGCTGGGCACCCGCTTCGTGCTGCTTGCCGTTCTGTCCCTGGCCCTGATGGTGCTGGACCAGCAGCAGAATCACCTGCAGACCGTGCGTCGGGCCCTGTCCGTGGCGGTTTACCCGATCCGGGTGATGGTGGACATGCCCTCGGCGCTGGTGGGCTGGACCGCCGAATACCTGGAGGAACGGGACCGGCTGGTAACGGAGAACCGCCGGCTCCGGGTCCAGAACCTCCGCCAGCAGGCCCGGCTCCAGCAGCTGAGCGCCCTGGAGGCGGAGAACGCCCGCCTGAGGGCACTGATGGAAACCCCCGCAAAGATGGCCGACCGCATCCAGGTGGCCGAGATCCTGTCCGTGGACCTGGACCCCTACCGGCACCGCATCGCCCTCAACCGGGGCAGCCAGGATGGCGTGTTCGTGGGCCAGGCGCTGCTTGACGCCGGCGGCGTGGTGGGCCAGGTCACCCGTGTGGACACCCTCGGATCCGAGGCGATCCTCATCAGCGATCCCAGTCACGCGACGCCCGTGGAGATCCACCGCAACGGCCTGCGTACCGTGGCCATCGGCACCGGCGACGTTTCCCGGGTGGACCTGCCCTTCATTCCCAACAGCGCGGATGTCCGCGTCGGCGACATCGTCATGTCGTCCGGGCTGGGCCAGGCCTTCCCCGCGGGTTACCCGGTCGCCCGCATCAGCCGGATCGACCGGCGGCCGGGAGAGCCTTTCGCCCGCGTCGAGGCGGAGCCCACCGCCGCCCTGAACCGGGAAAGAGAGGTCCTCTTGGTCTGGCAGGGCGGGGAGGTGGACTCCACCACGGCAGAGGCCAGCGAGCCGGAAGCCGGGGACGGGGCTCCGTGAGCGCCGCAGTCCGTCATCCCACCTGGCCGGTCGTCCTCAGCATGCTGGTGGGCCTGTCCCTGGAAGTGACGCCGCTGCCCGGCGGCGCCGCGGCCTGGGCGCCCCCGTGGCTGGCCCTGGCCGTCATCTACTGGTCACTTGCGTACCCGCGCCGGTACGGCCTCGGCCTGGCCTGGAGCTCGGGCCTGGTGCTGGACGTCCTCAAGGGTGGACTGCTGGGCCAGCACGCCCTGGCCCTGACGGTGGTCGCCCTCATCGCCGTCCGCTTCCACCTCCGTTTCCGCCTGTTTCCCATCTGGCAGCAGGCGGGGATGGTCGGCCTGGTGGCCGCCATCCACGAGTTCCTCATCTTCTGGGTGGACGGTCTCGCCGGCGAGGCTGAGCTCAGCTGGCAGCGGCTCATCCCGCCGGTGACGGCGGCGCTGCTGTGGCCCCCGGCAACGGCCGTGCTGGACCGGTTCCGGCGCTGGCTGGGGATGGGCTGAGCCGCCGTGGCCGATCGCCTCAAGGACACCTGGCGGGAGCAGCGCATGTTTTTCGGCCGCGTGGTGGCGGCGGCCATCTGCGTGGTGTTGCTCGCGGGGCTCGTGGTGGGCCGCCTGGTGGACCTCCAGGTACTCAATTTCGAGCACTTCAGCCGCCTCTCCCAGGGCAACCGGGTCCGCCTGGAGCCGGTGCCCCCGGTGCGCGGCCTGCTGTTCGACCGCAACGGACACGTCATCGCCGAGAACCGGCCCGTCTATCAGCTTGAGCTGGTGCCCGAGCAGGTGGACGACGTGGATTCGACGCTTCAGAGGCTGGTGGCCCTGGCGCTCGTTCGGGAGGAGGATCTGCCGCGGATCCACACCCAGATCCGCAGCCAGCGCGCCTTCGAGCCCACCATCCTGCGCTACCGCCTGACCGCCGAGGAGGCGGCCCTGTTCGCGGTCCGCCGGCCCGGCTTCCCGGGCGTGGACATACAGGCGCGGCTGGCAAGGGAGTATCCCGGGCGCGAGATCGCTTCCCACGCCGTGGGCTATGTAGGCGCGGTCTCCGAGGCGGACCTTGAGGAAATCGATGCCGCCAACTACGCCGGCACCTCCCAGATCGGCAAGCTCGGCATCGAGCGCCAGTACGAGGACCTGCTGCACGGCACGACCGGCTACCGCCAGGTCCTGGTGAACGCCCAGGGACGGGTGCTCCAGGAGCTGGAGCGCACTGACGCGGTGCCCGGCATGAACCTCTACCTGACCCTCGACCTGGAGCTGCAGGCAGCAGCCGAGGCCGCCCTGGCGGGCCGGCGCGGAGCAGTGGTGGCGCTGGATCCGCGCAACGGCCAGGTGCTGGCACTGGCCAGCGTGCCCGGCTACGACCCCAACCTGTTCAGCCAGGGCCTCACCGCGGCCCAGTACAGAGGCCTGCAGACGGACCCTGACCAGCCGCTGTTTAACCGGGCGCTGCGCGGCCAGTACCCCCCGGGTTCCACCATCAAGCCCATCCTCGCCCTGGCGGGGCTGCATTACGGCGCCGTGACCCCCGCCGACACGGTGTTCTGCCCCGGCTGGTACAGCCTCCCCGGCCACTCCCACCGCTACCGGGACTGGAAACGGCAGGGCCACGGGACCATCGACATGGAGGACTCCGTCGCCCAGTCCTGCGACGTGTACTACTACCGGCTGGCCGTGGCGCTGGGCATCGAGCGCATGCACGAGTTCCTCAACTGGTTCGGGCTGGGGCACCGCACCGGCCTGGACGTGCCGGGCGAGAAGGCCGGCATCGTGCCCTCGCCGGACTGGAAAGCATCCGCCTTCAGCCGGCGCGAGGACCAGGTGTGGTTCCCGGGCGAGACCGTCATCACCGGCATTGGCCAGGGCTACATGCTGGCCACGCCCCTGCAGCTGGCCCAGGCGGCCGCCATCCTGGCAAACCGCGGGCAGGGCTTCCGGCCTCACCTGCTCATGGCGGTGGAAAACCCGGCCACCGGGGAACGGGACGTCCTGGCGCCGGAGCCTCTGCCGAAAGTCGGCGTCAACCCCGCCCTGTTCGAGGAGGGCGTGGACGCCATGGTAGCCGTGGTCAACGGCCCCCGGGGCACGGCCCGCGCCATCGGAGCAGACGCGCCCTGGACCATCGCGGGCAAAACCGGGACGGCCCAGGTTATCGGCATCGCCCAGGGCGAGGAATACGACGAGGAAGAAACCGCGGAACGCCACCGCCCCCACGCGCTGTTTATCGCCTTCGCGCCTGCCGCAGCGCCGGAGATCGCTGTCGGCGTGCTGGTGGAGAACGGGGGCAGCGGCAGCGGCGCCGCCGCGCCGGTAGCCCGGCAGGTGCTGGACGCCTGGCTGGGAGGCCCTGCGCCGTGAGCGTCATGGGCGAACAGGCGCTCCGGGAAACGCGGCCGCTGTCGGTGGCCGGGCGGCTGGTGGCGGGACTGAAACTGGACGGTCCGCTGCTGGCCGGACTGCTGGTGATCTGCGGTTTCGGGCTGGTCGTACTTTGGAGCGCCGGCGGCCAGGATGCGTCCCTGCTGCAGCGCCAGGGCCTGCGCCTCGGGGTGGGCCTGGGGGTGATGGTGATGGTCGCCCAGGTGCCGCCCAAGTTCATGCGTATCTGGTCGCCCTGGGCGTTTGCCCTGGGAGTCGTGCTGCTTGGGCTGGTCATCGTGGGCGGCGACGTGGGCAAGGGAGCCCAGCGCTGGCTCGACCTGGGCGTCGTGCGATTCCAGCCCTCGGAGCTGATGAAGCTGGCGGTGCCCATGATGGCGGCCTGGTATCTCCATGACCGCCCGCTGCCGCCCCGCTTCCGGGACATGCTGGTGCTTGGGGTGCTCATCGTCGTGCCCGCGGTCATGATCGCGGTGCAGCCGGACCTGGGTACCGCCCTGCTGGTGGCCAGCGCCGGCGTGCTGGTGGTTCTGCTCGGGGGACTGCGGGTTCGCTACATCGTCGCCCTGGGCGCCCTGGGCGCCGCTCTGGCGCCGGTGCTGTGGCACTACATGCACGATTACCAGCGGCGGCGGGTCCTGACGTTCCTGAATCCCGAGAGCGATCCCCTGGGAGCCGGTTACCACATCATCCAGTCGAAGATCGCCATCGGCTCCGGCGGCCTGTTCGGCAAGGGTTGGACCAACGGCACCCAGGCCCAGCTCGAGTTCCTCCCGGAGCGTTCCACCGACTTCATCTTCGCCGTGCTGGGCGAGGAATTCGGCCTGCTGGGCCAGGGCATGCTCATACTGGCCTACCTCTTCGTCATCGGCCGCGGCCTGTTCATCGCCGCGGAGGCCCAGGACACCTTCACCCGTCTGCTGGCGGGCAGTATCAGCCTCACCTTCTTCGTCTACGTGTTCGTCAACATGGGAATGGTGACCGGGCTTTTGCCGGTGGTGGGGGTGCCGCTCCCGCTGATCAGCTACGGCGGCACTTCCATGGTGACCCTCATGGTGGGTTTCGGTATTCTCATGTCGATCCACGGTCATCGGAAACTGCTAGCCGGGTGAAAACCTCCATCTTCGCGATCCTCTGTGCCCTGTGCGCCTGGGGATCGACCGCCAGCGCCGCCGATCCGCGGCCGCTTGACCTCCAACGGGAAGACGTCCGTGCTTTCATCAGCCGCCTGGGCGAGCAGCACGGCATGGACACGGCGTCCGTCGAGCAGGCGCTGGCCGCGGCCCGCGTTCAGCCGGGCATTCTCGAGGCCATCAGCCGGCCGGCGGAGAAGGTCAAGCCCTGGTACGAGTACCGGGAGATCTTCCTTACCGAGGAGCGCATCGCCGCGGGCGTGGAGTTCTGGCGCGAGCATGCCGACCTCCTCCAGCGGATCTACCGGGAAAGCGGCGTATCACCCTCGGTGATCGCAGGGATCATCGGCGTGGAAACCTATTACGGCAGGATCACCGGCCGTCACCGGGTGCTGGACGCCCTGGCGACCCTGGCCTTCGAGTATCCGCCGCGCAGCAGCTTTTTCACCCGGGAGCTGGAGCAGTTCTTCCTGATGACACGCGAGCAGTCGCTGGACCCGGAATCCCTTACCGGATCCTACGCCGGCGCCATGGGCCTGCCCCAGTTCATTCCGTCCAGCTACCGGGCCTATGCCGCCGACGGCGACGGTGACGGCCACATCGACCTGTGGACAAGCGTGCCCGACGTACTGGCCAGCGTCGCCAACTATCTCTCGGTTCACGGCTGGCGCGCGGACGAGCCGGTGGTCGCGCGCGCGATACTGGACGGCGGCGCACCGGAAGACCTCGCCGACCAGGGATTGAAACCCACCACCACCGTCGGCGCCCTCTGGGATGCCGGCATCGGCCTGGCCGGTCCCGTGCCCGCCGGGCGGGATTCCGCCGCCGGCCTGTTCGAGCTGGAGGGCAGGGACGGTCCGCTGCACTGGGCGGGCTTCAACAATTTCTACGTGATCACCCGTTACAACCGCAGCCTCATGTACGCACTGGCCGTAACGCAGCTGGGCGATGCCGTTGCCGCCCGGGCGGTCCCCGGCGATGGCTTCTAGGCTGCGCCACGGGGGCCTCTGGCTTGCGGTGCTGCTGTTCGCCGGCTGCGCCAGCCTGGACGGGGAACAGGACACGGCCCCCCGGCGGCCGCCCGACCTGACGTCCATCCCGGACGCGGTCCCGCGGACGGAGCCCCGGAGCGCCCGGGGCAATCCGCCCTTCTACGAGGTGGCGGGCCGGCGCTACTACGTGAAGGACAGCGCCGCCGGCTACCTGGAACGGGGCGTGGCCTCCTGGTACGGGACCAAGTTCCACGGTCGTTCCACTTCCAGCGGCGAGCCCTACGACATGTACGCCATGACGGCGGCCCACAAGACCCTGCCCCTGCCGACCTACGTTCGCGTGACCCACCTGGGCAACGGCCGCAGCGTGGTGGTCCGGGTCAATGACCGGGGCCCCTTCGTGGGGGAACGGATCATCGACCTGTCCTACGCCGCGGCCGTCCGGCTCGGCATGCACCACGACGGCACGGCCCTGGTGCAGGTCGAGGCCCTGAATCCAGGCGCCCCCGGCGCCGCCTCGGGGGCCGTCACCGTCGCCAGCACGGGGCCGACGCAAGAGCTGCCGCGGGACTTCTGGCTGCAGGCAGGCGCGTTCTCCGAACCGGGCAACGCCCGGCGGCTGGCGGACCGGATCTCTGCCGCGGGGATCCCCAACGTGGCGGTGAAGCAGGCGGAGCAGGCCAGCCCTCCTCTCTACCGGGTCCGCGTCGGTCCCTACCAGGACGCCGAGACGGTCGAGCAGATGCTCGTCCGGCTGCGGGCCCTCGACATCCGGGACGTTCACCTGGCCGACTACTGACCGGGCGTCTCGCTACTTTCGGGGCAGACGACGGTGTAACATTTCCCGCCGTCAATCCCACCTCCCACATCAACGGCAACACCCTCGCGACTACAGGGAGTCATGCGCAAAATCAATTACTTGCTATATGGTCTAGCCCTGCTCCTGGCCGCCGGCGCCGCCGCGGCACAGATGCCGGACGCCGCACCCCCCGTGCCTGCAGCGCCGGCTATCCCTGCCCGGGGCTACATCCTCCTCGACGCCCGCTCCGGGGACGTCCTCGCCGAGAAGCAGGCCGACGACCCCATGGACCCGGCGAGCATCACCAAGCTCATGACCGCCTATGCGGTGTTTGCCGAGCTGGCCAAGGGCAACCTGAGCCTTGATGACATGGTGACGGTGAGCGAGAAGGCCTGGCGCACCCCCGGCTCCCGAACCTTCATCGAGGTGGGGACCCGGGTGCGGCTGGAGGACCTTGTGCGCGGAATGATCATCCAGTCGGGCAACGACGCTTCCGTGGCCCTTGCCGAGCACGTCGCGGGAACAGAGGCCGCCTTCGCGGAGCTCATGAACCAGTACGCGGCGAGCCTGGGAATGAACAACACCCATTTCGTCAACGCCACCGGACTGCCGGCGGAAGAGCACTACAGCTCCGCGCGGGACATTGCGCGACTGGCCACCGCCATCGTCACCCGGTTTCCAGCCTATTACCGCTACTACTCGGAGCGCGAGTTCACCTATAACGACATCACCCAGCGCAACCGCAACGCCCTGCTGTGGCGTGACGCCAGCGTTGACGGGATGAAGACCGGCATGACCGACGCCGCGGGCTACTGCCTGGTGGCCTCCGCGCTCCGGGACGACATGCGCCTGATCTCCGTGGTGCTGGGCACGACCGGCCCCAAGGTGCGCGCCGATGCCAGCCAGGCCCTTCTCAACTGGGGTTTCCGCTTTTTCGAAACCCACCGGCTGTATGCAGCCGGCGAGCCCGTGACCCAGGTCCGGGTATGGAAGGGCGACAGAGAGCAGGCAGGTGTGGGCCTCGACCAGGACCTGTGGATCACCCTGCCCCGGGGTCGCTACGAGGCCGTGGAAGCCGTGGCCGAGCTTGAGTCTCCCCTGGTAGCGCCGCTCCCGGCGGAGGAGCCCGTCGGCAAGCTTCGGGTCACCCTGGACGGTAACCAGCTGGCACTGCGCACGCTGCGCCCCCTGGCGACGGTGCCCGAAGGCGGTCTGCTGCGCCAGGCCATGGACACGGTTCTGCTGTGGATGGAATGAGCGAAGACCTCCTGACTTTCCCGCTGGAGTTTCCCGTCAAGGTGATGGGCCGCAGCGCTCCCGATTTCGTAGAACTGGTCACGGGAATCGTGTCCGATCACACCGGGGCGCTTGCCGAAGAGGCGGTCGCCGTGCGGGACAGCCGGAAAGGCAACTTCGTGTCCGTGACGGTGACATTCACCGCCACCAGCCGCGAGCAGCTGGACGCCGTCTACAGGGCCCTGTCCGGCCACGAGCGCGTCCTGATGGTGCTGTAGTGACCGGCTGCCCCTCGGTGCGCCGCCTCGGCCAGGTGGAATACGAGCCCACGTGGCGGCAGATGCAGCGGTTCACGGAAGATCGGAACGCGACGACGCCGGACGAGATCTGGCTTCTGGAGCACCCGCCGGTGTTCACCCTGGGGCTCAACGGCAGCCGTGAACACCTGATCGCGCCGGGCGACATCCCCGTCTTCCAGATCGATCGCGGCGGCCAGGTCACGTATCACGGTCCGGGCCAGCTGGTGGTCTATCCCCTGCTGGACCTGGAACGGTCCCGGCTCGGCGTGCGTGACCTGGTGACGGCCCTGGAGCAGTCCGTCATCCGGTGCGTAGCCGAATACGGGATCGAAGCCGTCTCCCGTTGCGACGCCCCGGGCGTGTACGTGGAGGGACGCAAGCTCGCGAGCGTCGGGCTACGTATCCGCCGGGGCTGCAGCTACCACGGCCTTGCGCTGAACGTGGACGCTGACCTGGAGCCTTTCGGTCGCATCAACCCCTGCGGCTTCCGGGGCATGAAGGTTACGCGGCTTGCCGACCTGGGCGTCGACCGGTCCCTGTCGGCAGTGGCGGACGATCTGCTTGCCCAGCTGCTGCCGGCCCTGGGCTACGGTGACGGGGACAGTCGGGCCCGCAGCGCCTGAAGGCGCTCCAGGGTGCCCACGTCCGTCCACTCGCCCTCGTGAAGCTGTCCGCTGACCCGTCCCGCCGCGGCGGCATCCCGCAGCAGCGGCGCCAGGGGAAAGCGCCCGGCGTCGCTGTTGGCGAACAGGGCCGGATCGATCACGGCAATGCCGCTGTAGGTGAGCCGTCCTTCGCCGGCGGCGAGCACGCGCCCGTCCCCCAGTGCAAAGTCCCCACCGGCGTTGTGGGGCGGGTTCGGCACGAGCACCAGGTGAGCCAGCATGCCCCGCTCAAGGACCAGCCCGCCCAGGGGAAGGTCCGTCCAGACGTCGCCGTTGACCAGGAGAAAAGGGCCCGGTCCCAGCAGCGGCAGCGCCCGGAAGATGCCGCCACCGGTCTCCAGGGGCGGCCAGGGTTCCGGGGAGTAGCGGATGTGCACTCCCCAGTTCGTGCCATCACCCAGGCTGTCGCGGATCCGGTCGCCCAGCCACGACAGGTTCATGACCACGTCGTGGATGCCCGCGGCCGCCAGCGCCCTGAGGTGGTGCGCCACCAGGGGCTCCCCGCCGACGGGTATCAGGGGCTTGGGCAACGTGTCCGTCAGCGGCCTGAGCCGCTCTCCCCGTCCCGCCGCGAGGACCATGGCCGAGGCAGGGGATTGTCGGTCGGCGGTGGCCATGGTCGCGGGGCGCTTCCGGCGTTGGTGGGAGCTGCTGAAGTATGCCATGGTAGCTCGCGGCGCTCGGGAAGAAACATGCCTCGCCTGCCCGTATTTGCACTGCTGCTTGCGGCAGCCGGCCCGGCCTGGCCGGCGGATGAGCTGTGCCCCGGCCGCGGCCCCCTGCCCGAGCTCATCATTCCGGAGAATGCCAACATCGAGGTCACGGCGGACAACGCCGAGGTGTCGCCGGAAGGAGAATCCGTTTTCCGCGGCAACGTGCGGGTCGAGCGTGGCCCGCAGGTCCTGGAAACCCAGGACGCCCGCTACGACCCCGCCACGGGCAAGGTCACCGTCGATTCCGGCGTGCGCTTCTCCCAGCCCGGGTTCGAGGTAGAGGCGGACACCCTGGACTACGAGCCGGCCACCGGCCAGGCCCGTCTGGGCGGCGGCCGATTCCTCGTGCCCCAGACCGGCGCCCGCGGCTCCGCGGCGCAGATCCGCACCCGCTCGGACGAGCGGCTGGACCTGGACGACGTGACCTACACCACGTGCCCGGGAGACGAGCCCGACTGGCTGCTGGAAATCAATGAGCTGCGGATGGACACGGGGGACAGCGTCGGCGAGGCGGAAGACGTCAAGCTCGAGTTTCTGGGCGTGCCCGTCATTTACTGGCCCTACCTGTCCTTCCCGTTATCAGACGACCGGAAGTCAGGATTCCTGATTCCGGAGTTCGGCCAGTCGCAGCGAAGCGGCGTCGAGGTCTCCCTGCCTTACTACTTCAACCTTGCGCCGAACCGCGACTACCTGCTGACCCCCGTGTATCTGCACAAGCGCGGGCTGCAGCTGAAGAACGAGCTCCGCTACCTGACCGACATCCACCGCGGGACCGTGGAGCTGGAATATCTCAACAGCGATGACGCACGGCCGGACAGCGGCCAGCGCAGCTACTTCAACCTCCAGCACCTGAGCCGGTTCGAATCCGGCGTACGCCTGGTCGCCGGTATCGAGGAGGTCTCCGACACCGACTACTTCCAGGACCTGGGCGCCGGCGTGACGAGCACCAGCCAGACGTACCTCGAACGCAACATCCTGGCGGAATACACGGGTCCCTACTGGCGCATACTGGCCCGGGCCCAGAACTTCCGCACCCTGGACCTGAGCATCCCGGAGGATCAGCGGCCGTACGCCCGGCTACCCCAGGTTGGCGCGACCGGATTCTGGCGCAACGGCTTTCTCGGGGCCGACTGGCGGCTGCAGACCGAAGCGACGGTGTTCAGCCGCGACGTGGGCAACGAGGGCACGCGGCTGCTGTTTTCCCCGGGCGTCAGCTACCCTCTCGAGGGCCCCGGCTACTTCGTGATCCCCAGCGCGTCGGTACGCTACGTGGAATATCACCTCTCGGAGCTGGGGCCGGAGGAGCGTGCCGCGCGCAACCTTGCCGCGCCGGTCCTGTCGGTGGACACCGGACTGATCTTCGAGCGTCCCGCCCGGCAGGGCGAATTCGTTCAGACGCTGGAGCCCCGCCTGCTGTACGCCTACATTCCCTTCCGGGAGCAGGACGACCTGCCGCTTTTCGACACGGGGCGGCCGGACTTCAACTACGTGCAGATGTTCCGGGCAAACCGGTTCCTGGGGGCCGACCGGATCGGCGACACCAACCAGATCAGCCTGGGGGTCACCAGCCGTCTGCTGGACAACGCCTCGGGCCGGGAATTCCTGACAGCCAGCATCGGCAAGGCCTGGTACCTGGAGCCCCAGGAGGTCTTCCTGCCGGGCGAGCCGGTGATCAACCAGGACAGCTCACCCATCGTCACGGAGCTGGGCCTGGGCCTGTTCCGCAGCTGGAACGCGGACATGGGATTCCAGTGGGACAATGACGACCAGGACACGCGGCTTGCCCAGTTCCGGGTCCAGTACCGGCCGGCGCGCAACCGCGTGGCCAACCTGTCCTACCGGTACCGGCCGGGGCTGCTGGAGGACCTGGGCGTCTCAGTGGGCTGGCCCATCTCGTCCCGATGGAGCTTCGCGGGGAACCTGGAGTACTCCCTCAGGGACAAAGCCACGGTGAACCGCCTGATCGGCTTCCAGTACGAGAGCTGCTGTTTCGCCGTCCGGCTCGGCACGTCCGAGCACGTCAGCCGACGGGACGGCACGACCGACACGTCCTACTGGCTGCAGCTCGAGTTCAAGGGCCTGGCGGGCATCGGAAGCAGCGCGAGAAGCCGGTTTGAGAGTGATATCCTTGGATACAACGTCTACGAATAGTCCGTCCATGCTTTCCCGACTGACCCTTTGTCTCCTCGCGGCGCTGGCCGCGGGGAACGCCCACGCGCAGGCCGTCCTCGACCGGATCGTGGCCGTCGTAAATGACGGCGTCGTCCTGGAATCGGAACTGGACGCCCAGGTGGAAATCATCACCGCCCAGCTCAGGGCCCAGGGCACCCGGCTGCCGCCTCCGGACGTGGTCCGGGAGCAGGTTCTGGAGAACCTCATCGTCCAGCAGGTTCAGCTGCAGCGGGCGGAGCGGCTCGGCATCCGGATTGTCGATGAGCAGCTCAACGCGACCCTGCAGCGCATTGCGTCCGCCAACGGCATCAGCCTCTCGGAACTGCCCCAGGCCATGGCCACGGAAGGCCTGGACTACCGCCAGTATCGGGAGCAGGTGCGGCGGGAGCTGACCATCGAGGCCCTTCGCCAGCGGGACGTCGTGGCGAAGATCGCGGTCACCGAGCGGGAGATCCAGCGGTGGCTGGAGCGGGAGGAAGCGAGCGCTGACGAGCGCACCGAGTACGACATCTCCCAGATCCTGGTGGCCCTCCCCAGGGACGTCAGCGTGGGCGAGGCGGCTGCCGCGGAAGCGCGCATCAACGATCTTCACACGCGGCTGCTCAACGGCGAGGACTTCGCCGAACTGGCCGTGTCCAGTTCCGACGGACAGCAGGCGCTCAATGGCGGCAGGCTGGGCTGGCGCGTGGGCAACCAGATCCCCGCCCAGTTCCAGGAGGTCATCACCAGCCTCAAGCCCGGCGAGATCAGTGACCCGGTCCGGAGCCCCAGCGGTTTCCACATTTTCAGGGTGAACGACACCCGCGGCGGCACGGAGCAGGTGGTCCAGCTCCAGTCCCACGCCCGCCACATCCTGCTGCGTACGAACGAAATCCTGGACGACGAGGCGGTGCGCGCCCAGCTGGAGCGCCTTCGTGAGCGTATTCTCGAGGGCGAGTCTTTCGAGGACATCGCCCGCCTGGAGTCCGAGGACCCAGGCACCGCCACCGCCGGGGGCGACCTGGGCTGGAACCCTCCCGGGACCTTCGTCCCGGAATTCGAGCGCCAGCTGGACACGCTCGAGCCCGGGGAAATCAGCGAGCCTTTCAAGAGTCCTTTCGGCTGGCACATCGTCCAGCTGCTGGAGCGGGGCGAGCGGGACACCACCGAAGAGGTCCGGCGTCGTAACGCCATCCAGGCCATCCGGGCCAGCAAGCAGGAGCAGGAGACGGAGCTCTGGCTGCGCCAGCTGCGGGACGAGGCCTGGGTCGAGATACGGAGCTGATCCCACGCCCGTGAGCCGCCAGCCCGCTATCGGTCTCACCGCCGGCGAGCCGGCGGGCGTCGGGCCTGAACTGTGCCTGGCCGTCGCCGCCCGCGAATGGCCGTGCCGGCTCGCTGCCTTCGGTCCCCTGGAACACCTCCGGGACCTGGCCGCCAGGCTCAGCGCCGGCGTGACCGTGCGAGGCGTAGACTCGCCCGGACCCCACCGGGCCGGGGAGCTCCAGGTGATGGACATTCCCCTGGCCGCGCCGGTGGCGCCGGGCCGCCCGGACCCGGCCAACGCGCCCGCCGTGCTGGAGACGCTTCGCCGGGCGGCAGCCGGCTGCCAGACGGGCCGCCTGGACGCCATGGTCACCGCCCCCGTCCAGAAAGCCGTCCTGGCCATGCCGGGCAGGCCGTTCTCCGGTCACACCGAATTCCTCGCGGATATCACCGGCGGCCACCCCGTGATGATGCTCACCGCCGGCGATCTCCGGGTGGCGCTGGCCACCACTCACCTGCCGCTGTCAGCGGTCCCCGGTGCCATCACCGCGGACCGGCTGGAGCAGGTGATCCGCGTCCTCGTCACCGACCTCCGAACCCGGTTCGGCATCGCCCGGCCCCGGGTGCTCGTGGCGGGACTCAACCCCCACGCCGGGGAATCCGGGCAGCTCGGCGACGAGGAGATCCGTGTCATTGCCCCGCTGATTCGCCGCCTCGTGGACGAAGGCATGGACCTGTCGGGGCCCTTGCCGGCCGATACGATCTTTACCCCCTCCCGCCTGGAGAACGCCGACGCAGTCCTTGCCATGTACCACGACCAGGGCCTGCCCGTACTGAAGTACGCGGGCTTCGGCAGGGCGGTGAACGTCACCCTGGGCCTGCCCATCATCCGGACCTCCGTGGACCACGGCACGGCGCTGGACATCGCCGGCCGCGGCGAGGCAGACCCCGGCAGCCTGGAGGCCGCCCTGGACCTGGCCCTCGGGATGGCATTCCGGCGCGCATCCGCAGGCTAGGCGGACCCGGTCAGGCACCGGCCTGTGCACCCGCCGGGCGGGCGGCGCATAATCTTCGCCCGGCTCATCCCCGTCGATCCCGCCTTGAACCACCGCCCCCGGAAGCGCTTTGGGCAGAACTTCCTCCACGATCAGGGAGTGATCCGGCGCATCCTGGATGCGCTGGATCCCCGGCCGGGCGAGAACCTCGTGGAGATCGGACCTGGGGAAGGCGCCCTGACCCGGCCGCTCCTGGAGAGCGCCGGGAATCTCACGGTGATCGAGCTGGACCGGGACCTGGCCGGCCGACTTGCGCAGTGGCCCGAGGCCGGCGAGACCCTGACGGTGGTCCAGGGCGATGCCCTCCGGCTGGACCTGGCGCGGCTGGCCCCGGCCGGGCAACGCCTTCGCCTGGTGGGCAACCTTCCCTACAACATCTCCACGCCCCTGCTGTTCCGGTTTCTCGGACAGCGCGGCATCATCCGGGACATGCACTTCATGCTCCAGCGGGAGGTCGTGGAGCGCATGGCCGCACGCCCCGGTTCCAAGACCTACGGCCGGCTGACGGTCATGCTGGCAGCAGGCTGCCGGGTAGAGCGGCTGTTCGATGTCGGCCCCGGCGCCTTCCGTCCTCCGCCGAAAGTCTGGTCCAGCGTCGTGCGTCTGGTGCCGTGGAACGCCCCGCCGTTTCCCCTTCCCGACCCGGAGCGCTTCGCTGCCGTGGTGCGGGCGGCGTTCGCCCAGCGACGAAAGACCCTCCGTAACGCCCTCTCCGGGTTCGTCGACGAAGACGCCATGCGGGCCGCAGGCATCGACCCCGGCCAGCGGGCGGAGCAGCTGGCCCCGGAGGATTTCGCCCGGCTGGCGGCCGGCGGAGCGGGCTGAGGGCCGGACCCGCCGCCGCTATAATTGGGACAGCTGCCAGCGGAGATTTCGTCATGCCCTACAAGCGCATCCTCGTGGGACTGGACCTGGGTGAGCACAGTGACCGTGTCCTGGAGCGGGCCAGGGAGATCGCCGGCCTCACGGGCGGTAAGCTGCGGCTGCTGCACATCGTGGAATACGTGCCGGTGGAACCCATGGGCGAGGCCCTGCTGCCGGCGGTGAACATCGAGGAAGAGCTGGTTTCCGGCGCCCGCACCCGGCTCACCGAGCTCGCAGAGCGATCCGGCCTGGCGGAGGCCGAGCGCGGCGTCGTGGCCGGCACCATCAAGACCGAACTGGTCCGGGAAGCGCGGGAATGGTCTGCCGACCTGGTCGTGCTGGGCAGCCGGGAGCGGCACGGCCTGGCCCTGATCGTCAACCTGACCGAGGACGCGGTCCTGCACGGGGCACCCTGCGACGTGCTGGCAGTGCGGCTCCCGGCATGACCGTCTTCCCGAGCCTCCCGGGCGGACTTCGCCGATGAGCGAGCACCAGATCCGGGTGCAGGTCCGCACCCGATACCTGGAGCCCCGTTCCGATCCCGGGGAAGCCGTGTTCGCGTTCTCCTACACCGTGGAGATCCGCAACGAGGGCACCGTCGCGGCCCAGCTGCTGTCGCGCCACTGGATCATCACCGACGCCGACGGACGGGTGCAGGAAGTCCGCGGTCCCGGCGTGGTGGGCGAGCAGCCACGCATCCCGCCCGGGGAAACCTTCACCTATTCCAGCGGCGCGGTCATTGCGACGCCGGTGGGCTCCATGAGGGGCAGCTACCACATGGTGGACGACAAAGGCCGGGAGTTCGAAGCGCCCATCGCCCCCTTCACCCTGGCCAGGCCCGGCGCACTCCACTGATGGCGGTCTACGCCATCGGCGACCTGCAGGGATGCCTGGATCCCCTGCGGAGGCTGCTGGACCGGCTGGACTTTGATACGGCCCGCGACCAGGTCTGGTTCTGCGGCGACCTGGTCAACCGCGGGCCCAGCTCCCTGGAGACCCTGCGTTTCGTGAAGCGCCTGGGTGACTCTGCGGTGTCCGTGCTGGGCAACCACGATCTCCACCTGCTGGCCGTCGCTTTCGATCCCGCCCGATCGCCCCGCTCCCGGGATACCCTGGAACCGATCCTCGACGCCCCCGACCGGGACGAGCTGCTGGAATGGCTCCGGCGTCGTCCGCTGCTGCACCACGACGATGCCGTGGGCTACACGATGGTCCACGCCGGGCTGCCGCCCCAGTGGACCCTCGACGATGCCCAGAGCGCGGCCGGAGAGCTGGAGTCGGTCCTGGCGGGCCCGGAGTTCATCGGGTTTCTCCGGAACATGTACGGCGACCGGCCAGACCGCTGGTCACCGGAACTCCGGGGCATGGAACGGCTGCGGTTCATCGTCAACTGCTTTACGCGGCTGAGGTACTGCCGGACCGACGGCCGGCTGGACCTCGACGAGAAAGGCCCCCCCGGGAGGGCCTCCGCCGAGCTGACCCCTTGGTTCCGGGCACCCGGGCGGCGCAGCCGGGGGCTTCGTATCGTCTTCGGACACTGGTCCACCCTGGGCGAGGTGAGCGACGAGGGCGTCTTCGCCCTGGATTCCGGCTGCGTCTGGGGAGGCCGCCTGACGGCGCTCAAACTCGACGGCGCACCGGAGCGGGTGTGGGTGGAGTGTGGCCCCGACCTTGCACCGCCGCAGGTGCAGCGCCGGCCGGGACGCTAGAATGCCGGCGATGAACCGGGAGGCCCCATGGAAATCAGCCTGAAACAACGGCGCGCGGTCGTCTGCGGCGCCAGCCGCGGCATCGGCCGGGCGGTCGCCCTGGTCCTGGCGGAATGCGGTGCGGAGCTGGTAGTCCTGGCCCGCAGCGAAGACGCCCTGGGCACGCTGGTGGAAGGCCTGCCCGGCGGCGCCCGCCGCCACCGGTCACGGGCCGTAGACTTCAACGACACGTCGGCCACGGCCGACGTCTTCGCCGGGATCGCCGGCGAGGGCCCGGTTCACGTCCTGGTGAACAACACCGGGGGCCCGCCGGCAGGACGGGCCTTCGATGCGGCGCCGGACGACTACCTGGCCGCCTTCCGGCAGCATCTGGTCGCCGCCCAGCTGGCGGCCCGGGCGCTGGTCCCGGGCATGCAGGCGGAAGGCTACGGCCGGATCGTCAACATCATTTCCACGTCGGTGAAAGAGCCCATCCCTGGTCTCGGCGTGTCCAATACCATCCGGGGGGCCATGGCCAGCTGGGCCAAGACCCTTTCCCGGGAGCTGGCGGCCGACGGCATCACCGTGAACAACGTCCTGCCGGGGTTCACCGCCACGGAGCGGCTGGACTACCTGTTCCGGCAGCGGGCGGCGAAATCCGGCGGCAGCCCGGAACAGATGGCCGAGGCCGCCCGCGCGCAGGTCCCTGCCGGGCGGTTCGCACGGCCGGAGGAGACGGCGTGGGCCGTGGCCTTCCTGGTCTCGGATCGCGCCGCGTACATCAACGGCGTGAGCCTGCCCGTGGACGGGGGAAGGACGGGCTGCCTCTAGATGGCCCCCGACGATCACCGGATCCGGAACTTCATCGACGGGCGCTTCCGCGATCCGGCCTCCGGCGCCTGGCTGGACGTGTACGAGCCGGCCACCGGGCAGGCCCGGGGCCAGGTGGCGGACGCGGACGAGGGGGACCTGGCGGCCGCCGTGGACGCGGCCCGGCGGGCGTTTCCCGGCTGGCGGGATGCCGGCGCGGAAGAGCGATCACGCTGGCTTCTGGCGCTGGCCGACGCCGTGGAGGCCAACGCCGACGCGCTGGCGGCAGCGGAATCCGCCGACACCGGCAAGCCCCTGTCCCTGGCCCGGACGGTGGACATCCCCCGGGTCGCACAGAACCTGCGCTTCTTCGCCGCTGCCGCGACGCAGTTCGCCAGCGAGTCCCATGCCATGGGCCAGGCCGTCAACTACACCCTGAGGCAGCCCCACGGCGTGGTGGGCTGCATCTCCCCCTGGAACCTGCCGCTTTACCTGCTGACCTGGAAGATCGCCCCGGCCCTGGCGGCGGGCAACACGGTGATCGCCAAGCCGTCGGAACTGACGCCGGTCTCCGCAGCAATCTTCTGCCGGCTGGCCGCCGAGGCCGGCCTGCCCCCGGGCGTACTCAACGTGCTCCACGGCCGCGGGCCGGGCATCGGCGCGGCCCTGGTCAGCCATCCGGAGATCCGCGCGGTCTCCTTCACAGGGGGCACCGCCACCGGCGCGGCCATCGCCGCCGCCGCGGCGCCGCATTTCCGCAAGCTGTCCCTCGAACTGGGCGGCAAGAACCCCGCTGTGGTCTTCGCCGACTGCGACTTCGACACCGCACTGGAGGGCGTACTCCGGTCCGCCTATACCAACCAGGGCCAGGTATGCATGTGCGGCTCCCGGATCCTCGTGGAGGCGCCGCTGTACGAGCGTTTCCGCGAAGCGTTCGTCGAGCGGGTCCGGGCCCTGAAAGTGGGCGATCCCCTGTCGCCGGATACGGACCAGGGCGCCCTGGTGTCCCGGGCGCACCGCGAGAAAGTCCTCGACGCCATCGAAACCGCCCGTGCCGAGGGCGGCCGTCTGCTCTGCGGCGGCGAGGCCGTCGTGCCCGACTCGGACCGCTGCCGGAGAGGCTGGTTCGTCTCCCCGGCGGTGCTGGAAGGACTGGGCCAGGACTGCCGGACCAACCGGGAAGAGATCTTCGGCCCCGTGGCCAGCCTGCAATCCTTCGCCGGCGAGGCCGAGGCCCTGTCCCTGGCCAACGACGTGCCTTACGGGCTGGCCGCCTCGGTGTGGAGTCGCGACGTGGGCCGCTGCCACCGCATGGCGGCGCAGCTGGAAGCCGGCCTGGTGTGGGTGAACTGCTGGATGCTCCGGGACCTGCGCACACCCCTGGGCGGCATGAAGGCATCCGGCCTGGGCCGGGAGGGCGGGTTCGAGGCCATGCGGTTTTTTACCGAAGCCCGTAACGTTTGCGTCAGCTACCAGTGAGTCCGACCATGACTTCAGCAGACACGACCACCACAGGATCCGCACCCCCGCCGGTGGGCCGTTATCCCCACGCCCGGCGGGTCGGCCGGTTCATCTTCCTGTCCGGCCTGGGTCCGCGCGACCCCGCCGGGGGTCCCATCCCCGGCGTCACCCTGGATGGCCGGGGCCGGGTCGTCGACCACGACATCGAGGCGCAGACCCTCGCGGTGTTCGACAACGTCCGGCGGGTGCTGGAGGCCGCCGGTTCCCGCTGGGAACGGCTCATCGACGTGACCGTGTTCCTCACCGACATGGAGCGCGACTTCGAGACGTTCAACCGGCTGTGGAACGGGCGGTTCCCGGACAACGCGCCGTGCCGGACGACGGTGGAGGTCAACCGGCTGCCGACGCCCATCGCGATCGAGCTGAAGTGCATCGCGCTGATCGACGAGGACGACTGAAATGAAGCCCCTCAAAGCGTTCGATTTCCGCCAGTGGATCGAGGACAACCGGGACCGGCTCAGGCCACCCGTGTGCAACCAGGTGGTGTTTGAAGACTCGGAGTTCATCGTCATGGTGGTCGGCGGACCCAACACCCGCAGTGACTACCACTGGGATCCGGGTGAGGAACTGTTCTATCAGGTCGAGGGAGATATGCTGCTCAAGACCGTCCAGGGAGAACAGATCGTCGACGTGCCCATCCGGGAGGGACAGATGATGCTGCTGCCGCCGGAGGTGCCCCATTCGCCCCAGCGGTATGCGGACACGGTGGGCCTGGTGCTGGAACGCAGGCGGCGACCCGAGGAGAAGGACGGCTTCATGTGGTTCTGCGAAAACTGCGGCAACAGGCTCTACGAGGAGTATCTTCACGTCAGCGACATCGTGAAGCAGCTGCCCCCGGTGTTCGACCGTTTCTACGCCGACCCGGATCACCTGGTCTGCGATCGCTGCGGCCACCGCATGCCCGACCGTAGCTAGGCACGTCCGTTCGAGCGTCCCGACCGCATCCCCGGCAGCCAAGATGTCCGCCCCGCTCAAGATCGACATACACACCCACATCCTGCCGCCGGACTGGCCGGACCTTAAGGACCGCTACGGTTATGGCGGCTGGGTGCAGCTGGAGAAACACGGCCCCGGCTGCGGCCGCATGCTCCTGGACGGCAAGTTTTTTCGCAAGGTGGATTCCAACTGCTGGGACGCCCGGGAGCGTCTCTCCGACTGCGACGGCCACGGCGTTCACGTCCAGGTGCTGTCCACCGTGCCCATCATGTTCAGCTACTGGGCGAAGCCCCAGGACACCCTGGACCTGTCGCGATTCGTCAACGACCACATCGCCGGCGTGGTCCGCGACCACCCCCGGCGGTTCATAGGCCTGGGCACCCTGCCCATGCAGTCGCCGGACCTGGCGGCCCGGGAACTGGAACGCTGCGTGAAGGAACTTGGGCTGGCGGGCATCGAGATCGGCACCCACGTCAACGGGATGAACCTCGATCACCCCCAGATCTTTCCCGTCCTGGAAGCGGCCCTGGAGCTGGATGCGGCTGTATTCGTCCATCCCTGGGAGATGCTGGGCCGGGACCGGATGTCCAAGTACTGGCTGCCCTGGCTGGTGGGCATGCCGGCAGAGACGTCCCTTTCCATCTGCTCCATGATTTTCGGCGGCGTATTCGAGCGCCTGCCAGGCCTCAAGGTCGCCTTCGCCCACGGTGGCGGCGCTTTCCCCGCCACCCTGGGACGCATCGAGCACGGCTTCCGCGTCCGGCCCGACCTGGTGGCCGTGGAGAACGAGAAGAATCCCCGGGATTACGTGGGGCGTTTCTACGTGGACGCCCTGGTGCACGACCCGGACATGCTGCGGTTCATGATCCGGCAGCTCGGCGAAAAGCACATCGCCATGGGCAGCGACTACCCCTTCCCGCTCGGCGAGGCAGAGCCCGGATCCCTCATCGAGTCCATGGACGACCTGTCCGACGAGGTCAAGGCCAGGCTGCTGGCCGGCACGGCACTGGAATGGCTCGGCCTCGACGCGGGGGCATTCGTGTGACCACCTGGATGGAGCACGCGGGTCGCCGGCTGCGGATCCTCGGGGACCGGCCGGTCAGCCTGGCGATCCCGCTGTCGCCCGGTGGTCCCCAGCCCGGGCATTTCCACGCGCCCCCCGCCGACGCGACGCCCCTGTCCGCCGGCAGCTTCGTCGGTGACACCCGGGCCGGGGGAAGCTGCAACTGCGAGACGGTCACCGTCGTGACCCACTGTAACGGGACCCATACGGAGGGCATCGGTCATGTCACTCTCGACCGGGTCCCGGTCCACGGCGCCGCCATGGCACCGCTGCTGCCCGCCGGACTGGTAACGGTCACGCCGGAGGACGCGGCGCGGTCCGGGGAAACCGCTGACCCCCCGCCCGCCGAAGGCGACACCATGATCACCGCCCGCGTTCTTGAAGCGGCGCTTTGCGCCGTCCCGGATTCGGCTCGCCGGGCCCTTGCCGCCCTTGTCGTACGCAGCCTGCCCAACGATCCGGAGAAGACCCGCCGGGACTGGATGGCGCCGCCGATCCCCCCTTATTTCTCGCTCCAGGCCATGGAACGGATCGTCGCCCTGGGGGTCCGCCACCTGCTCACGGACCTACCGTCCGTTGACCGGATCCTGGACCAGGGACGACTGGCCGCTCACCGCAAGTTCTGGGGCCTGCCCGCCGGCAGCCAGGACGCCGGGGAAGCGAGCCGCCCGGAAGCCACCATCACGGAGATGATCTTCGTGCCCGGCGACCTGCCCGACGGCCTGTACGCCCTGTCCCTCCAGCTCGCGCCCTGGGCGCTGGACGCTGCACCCTCCCGGCCCGTGCTGTATCCCGTGGAGCCGGACGCGTGAGCGGTCCCGCAACTGTCGCCGGTACCGCCGAGCAGCGGGACGCGCGGGACCCGCTGGTCGGGTTCCGGGAGCGGTTCTTCATTCCGCCCCACGCCGGCGGGGACAGCGTCTACCTCTGTGGCAATTCCCTGGGGCTGCAACCGAAGACCGCGCCCCGGTATCTGGCCGAGGAGCTGGAAGCCTGGAAGGAACTGGCGGTGGAAGGCCATTTCCGGGGCCCGCGGCCCTGGAAGGGTTATCACGAGCAGTTCGCCGGGGCGCTGGCGGAGCTCACCGGGGCGCGCGAGAACGAGGTGGTCTGCATGAACGGGCTCACCGTCAATCTGCACCTGATGATGGTGAGTTTTTTCCGGCCCTCGGGATCCCGCCGAAAGATCCTCATGGAACGGCCCGCATTCCCGTCGGATCGCTACGCCGTGGTTTCCCAGCTCGAATTCCACGGCCTGGACCCGGCGGACTGCCTGGTGGAAGTCGCGCCCCGGGAAGGCGAAGCGGCCATCCGGGACGAGGACGTGGCCGCCGCCATTGACGCCCACGCCGACGAGCTGGCGATGGTGCTGCTCCCGGGAGTGCAGTATCTGTCGGGACAGGTCATGGACATGGCCGGACTCACGCGCCGGGCCCGGGCCTGCGGCGCGCTGGTCGGCCTGGACCTGGCCCACGCCGTGGGCAACGTGCCGCTGTCCCTGCACGACTGGGACTGCGACTTCGCCGTATGGTGCAGCTACAAGTACCTCAACGGCGGACCCGGCGCCGTGGCCGGCGCCTTCGTCCACGAACGCCACGGCAGCGGTTTCTCCGGGCCCCGTTTCGCCGGCTGGTGGGGCCACGACGCCGAGAGCCGTTTCCTCATGGGACCGGATTTCCATCCGGCGCCCGGTGCAGCCGGGTGGCAGCTGTCCAATCCGCCTGTCCTCGGAATGGCCGCGCTGCTGGCGTCCCTGGAGATTTTCATGGAGGCCGGGATGGAGCGGCTGCGGGCCAAGTCCCTCGAGCTCACCGGCTACCTGGCCGACAGGATCACCGCCACCTGCGCGGACCGGGTCGCGATCGTCACCCCCCTGGCGCCGGAGCGCCGGGGATGCCAGCTGTCCCTGCGGCTTGCCGGCGGCGCCGAGCGGGGCCGCGGCGTCTTTCGCCGCCTCGCCGAGGCGGGCGTGATCTGCGACTGGCGGGAGCCGGACATCATCCGGGCAGCGCCTGCGCCCCTGTACAACAGCTACACGGACGTCGACCGTTTCGTGCAAGCGCTGTGCGGAGCCCTGTCATGAGCCGGTTGACGGTGGTGGGCGCCGGCCTGGCGGGTACGCTTGCAGCCCTGTTCATGGCCCGCCGGGGCCTGCCGGTCAGCCTCTACGAGCGGCGGCCCGATCCCCGGCGGGTAGCCCAGCCGGCGGGCCGGTCCATCAACCTGGCCCTGGCGAACCGGGGTCTAAAGCCCCTGGAGGCCGCGGGGCTGGCCGGGCAGGTCCGGCCCCTGCTGACGGTGATGCGAGGCCGCATGGTGCACGACCGCGAGGGCGGACAGGACCTCCAGCCCTACGGGCAGCAGCCCCACGAGATCATCTACTCGGTCTCCCGGCCCGGGCTGAACGCCCTGCTGCTGGACGCCGCGGAAGCCGAGGGCGTGGATCTGCAGTTCGGGATGCGGCTCGTGGAGGCGCACTTCGAGGCGAACCGGCTCGTTTTCCGCGACGAGTCGGACGGAAGCCTCATGCCGGTGCCAATGGCGCCGACCGTCGCCGCCGACGGTGCGGGCTCCCCCGTGCGGATGGCCATGGCCGAGCGCCCGGGATTCGAAGCCCACTCGGACATGCTTGCCCACGGCTACAAGGAGCTGACCATGCCGCCGGCGGAAGGCGGCGGCTACGCCATGGAGCCCCACGCCCTGCACATCTGGCCGCGGGGCGGCTACATGCTGATCGCCCTGCCTAACGCCGACGGCAGCTTCACCGTCACCCTTTTCATGCCTTACGAGGGGACGCCGTCCTTCGCCGACCTCCGCGACCGGGACGCCGTCCGGGACTTCTTTGAGTCCGCCTTTCCCGACGCCGCCGCCCTCATGCCTGGCTACGAGGCGCAGTTCGAGGCGAACCCGCTGGGTGAGCTGGGCACCGTGCGCTGCCGGCCCTGGCATGTCGGCGGCAGGGCCGTGCTCATCGGTGACGCCGCCCACGCCATCGTGCCGTTCCACGGCCAGGGCATGAACTGTGCTTTCGAAGACTGCCTTGCCCTGGACGAGTGCGTCGAGGCCCACGGCGAGGACTGGGCGCGGGTGTTCGAGGACTTCTTCCGGCAGCGGAAACCCAACGCCGAGGCCATCGCGGACATGGCCCTGGAGAACTACGTGGAGATGCGGGACTCGGTGCGCGATCCCCGGTTCCGGCTGCGCAAGGAA
This sequence comes from Gammaproteobacteria bacterium, assembly GCA_037383845.1. Taxonomy (GTDB): domain Bacteria; phylum Pseudomonadota; class Gammaproteobacteria; order Steroidobacterales; family XN24; genus JARRON01. The sequence continues at coordinate 183,340 of JARRON010000005.1, forward strand.
GTGGCTTTCGCCCTCGAAAGGCGTTTCCCTGAACGGTTCGTGACCCGCTACGGCCTGGTGATGTTCCGGGACGACGTGTCCTACGCCGAGGCGCAGCGGCGGGGCCGGGTACAGGCCCAGATCCTGGACGAACTCGTCGCGGACGTGGAGGCGCCGGAGCAGGTGGACTTCGACCGGGCGCGCCGGCTCGTGCAGGCGCGGCTGTCCCCGCTGGCCGGAGCGAAACCGTGAGCCCGGGCGCCGCACGTCTGCGGGCACCCTTCCTGGTCACCGCCGGGCTGGAACTGGCCGCCGGACTGCCGTGCCTGCTGGTGCCCCGGCTCGCCGGCGATCTGATGGGACTCTTCCCGGATGCCGGGCTGGCCCAGGCCTTCAGACTGCTCGGCGCCGCACTCCTGGCCCTGGGGGCCCTGGCCTGGTTCGCCTCCCGGCCGCGAGCCGCGGCCTTCGCCCGGGAAGCCGGCGTCGTGCTCGCCGGCTATCACTCCATGGCGGCCCTGCTGCTTTGGAGCGGCGTGGTCGCAGGACCCTTCGCCCCCTACGTGGCGGGTGCAGCCGCCGTGACCCACCTGGTGCTGGCCGGCTGGATATTCGCCGGGCTATCCTCCCGCTAGCGTCGCCCCGGCTCCGGCCCGGGGTCATAATGTGAGCAGGGACAGAGAGGCCGGGGAGGCCCCATGGCGCGCGTACACGAGGTGCTCATCGTCGGCAGCGGATTCGGCGGCTCCGTCGCGGCTGAGCGCCTTGCGGAGGCGGGCGCGGACGTGACGCTGCTGGAGCGTGGCCCGTGGCGGGACACGCTTCCGGTCCGCTCCATGGGCATCCCCAACCGCCGGCCCTATCCTGCCCGGGCACGTCTGCTCACCCGGGGCATCAAGGCCGCACACGGCGCCATTGCGCCGCGCCGGGGCCTGCGGTTCTCCGCGGACGGGCTTTTCGAATATTTCGGTGCCGGCGACGTGTCGGTGCTGTGCGCCTCTGGCGTTGGCGGGGGCAGCCACGTGTATACCGGACTGAACGCCCGGCCCGCGGTCCCCGGCTACTGGGACGGCCACCACCCCGACGTGGCGAGCGAGGCCATGGAGCCGCACTACGAGCGGGTAATGGCGGAGATGGGAGGCCGTGTCCCCCGCATGGAAGACGCCATCCCGAACCTCGCGGCCAGCCGTTTCGCCGACCACCCCGTGCTGGACGGAAGCCCGACCCTGTCCGGTCCCCGGCATGCAGTCCAGTTTCCCGAGACCCCGGGCACCAGCCGGGAAATCGACTGGGGCGAGGGCATTCGCCGGCGCGAGTGCGACTGGAAGGATGGCGGGCCGCTGGGCTCCCGTTTCGGCACCAAGACGACCCTGGACTTCGCTTTGCTGGCTCCGGCAATGCGGCGGGGCTTGCGCGTGCTGGACATGCACGAGGCGGTGTCCGTGCACCGCTGCCGGCAGACCCAGGCGGCCCGTTACTGCGTCCAGGTGCGCAATCTCTATACCGGCCGGCTGGAGCCCTTCTACGCCGAGCATGTGATGCTCGCGGCCGGCACCATGAACACCCTGCGGCTGCTTCTGGTCAGCCGCGACGAAGCGCGGGGCCTGCAGGGGCTGAGGGCCCTGGGAGAGCGGTTCGGCACCAACGGTGACGTCGCCGGATGGTGGGCGCTGGACGACGAGGAAGCCGACTATTCCCAGGGACTGCCCTGTCACGGCGTTGTCCGTCCCCGGGGCGTCGACGACGAAGGCACCATGCTTCTGACTATCGGCGTCGTGGGCACTGACGGATTACCCCTGCCCCGGTTCTGGCGGGACCGGATCCGCCGGGATCTGATCCTGGCGGGCATGGGCGCCGACGCCGCCGACGGTACGGTGTCCCTGGTGCGGGGAAGGCTCCGGGTACGCTACGACGCCGACGGCAGTCCCGTTTTCGCAAGGCTCGCGGAGATGCTGCAAGAAATCGCCCGGGCTTCGGGCCGGCCCGTGCGGCGGCTCCGCAAGCCCTTCACCGTCCACCCCCTGGGCGGCGCCGTGCTCGGCACCGATGCTGCCGACAGCGTGGTGGACGCGGGCGGGGAGGTCCACGGCCACCCCGGCCTGTTCGTGATCGACGGCGCCGCCCTTCCGGCGGCCCCGGGCTCTCCGCCGTCCATGACCATCGCCGCCTGGTCCAGCTGGGTGGCGGCGAGGTTTCTGGAGCGGGTCGCCTAGCAGGCTCCCTGCCGCTGTCATCCCGGTAATATGCCCGGCTCCTGAGCAACAATATCGTCATGGCTGCTGGCTATCGTTTCCGGATCCTGGACGTATTCACTTCCCGCCCCTACGCCGGGAATCCCCTCGCTGTGCTGCCGGAGGCCCAGGGCCTGTCGGCCGCCCAGATGCGTGGCATCGCGCGGGAGTTCGCGTTCTCCGCCACCGCCTTCGTCCGGCCAACGGAAACCGGCGGCCACACCCATCGCCTGCGGATTTTCGCGCCCGCCGGCGAGCTGCCGTTTGCGGGACACGCCACCGTCGGGGCCGCGCTGACCCTTGCCATGGAGGGCGACGAAAGCCCGGAGTTCGTCTTCGAGGAAACCGTAGGCACCGTGAAGGTCAGCATGCGACCCGGGGAAGGATCCGGCACGGCCTGGCTCCGGGCGGCCCGGTCTCCGGAGGTGGGGCCCGAGCCGCCGCCGCCTGCCGCACTGGCCGCGCTCCTGTCCCTGCGGGTCACCGACCTGCTGGCCGGCGCCTGGG
>JARRON010000006.1:0-83876 GCA_037383845.1 Gammaproteobacteria bacterium
TCCCACCTGGGCCTCCAGCCTGGGCGATCCGCGCTACAACGATCGATGGCCGGACCTGTCCATGGAGGCCATCGAGGCCAGTCACGCCGCCGACCGGGAGGCCATGGACCGGCTCGTGGCCATCGACCCGGCGTATCTGGCGACCCAGGGCCGCCTGTCTCGGGAAATGTACAGGAAGGAGCTGCAGTCCCGGCTGAACCATTACCGGTACCAGCGTTACCTGATTCCCCTGAACCAGCGCGGCGGCCCCCACACCGCCTACGAAACGGCGGAGCGGCTTCGCTTCAATACCGCCCGGGACTACGAAGACTGGATCGCCCGCATGGAGGCCTTCGGGCCATACGTAGACCAGACCATCGCCCTGCTGAAGAAGGGCCTGCGCTCCGACGTCATGCATCCCCATGTGATTGCCGAGCGCATCGCGGACCAGATTTCCGCCCAGGCTGCCACGCCGGCCGCGGACAGCCCGTGGCTGTCGCCCTTCCGGGAAATGCCGGAGTCCCTGCCCCCGGAAGTCGCGGATGACCTGCGCGCGAGGGGCCTGGCCGCCGTGGAGACGGTCATCCGGCCGGCCTACGCCCGTTTCGATCAGTTCTTCCGCGGCACCTATCTCGCCCAGTCCCGGGACACGGTTGGCGTCTGGGACCAGCCCGAGGGCCTGGCGTACTACGAGGCGCGGGCGCGTCATTTCACCACCACGGACCTCACACCGGCCGAGATTCATGACATCGGGCTGTCCGAGGTGGCGCGGATCCGGGCCGAGATGGAAGCCATTCGCGAGCAGGTGGGTTTCGAGGGTGACCTGGAAGCGTTTTTCCAGCACCTGCGCACCGACCCGCAATTCTATTTCGACACGCCGGAGGCGCTGTTCGAGGCCTATCTGGCCACCAGCAAGCGGGTGGACCCGGCCCTCGTGAAGCTGTTCGGCAAAATGCCGAGGATGCCCTACGGGGTCCGGCCCATTCCCGAAGCCATCGCCCCTGATACCACCACCGCCTACTACTCCCGTCCGGCCGCGGACGGCAGCCGCGCGGGCTACTACTACGTGAATCTCTACCGGCCGGAGGTGCGGCCGAAATACGAGATTGAGGCCCTGACCATCCACGAGGCGGTTCCCGGCCATCATTTCCAGATCGCGCTGGCCATGGAGATCGACGGGCTGCCGGCGTTCCGGCGCTACGGAGGCGTGACGGCCTTCGTGGAAGGCTGGGCGCTGTACGCCGAGAGCCTGGGACCGGAGCTGGGCATGTACACCGATCCCTATTCCAAGTTCGGCCAGCTGACCTACGAGATGTGGCGGGCAGTGCGCCTGGTGGTGGATACCGGCATCCACGCAATGAAGTGGGACCGCCAGCGGGCGATCGACTATTTCAGGGCGAACGCGGCCAAGACCGAGGCGGACATCGTCAACGAGATCGACCGCTACATCGCCTGGCCGGGCCAGGCCCTGGCTTACAAGATCGGCGAGCTGAAGATCAAGGAGCTCCGGGCGCGGGCCACCGCCGCGCTGGGCGAGAACTTCGACATCCGGGCCTTCCACGACCTGGTGCTCTCCAACGGGGCCATCCCCCTGGACAGCCTGGAGCAGCTGGTGGACGAGTGGATCGTGGCCAGGCAGACGGAGGCGGGGGCGTGACCCACCCGGTGAAGCGTCACCGGACAGTACCCGTCAGCGTGGACCACGTCCGCGTGGGCGGCGATGCACCCGTCGTGGTGCAGTCCATGACCAACACCGATACCGCGGACGTGCCGTCCACGGTGCGCCAGGTGGCGGATCTCGCCCGCGCCGGCTCCGAGATTGTGCGCATCACGGTGAACAATGTAGAGGCTGCCAGGGCCGTGCCGGACATCCGCGAGCGGCTCTACGCCGACGGCGTGAACGTACCCCTGGTGGGGGATTTCCACTTCAACGGCCACAAGCTGCTGGCGGACGTTCCGGCCTGCGCCGAGGCCCTGTCCAAGTACCGCATCAACCCCGGCAACGTGGGCCGGGGCCGCAAGCGGGATCCCCAGTTCGCCGCAATGATCGAGACGGCCTGCCGCTACGACCGTCCGGTTCGCATCGGGGTCAACTGGGGCAGTCTGGACGCCGACCTGCTCACGCGCCTCATGGACGAGAACTCGAAACGCCCCGAGCCGCTGGACGCCAGGGCCGTCACACACGAGGCCATGGTGCGCTCGGCCGTCGATTCCGCGGAGCGCGCCGTGGAGCTGGGCCTGCCGAAAAACCGGATCATCCTGTCCTGCAAGATGAGCGGCGTGCAGGATCTTATCGCCGTCTACCGGGAGCTGGCCTCCCGCTGCGACTACGCCCTGCACCTGGGCCTGACCGAGGCCGGCATGGGCTCCAAGGGCATCGTCGCCTCTACCGCGGGCATGGCCGTGCTGCTGCAGGAAGGCATCGGCGACACCATCCGGGTGTCCCTGACGCCAGAGCCCGGCGGCGACAGGACCCTGGAGGTCGTCGTGGCCCAGGAGATCCTCCAGAGTATGGGACTGCGGTCCTTCACGCCCATGGTGGTGGCCTGCCCCGGCTGCGGCCGGACCACCAGCACCTTCTTCCAGGAACTGGCCCAGGAAATCCAGTCCCACATCCGCCACCGGATGCCGGAATGGCGCAGGCGCTACGAGGGCGTGGCAGACATGACGGTGGCGGTCATGGGCTGCGTGGTGAACGGACCGGGGGAGAGCAAGCACGCCAATATCGGCATCAGCCTCCCGGGCACCGGGGAACGCCCGGTGGCGCCGGTCTACGTGGACGGTGAAAAGACCGTGACCCTGAAGGGCGAAACCATCGCCGCCGACTTCCAGGCCCTGGTGGACGAGTACGTGGAGACCCGCTACCGGCCCAGGAGCTGACCGCCGCCGGCGGCGAGGCATGGCGCAGTGCGTCATGCGAGTTCCCACAGCGGGCCGGTAAACTCGGGGCCCTATCCGATCAACAGAGGACAACATGGGCAAAGGCACCAAGTACGTTGCCAAGGTCCCGGACGAGAACGGCTACATCCACTACACCGACGAAGAGAACCGGATCTGGCACGAGCTCATCACGCGCCAGAAACCGTCGCTTCCCGGTCGGGCCTGCCAGGCCTATATCAACGCCCTGGAAAGGCTCGACCTTCCGGAGGACCGCGTTCCCCAGGCCGAGGACGTCAGCCGGGTTCTCCGCGATTACACGGGCTGGGAAGTCGCTCCCGTGCCGGCGCTCATCAATTTCACGGACTTCTTCAACCTTCTGGCCAACAAGAAATTCCCGGCGGCGTCTTTTATCCGCTCCCGGGACGAGATGGAGTACCTGCAGGAGCCGGATATCTTCCACGAAATCTTCGGCCACACGCCGCACCTGACGGATCCCCGCTTCGCCGCATTCACCCACGCCTACGGCAAGGCGGGCGCCGCCGCACGCAAGGAAGACCGGCCGTGGCTGGCGCGGCTTTACTGGTTCACCGTGGAGTTCGGACTGGTGGATCTGCCGGACGAGGGCCTGCGGACCTATGGCGCGGGCGTCGTCTCCTCTATCGCCGAGACCCGATACGCCCTGGACAGCGACGAGCCTCTGCGCAAGCCCTTCGACGTGCTGGATGTGCTGCGCACGCCCTACCGGATCGACATCATGCAGCCGGTGTACTTTGTGCTGAAGTCCTTCGACACGCTCTTCGAGGTCGCCCAGATGGACCTGCTGAAGCTGATCAAGGAAGCCCAGGCCATGGGCATGCACGAGCCCCTCTTCCCGCCCAAGGAGCAGGCCGCCACCGCCTAGGCGGCCGGTCCCTCACCCCCGAATCCAGGAGACCAAGCCAGTGACCGATCTTGCCGAGAAGCGTTGCCTGCCCTGCGAGGCGGGCGTGAAGCCTCTGTCCCGCCCGGAAGCCGAGAAGCTACTCGCCAACCTGAACGACGACTGGAGCCTCAACGACGAGGCCACGGAAATCCGCAGGGAATTCAGGTTCAAGGGCTTCAACAAGACCATGGGCTTCGTCAACGCCGTGGCCTGGATCGCCAACGCCGAGAACCATCACCCGGACATGGAGGTCGGCTGGGGCCGGTGCCTGGTGCGCTACTCCACCCACGCCATCGAGGGGCTGTCCGAGAACGATTTCATCTGCGCCGCGAAGATCGACGCCCTGCTTCCGGACGCCTGAGACGCCTTACCAGCGCAGACTCACCTTGAGGCCGAGCCCGTCGCCACCCACGGCGGCGGGCTCTATCTTCACGCCTTGCGCCGGCTCCACGAAGAGCCAGGCCGCAGCGATCCCCACCGCAGCGCCGCCGGCCACGTCCCCCCAGTCGTGCTCGTCGGATTCGACCCGCGTATATCCCGTCCAGGTCGCCAGCAGCCAGGCCGGCCAGGCCGTGGCCCAGCCATAGCGCCGCTGCAGCACCGCCGCCCCCGCGAAGGCAGTCGCGGCGTGGCCGGAGGGAAACGCGTCGTCCCCGCCGCCGTCCGGACGTTCCTCGTCCACCGCCGCCTTCAGCACCAGGGTGGTGCCGGCGGCAGCCGCGTAGGCCCAGGCGAACTGGCCGAGACCCGCCCGGTCTTCCCGCTGCCAGGCCAGTCCCAGCGCGGCGGCCGGGATGGCCCAACGCAATATTTCGCCGCTGGTCTCCGTCGCGCCGGCGGCCGCCGGCTGTGGCGACAGTGCTGCCGCGGCGACCACCAGGGCCGCCGCCACGCGGGCTTTCAACCCGTGCCCCGGATCGCGCCGCTCTCGGGCATTTCGTCCAGGGCCAGGGCGGCCGCAATGTCCCGTCCGAAGCCTCCCATCAGGTCCACGGGCTGCTGCCGTGCGAAGGCCAGGGCCGCGGCGCGGCTTCGTGCGTCCCGCTCCTGGTCCAGGGACCACTGGGCGTGCTCGCACATCAGCGCCAGGGCAGTGGCCCTACCCAGGGTAAGGGCGAACCGGCGCGCGTGCTCCTGTACGGCCTCCGGTCCCCGCCCGGACGCCTCGCGGTACCAGGCCGTGGCCCGGTCCGCAGCGGCCAGGGCCACCGCGGCGGCGGTCGCAAGGTCGCCGTCCCGGCAGGCGCCGGCGCAGCGTCCCAGCAGTCCGCGCAGCGCCATCAGGCTCTCCGCGTCCGCAGCCCGCAGCACCTCGAGGGAGAGGACGTTGGTGGTGCCTTCCCAGATGGGCAGTACCTGGGCGTCCCGGAGCACCACCGGCAGGCCCGTGTCCTCCACGTAGCCGGCGCCGCCGAAGGCTTCCACGGCCTCGCTGGTCACCGCCACTGCCTGCTTGCCGGTGGTGAGCTTTGTCAGGCCGGTCATCAGCCGAAGCAGCCGGCGCCGGTCTTCGCCCGCCTCCCCGTGCTCCACCTGTCCCAGCAGCTCCACCAGCTTGAAGCACAGGTGGAAGGCCGCCTCGTACTCGGCCTGCATGGTCGCCAGAGTCTGCAGGTGCAGGGGCTGCCGGGAAAGGGGCCGGCCGAAAACTTCGCGACGGGCGGCGAAATCCCTCGCCAGGGCGATGCCCCGGCGCATGAACGACGCCGCACATACGCTGTTCCAGGTGCGCGTCAGGGTCAGCATGGGCACGATGCGCCGCACGCCGTCTTCCAGGCCCGCCACCGGAACCGCCGGCGTGCCCTCCAGCATCAGCTCGGCCGTGGGCACCTTGCGCGTGCCGAGCTTGTCCTTAAGCCGCATGACGCGGATGCGATCCAGCCGGCCATCAGCGTCCCGGGTTTCCAGGTAGAAAAGGGCCAGTCCCTTGCCGCCGACAGGGTTGCCCTCGGGCCGCGCAAGGGTCAGCGCCATCTGGGACGTGGCTGCGGAGGTAAACCACTTGCGGCCGAAGAGCCGCCACCGGTCCCCGTCCGGCCGGGCCACGGTCTGGGAGCGGCCCACATCGGAGCCGCCCGTAGACTCGGTCATCCACTGGCCGCTGGTCCAGAAGCGGGCGGGATCCCGGCTGGTGAGGTGAGGCACGGCCCGGTCGGCCAGGGCCTTGTTGCCCGAATCCAGCAGCGTCCGGGCAGCGCCGTCGGTCATGGCCAGCGGGCAGCTGTAGACGTCGGTGGACGGGTGGAACAGGTGCACCAGGGCGAACTGCAGGGTGCGGGCCAGCGGGCCGTGACCGGGCTCGTAGCCGGTCGCCACGAGACCGAACTCCGCCGCCAGTGTCTCGGCCCTGCGCCACAGGGGCGACACCTCGATTTTGTCGACCCGGTTGCCCCAGGCGTCGTAGCGGGTCAGGCGGGGCTCGTTCAGCCGGTCCTCGAGCTGCATGCGGTACAGCTCCCCGCCGGCCAGTTCACCCATCTCCCGCAGTGCGCCCTGGACCTCCGCCGGGACTGCGCCTCCGAACTGCCGGGCCAGCAGGGAGCGCAACACCCGGTCGTCGTCGTACTGGTTGCCCAGTCGGGGCGCAGGCTGGTTAAAAAGCTCGGGTAGTGACATGGCGCCGATTCAGATGCCGATCTTGTTGAGTGCATCCAGCACCCGGCCCAGGGTCAGGGTCAGGGTGGGATGGGAACGCTGGAACTGGTCGATGTACTGGCGGACCGCTTCCACCGGATCCTCCTCGGGCTCCGGCTGGGTCTCGTCCAGCCGCATCCTGATCTGCTGGTCGAGGCTCCTGAGCCGGCGGCGCTGGTCATCGGTCAGCTCCTCGCTCTGGGCCACGGCCCTGCGGAGATCTTCCAGCAGGGCGTTGAGTTCTCTATCGGGCATGCTCGCCGACCTCCGTAAAGCCCGTGATGTGGTGCCCCTATCCTAGCCCGGCAGCGACGCTGACGCTCAGTCGTCGTCCGCCGCCAGGGCTTCGAGCGCATCGCCTTCCAGGCGCCAGCCCTGCCACGCCCGTGTGGGCTCACCCCCGATGGCGCGGTAGAAGGAGATGGCCGGGGCGTTCCAGTCCAGCACCGACCAGTCCATTCGGCGAGCGCCGAATCGCCTGGCTTCCGTCGCCAGTGCCTGCATCAGGCGACGGCCCACGCCCCGGCCGCGCCACTCGGGCAGGACGAACAGGTCCTCCAGGTACAGGCCCTGGCGACCCAGGAAGGTGGAAAAGTTCCGGAAGTACAGCGCGAATCCCACCGGCCGGCCATCCGCCTCGGCCACCAGCGCGGCTACGGGCGGTGGGGAGCCGGACAGGGCGGCGGCGATGCGGTCCTCGTCCGCTTCTACCTGGTCCAGGAGTTTCTCGTACTCGGCCAGTGCCCGGATGAGCCCCATGAGCGTGCCGGCGTCCGCCGCGGTGGCGGTCCGGATCGCAAGCGCCGGTTTCACGCTGCTGCCCTGGCGGCCGCCGGGAGATCTCCGTCCACGCCCATGGCCCGGCGGATGAACATGGACTTCAGGGGACCCAACCTGTCCACCACGGAGAAACCGGCGCGGCGCAGGCCGCCCAGCAGGACGCTGTCGTTGCTGAACAGCCGGTTCAGCCCGTCGAAGGCCGCCATGGCCATCAGGTTCTCGCCTTTCCGCCAGCGCTCATAGCGACGCAGCAGGGCGTGGTCCCCCGGGTCACGGCCCTCGGCGACCCCGGCGGCCAGGACTTCCGCCAGGGCCGCAGCGTCCAGGAAGCCCAGGTTCACGCCCTGCCCTGCCAGGGGATGGACGGCGTGGGCCGCGTCGCCGGCGAGAGCGAAGCGGGGCCGGGTGTACACCGGGGCGTAGCGCATTCGCAGCGGGAAGGCCGCCCGCCGCGAGCACTCCAGCATGGCCCCCAGCGCCCCGCCGGCAGCTTCGGCAACCTCGTCAAGAAACGCCCGGTCTTCCATGGCCAGAAGTGCGTCGGCCTGTTCCGGCGAGGCGGACCAGACAATGGAAACCCGCCCGTCAGCGAGGGGCAGCAGCGCCAGCGGTCCCTCGGGAAGGAACCGCTGCCAGGCTGTCTCCCGGTGTGGATGCTCGGGACGCAGATGGGCCACCACGGCCTTCTGGGGATAGTCATGCCCCCGGACCTCCAGCCCCGCCATCTGCCGCGTGGGGGAACCCGCGCCGTCCGCGCCGACCACCAGCGCGCCACTGAAACGTCTTCCGTCCTCGAGCCTGACCTCCGCCCGCTCCTCGGCGAGGTCCAGCGCGGCCACCGGCGCCTCGTCGACCAGCTGCACGTTGGCGAGGCTCGCGAGGCAATCCCGCAGGCCCTGACGGATCAGCTCGTTCTCCACGATATGACCCAGGCACCGGGCTGCCACGTCGGCGGCCCGGAAGCGCAGCGCGGCCATGCCGTCCGGGGCGCCCGCGGCGTCCCATACACGCATTTCCCGGTAGGGGCTCACCCGCCCCGACGCGATGTTCTCCCAGGCGCCGCAGGTCTCCAGTATGCGCTGGCTCGCCAGCGACAGAGCGGAAACCCGCAAGCCGACCTCTGCGTCGGGATTCCAGCTCGGCGGGCCCTGGGCATCCAGCACCGTGACCGACACCGACGGCGCAGCTTTCGCCAGCAGGGCGGCCATGGCGTTGCCCACCATGCCGCCCCCGGCCACCATGATGTGCCGCTCACGGCTCATGCCAGTGGCTGTCCCAGGGCCAGCCTGGGCAGGCGGCCTGCCAGTCCCATGCCCCTGCGGACCACCGCCGCCCTGGCCGGCGGCAGCAGGTCAAGACCCACGAGACCAATGCCCCGGGCCAGGCGCACCGGCGCCAGGGGATGGGTGAAGATTCTCACCAGGCCGTCCGTATAGCGGACCGTGGCCGCCCGGTCCGCCTCGCGCCAGTCGGCATACTCGGCGAGTCGACCCTCGTCCCCCGGGTCGCCTTTGGGCTCGGCGGCGAGGATCTCGGCCAGGGCCGCGACGTCGCGCAGGCCGAGGTTGAAACCCTGCCCGGCGACCGGGTGGATACCGTGGGCCGAATTGCCGGCCAGCAGCACCCGGCCTTCGTGCCACCGGGACGCCTGCACGAGCGTCAGCGGATAAGCGGCACGTCCGCCGACCCGCACGAAGCGGCCGAGCCTGTGTCCGAAAGCAGCCTGCAGTTCTTCGAGGAAACGCGCGTCGGGCAGTTCGCCGATGCGCCCGGCCTCGGACGGCGGGACGGTCCACACCACCGTGGCGCGGCCGCGGGTGAGGGGCAGCACCGCCAGCGGCCCGTCCGGCGTGAACCGCTCGTAGGCTGTTCCGCCGTGGTCCTCCGACGGCGTGACGTTGGCGATCAGCGCCGTCTGGCCATAGTCAGTGATCTCGTGGGCGATCCCGGCCATGTCCCGCACGGGCGACCGGGCCCCGTCGGCGGCCACCAGGAGCCGGGCGCGCACGTCCACCGGCTTTCGTCCTTCCCGGGCGACCACGGCATAGACCGCTTCGTCGTCCTGGCTCACCGACTCCACCCGGGCCGGGGTCCAGGTCTCCACCGACCCGGCGCCCTCCAGGCGCGCCCACAGGGCAGTCCCCAGGGCCTTGTTGTCCACGACGTGGCCGAAGCTCTCCAGCCCGTGCTCGTTGGCCTTCAGCCGGGTAACTCCGAATCTGCCGCGCTCGGAAACGTGGACCTCGCGAATGGGCGCTGCCCGGCCGGCCAGGCCGTCCCAGCAGCCGATACCTTCCAGGATGCGCCGACTGCCTTCCGACACCGCGGTGGCCCGGTCATCGTAGCTGGGCTGACCGGCCCCCCGCGGCGGAAACGGTTCCACCACCAGGACCTTGAGCGGCAGTGACGACAGGGCAGCGGCCAGGGATGCTCCGACCATGCCGCCGCCGGCGACCACGACGTCGAAAACCCTGAGCCTCCGGCCCGCCATATCCCGGCCCCTAGGCGGCCTGCATCAGCCGCTCGATGGCGTCCGGGTCACTGGGCACGTCCGCACTGAGAATCTGCGGCCCGTCCCGGCTCACCAGCACGTCGTCCTCGATGCGAACCCCGATGCCCTGCCACTTCCTGGGAACGCCCTTGAGGCCGGGGGCGATGTAGATGCCCGGCTCGACGGTCATCACCATGCCCGGCTCCAGGACCCGCCACTGCTCACCCACCTTGTAGTCGCCCACGTCGTGGACGTCCATGCCGAGCCAGTGGCCGGTCCGGTGCATGTAGAAACGCCGATAGGCGCCTTCCTTGACGAGGCTGGGCACGCGCCCCTTGAGCAGGCCGAGCTTCACCAGTCCCCGGGTGATGACCTTCACCGCCGCATCGTGGGGGTCGTTCCAGTGGTTGCCCACCCGGACCTTGTCGATGGCAGCTGCCTGCGCCTCCAGCACAATCTCGTAGACCGCACGCTGCTCGGCGCTGAACCTGCCGCCGACGGGGAACGTCCGGGTGATGTCGGATGCGTAGTAGTCGTACTCGCAGCCCGCATCCACCAGCAGGAGCTGTCCCTCCTGAAGCCGGGCGTCGTTCTCCACGTAGTGCAGGATGCAGGCGTTCTCGCCACCGCCGACGATGGGGTGGTAGGACGGCTCGGCGCCGTGGCGCCGGAATTCGTGCAGGTATTCTGCCTCGACTTCGTATTCCATCATCCCCGGCCGGACGGACTTCATGGCCCGCAGGTGGGCGGCCGCGGCGATCTTCGCCGACTTCTTCATCACCGAGATTTCGCTGCGGCTCTTGAACAGCCGCATGTCGTGGAGCAGGTGATCGAGGGCCACGAATTCGTCGGGGGTGGTGGTGCCGGTCTTGGCCTTGCCCCGAAGGACATTCACCCAGCCCAGCAGCCGCTGGTCAAAATCCCCGTTGAGGCCCATGGTGTAGTAGACGCGCTCGCAGTGCTCCAGCATGCCGGGCAGGATGTCGTCGATGTCCGAGATGGGGAAGGCGTCGTCAGCGCCGTAGTCGGAGACCGCGCCCTCGGGTCCGGCGCGACGGCCGTCCCAGGTTTCCCGCTCCGGGTCACGCTCCCTGCAGAAAAGGACGAACTCGCCGTGGGCGCGCCCGGGGATCAGCACCGCCACGGACTCGGGCTCGCCGAAACCGGTGAGGTACTGGAAATCGCTGTCCTGGCGATAGGCGTACTCCACGTCCCGGTTCCGGACCTTGGCGGGGGCCGCCGGCAGGATGGCGATTCCACCCTTGCCCATCATGCGCATCAGCTGACGGCGCCGGCGCGCGAAATCCTTCTTGTTCATAGGTCCCTTTCTGGCAAGCGAGTTGGACGGATCGAAGCCTCCATCATACCGGGCGAGGAAGCGCCGGGAATTCTAGTGGAGCGACCGGTCGGGCGGCGCGCCGCCGGATGCCGACTGCGGCGTGGTGCAGCTGTCGAAGAAGAGCTGAACGGCGACCCGCACGTATTCCACCAGCTCGGCGTAGGCCTCCTCGCCCTGCTCCTCCGTCTCCTCCCGGGTGAAGGCCGCGCGGCTGATTTCCGAGAAATCTGCCAGGATCTCCCGGAGTTCGTCGGGCAGCTCTTCCACCGGCCTGAGTCCCCGCACCGCCAGCCCGTAGAGGAACCCCTGGCACCAGGCGGCGAGTGCCTCCGCCCGCTCGGTCAGGGGCCGGTCGTCCGGAGGCAGAAGAGGCTGGAAGGCCATCTGGTCGCCGGAGATCGCTGCCTCCGTGGATCGGTACACGGCGGCAAGGGCCTCGGCGGCCTCCTCCCCGGGTAGTTCGCCCTCAGCGCTATCGGCAAGGGTGTTGCTGATCCAGGTCTCCGGCAGATCCCCGGCTCCCGCGCAGAGCAGACCGCAAAGTGTGCCGTGGGCCTCGGCGGCGCGGCTTTCGCCGCTGTCTGCGCCGAGAAGGGCCTGCAGCCGGGCGTAATCAGGCGTGCCCATCGGCAGGGGTGCTGGAGTGAGCCGCGCTCATTGCGTGAGCATGCTACCACCCCCGGGCGGTCCGACCCACGAACGTGAACCGGTCGATTGACCGGCCATGGGACGCTCACTATAGTTCGCGGCATGGCAGACAAGACCGCTTCAGCCATTCAACAGGAACTCAAGCGCCTCGAGTCCAGGCTGGAGGAGCTCGTGGTGACGTGCCGGCAGCTGAAGGAAGAGAACCGGTCGCTGCGCATGCGGCAGGAAAGCCTCATGTCCGAGCGCGCCTCCCTCCTCCAGAAGAACGAGCAGGTGCGCTCCCGGGTGGAATCCATGATCGGGCGGCTCAAGGCGATGGAGCACGGCACATGAGCGATGCTTCCCGCGTGAGCGTTCGAATCCTGGAGAAGGAATACCAGTTCGCCTGCCCGGACGAAGAGCGTAACGATCTAATCCGCTCTGCCGAGTATCTGAACGCCAAGATGAAGCAGATCCGGGATGGCGGCCGCGTGGTCGGCCTGGACCGGATCGCGGTGATGGCCGCTCTGAACCTGGCCAACGACGTCCTCAAGGTCCGCAACCGGGACGAGGCGGTCGAGGCCACGGTGGCACCGCGCCTGAAGGCGCTGCGCGAGCGCGTGGAAGCGGCCCTCGAGGACGGCAAACAGCTGGAACTTTAGCCGGCTCGGCGCTGTCACAGTTTTTCGTTTTAGGCGCCTCCTGCGGTGTACGACATGGGCCGGGTGACTCTCGTCCCTATTTATCTACCCAGGGGCCGGGCAATGTCGAAGCCAGTGAGCATGTCCGCCAGCGGCGGAAAGCCTTAGGAACGACGACCGACCCCACTTGTTGCTCTGGTTCGAGAGCAATGGTTCGTGACGGCACTTTCGCGGGAGGCGCCACCCCCATCTCCCCGACCCAGCACCAGGCTGAGTTCCTTCGCCAGCTGCGCAGCTCCATGCGCCACGCGCGCAGGGCCGTTTCCCCTCTGTTCCGCCGCCGCGCCGCCGCCGCCGCAACCCGCCGAATCGGCTGCATGGCAGCCTTTCGTCGCGCCCGGGACGTGGGACTGTACGTAGCCAGCGACGGCGAGATCGACCCGGCCGCCCTGTCCGGGCTCGCATGGCGGCGCGGAAAGCGTGTCTGGGTGCCCGTCGCCGGGCCCGCCGGCAACATGGAGTTCGCCCTTCTGCGACGGCAGCCGGCGATGAAGAAGAACCGGTTCGGCATCCCTGAACCTCCCTCGTTCCGCAGGCAGCGGCGACGGGGACGGCAGCTCGATTTCGTCGTCGTGCCCCTGGTGGCTTTCGACCGCACGGGCCGGCGGCTGGGCATGGGGGGTGGCTACTATGACCGGGCCTTCTCCGGTGCCCGGCGGCCTGTCCTCGCGGGGCTGGCGTATTCGCTCCAGGAAACGCCCGGGCTGCCGGATCGTCCCTGGGACGTTCCCCTTGATGTCATCGTTACCGAGCAGGAGGCGATACGCCCCCGCGCACAGCACACAGGAGACCGCAGCAAGTGAATTACTGGCTCATGAAATCGGAACCCGGCGAATTCTCCATCGACGACCTTGCAAAGGCTCCCCGGAAGACGACTCATTGGGACGGCGTGCGCAACTACCAGGCACGGAACATGATGCGCGACGAAATGAAACGCGGTGACCAGGTTTTCTTCTATCACTCCAACTGCGACGAGCCGGGCATCGTCGGCATCGCAGAGGTCGTGCGCCAGGGTTATCCGGATCACACCGCCTTCGATCCGGAAGACAAGCACTTCGACCCGAAGAGTGATCCTGACAACCCGCGCTGGTACATGGTGGACATCAAGCTGGTGCGCAAGCTGCCACGCGTGATTCCCCTGCGCGAACTCCGCGAATACGCCGACGGAAAACTCGACGGCTTCAAGCTGCTGGCGCGAGGCAACCGACTGTCAGTAATGCCCGTGTCCAGGTCTCACTGGAATTTCATTACGTCGAGGCTCGCAGGAACATAGTCCTGCGAAATGCACCTGCCTTGGGCGCGACGAGCAACGCCCGGCAGCGCGTACAACAGACCATGGATGTTTCCCGGACGAGACGTAGTAGACACTCTGCCTGTAAAGGCAAGTAAATTGTTTGCTGGAAACAACGCGTTGTTGTATATACAGCCCCGCGAACCCCGTAACACGGAGATGATCCATGGCTACTGCATCGAAGAAGAAGGCCGCCAGCAAAAAGAAAGCGGCCTCCAAGAAGAAAACAAGCGTGAAAAAGAAGGCGGTCTCGAGGAAGAAGACGGCTGCCCGGAAGGCCACCGCCAAGAAGCGGCCGGCCGCAAAGAAGAAGGCTGCTGCGAAGAAGCGCACCGCCAAGAAGAAAGTCGCCGCCAAGAAGCGGACTACCAAGAAGAAGCCTGCGACCAGGAAGAAAGCTGCCAAGAAGAAAGCCACCAAGAAGCGGGCTACCAAGAAGAAGCCTGCGACCAGGAAGAAGGCTGCCAAGAAGAAAGCCACCAAAAAGCGGACTACCAAGAAGAAGCCTGCGACCAGGAAGAAGGCTGCCAAGAAGAAAGTCGCCGCCAAGAAGCGGACTACCAAGAAGAAGCCTGCGGCCAAGAAGAAGGTCGCTTCTCGGAAGAAGGCAGCTTCGAAGAAGAAGACCGCTTCAAGGAAGAAGACCGTTTCGAAGAAGAAGTAATCGCTACGGGACGGCGACCGCGGTCATCCGTCCCACTGCATTCGGAGGGCCGGGACCGCGCATGCGGCTCGGCCCTCGGTTCATCTGAAAGGCCTGTTTGAAAAGACCCCAGCGAGGTACCCCGCATGGAGCAGGACAGCAAGAAGGTCGCCGCAGCCGAGGCCGCGGCGGCGGAGATCGAAGACGGAACCCGGCTGGGCGTAGGTACCGGCTCCACGGTGGACTACTTCATCGAGGCACTTGCCCAGCGGAAGCCGGACCTGGCAACGGTGGTCTCGAGTTCCGACGCCACGAGTGAACGCCTGTCCGGACACGGCATAGCCGTCACGGACCTGAACCTGGCCGGCGACCTGGATCTGTACGTTGACGGGGCCGACGAGGTCGATCCGCTTGGGCACATGATCAAGGGCGGCGGCGGTGCCCTGACGCGGGAGAAGATCATCGCCGCGGCGTCCAGGGAGTTCCTCTGCATCGTGGACGACAGCAAGCTCGTCAAGATCCTGGGTGAGTTCCCCCTGCCGGTGGAAGTCATCCCCATGGCCCGTTCCTTCGTGGCACGGCAGATGGTCAAGCTGGGCGGACTGCCGGAGTACCGTGAGGGCTTCGTGACCGACAACGGCAACGTCATCCTCGACGTACGCAACCTGGACATCATCAACCCGATCGAAATGGAGACGCGGATCAACCAGATCGCCGGCGTCGTGACCGTGGGCATTTTCGCCCACCGCCGCGCCGACGCCGTCTTCGTGGGAACCGACAGCGGCGTGGACCGGATCCGGCCGTAGCCGGCACCCCGGGACCCTCTCCGCCACCATCCTGAAGGCCACCGCTCCGCCGTGGCCAGCCACTCCGGTTGTGCTCCGGGGCTACCCTTCGCGTTGCTGCCCGGCACGATCCGTGCAACACCTCTCCTTGCAGGGCATGGCTCCCGTACAGCGACAGCCATATGCCGCCGACCGGGCGCGGGCCTGACAGCCCGGCGCCGCGGCGGCCGGGCTTGTCGCGACGGCAGAATGTGCCGGCCCCGCGGAAGATATTTCGCAAATAGCGCCCCCCGCGGCGAAGGAGACCCGAGGAGATGACCACCATGGAAAAAAGCATCCAGCGCTTTGAGGAGCTGCTGCAGAAGTTCGATCACGCCATGCTCGTGACGCGGGCGGAAGACGGCAGTCTTCACGCGCGTCCTATGGCTATCGCGGAACAGCAGGACGGCGGCCGACTCAGCTTCGCCACCAGCGGCCAGTCCCCGAAGATCGAGGAAATTCTCACCCGGCCGGAAGTGGCCGTGGTCATGCAGGGCGACGGCGTCTACCTGGCCATCGCCGGGCACGCATCCGTGGTGGCAGACACCTCCCGGATCCGGGACCTGTGGAGCGCGTCATGGAAGCTCTGGTTCGCCGAGGGGCCGGAAGACCCGCAGCTTGCCCTCATCGACGTTGAGCCTGAACGAGCCGAATACTGGGACCGTTCCGGGACTCGCCAGCTGGAGTTCCTCTGGAAGGCCGGCAAGGCCCTGGTGCAGGGTGAGACGCTGGACGAAGACGAACTTGAAGGCCACGAGAAACTCAGCCTCTAGCTCCCCGGCGACAGCCGGGGGGTGCCGTCTAACAATGCGGGACGCCCTGCCCTAGACTATGGCGCATCGGCAAAGAGATGCGCCAGATGCTCCACGCGCTTGTGTTGTCGGATGACACGGACCGCACCGTCGGTCTGTCCGATGTCTTCCGGGAAGCGGGCTTCGCTCTACAGTCGGTGTCCACGCTGAAGGACGCCCGCGGGGCCCTGCTGCGCGACATGCCCGATGTGGCGCTGATGGACTATGAGCTGCTGGGCACCGAAGGGCTGGAGTTTCTCGAGACCAGCCGGCTGGGCCACGTCATCGACCTGGTCCTGTTCTCCCGGGAGCCCGAGCTGGGCACGGCCGTTCGGGGCATGCAGGTCGGTGCGGCGGACTACATCTCCGTGCCGGTGGATCCGGACCGGCTCCGGAAAGCGCTGGAGCGGGTTGCCGAGGGCATTACCCAGCCCGCCCCCGACGAGTCAGAAACCGACCGATTACCCGCGCTGGGGCCGATGTACGGTGACTCGCCGCCGATGCGCCGCCTGTTCCGCGTTCTCAAGAAAGTCGCCCCCACCGACATGACGGTGCTGCTGGTGGGGGAAAGCGGCGTGGGCAAGGAGCTGGCCGCCGGCGTGATCCACCAGCTGAGCCACCGGTCCGGCCGCCCCCTGGAGGTGGTCAACTGCGGCGCCATCAACGCCGAGATCCTGGAAAGCGAGCTGTTCGGCCACGAGAAGGGATCCTTTACCGGCGCCACCCGCAGCCACAGAGGTTTCTTCGAGCGCGCTGACGGAGGCACCCTGTTCCTGGACGAGATCACCGAGATGTCCCCCGCCCTGCAGGTCAAGCTGTTGCGGGTCCTGGAAAGCGGCCGGGTCCGCCGGGTTGGCGGCGAGTCGGATATCAGCATCGACGTGAGGGTCATCGCCGCCACGAACCGGGACCCGGAACGCGCCCTGGAGTCCGGCGCCCTGCGGGAGGATCTCTACTACCGGCTGGCCCAGTTCCCGGTGCGCGTCCCCGCGCTTCGGGAGCGGGGCGAGGACATCCTGGAGCTGGCGCGCCGGTTCGCGGAAGACCTCGGCGATGCCCAGGGGCTTCGCAAGAAGCTTTCCAACAAGACCGAGGAGATTCTGCGCATGCACAGCTGGCCGGGCAACGTGCGGGAGCTCAAGAATGCCGTCGGGCGCGCGTACGTCGTGGCCGGTGAGACCATCGAGCCCGAAGACCTGCCCTCCACCGTGGTGGAGGGCGGACCGGTTGACCGCGACTATCTCCGTATCGTCATCGGTCAGCCCCTGACCGAAATAGAGCGGCGCGCGATCCTCGCCACCGTGGAACACTTCGAAGGCGACAAGAAGGCCGCTGCCCGGGCTCTCGGGGTCAGCCTGAAGACCATCTACACCAAGCTCAAGAAGTACCGGGGCGAGTCAGACTGACCGGTAGCCGCGGCTGCGGCATGAATCCTGCATCAGTTTCAGCAGGATCTGAGCGGACCGAACCCATGACTTTACGTATCAGCCAGCTCCTGGGTGCCCCGGTAGTGGACGGCCAGGGAGAACCGCTGGGCCGGATCACCGATCTGCTCGTTGACGGCCCGCAGCCCGCCAGCCTGTGCTACGCCCTCGTGGATATCGACAGGCACGGCGGCGACACACGCACGGTCGCTGTACCCTGGAGCATCCTCCAGCCCCGTCCGCCGGACCGGCAGGTCGTCCTGGACGTCAGTGCCGCTGCCCTGGACCGCCTTCGGGACTTTACCCCACCGTAAGCCGACCCTTTCCCCGGCAGCAGATTCTTCCCTGCCAGTGGAAAAAATCTCCACTGGAAGCGGCGCCCGGCTGCCGTTCAGCCCCGGAAACCGCCCTCAAGGGCCTGGCACGAACGTTGCAGCGAACAGGACGGATACGCAACACACCCGCTGCCGGGGCACAAGGGTTCCGCGGCAGCCATTCGGGAGGAACCCCATGCTTCGATGGGCACTGATCTTTTTTGTTATCGCGCTGATTGCTGCCCTGTTCGGCTTCGGCGGCATTGCCGGAGCCGCGGCGGGCATCGCGCAGATACTGTTCTACGTGTTCCTTGCGCTGCTGGTGATCTCGCTGATCGCCCACTTTGTGCGCCCCGCGGGGAGACGCTGAGAACACCCGAGTACGGACGGAGACAGACATGAAGGAACTGAAACTGAGAATTTCCCTGGTCTGCGCCATCTTGCTCTGCCTGCCTGCAGCCGCAGCGGCCCAGGTAACTGGCGAGCGCGAAGAGGCGCCGCCAGAGGCCGACATTGGCGAAATGCTGCGCCAGGGCGACGGCGTAAAGGAGCAGACCGTACGGGACATGGACATCGTCAGCGACATTCAGAAGGCCTATCTTCGAGAGAAAACGCTGAATCCCGCGACGATCGACATCCGGTCCGAGGACGGCCACGTCCACTTGAGCGGCACCGCGCCGAGCCAGGAGGCCCGCGACCTTGCGGTGGAGATCGCCGGGGGCATTGAAAACGTCGCCGACGTTGCCAGCAGCATCAAGGTCAGGGACACCGGCTGACACCGGTTCCCGCATTCGCGGGGACAAACTGCCGGCGGATTTCCGGTGAACTACACTTTCGAAAGGAGAAGAAACGAGTGATGTCGAAGACGAAAACGGCCACCGCCCTGCTGTGTGCTCTCGGCCTCGCGAGCGTGGCGGGCTGCGACGTCAACGAGGGCCCCGAAGAGGAATTCCAGGAGGCCGGCGAGGAAGCCGGTGAGGCCGTGGAGGCGACCATCGACACGGCCAGAGACAAGGTCGAAGAAGCGGGAGACAAACTCGAGGAAGCCACGGACGAAGCGACCTGACGGGCAGCTCCTGCCGGCAGTTGCCCCTGAGCAGGCAGATCCCGGCAGTTCCGTCTTCATTTGACTCGCGAAACCAGCAATCCGGCGAGACGCCGGGAAGGAGGCTTAAATGACAAGCCGAGACATCTATGAACTCTTCACAGACGCGCTCGATACGATTAACAAATCCCTCAAGGAGAACCGCGGATCCGGTTTCTACGGGACGCTGATTTCCGCGTGGGACAAGTTCGTCGACGGCCACAAGGCCGGCGTCGCGGTCTACGACAAGAAGCCAGACGAGCCGTTCGATTACTTCACGCTGAGGTACCTCAACGGCAAGTTCGAACTCCTGGCTCGCGGCAAGTCTGAACACGACACCGAGTGGCATGTTTCCAGGGACTACCTGGAATCCCTCGCGGACCATCCGCAGGAGTACATCGACAATCCGGCGAAGCTGGATCTCGACTGGCTGAAATCCAAGCTGCCCGAATCCGCGCAGCAAATGCTGAAAAAGGCCAGCTGAAGCAGACCAGGGAAACCGGCCGGCGGCGATCCCACGCGGGGTCACCGCCGGCACCCCCCCACAGCGGGCGCAATGCCCGCTGTTTTTTTGCCTGAAGGAAGCCGGCTGCCTGTTGTCCGGCGCTCACGGAGCCGCCTGGCTGGCCGGGGAATCCACAGGCGGCCTCGGACCGGCTATGCTGTTAGCTGTGTGCAGACCCAGTCGTGATTATCAGCCAGCGCAAGGGGGGAGCACGGATGACAGATACCGATCCGGCATACCTGAAGAAAGCCTTTCAATGTCCGCACTGCAACAAGGTGACGGAGCACTTTTGGGGGGAATTGCTCTACGAGCATACCGGCTTCCGGCTGTCCAACGCGGACGTGGCCGTTTGCGATGAATGCCACGGCCAGACCCTCTGGGTCGTAGACCGCCACGCGGATCCCCCCACGGGGGAGATGGTGCATCCCGCTTGAGCCGGGATTGTCTCTCCGTGCCCGCGGCCTAGAATCCCGGGGATGACGGAGGAGGTCCAGTATGTGGCGGCCGCCGTCCTCGTGTTTCACGAGGACCGGGCAGATCTTGTCCAGCCGGCCGTAGACAATGGCCAGGGCGTGCCCGTCACGCCCGTCGCCCTGGCCGATTTCCTGGAAAAGCCGGCGGAGCATGTCAGCGCCGATAGCCACGTAGTGGTCGCCGCGCCGACGGAGGCTCTGAAGAGCATCCTAGAACTGGCCCGGGAGATCGGCTTCAGCATCGGAGTCCTGCGCAGCGGCCACGAAAAGGGCATCGCGGGATACCTGGACCTTCCCGCGGACCCCGCCGCGGCCATGGAGCTGGCCTTAAGACAGAACGACCAGCCCATGGACCTGGTGCGATGCAATGGGGAGATCGTTCTGGTAAAGGCCGTCGTAGGCTGGGTGCCCGCCCTGGACGCCCAGGCGGACGCCGGCTTTTTCGGCACCCTCTATCGCACCTTCCGCCGGCTGCTGACTATGCGTCCGCAGCCTTACACCATCACGACTGCCTCGGGGCAGGTCATAAGAACCGCCGCCAGCGGCTGCATGGTGACCGAACCTCACCGGGGGGACGTAGCGACGCGACTGGTGGGCGACCAGACCTCCTTTCGGGACGGTGCGGCCACACTCATCATCACATCACCTTTCTCGCTGGCCGGCTACCTGAAGTTCCTCGGCCAGGTCTTCCTGCCCGGCGGCAACAGCCGGCGGCTGCCAAACGGCACCGGCTTCATCAAGAGTCCCAGCCTCGCCATCGAGTGTAATCCGCCGGCCCGGGTCGTTGTGGACGGCTACCGGGAGATGAGCACACCGCTGGAAGTGGAATGCGTCCCCCGATGCGTACGGCTCAACGTCGGTCCGCGGGTGGAGAAGGAATCCGGCAGCAGCGAAGTCGTCGACAAGGACACCATCAAGGTCGACGCCCTGCCTGACGAGAAGGAGGCGGCAAAGTCCGCCGGCCGCCGGGTGCCGATGTTCTCCTACGCCTCGGAAGAGCGATTCCGGGACCTGTTCACCTCCCTGCGGGCCGATGCCCGGATCGACTCCATTTTCGTCGTCCTGATGCTGCTGAGCACGCTCATCGCCGCTATCGGCCTGTACCTGGACAGCGCGGCGGTGATCATTGGCGCCATGGTCCTGGCGCCCCTGATGGCGCCCATCGTTTCCATGGCCATGGGCATTCTCCGGGCGAACGTCTCCCTGATCCGGGATTCGGCGAAGAAGATACTGGCCGGCGTGATCATCGCGCTGCTGGCATCGGCCCTGCTGAGCGTGATATTCGCCTTCAAGCCGGTAACCGGCGAGATGCAGGGCCGGCTGAGCCCGAGCCTCCTCGATCTCGGCGTGGCGATCCTCTCGGGCATCGCCGGCGCCTACGCCAAGTCCTACAAGGAGATCCTCCAGAGCCTGGCGGGCGTGGCGATTGCCGTCGCCCTGGTGCCGCCCCTGGCGGTGGCGGGTATCGGCCTCGGCCGCCTGGACTTTGTGTTCTTCACCCAGGCCTTTCTGCTCTTCCTGACCAACCTGGTGGGCATCGTGGTAGCGGCCACCCTGACCTTCCGGGTACTGGGGTTCTCGCCGGCAGTGCGCGGCAGGCGCAGCTTCGTCGCGGTCTCCCTGAGCCTGGCCGCCATCGCCGTGCCGCTGTACCTGACCTACGACGACATCGTGCAGCGCAGCCTGTTCGAGCAGCGCATGGCCCAGGACAGGTTCCTGCTCAACGGCAAGTACGTCATGGTTACCGGTGCCACCCTGGGCCGGCAGGCGGGCGGCGAGAAGCTTCTGATCGTGGAGCTGCTGGCCCGGGAGCCCCTGGACCGGGCAGACCTGACCGAGCTTCGGCACAAGATCCTCCTGTACTTCGAGGAGGACCTGCAGGTGCAGACGGAAATCCGCTATGCCCTGTAGTCGAAATGCTCCTGAATGCCTCTACCGCGTCGCCGCTGTTGCGGCAGCCTGCCTCCTGTCGACGGCACTTGCCGGATGCTCACCGCCGGAAACAGCCGCAGCCAACGGACAAACCGTAGCCGTCGGCCTGGTGACCACGGCCCTGTCAGGAGACGGAACCGCGGAGGAACCAGAGGCTCAGGCCATGGCGTGGTACCTGGAGACTCGTCCGCTGACAGATGCCGGCACCCGAGTGGAACTGGTCGTGGAGGACGACGGAGGCACGGTCGCCGGCCTGCAGAAAGCCCTCCGGCGTCTCGCCGGGCGACAGGACCTGGCAGTCGTGGTCAGCTTTGCACCCAGCGACCGGCTGCTGCGGGTCGTGGAGACAGTCAACGAACTGGGGCTGCCGGTCATCGCGGCGGTCGCAACCAATCCCAACGTGGTCCGGTCCACGGACCTGGTCAGTCTCCTGAGCTTCGACGACCGCTTCCAGGGCCAGGTGGCGGCCCTTTATGCGCGCAACGAGCTGGGACTGGAACGCGCAGCCGTCTTCACCCTCCCGGAAAGCCGTTATGCGCAGTTCCTTGCCGGGCAGTTCCGGGCGGAGCTGGAAAACGAGGGTGGCCGGATCGTGCACTGGAAGGACCTGGAGTCCGACGGTCCGCCGCTGGCCAAGGCTGTGGCAGAAGCCAGGGAGGCCGGCGCCCAGATGCTCTACCTGGCGCTGGACCAGGAACTGTCACTTGCCGCAGTGGAGACGGTGGCCAGCATAGGCTGGTCGCCGGTGATCATGGTCTCCGACGGCGTACTCGCGGCGTGGATCCGTCACTTCCCGGACCGTCTCGAGGATGCCGATGGCGTCATCGGCACGGACCTGTACGCCCCGGGCATGTACCTGCCCCCGGCGGGCGAGGCGCTGCTGGAACGCTATGCCCGGCGAGGCCGGCCCGTGGGGACCCATGCGGTCCTGGCCCTCGAGGCAGCGGAACTGTTGCGGAACGTCATGGGCCGGTGCGGCCAGGTCCCGCACCGCAGCTGCGTCCAGGCCAGGCTCCGCGAAACCGGTGACTTCGTCGGGGCCCTTGGCAAGATCGGCTTCACCACGGAGGGTCTCGCCGAGCGGCCCATTGTCATCAACCGGCTGCGGGACGGGGCCCGGGAGTTCGTCGTCCGGGTCTACTGAAGAGCGCTGGCGGCATCAGGGCGAATCGTCGCGGTAGGCCCGCGCCGGGACCTCGCTGTCGAACAGCGCGGCTGCATGCAGCATCAGCCGTTCCACCGAAGACAGGTCTGCCCGGACGTTGAACACGCGCCTGGCCATCTCCGGCTCGTCGGTGATCACTCCATCCACGCCCAGGGACATCATGCGGGACATGGCGACGGGGTCGTTCACCGTCCAGACGAAGACCTGCTTGCCGGCCCCGTGGGCGCGCCTGACGAAGCCGGGACGGGCCATGCCCGTGTTCACGGCCAGAAAATCCGCGTCCAGCCGGGTGAGATCCCCCAGAGCCCTGGCTGACAGCAAGCCCACGGTCCAGTCCGGGCGCAGGGCCCGTATTCTGCGGATGCCCTCGTACTTCAACGACATGACCGCCACCTGGTCGCCCATCCCCGTCGCTTCGACGATATCCACGACCCTCTGCTCCAGCGCCTGGTCGTGGCCGTAGTACTTCAGCTCGATCACCAGCCTCGCCTTTCCGCGGACTGCTTCCAGCACTTCCTCCAGCGTGGGGACCCGCTCGCCGGCAAACGCAGGATCAAACCAGCTGCCCACGTCGATCGCGCGAATCTCCTCGAAGCTGCCGTCCCAGACACGGAGTGGCATGCCCGCCAGCTTCATGAAGTCGCTGTCGTGTACGACGATCACCCGGCCGTCGGCCGTCTCCTGGACGTCGATCTCCACCCAGTCCGTGCCGTCGGCGATCGCCTGGCGCACGGCCGCCAGGGTGTTCTCCGGCGCCTTCCCGGCCGCCCCCCGGTGGGCGACGATTGTGGCCGTGTCCTGGGTCTGGACGCCGCCAAGAAGCCATACCCCGACACCAGCCGCCAGCGCCGCGCCGGCAGCCAGCAAGAGACCTGCCCGGACTGGCGTGATCTGCCAGCCGAGAACCTCCCCGCGGTCCCGTTCCTTGCCGAATGTGCCCGGATCCAGCCCCGGGCCCAGCCGTTCAAAGAATGCTTCCTCCAGGTAGGCGAACACGGCCGTGGTAAGCGCCGTCACGAGCAGGTTGCCGACGGCCCAGAGCACGATCAGCAGCCCCAGCACGGCCAGCAGGGCTTCGAGGGCGTCGTAGAAACGGGGCACCAGCGCAGAGCCGAGAGAATGGATGGCGAACAGCAGCACGGCACTCAGTGCCACTGTGAGCAGGATCCAGGCCCCGAAGCCTTTCACTAGCTGGCCGCGGCTGCCGGCCGTCCGCTGCCGGCTCTCTTCGAAAGCCTTGCGCGAAGGTCGCTCGGCGAAGACCACCAGCGGCAGCGCCAGCGCCCAGTCCAGTAGCTGCTTCACCAGGACGATGGTCATTGCCACGACCAGGACCCCGATGATGATCGCTGCCCGAAGGAACTCGGGCGGCCGTTCGCTCAGGTAGTAATTGATGTCATGGTCGCTTATGAGGAACCACGCCACGACTGCAGCAGCCGCAAGGAACGGCAGAACAGTCACCAGGACCCGAATCACGAGTCTTGCAGCGAAAGACAGGATCCGGCCACCCCGCAGCACCGCAAACTTCAGGGCGCCGGTCGTCCCCAGGAAACGCCCGCGACCGGTCGCAGCACCGATGGCCATGAGAGACGCTGTCTCCAGCGCGAGCACGGCGATGGCGAGCCCGGCCACGACGACGAGGAACAGCAGTCCCACGGGGCTGAGCAGAAAATAGGCAATGTCCTGGTCCGCGACGACCTGGCGGCCGGCAAGCGCCATCAGCAATCGGCCGGCCAGCCCCACCAGAGGAACCAGCACGAGCAAAGCCAGCACCGTCCACGCCAGGTGGGTGACAACCACCTGCTGCCAGCTCTGTCCCAGGCGGCGCAGCACTGTCGTCCAGACGCTGCCCTCAGTCTGCACTCGCTCCTCGCTCATCGTCATCTCCCGGCCGCGACAGGACATGACCGTATACGAGCCCACTCCGCGAGGCCACCGGGCGCATCCTGCCGCCACTGGCGCCCGGCGTCCGCGGCTGTTTCCCGGCAATTCTTCGTGCGGAACCCGCACTGCCGGGAAGCCGGCCGCGTTGGGGCGCGAAAGCCCGTCAGAACCTGACGGCGATACCGGCGGTGGCCTCTCCCTGGAAGACCGCGTTGCCGGAGGTCTCCAGAAGGCAGGCGGCTTCCCCGCCGGCGCTGGCGCAGAAGAATCCCGTGTTGGAGTCCACCAGCGTCCCGTAACCCCGCAGGCCAAGGTCGAAAGAAACATGGTCGCCGAGAGGGAACCGCAGTCCCAGGGCGAGACTGCCCGAGGGGTCGGTCTCGGTGTCGTAGCCGTCGGCCTTGAACCGGGTCAGGCCCACGGTCAGCGACAGGTAGGTCCGCAGCCAGGGCTCTACATCGAACAGCAGCGTGCCGCCCAGCTGGTAGTACTCCGTGGTGACCTCCACCCGCCGGCCGCCCAGGGCCTCCGGGTCCAGGTCCGCGTCCTGGGTCGAGAAGAAGAACTCGTAGTAGGACCACGGATCCCGGTAGATGTGCACGGCCCCACCCCAGCCGGCACCGTCATCGAGGTCGATGCTGCGCTCGCCGCCGGTCTCCGCGTCATTCACGTCGAACTCGCCGCCGTCCCGGTAGGCGCCGAAGGCGGAGAGCTCGAATCGGGATTCTTCCGCCTGTGCCGGCGATGCCGTGAAAACAAGACTCGCCAGCAGCCAAACGAACAACCCGCGACCCATCAGTCTCATGCCGGATCCTCCTGTCCCGGTCCCGCCGCCGCCGGCGGCTCGTCACGGGGACAGGTATACGTCCTTGAGGCAGCGGGGTCCAGTGCGCGCCCGACTTGCGCAGACAGCGAGCCCCGGAATACCCGGCAGCGGCCGGTTTCCGGCGGGCGCTGGTGATGCCACCTTCGACCCTCCAGGCGGCCCCGCCCCGAACCCGGCGCCGGGAAAGCCGCTGTAATGAAGTCAGGCCGTCACCTCGTTCAGCCGTCCCGTCTTCACGTCGTAGACAAAGCCCCGCACGCTGTCCTTGTGCGGCACGAAGGGGTTGGCCCGGATGCGGCGAATGGAATGGCGCACGTCTTCCTCGGGGTCCGAGAAGGACTCCAGGGCGAACGGCGGCCGCAGGCCGGTGTCTTCCTCGATCTGGGCCTTCACCTCGTCGTCCTTGAAGGTGAGCATGCCGCAGTCGGTGTGGTGGATGAGAACGATCTCCCGGGTGCCCAGCAGCCGCTGGGAGATGACCAGCGAGCGGATGACGTCGTCGCTCACCACGCCGCCGGCGTTGCGAATGACGTGGGAGTCCCCCTCCTCCAGGCCGAGCAGCCGGCCGGTCTCGATGCGGGCGTCCATGCAGGCCACCACGGCCACTTTCCTGGCTGGCGGCATGGGCAAATCACCCTTGTCGAAGTTTTCGGCGTAGCTGGCGTTGGCCTGCAGGAATTCGTCGGTAGTGGACATCGGCATCTCCGGGAAGTGGGAATAGCTCAGGGCCGTCGAGGCTAACGGTCCGGAAGCCAGGGCGGAAATACCGGTTCGTTCTTTGGACATTCCTGAAGGTGATATGAGCCGTTCTCCGACTGCCGTGGAACGGAGGACGGCCGCCTCTCTCCTGGCTGCGCCGGGAGCCCGCTAGCGCTCGAACACGGAGTTGAACACGAGGCTGATGCCCTGGAACTTGCCGGAACTCGTGAAACGGTAGGCCAGGCCGAGCCGATCGAAGCTCAGCCGCCAGATCTGGATCGCTTCCCGCCGCCCACCGGCCGACACGCCGAACTCCCATTCCTCGGCAATACGGGAGTCCCGGAGGCTGCCGAGGCGGAAACGCACGGGGTCAACATAGGCCGTGTAGATTCCGTGCCAGTGCAGCCTCAGCGGGCCGCCTCCCGGGAGCTGAAAGGGAGCGTCCGCGCCGAACTCGAGGCCGGCCATGAGGGCGCCGAAATCGGACGACCGGCCCTCGCTCGGTTCGTGCCCGAGATAGGCCAGCCCGTTCAGCAGCGTCCACCGGGATTCCGTTCTCCCGAGAGCGTAGCGACTCTTCACGCCGGTCCAGTAGATCCAGGCCTCTTCCTCGCCGTCGAGCTCCGAGCCCCAGCCCGCATACACCTGCGGCCGGAGCGTCCAGCGGGAAGTCACCGGCCAGTCCAGTACCAGACCCGGCGTCAGGCTGGCAGCCGCAAGGTTGTCAATGTCAACAGACTCCTCCGGTGACCTGACGTCCAGGCTGTACAGCCCGACGGTGAGCGGCAACCTCAGCTGGAGGGTCACCGGACCCGCGTCCCGACTCCGGCGCCATTCGGCAACCTGCCACCGCGGCGTGATTCGTAGCGCGTAGACCTCCTGCCTGTCGCCGGCTACGTACCAGCCGGAGCCGAAGTAGGCGGCAAAGGCCCAGTGCACAAAATGTTCGGACGGAGCCTCTACGAACGGTTCCTGCCCCAGGGCGAAGTTCGGCGAATGAAATACAAGGACAAGCCCGGCAACCCAACCTGTCAGCCGCGCAGCCGGGCGCGCCACGGGCTCAGAACCCTCTTGACGCAGCAGCGCCGGTCACAGACGGGACGCCGCGCCGGCGGCCGGCGGAACTGGCAGGAAAGCGGCATCGCATGCCGCTCAGATTCGGCAAGCCTGGCGCCCGAGTCAACTGCGGACCGCCCTGGGCCGTGATGCTACCGTCTGAAACCCATGGCAGGTCGGCGCCCGGGTGTCGCCGTGGCGCTGTTTGCGACGGTCCGGCAAGTCCGCTCCACGCCCGCCATCCGGCACGGACGACGGTTTCCCCGGCGACTGCCGTCGAGCTCCCGAGCGGATTTACCGCAGCTTCAATGAGCTCCAGGCCGCATGTCAGCGGCCACCCATTCTTGCTGACGGCATCGACACTCGACTCGACGCCCAGACCAGGAGCGGCGCCGCAGACCGGCTGTCCGAACCGTGAAGACTCGGGGAAGGCCTCCGCGACCGGCAGACCCGGTGGTCCATCCTGCCCGGTCTGACTGGCGGCGCCGACTGAAGCCGCCCGGCAGATCCGGCAACCGCCCCGTTGCCGACAGCTGCCCCGGGCCTGCGGTCAGCACGTAACGCGTCGATGCCGGACCGCCCCTCGGTTCAGGTGAAGACCAGGCGCGACAGATGCCCGGGGAAACGGTGGCGCATTGACCGGGAAACGCCGACGCTGGCAGCCTTGGAACCGCAGCGAGCGGGGGAAGCTTTATTGCAGCCAGTATTCGTATCGCGGGACAGAGAGCTGGAACGACTGGGCGGGCTGCTCGAGAGCGCTGTCGCCGGCCAGGGGCAGATCTGTTTCGTCACCGGTGAAGCCGGAATCGGCAAGACAAGCCTCACCGCGGAATTCGCCCGGCGGGCCCAGCGGCAGCACCGGGATTTGCTCGTCGCCATCGGGGACTGCAATTCCCAGACTGGCATGGGTGATCCGTACCTTCCTTTCCGCGAAGTGCTGGGAATGCTCGCCGGCGACATCGATGACCGTCTCGCCCAGGGCATGACCACCGAGGAGAATGCCAATCGCCTTCGTGATTTTCTGCAGATGTCGAAGCGGATTATCAAGGAGGTGGGACCGGACCTGATCGACATCTTCGTTCCGGGCGTGGGAATCGTGACCAGGGCCGGCGCCGTGGTGGCGGGGGAGGACGGGCCAATAAAGCGCCGCACGGCGGCGGCGACTTCCGGCCAGCCGTCACCGTGGAGCCTGGACACCGAGCAGGGGCGAATCTTCGAGCAGGTAACACGCGTGCTGGTCACCCTGGCCAGTGAGCGGCCCCTGATCCTTATTCTCGATGATCTTCACTGGATCGACGACTCCTCGGCGGGTCTGCTCTTCCACCTGGCGCGGAGAATCGAGGGCAGCCGGATCCTGGTCATCGGCACGTTCCGGCCAGAGGAGGTGGCGCTCAAGCGGGGAAAACTGAACCATCCCATGGCACAGATCGTGCCGGAAGTGAAGCGCCATTACGGCGACGTGGTGATCCGACTTGCCGACGAGGACCCCCAGGAGGCCAGGGACTTCGTCGAGGCCCTGCTGGACACGCAGCCGAACAAGCTCGGCCCCGAATTCCGCCGGCGGCTGATGGAAAGGACTCGCGGTCATCCGCTGTTCACGACGGAACTGTTGCGGGAAATGCTCCAGCGAGGCGCCCTGCTGCACGACGACGAGGGTGAGCTGGTGGTCGGACCGGAGCTGGACTGGGAGGCGCTGCCGGCCCGGGCCGAGGGCGTCATCGAGCAGAGAATTAACCGGCTCGACGAGCGCCTCCGGGAGATCCTCACGATCGCCAGCGTGCACAGCGAGAGCTTCGCCGCCCAGGTGATTGCTTCGCTGCTCGGGGAACCGGAACGGCAGGTCGTCGCGTCGCTGTCCCGCGAGCTGGCGCAGGTCCACGATCTGGTCCGGGAACAGGGCAATGAACGGGTGGGGCGGAACAGAATCTCGCTGTTCGGTTTCCGTCACCAGCTTTTCCGCGAGTACTTCTACGACCGCCTCGGCACGGCCGAGAGGGAGCTGCTGCACGAGAACGTCGCCGAAGCGCTGGAATCCCTTTATGGCGACGACACGGAGAAGATCGCCCTCGAGCTGGCCCGGCATTACGAGAATGCGGGGCTGTTCCACCGCGCCGCCGAGTATTACCTCCGCTGTTCCCGCCGCGCGAACGACATATTCGCATTCAACGAAGCGATCGCCCTGGCCGAGCGCGGGCTCGAGTGCCTGGGCCAGGCCGGCGAAGATCCCGGGAACCGGGAGCTGATGCTCGAGCTGCCCATGGTCCTCGGCCGGGGGCAGTACCATGCCGGGCAGGTCGCCGAGGCCATGGAGACCTTCCGCTCGACGGCCGGGCTGGCGATCGAGCTTGGTGACGCGGAAGCGGCGGCCCGCGCGGCGATCGCCTATTCGGAACCCCAGTGGCGCTACAACGTCGTCGACGCGACCTGCCTCGGTCTCCTCGACACCTCGCTGGAGATGCTGGGCCCGGAAGACAGCGTGCTCCGGGCCACGGCGCTGGCAGCCCTTGCCAGGGCCAGCGAGGAACATCTGCCGCTCGACCGCCTGCTGGGCCTGCTGGACGACGCCACCAGCATGGCGCGGCGCCTGGGAGACCGCCGGGCGGTAATCGACTGCACCCGGGTCAGGGTGAGCCTCGACCGGGACCCGGAGCGAATCCGGGAGCGCCTGGAGCTGCTCGACGAGGCCTTTCGGCTTGCCCGCGAGATCGACGACAAGCACATGCTGCTGGAAGCCACTGGCTTCCGCATCTTCGAGCGCGTCGCAGTGGCCGCCCCGGAGGTCTGGGAGACGGATCTCGACACGCTGGGCCAGCTTAGCAAGGAGGTGGGAGACCCCTTCTTCACCTACCACGAGAGCCTTCTTCGCGCCGCGGCCGACATCAATCGGGGACGGTTCGGCACCGCCGAGCAGCGAGTGCTGGCCGCCTTCAAGACAGGCCAGCAGCTCGGCGTGGACAATGTCGAGGGCGCGCTCGGTGTGCAAATGTTCACGATCCGCCGGGAGCAGGGCAGGCTCGAGGAGGTCGCGCCGCTGGTCCGGCGATTCGTCGAGGAGCACGGCTCCGGTGCCGCATGGCGTCCCGGCCTTGCGGTGATATATGCCGAGATAGGCGATCTCGACTCAGCGCAGCGCCAGCTCGACGACCTGGCCAGAGACGATTTTGCCGCCGTCCCACGGGACGCCCTGCGGGGCGCTTGCCTGAGCTACCTGGCGGACGTCAGCGCCGAACTCGGCGACACGGCCAGGGCCGAGACACTGTACGAGCACCTCCTGCCCTTCCGGGATCTTGCCATTGTGATCGGCAACGCTACGGCCTGCCTCGGCTCCAGCAGGCGCTTCCTCGGTCGTCTTGCGACCGTCCTCGGCCGCTTTGACGAGGCGGAAAAGCACTTTGAGCGCGCGCTCGAGCAGGACAGCCGCTTCGGCGCCCTCCCCTGGCAGGCCCATACCCGCTACCACTTCGCTCGTCTGCTGCAAGAGCGCGCCCGCCCCGGAGACGTCGAGCGTGCCGCCAAGTTGCTCGGAGAGGCCCGCGCGGCGGCACAGGAGCTGAACATGGGCGGGCTTGCCCGCCGGACCCGGGAAGCCGGCAGGTGACCCCCGGCCTGGAGATACGCTAGCATCCTGCCGCAGCCAGGGATCAGGACATAAGCGCATGGCCGTCTTCCTCGTTGAACGCAACTTCGCCGAGCAGCTGGAGGTCACCCCGGAGGCCGCCTCCGGCATCAACGACATCAACGAGGACGTGGGTGTGCTCTGGCTGATGTCCTTCTTGAGCGCTGACAAGAAGAAATCCTATTGCCTGTACGAGGCGTCGGACCCCGACGCCATACGGGAAGCGGCGGCTCGCGCGGGCGTTCCCGCGGACTCGGTCATCGAGGTCGGTGAACTGTCTCCGGAAGGACTGCTGAGCGCCGTCAGGAAAGAGCGGTTCGAGCCGAAATAGGCCGCCCGCCGGTCCCGGGCTGAAGCTCACGGGTTCGACCTCCATCGGCTCGCTGCCCAAAGAAAAGGGGCCCCTCTTCCGAGGAGCCCCTTTCCTTCGTTGGCTGGGGGACCAGGATTACCGGCGCCGCCTGAAGGCGACACCGTTGCCTACGGCCGCTCTCGCGGCCTCCGGCTTCGAACAAGCTCCGCTTCCATATGGGCCCCTAACCGACAAAGAAAAGGGGCCCCTCTTCCGAGGAGCCCCTTTCCTTCGTTGGCTGGGGGACCAGGATTCGAACCTGGGTTGACGGAGTCAGAGTCCGTAGTCCTACCGCTAGACGATCCCCCAAATTGTAAATCTGCTTGTCTGCCTGCCGATGCGGGGACCAGGATTGACTCGGACCTCCGGTCCTCGCCCTTCGGGCGGCGTCGCTTCCGCTCCGCCGTCGTCTCAGCCCGCCGACGCGGGCCTCGGCTCAAACCTGGGTTGACGGAGACTTCGGGTCCGTGGTCCAGCCGACAGACGCCCCCAGATCCGCAGCCCAGAGGCCCGGCGGGCTAGCGCTTGGAGTACTGGGTGGCGCGGCGGGCCTTGCGCAGGCCGACCTTCTTGCGCTCGACCGCCCGGGCATCCCGGGTGACGTACCCGGCCTGGCGCAGGGCCGGACGCAGGCTCTCGTCGTAGTCCATCAGCGCCCGGGTCAGCCCGTGGCGGATCGCGCCGGCCTGGCCGGTGATCCCACCGCCGCTGACCGAAACCTCAACGTCGAACCGGTCGGTCGTGTTGGTCAGCTCCAGCGGCTGGCGGACGATCATCTGGCCGGTGCGGCGCCCGAAGAACTCCTCCAGCGTACGGCCGTTGACCATGATCCGGCCGGAGCCGGGCCGCAGGAACACGCGTGCCGAGGAAGTCTTGCGACGGCCGGTGCCGTAATTGGGCTGTGTGCTCATGTTCAGTCCTGTCAGATATCCAGCGCCTGGGGCTGCTGTGCCTCGTGGGGGTGCTCGGCGCCCGGGAAGACCCGGAGCTTCTTCATCATCTGCCGGCCAAGGGGGTTGCGGGGAAGCATTCCCTTCACCGCCTCCTGAATCACCTGCTCGGGGGCGCGGTCCAGCCGCTTGCCCAGGGTCTCGGACTTCATGTTGCCCGGATAACCCGTGTGCCGGTAGTAGGTCTTGTCGGCCAGCTTGTTGCCGGTGACGCGCACCTTGGCAGCATTAATGACCACGATGTAGTCCCCCGTGTCCACGTGGGGCGTGTACTCGGGCTTGTGCTTGCCCTTCAGGCGGCGCGCCAGCTCGGTCGCAAGGCGCCCAAGCGTCTTGCCCGACGCATCAACGACATACCAGTCGCGGCGCACTTCTGCCGGCTTGGCGGAAAAGGTCTTCATCTGTCCCAGCTCCAGGGGGTAACCGGATCGGCGAAAAGCCCGCAAATATAGAGGAGCCCCTGCAGTCATGCAAGGGCTCGGCCCCATCCAGGCGGGCCGCTCAGTGTACCAGAAAATAAGTGGCCAGCCACCCCTTGCGGGGGCCCGACCCCTGAAAAGCCTAGATTTTCAGCCGCTCCACGGGGCGGCCGTTCACCAGATGCTCTTCGATGATCTCGTCGATGTCTTCCCGGTCTACGTAGCTGTACCAGACCCCCTCCGGGTAGACGACGGCCACCGGGCCCTCCTCGCACCGGTCCAGGCATCCGGACTTGTTCACGCGCAGCTTGCCCGGACCGAGCAGGTCCATTTCCTTCGCCTTCTGCTTCGCATAGGCAAAAGCCTGCTCGCCGCCGGCGTCGTAACAGCAGGGCCGGTCGCCCTCCTCCCGGCGGTTGATGCAGAAGAATATGTGACGCTGGTAGTAGGCCATGGGTGTCTAGAAAGCGTAGTCCAGTCCCACTGTCGTGTAGAAATCGCTGTTGGCCGTGCCAGGCGCGACGTCGGTGTTGTGCTTCACCAGGTAGCTGGCCTTGAAACCAAGATTCCCCACGATGGTCGTGCGAAGGCCGGTCTCGCTCTCAAGATAGGTGTTGTCCTGGGACCACTCCAGGCGAAGGTTCTGGAAGAATTCCGCGGAGTCGGAAAGGGTCCACACATAGCCGAGCCCGGCCGTGGCCATCACGCCATCCTGCTCCGTGCCGTCGGCCAGCTCCGCCCAGCGGTAACCGGCGCCGATCTCGCCCTTGAGGTAATGGGTGCCGTTGTCGATGAGCACGCGGCCATAACCCACGCTGGGCAGCCATTCCTCGCGCACCCCGCCGAAGAGATCCTTGCGCCACTGCAGCCGGGCGTAGAAGTAGTCATCCTCGGTCCAGTAGTAATTGGCGGTGCCGCGGAGGTCGTACCGCTCCTCCGTGTCCACGTTCTCTTCTTCGCGCTTCATGAAACGCGCCTCGCCGTCGTAGACCCAGGGTCCGTCCGTGTTGTACTCGGCGACCAGGTCACCGGCGATGCCGAGGTTGTCGGTGTTGCCACGGGACTGGTTCAGACCGAACGTGGCCGAACCGGACAGCCCGGGCTCCTTCTCCTCTTCGGCGGCTGCGGCCAGCGCGGGCTGGATCGCCACCAGGACGACTGCCGCAAGCGCGGAATTTCGAAAGGTTTTCATAGGTTCTCCCCGATACGCGTGCGTGCCTGTCCCGGCCGTGCCCGGCCGCGAGTCCGGCAAAGCCGCGTAGAATACTACAGCCGCCCCCGGCGCAAGACCCCCGCATGGAACCGTCTCCTCCGAAGCCCTCGTTCCCAACGGACCTGGCCGACCGGTGCGTCAAGTGTGGCCTGTGCCTGCCTCACTGCCCCACGTATCGCCTGGCCGGTGTGGAAGGCGAGTCACCGCGGGGACGGATCGCGCTGATGCAGGGCGTCGCCAGCGGCCGGCTGGCGGCCGGCGCGGGGCTCCGCCGCCACATCGACCAGTGCCTTGCCTGCCGGGCCTGCGAGTCCGTCTGTCCGGCCGGCGTGCCTTATGGCCAGATCCTGGACGCCGGTCGGGCCATGCTCGCGGCAAGCCCGGACGCCCCCCGGCAGGCATCATCACTGCGCTGGCTGTTCCGACGGCCAGGGCTGGCCGGGATGCTGGTCAACCTGGCCAGGGTCACGGGCCTGGCCGGTCGGGTTGCCGGCTCCGGCGTCCTGCCCGGGCGTCTGGGCCGCGCCGCTGCGCTGCTGCCGCCGGGGGCGCGGCCCTTCCGGGCAACCCGCACCGGCAGGCGACGAGACCCGGGGGCTCGAAGCGTGCAGCTGTTCACGGGCTGCGTCAGCAGGTCCATGGACCACAGGACCCTGGCGGATGCCGTACGCCTCCTGGAAGCTGCGGGATTCCAGGTCGAGATCCCGGCCGGCCAGGGCTGCTGCGGCGCCATGGACCAGCACGGGGGACACCCGGAGATGGCCCGGCGCCTGGCACAACGGAATGTCCGGGCCTTCGCCGGCAGCGAGGCAGTCGCCACCGTGGCCACCGGCTGCGCGTCCACCCTGTGCGAGTATGGCCGGCTGGCTCCGGAGAACGGCGAGGCCTTCGGCCGCCGCGTCCGGGATGTCTCGGAACTGGTCGCGGATGCGCCGCTGGGTCTGCGGCCCCCACCCTGGAAGAAAGTCAGCCTGCACCTGCCCTGCACGCAGAGGAACGTCACCGGCACCGGAGAGGCCACACGCCGGCTGCTGACCCGGTTGCCGGGCGTGGAGCTGTCGGAGCTGCCGGCGGGATGCTGCGGCGCCGCCGGGGAAATGTTCCTGTCCCGGCCGGAACTGTCCGACGCCTTGCTGGCGCCGCTGATCGAGACCCTGGCGGCGGAGCCCCCGGACGCCGTGGCGACCTCCAACGTGGGCTGCATGCTGCACCTTTCCGCGGGTCTCCGGCGGGCGGGGCTGGACATCCCGGTGCTGCATCCGGTGAGCGTGGCTGTCGCCGGCCTGGCCAGCGACCAGGGTGTAGACTAGCGTCGATGGAGCCGCGCAGCCTCACTCCGGTAGACCGCCTCCTGGGCCGGCTGGACCAGGCGGTGCGAACCGTCTTCACGCCGCCGCCACGACCCTCCCGGCCGAACCCCGCCGGCGACGCCTCCGACGCCCCCATGACCGACCCGGAGCGGCGTCACGCCGCGGGTCTGATGCGGGTCAACCACGCCGGCGAAATCATGGCCCAGGGCCTGTACCAGGGCCAGGCGATGACGGCCAGGCTTGGCGAAGTCCGCGAGGCGATGGAACAAGCCGCACGGGAGGAGTTCGATCACCTGGCGTGGTGCGAGGAACGGCTCGTGGAGCTGGGCAGCCAGCCCAGCAGGCTCAACCCCCTGTGGTACGCCGGCGCGTTTGCTCTGGGCGCCGGGGCCGGGCTGGCCGGCGACCGGTGGAGCCTGGGATTCGTGTCCGAGACCGAGGCCCAGGTCGTCAGTCACCTGGACAGCCATCTCGGCCGCCTTCCGGACAGGGACACGCGCAGTCGCGCCATCATCAAGCAGATGAAGGAAGACGAGGAGCGTCACGGGGCCGAGGCCCGGGAAGCCGGCGGCGCGCCCCTGCCGGCGCCGGCGAAGGGCCTGATGCAGCTCATGTCACGGGTGATGACCCGCACCGCGTACTGGATCTGACCGCCTCCGGAGCGCCGCCCCGCCATCCTTCGGCCGCCGCAGGACCGGCCCCGGCTTGCCCCATGCCCCGCGGCTGGGTTAAAAGGGCTGGCGTCCCGCCGCTTTACATAAGTAAGAAGCCCCGAGAGGTCCTCGATGACTGAGCTTCCCAAAGGTCCGGCCGACGTTCCCGCCATGAAGCGATTCCTTAGCCTGTGCCGGATCCGCAGCGTCCCGGCCAAGACGGTGGTCATCCACGCAGGCGACCTGCCCGACATCCTCTATTACATCGTGGACGGCTCCGTGGAGGTCATGATCGAGGACGAGGACGGCCACGAGATGGTGCTGGCCTACCTCAACAAGGGCCAGTTTTTCGGCGAGATGGGGCTGTTCTGGGAGCAGCCGACGCGCAGCGCCTGGGTGCGGACCCGCACCGCCTGCGAACTTGCCGAGATGACCTATCCCCGCTTTCGACAGGTGGCCAACGAGAATCCCGGGCTGCTGTTCGAGCTGGCCACCCAGCTGGCCACCCGGCTGGAGCGGACCAACCGCAAGCTCGGCGACCTGGCCTTCGTAGACGTCACGGGCCGGATCGCCCACGCCATCATGGACCTGTGCAACGAACCCGATGCCATGACCCATCCGGACGGCATGCAGATCAAGGTGAGCCGCCAGGAGCTGTCCAGGCTGGTGGGCTGCTCCCGGGAGATGGCCGGCCGCGTGCTGAAGGTGCTGGAGGAGCAGGGACTGCTGACCGCCCGCGGCAAGACCATCGTGGTCTTCGGCGTGCGCCCGAAGCCCATCTCTGCTCGCGCGCAGGATTCCCAGGCCGGCTAGGCCTCCTGGCCGCCCTGCTCGTCCTCTGCCGACCCGCTGATCTCGCGGCGCATGGCCGCGATGGTGCTGCCGTAGTCCCCTGAACCGAAGATGGCCGACCCGGCCACGAAGGTGTCGGCCCCGGCCCGCGCGATGGCGGCGATGTTGTCCACCTTGACGCCGCCGTCCACCTCCAGCCGGATGTCCCGGCCGCTGTCATCGATGATGCGACGGGCCTCGGCAATCTTGCCCAGCGCTGCGGGGATGAATTTCTGCCCGCCGAAGCCGGGATTCACGGACATGATGAGCACCATGTCCACCTTGTCGATGACGTAATCGAGCCACGACAGCGGCGTGGCGGGGTTGAATACCAGACCGGAGCGACAGCCGGCATCCCGCACCAGCTGCAGGCTGCGGTCCACGTGCTCGCTGGCCTCCGGGTGGAACGTGATCCAGCTGGCGCCCGCGGCGGCGAAGGACTCAATAAGGGCGTCCACGGGCTTGACCATGAGGTGGACGTCGATGGGGGCCTCCACTCCGTAGTTGCGAAGGGCCTCGCAGACCATGGGGCCGATCGTGAGATTCGGCACGTAATGGTTGTCCATCACGTCGAAGTGAATGATGTCGGCGCCGGCGTCCAGGACGGCATCCACTTCCTCGCCCAGCCGGGCGAAATCGGCCGACAGGATGGAGGGTGCAATCAGGTAGTCGCTCATGGACTGCTGGCTCCGGTTCTCGCGGTGGGCGGCGTTCACTTTAACCCGATGGCGCCCGGTCCGCAGCGCGCCCCGGCCTGTGGTCTACTTCAGGTTCCGAGCGGCCCGCACAAGGTCCCAGGCCCCGCGGATCTCCCGCGTGCGCGCCTCTGCCACGGGGATCATCGACTCGGGCATGCCGCGGGCCCGCAGCTTGTCCGGATGATGCTGGTTCATGAGCCGGCGGTAAGCCAGCTTGGCGTCCGCGTCGCTGGTTCGGGCGGTGATGCCCAGCACCTTGTAGGCCTGCTCCAGGGATTGCCGCTGGACCGGGACCTGGCTTCGGGCCCCGGCCCCGGTGGCGGCCATGCGCAGCAGGGCCTCGATCTGGGCCATGTCGACGCGGGTCAGCTCGAGGGCCTGCGCGACCCGCCACAGAACCGCCCGGCTGGCGGGCGCCAGGGTCCCGCCGGCCAGTGCCGCTTCCATCTGGATTTCCAGGAACGCCCGCCGCAGGCTGCGACGATTCCCGCAGGCTTCCGTCAGACGCTCCACCCGGGCCTCCAGCGGCCAGTCCTGCGCCTTGCCCTCGCGGAACAGCCGCACGGCCTCGGCGGTCTGCGCCGGGTCCAGCCTCATGCGGGACATGATCTGGCGGGCCGCGTCGATCTCCGCCTCGGTGACCCGGCCGTCGGCCTTGGCCACATGCCCCATCACGCCGAAAGTGGTCTCGAAGAACAGCCGCCCGACGCCGGCCCAGCTGGCGCCGGAGCGACGCTCCACGCCCTTGTCATACTGGTGGCCCAGGAAAGCGCCCACGACCGCGCCCACAGGCCCGCCGGTGACGGTCCCCAGCAGGGTCCCCACCAGCTTGCCCGTCCAGCTCATGAGCGCGAAACGGGGCTCGCCCGCAGACGGGGCCATATTTGACGGGCCAGCCGGGCCTCGCGGAGAATTTCGGGATTCACTGCATGTCCCTTCCAGCGAGCCACATGGTATCAGCCCCCGCCAGCGTCGAAAGCTCTGCCAGAGGGCGGCGTCAGGGCGCCCGGGCAGCGGCCGCCGGGGACCGC
This sequence comes from Gammaproteobacteria bacterium, assembly GCA_037383845.1. Classification (GTDB taxonomy): domain Bacteria; phylum Pseudomonadota; class Gammaproteobacteria; order Steroidobacterales; family XN24; genus JARRON01. Next base: position 38,338 of record JARRON010000006.1, read on the forward strand.
CGCCGCCCGGCCAGCCGGGACGAGAGGACCTCATGAGCACTGTTTTCGAGTCCCACCTGCCCGGCCTGGAGCTGGTCCACCGGGGCAAGGTGAGAGACGTCTACGCCGTGGACGACGCCACTCTCTTGATGGTCGCCACCGACCGCCTGTCGGCCTTCGACGTGGTGCTGCCCGATCCGATTCCTGGCAAGGGGGAAATCCTCAACCAGATGTCCCTTTTCTGGTTTGACCGCACCGCGGGGCTGGTACCGAATCATGTCGTTCCGAGGCCCGTTGAGGAGGTGCTGCCGGCGGATGCCAATCCCGAGGACTACCGGCTGCGCAGCGTCGTGACCCGGCGGCTGAGACCCCTTCCGGTGGAAGCCGTGGCCCGGGGCTATCTGATCGGATCGGGCTGGAAGGATTACCAGGCCACCGGCGAGGTCTGCGGCATCACCCTGCCGAAAGACCTGCGCATGGCCGACCGCCTTCCGGAGCCGATCTTCACCCCCGCCACCAAGGCCGCGGCCGGCGAGCACGACGAGAACATCGGCTTTAACGAAGTGGTGGCGGCCATCGGCAGGGAGCTGGCGGAGCAAGTGCGCAAGCTCACGCTCCAGATCTATACCCGCGCCGCCGAATACGCCCTTCGCCGGGGCATCATCATCGCCGACACAAAGCTGGAGTTCGGGCTGGACCCGGCAGGCAACCTGTTCCTGATCGACGAAGTGCTCACCCCCGATTCGTCCCGGTTCTGGCCGGCGGACCAGTGGCAGCCCGGCAGCAGCCCACCGAGCTTCGACAAGCAGTACGTCCGGGACTACCTGGAAACGCTGGACTGGGACAAGACAGCTCCCGGCCCGAAGCTGCCCGGCGAGGTGATCACCGGCACCGTGGACCGCTACCGGGAAGCCCTCAGGCGCCTGACCGCAACGCCCAGCGGCGAATGATGCCATGCAGCGCCTCGACCCCGTCGCCCAGGGCGGCGGGCCCGGGCTGCAGTATGAGAGCGGACTTCACCTCGTGGAGCTCACCATGCGCGACGGCCGGGATGCGCTCCCAGCCCGGTCGACCAGCCACCCGTCCCGGCCGGAATTTCTTGCCGCACCAGGACCCGATAATGATGTCCGGCGCCCGCCGGGCCACTTCTCCCGGATCGGCGATGATCCGCCCGCGGGCCAGGGAAGACACGGCCAGTTCCGGGAAAATGTCGTCGCCCCCGGCCAGACCCACGAGTTCCGAGACCCACCCTATGCCCGAGATCATCGGGTCGTCCCACTCCTCGAAGTAGACCCAGGGCCGTCGCGGCAGGGCCGCGGCTGACTCCGCAACGGCCGCCAGCCGCGCCCGCAGCTGCCCGGCCAGGTCCCGGGCCTTCTCCGGACAACCGATGAGACCCCCCAGCACGTGGAGCATGGAGAAAATCCCGGCCACGCTTCGCTGGTTGAAGACGTGCACTGCCACTCCCTGTCGCACGAGTTCCGCCGCGATATCCGCCTGCATATCCGAGAACCCGAGAACCAGGTCGGGTTCCAGGTCGAGAATCCGGTCGATCTTTGCGCTGGTGAAGGCCGAGACCCTGGGCTTCTCCCGCCGCGCCCGGGCCGGCCGCACCGTGAAGCCGGAAATGCCCACGATGCGCTGTTCCTCGCCCATGAGGTACAGCGCTTCCGTTGTCTCCTCGGTCAGACAGACGATTCGGCGGGGATGCGGATCGGCCTCGGCCATGGCCGCCCGACCTTAGCCTGCACTCCCGCGCCTTGCCAGTGGGAGGACAGCGTGCAACGCTTCTGCAATGGGCGGAGAATTCACGGAGCACATCGAGCGGACCCTCTGGGCGCCCAGGGGCGCCGACGAGTTTGCGCCCGTGTACTGGCTGCGAGTTCTCGGCCGCTACGCTTACGCCGTCATACGGGACCTGGGAGACGGCCAGCTCACCCTCCGGGCCATGAGCCTGGTCTATACGACCCTGCTGTCCATCGTGCCCCTTCTGGCCTTCAGCTTCTCGGTGCTCAAGGGGTTCGGCGTACACCAGAAGATCGAGCCGCAGCTGTATGCCTTTCTCGCGCCGCTGGGGGACAAGGGCGCGGAACTCACGGACCGGATCATCGGCTTCGTGGACAACGTCAAAGGCTCCGTGCTGGGCGGCATCGGGCTGGTGCTGCTCATCTACACGGCGGTGTCGATGATCCAGAAGGTGGAAAACGCCTTCAATTTCGTCTGGCAGGTGCAGGCCTCCCGGGGCCTGGCACGGCGCTTCAGTGACTACCTGAGCATCATCCTCATTGGCCCGGTGCTCATGGTGACGGCCACGGGCCTGCTGGCGTCCGCCTCCTCAAGCTCCGTCGTACAGCGGCTGTCGGAGATCCAGCCCTTCGGTGCCGGCCTGGTCCTGATCGGCAAGGTGCTCCCGTTCTTCCTGGTGGTGGGCGTGTTCACCTTCGTCTACGCCTTCATCCCCAATACCCGGGTTCAGGTGAAGGCGGCGCTGGGCGGCGCGCTGGTGGGTGGCCTGGCCTGGTTCGCGGCGGGCGACCTCTTCGCGTCGTTCGTCGCCGGCTCGACCCGTTACTCGGCCATTTACTCGAGCTTCGCCATCGCCATCATCGCGCTCATCTGGCTCTACCTCTCGTGGCTCATCCTGCTGATAGGCGCGCAGATCTCGTTCTACGTCCAGCATCCCCGCCTGATGCAGTCCGGGCGCAAGCGCCTGCTCCTCTCGGCAGCCCAGGTCGAGCAGGTGGCTCTCCGGGCCATGTACCGGATCGCCCGGGGACACAAGTCGGGCAATCCGCCGGACCTGGAAGCCGTCAACGACGGCCTGGAAATTCCGGCGCGTGTCCTGGACACCATCGTCAGCAAGCTGGAAGAGGCCTCGCTGGTCATGCGGGCGGAGGGCGGCGAACTGCTGCCGGCGCGGGACACCGCCCAGATTTCGGTGGGGGAAGTCCTGGCCGCAGTGAGGGGGGAACGCCCCGAGGCGGCCGATGGGCCCGTGGAATCCGTGCTCCGGGGGATGGCGGAGGCGGCAAACGAAAGTTACGGCAAGGTCACCCTGGAGGAACTGGTGAACCAGGGCGAGGAACCGGCGCCCGCCTAGTCTGCCGGGAACCGGCTACTCGCCGGCGACGGTCATCCTGCCCACCAGGACGGACCCGGTCTGGATGGCGCCGCGCCGGTCCACGTCGGCGCCCAGAGCCTCGATGGCCTGATACATGTCCTTCAGGTTGCCGGCGATGGTGACTTCCTGGACCGGGTGCGCGATCTCTCCCCCCTCTACCCAGAAGCCGCTGGCGCCGCGGGAATAGTCCCCGGTCACGCCATTGATGCCGTGACCCATGAGCTCCGTGACCACGAAACCTCTTCCCATGTTCCGGACCATGTCCTCGAAGCTGCCGGTCCCCGGCCCTACCACCAGGTTGTGGATGCCGCCGGCGTTGGCCGTGGTCTCCAGCCCGAGCCGCCGGGCGGAGTAACTGGAAAGCACGTAGCCTTCCAGGATCCCGTCTCGGACGAGCTCCCTGTCGCAGGTGGCCACGCCCTCGCTGTCAAAGGGAGCCGAGGCCGGCCCCCTGGGAATATGGGGACGCTCGCTCACCTGCAGCCATTCCGGCAGCACCTTCCGGCCCGCCGCTTCCAGCAGGAAACTGGCCTTCCGGTACTGGGCGGTGCCCTTCACCGCCGACACCAGGTGGCCGAACAGGCCGCGGGCGATCTCCGCCGAAAACAGTACCGGGACGGTGCGGGTACCCAGCCTCCTGGCACCGAGCCGCCGCAGGGTGCGCTCGGCTGCCCGGCGGCCCACCGCCGCCGGCGACTCCAGGGCCCCCGCGTCCCGCGCGCTGCTGTACCAGTAGTCGCGCTGCATGCCGTCGTCGTCCCCGGCGATGAGTACGCAGCTCAGGTAGTGACTGGTGCTGGGATAGCCCGCCAGGAACCCGTGGCTGTTCGCGTAGACCCTGAGCGTCCGGTGCGAGGCGACCGTGGCTCCCTCGGTGTTGCTGATCCGAGTATCCGCCTCCAGGCCGGCTGCCTCGCATTCCCTGGCCAGTACCACCGCCTCATCAGGACTGACGGACCAGGGATGATCCAGATCCAGGTCCGGGATATCCGTGGCCATCCGGTCTGCGTCGGCAAGTCCCGAGCACGGGTCCTCCGCCGTATGACGGGCAATCGTGCAGGCCTTCTCGACCGTCTCCTCCAGCGAGGCGTCGGCCAGGTCCGACGTGCTGGCGCCGCCCTTGCGATGACCGAAGTAAACCGTAACGCCGAAGCCCCGGTCCCGCTGGTGCTCCAGGGTCTCAACCTCGCCCTTTCGCACGGTGACGGACAGTCCTGTGCCCAGGCTCGCGGCCACCTCCGCCTGGGTCGCGCCCTTCTCGGACGCCAGCGCCAGTACGCGTCGGGCCAGGGCTTCCAGGCGGCCGCGGGCGCCTTGCAGGTCGGTGAGGTCTGCCGGGGACATTCCCTACTCCGGAGTTTCGAAGGCGGCGAAGTGTAGCAAATGGCCGTGATATCATCGCGCGCCTTTCGCAGGGCCCCGACCGTGACCTCCGCAGCCTCCCAGCCAGCCGCTACGCCTCTGGACTCGAAGTGGGTCCGGGGCCGCTTCACCTGTCTCGACACGGGCTACGTCTTCATGGAAAACGCCGGCGGTTCCGTTCCGCTTGCGTCTGCCGTGAACCGGATTTCCGACTATCTCACGCGCTGCGCCGTGCAGGTGGGCGCCAGCTACGGACCGTCTGCGGAAGCCACTCGCCGTCTCGACCAGGCCCGCACCGAGCTTGCCAGCCTGTTCGCTACCGGTGGGGGCGCCGCTCCCGAAGACGCCCGCGTCGCCATCGGCGCTTCCACCACCAGCCTGTTCTCCCGGCTGGCCCGGGCGCTGGCGCCGTCGTTGTCCGCCGGTGACGAGGTGCTCGTTACCGACGCCGACCACGAAGCCAACATCGGTCCCTGGCTTCGGCTCGAAGCCCGGGGCGTCCGGGTCCGCACCTGGCGGATCAATCGCGACACCCTCCGGCTGGAGCCGGAGGACCTCTCAGCAGCGCTCAGCGACCGTACCCGCCTGGTCTGCTTCACCCACGCCTCCAACGTGCTGGGGACAGTCACAGACGCCGCAGCGATCTGCCGTCGGGCCCGGGAGGCGGGCGCCATGACCTGCGTGGACGGCGTGGCTTTTGCGCCCCACCGCGCCGTGTCCGTGGATGCCCTGGGCGCGGACTGGTACGGGTTCAGCCTCTACAAGGTCTTCGGCCCGCACTGCGCCGTGCTGGCCGGCGCCGCGGATGCGACACAGCAACTGGCCAGCCTGAACCACGCCTGGATGAAGAATCCGTCACCCGCCACGCGGCTGGAACCCGGCGCATTTCCCTACGAGCTGGCCTGGGGCGCGGGGGCGGTGCCGGGCTATCTGGCCGATCTGGCCCGTCATCACCAGGGCGACGACGCCTTTGCCGTGATCTCGGCGCATGAGTCGGCGCTGGTGGCGAGACTCCTGGAAGGGCTGGGCGCCTCGCCGCGGGTGAGGATCGTCGGTGACCGCAGCGCCGGCGCCGGGCGCCTGCCCACGGTGTCCTTCCTGGTGGACGGCCGGACCCCGGCAGAAATCGTCTCGGTCACGGACGCGGCCCGGATCGGCATTCGCGCCGGACACTTCTACGCGCCCCGGCTGCTGGAGGCCCTCGGCATCGCGCCGGATCCCGGCGTGATCCGGGTATCCCTTGCCCACTACAACACGCTCGAGGAAGTGGACCGGCTCCTGTCGGTCCTGGAGCCGCTGCTGTGAGCGGGCGCCGGCGCGACGACAGGCCCAGCCGGACGCGGCTGAAAAAGGAGGCGGGCGCCCTCCAGGAGCTGGGCGTGGCCCTGGCGGCGCTGCCGCCAGAAGCGCTGGACGAACTGGACCTGCCGGAGAAGCTGCGCCAGGCCCTGGATGAGCTCAGCGGGATTCGGAGCCACGGAGCGCTGCGCCGGCAGCGCCAGTATGTCGGCAGGCTGATGCGCGAGGTGGACCCGGAACCCCTGCAGCGGGCCCTGGAAGCCGCCCGGCAGCCCGCGCGGGAGGAAGCCCGGCGATTCCGGGCTGCGGAGGACTGGCGGCAGCGCCTGCTGGAGGGCGGGGAAGAAGCACTGGAAGCCTTCCTCGCGGCCTGCCCCGCCGCGGACCGGAAGGCCCTCGCGCAAAGTATTGCGGAAGCCGCCGCCGGACGGTCGGGCGCGTCCCGGCGCCTGTTCCGCCGGGTACGGGAAGCCATGGACCACCGGGCGGGCCCCGCGAGCCCTGACGCTTGTTAGAATAATCCGATGAAACCCCTTGTCGGCGTCATCATGGGATCCCGCTCCGACTGGAGCACCATGGGCCACGCGGTAAACGCGCTCGAGGAACTCGGCGTGCCCGTGGAAACCCGGGTGGTATCGGCGCATCGAACGCCCGATCTGCTTTTCGAGTACTGCGCCTCGGCCCGGGACCGCGGCCTGGAGGTCATTGTCGCCGGCGCCGGCGGTGCCGCCCACCTGCCCGGCATGGCAGCCGCCAAGACCTCCCTGCCGGTGATTGGCGTACCGGTGCAGTCGAGGGCCCTGAACGGCCTGGACTCGCTGTTGTCCATCGTGCAGATGCCGGCGGGTATCCCCGTGGCCACGGTCGCCATCGGCAAGGCCGGGGCGACCAACGCGGGACTCCTGGCCGCGGCCATCGTGTCTGCCGGACGGCCCGCCATCCTGGAGGCGCTGGAGGATTTCCGCCGGCGGCAGACCCGCCGCGTGCTGGACGATCCTGACCCCCGGCAGGACCCGCCGGAACAATGAAGGTCGGCATCATCGGCGCCGGCCAGCTGGGACGCATGCTGGCCCTGGCGGGACATCCCCTCGGGCTCGATTTCGTCTTCGTGGACACCAGCGCCGACGCCCCCGGGGCCCGGGTGGGCGCCCTCATCCCGGGACGCTTCGACGACCCCGCGGTCCTGGGCCGGCTGGCGGAAGCCTCCGACATCGTGACGTTCGACGTGGAGAACGTGCCCGAAGAGGCGGCCTGGACAGTTGCCGAGCGGGTGCCCTTCCTCCCGCCGCCCCCCGCCCTTGGCGCGGGCCAGGACCGGCTGGCGGAGAAGCGCCTGTTCCGGTCCCTGGATATCCCCGTAGCCGACTACGGGCCGGTGGACGGACCGGATGACCTGGCCGCTGCGCTGGAGCGGGTCGGCCTGCCCGCGGTGCTCAAAACCCGCCGGCTGGGATACGACGGACGAGGCCAGCAGATGCTGCAGCATCCCGGGGACGTCGAAGGCGCGTGGGAGCGGCTCGGCGGCGTGCCGGCCATCCTCGAGCGCTTCGTGCGCTTCGACCGGGAGCTGTCCCTCGTCGGGGTCCGTTCGGTTTCCGGCGAGACCGCCTTCTATCCGCTCTCGGAAAACACCCACGCCGGCGGCATCCTGCGCCGGACCCGCGCGCCCTGGGAAGACCCGGCGCTGTATGATCTGGCCGTGGGCCACCTCTCTTCGCTGATGGATCATCTCGCCTACGCCGGCGTCCTGACCGTCGAGTTTTTTGCCGTCGGTAAAACCCTGTACGCCAACGAGATGGCGCCCAGGGTGCACAACTCCGGACACTGGACCATCGAGGGTGCGGCGACGAGCCAGTTCGAGAACCACCTGCGGGCGATCCTGGACCTACCGCTGGGCTCCACCGAGCCCCTCGGCCATTCGGGCATGGTCAACTTCATCAGCCGCATGCCGGCGGCGCGGGACGTCCTCGCCATACCTCACGCCCACCTGCACGACTACGTGAAGGCGCCCCGCCCGGGCCGCAAGCTGGGTCACTGCACCGTGGTGGCCAGGACGCCGGAAGCCCGGGACGGCGCGCTCGCCCAGGTGGAACACCTGATTTCAGAATCGTGAACCCCGGCGCTTGCGCGGGTCGTCTACGGCCTTATAGTGGCGGGCAGCAAGCGGGCGCAGGCGCGCCCCATGGCAACTGAAGATGTACCTGGAGAACTTCGGCCTCAAAGAGCACCCCTTCCGGCTAAGCCCGGATCCCCGGTTCCTGTTCATGAGCCGACAGCACGCCCGTGCCCGCGCCTACATGGAGTCGACGGTCTGGTTCAGTGACGGCTTCGTGGTCATCACCGGCGAGATCGGCGCCGGCAAGACGACCCTGCTGGAGCAGTTCGTCTCGGAACTCGATGACTCAGTGGTAGTGGCCCGCCTTTCCCAGACCCAGGTCACCGCCATCCAGTTTCTCCAGTCCCTGCTCGTGCAGCTGGGTATCCGCCCGTTCAACATGCGCAAGGCGGAACTGCTGGACACCCTGAACCACCAGCTGCAGTCCGTGCTGGCCGAGGGGCGCCGGGTGGTCATCGTCGTCGACGAGGCCCAGAACCTGGACGCCACCGTGCTGGAGGAAATCCGCATGCTCTCCGACGTCGGCCCCGGCGGCGGTCGCGTGGTCAGCATCATTCTGGCGGGCCAGCCGGAGCTGCGGGACACGCTGGATTCTCCGGCCCTGGAGCAGCTGACCCAGCGCACCCGGCTTCGCTTCCATCTGCAGGCCCTGTCGGAGGACGAAGCGGGCGCCTATATCCAGCACCGGCTGCATATCGCCGGCGCGGACCGGCTGGTCTTCGATCCCAAGACCTATCCCGTCGTCTACAAGTACACCGGCGGCGTTCCCCGCCTGATCAACACCCTCTGCGATACGGCCATGCTGGTGGCCTTCGGCGAGGAGAAGACCGTAGTGGGCGAGGAGGAAGTGCGGGAGGCGGTCAACGAGCTGCAATGGTCCGAGTACGCCAGCCAGACCAACCGCTTCCGCACCGGCCTTCCGCCGGAGCTGATCCACCGCGAGACCCTGGCGAGACTCTTTATCAGCCGGGGCGACGATCCGCCGAAGGAGCTCCCGCTGGCCCAGGGCCGGGTGATCCTCGGGCGAACGTCGGACAACGACATCCAGCTGGAGAGCCGCTTCGTCAGTCGTCACCACGCACAGCTCACCATTTCGCCTCGGTCGGCCGTAGTGGAGGATCTCAACAGCACCAACGGGGTCTACCTGGACGGGCGCCGGATCCAGCGCCATACCCTGCGCGACGGCGAAAGCTTCACCATCGGGGACCACGAGCTGACCTACCGCATGGCGCCGGGCCCGACTCCCGCATCGCCTGCCGACGTGTACGGCGAGGACGAGGAACTTGCGGAAGAGGCGGACAGCGCTCCGGAGGAATAACCGGCCCTAGGCCGTACCGCCGACCGTCAGCGAATCCACCTTCAGGGTGGGCTGTCCGACGCCTACGGGCACGCTCTGGCCATCCTTCCCACAGACGCCGATCCCGGGATCGAGCCTGGCGTCGTTGCCCACCATGGAAACCCGGGTCAGCACGTCGGGCCCGTTGCCGATCAGGGTAGCGCCCTTCACCGGCGCGGTGATGCGCCCGCCCTCGATGAGATAGGCCTCGCTGGCGGAGAAGACGAACTTGCCGGAGGTGATGTCCACCTGGCCGCCGCCGAAGTTCACCGCGTAAAGACCGCGGTCCACTGAGGCGATGATCTCCCTGGGATCATGGGGCCCGGCCAGCATGTAGGTGTTCGTCATCCGGGGCATGGGCAGGTGAGCGAAGCTCTCCCGCCGGCCGTTGCCCGTGGAGACGGCGCCCATGAGCCGGGCGTTGAGCTTGTCCTGCAGGTACCCTTTCAGCACGCCGTTCTCGATGAGGGTGGTGCACGAGGTGGGCGTGCCCTCGTCGTCCACCGACAGAGAGCCGCGCCGGCCCTCCAGGGTGCCGTCATCAACCACGGTGCACAGTGGCGAGGCCACCTGCTGCCCGATGCGGCCGGTGAAGGCAGACGTGCCGCGGCGGTTGAAATCGCCCTCCAGGCCGTGGCCGATGGCCTCGTGCAGCAGGACCCCTGGCCAGCCGGGGCCCAGCACCACGGGCATGGTGCCCGCCGGCGCGTCCACGGCTTCCAGGTTGACCAGCGCCTGCCGGGCGGCCTCGCGGGCATAGCCGAATGCCCTGTCCTCCTCGAGGAACCACTCATAGCCGAAGCGCCCGCCGCCGCCGGCATAGCCCTGTTCCCGGCGGCCGTCCTGTTCCGCGATCAGCGACACGTTCATACGGACGAGGGGCCGCACGTCCGCTGCCAGGGTTCCGTCACTGGCGGCCACCAGGATCACCTCGTGGGTGGCCGCCAGGGTGACTACGACCTCGCGGATGCGGGGATCCACCGCCCGGGCGGCGGCGTCCACTTTCTCCAGCAGCGCGATCTTGGCCTCGTCCGCCAGGGTGGCGAGGGGATCCAGAGCGGGATACAGGGGCCGGGCGGCCGCGCCCTGCCACGCCTTCACCCGGCCCTGTCCGCCCTGCCGGGTGATGGCCCGGGCCGCCTCCGTGGCCGCATCCAGCGCCGGCAGGGCGATCTCGTCGGAATAGGCGAACCCGGTCTTCTCACCGCTCACCGCGCGCACGCCCGCGCCCTGCTCGATAGTGTGGGCGGCATCCTTCACGCGGCCGTCCTCGAGGGTCCAGGCCTCGTGTCGCAGGTTCTGGAAGTAGATGTCCGCCGCGTCCACGGCCCGGTGCATGACGTTGCCGAGCAGCCGATCCAGGTGCCGGTGTTCCAGCCCCGCCGGCGCAAGAATCCGGTCATCGGCCAGCTTCAGCAGTTCATCGGTCATCTGATTCCTCCGTGGACATTTGGAACGCGCCCGGCGGCCGCCTGTGGGACAGCGCCGGGAACCGCTGCCGGGCCGCGGCCTGGGCCTCCAGGTCCAGGTCCGCAACCACCACACCCGCGCCCTCAGGACGTCGGGCGAGCACCTCGCCCCAGTAGTTGACGATCATGGAGTCCCCCCAGGTGCGCCGGCCGCCCTCGTGGTGGCCCCACTGGGCGGCCGCCACCACGGCGCACAGGTTCTCCACGGCCCTCGCCCGCACCAGCACTTCCCAGTGGGCCTCACCCGTGGGGACCGTAAAGGCGGCAGGCAGGCTCAGGGCATCCAGGCCTCCCGCCGCCATCGCCCGGAACATCTCCGGGAACCGCAAATCGTAACAGACAGCCAGACCCAGGCGACCCACGGGGGTGCCGGCGACGACCAGCTGCGTGCCGGGCGCGGTTCCCGCCGACTCCCGGTAGCCCTCATCGCGCCCGGGGAGGGCCACGTCGAAAAGATGGATCTTGTCATACCGGGCCACGGCCCGGCCCTCAGGATCCCAGACCACGGAAGCCGCCCTGGGCAGCCGCTCGCCGGGCTCCCGTACCGCGATGGTCCCGCCGACGATCCAGAGTCCCAGGGACGCTGACTGGCGCGCCAGGAAATTCTGGGCCGGACCGTCGCCGGGCGCTTCCGCCACCGCCAGCCGGTCCCGCTCCCCGGCTCCGAGGAAAGCAAAATTCTCCGGAAGCACCGCCAGCGCCGCGCCCTCCCCTGCGGCGGCGGCCAGCAGCCGGCCCGCCTCCGCCAGGTTGGCGCTGACGTCCTGCCCGGAGCACATCTGGATGGCGGCCACGCGCACCGTCACGGGCCCTCGCCCCCCGCCCCTGCGGCGGGCTCCCCGGTCTGGTCGGCGGCCCCGGCCGGACCCGGGGGCGGGCGCGCCTCCCGGCCGCTGACCCGCTCCACGACGGGATCGTCCCAGGGACCGGTAACGCGGTACGTGAACTGGGATCGCAGCGGATTCCGCAGCGCCTCGGAGAGGACCCACAGCGCAGCACCCACAATGGGTCCGCCGGCCAGGGCGCCCGCCATGGGCACTGCAGCCCCCAGATCGGCGCTGACCACGGCCACCTGGTCGTAGTCCTGGTCGGCGAGGCCGATGAGGCCTACCACGCCCATGTCGATGCTGGGACCGCGCAGGACGAGATTGGTGGTGTAGGCGTCGCCGCCGACGATCTCGAAATCTCCGCGGATCTCGTCGTAAGGCAGTCCGCCGCCGGCCAGGTCGGAAAAATCCAGCATCAGCCGCCTGGGCAGGGCCTGCAGGCTGAGCAGGCCGAAGATACGGCCGGCACCGGTGCTCACCGTGGTGAGCCTCCCCTCGTCGAAAGCGAGCCTGGCGGAGCCCCTCATCGCCGTCAGGAAGTCGCTTCGCAGCCCGCCCTTCCAGGAGGCCCGTGCCTCGAACAGACCGCTTTCCCCGCTCATGACCGGGGCATAGCCCACCGTCGCCGCCGTGGCCTCGATGTCGGTGCTGGAAAGCGTGAGACTGAAGTCGGTCTCGTCCTCTTCCGGCGTCTGGACCGAGCGGCCCTTGCCGGTGAACTTGTAGGTCTCTCCCCCGCCGTCGAACCGGGCCACCTCGAACCCGCCGGGCAGGGAGCGCACGTCCAGGAGCGCGGTGCCGAGCCGGATCTCGCCAATGCGCAGGTCGTCTACCGTAATAAAGGCCGGCGGCACTATCTCCGGCGGGACGCTGCGAGGCGGCCCCTCGTTGTCCTCGCCCGTCTCGACGCTCGCCGCCTCGGCTTCGTCCTCCGTCGGCGGAAAGAGATCCAGCCGCTCCAGGTCCGCCTCGACGCGCCGGCCGTCGTACAACGGCTCGGGCAGGGTCACCCGGCCGCGGAGGTGCTCCCCGGAAATGTCCAGCCGCCAGGCGCCGTCCCCGGGCCGGGCCGCCAGCCCGACGTCGGGATACCGGCCGGTGGGCGCTTCCAGCTGGCCTATGCGCAGGTCGGCGGCCGCCAGCGGCAACCGGCCTTCCGGGCGCTGGTCCGTCGCCAGCAGTTTGATCCACTCCCCGAGGCTCACGGTATCCACGCTGCCCCAGACGACCAGGCCGGGCTGCTCCGGCACCGGCGCGCCCGCCGGGACCGCGGCCACCGTGGCCAGCGCCCGGTCCGCGCCTTGCCCCGTCGTCCGCAGCCGTGCCTCCAGGCCGGGCAGCGGCGAGACGCGCCAGTCCTGGATGTCTTCCGAAGGGAACGAAACGGCGAGGCTGACCTGCCGGGCGATCCCGCCCGGTTTGCCCAGGGGCGCGGGCAGATCCAGCTTCACCCCGTCGAGATCCGAGCCGAAACGCAGGTTGAACGCCCCCGCGCCCCCGGCGGGAAACTCCAGGTATCCCTCGTAGCGTGCGCCGCCGCTCGCCCAGTCCGGCCGTTCCAGCCCGAACAGCCCGCTGACGGTCTCCACGTTGCTCCGGCCGGCCAGGGAAAGGCGGGTGGCACCCTGCCCGACAGGCCCCAGGCGGATCTCCACCGGCAGCCCCCCGACCGCCGCCGCCAGGTTCTCACCCCGCACCTGCTTGTCGTTTACCAGGATGCGCCCGGCGACCTCCTCCACCGGCAGATCAAGGAAGGCGAAGTCCACGACCGTATCGGCCAGTGCCAGGTCCACGGCGACCCGGTTCCGGGACAGGTCATCGAGAGGAAGGAACAGATCGACCTCTGCGTCGAAGGTGCCGGCCCGCACCTGGGCCGGTTCCAGCCCGGCCTCGAGAATCCTGCGCAGCATGTCCGTCGCCAGGGCCCAGTCCCGGCCATCGGCCACGCTGCCGGACGCCTGGCCCCGGATACTCAGCTGGCCCTTCTTCAGCTGCGGTATCTCTACGGATACCGGCCCGGCCTTCACTGCCATCATCCGGGCATCGGTGACGTCAGCGTAGAAACCCTCCTTCTCGAAGAGAATGTCTGCCGTGATCGCCTCGGCCCGGGGCCAGCCCTCTGCGAAGCCAAGCCCCATGTTCTCCCCGCGGAAGCTCACGCGGAACACGCCCTCGCCCCCGGGGTAGGGAAACTTCCCGGCCGAACCCCGGATCTCGAGGAGAGCCTCGGGCGCACGGCCGGTGATCGCCGCTTCGTCGATCCAGGTGACCACTGCCGGCGGCATGATGCCGACGGGCAGGTAGGACGAAGCGGAGGACAGGTCGATCTCCCGGGCCCGGGCGTCGATATCCAGCCGGACGCTGTCGTCGCCGGGATCAACAGCGATGCTCCCCCTGGCCTCCAGCGTTACGTCAGGGCTCGCCACGGCCAGCCTTCGGGCCTCCACGACCCAGCCGGAGTCGCCGGCGACCCAGTTGCCCTCTCCCTCGAGGGACGCGGCGGCGAGGGGCTGCCGGAAGAGCCAGGGGGCCCGCATTTCCACGTCGGCACCCGACAGGGAATAACTGCCGGACGCCAGGTCCCCCTCGAAGCGGCCGGACAGGCCAGAGAAGCCCGGGACCGGGCGCACCGGCTCGACGCTTGCGTCGGCGAACTGGCCGCGGAAGCTGACCGCGCCACTGGCCGGCCCGCTTTGCACCATGGCCGAACGCAGCTCGCCCCGGGGCTCAAGTGCCCGCACCTGGTCGGCGATGGTTTCCGGCAGCAGGGCCGCGAATGGCGCCAGGTCCTCGAGCATCAGGCGATCCGCATCGGCGTAGAAGATCCGGTTCTCGCCGTTGCCGGTGACCTCGACCCGGGCCGTCGGGCTGCGCCATCGGCGCGCCTGCCGCTCCACGACCAGATCCGAGATCCTGAGCAGCCAGCCCGTGGCACCCCGGCTGTAGTCGAACAATCCCGCCAGCGTGTCATAGCCCGCCGCCCCGCCCGGCAGTTCCAGCCCGTCCAGGCGTAGCCGTCCGACCAGGGATTCGGGGCGCAGCCGGCTGCCAGCGAACTGCAACCGGGCGTCCAGGGTCCCCGCCACCGGCCACCGGGCCTCGCCTTCCAGCAGCCCGCCGGCGGCGGACAGGTCGGCGCCGGTCACCGCGAGCTGGCCCGACCAGCCCAGCGGAAGGCCCGACGGGTCCTGGCCGTCCAGCCGCGCCCGAATCTCGATGCCCTGTCCGAGCTCAGGCGGCAGGCCTATCGCCGCGTCTAGGAGCAGCGCCTGGCCCTCGGCGGAGATGTCAACCGCTGGCAGCGTGAACGTCCAGGGGCCAAGCCCCCGCTGAAGGTCGGACACCTTCACCGTGACGTCCTCGAGCCGGATCTGGGGCACCGGCACGTCCTCGAGCCTGGGCAGCCCGCCGGCCATGGCCAGTGCCGGGCCGTGGGGCCCGAGGAGCCGCCACAGACCCTCTGCGTCCCGCTCCATCTCCAGGCCCACCCCGGCCAGCGAAATCCGGCCGGGGACAACCCGTCCCCGGAGCAGGTCCCTAAAGTCCAGGCTGATGGCGCCTTCCCGGGCTTCCAGCAGCAGCGCTCGGGAGTCGGCGGCCAGCATGCGCGCACCGGTGAAGCTGAGTTCCGGGCCGTGGAGACCAAGGCGGGCGTCGACACTGGCCAGCTCCACGGGCAATCCGATGGCCTGGCCCGCCCAGGCCTCGATCTGGTCCCGGTGCTCCGGAACCTGGGTAAGCACCAGCCGGAACAGGCCCAGCAGCAGCGCCAGGAGGATGACGACGACCGCAAAAATCGTCGCCCCGGTGCGCCAGAGCTTGCGGAGCGTTCCCGTCACCCCGCCCCGAACTCCGGCCCTGCCTGCCTAGATGGGCACGACATCGTACTGGTCCTGGGCATAGCCCACCTCGGCCTGCAGCCGGATAGGCTTGCCGGTGGACGCCTCGAGCTCCGCCAGGCTCGCGGATTCCTCGTCGAGCAACAGATCGAGCACTTCAGGGTGGGCCAGCACCATCACTTCCTGGAACTCGAACTGGCGGGACTGCCGGAGGATGTCGCGGAATATCTCGTAGCAGACTGTCTCCGGCGTCTTCACCGAACCCCGCCCGGCACAGGTGGGACAGGATCGGCACAGGACGTGCTCCAGGCTTTCCCGGGTCCGCTTCCGTGTCATCTCCACCAGACCCAGCCGGGACACCTCGGTGATCTGGTTGCGGGCGTGGTCCGCCGTCAGCGCCCTTTCCAGGGCGTGGAGGACCTGCTGGCGATGATCCACCTCCTCCATGTCGATGAAGTCCAGGATGATAATGCCGCCCAGGTTCCGCAGCCGGATCTGCCGGGCGATGGCCTGGGCCGCCTCGAGGTTAGTCCGGAAGATCGTGTCCTCCAGGTTGCGGTGTCCCACGTAGGCACCGGTATTGACGTCGATGGTGGTCATGGCCTCGGTCTGGTCGATGACCAGGTACCCGCCGGATTTCAGTGGCACCTTGCGCTCGAGCGCCCGGCCGATCTCGTCCTCCACGCCGTAAAGGTCGAAGATGGGGCGATCCGCCTCGTACAGCTCCAGCTTGGGCTCCATCTCCGGGATAAAGCCCGCGGCGAAATGCTTCATGCGCTGGTAGACAGGCTGGCTGTCCACCCTCACGCGCTCGACCTCCGGGGCCAGCAGGTCACGCAACAGCCGAACAGGCAGGGGCAGATCCTCGTGCACCAGCGTCGCAGCGGAGCTCTGCCGCCCGCTGGCGGCCACCGCCTCCCAGATCTTGCGCAGGAACATCATGTCGGCCCGGATGGCGTCCCGGGGGGCCCCCTCGGCTGCGGTGCGCACAATCCAGCCCCCCGCTCCGCCCTCGGTGACATCGGCGACGATTTCCTTCAGGCGAGCCCGCTCTTCCTCGGCCTCGATCCGCGAGGAAACACCGATGCCCCGGCCCATGGGCAGGAAGACCAGGTAGCGGGACGGGATGGTGATGAAGGTGGTCAGCCGCGCGCCCTTGGAGCCCAGCGGATCCTTCAGAACCTGCACGAGGACGTCGCGGCCTTCGCTGACCAGTTCGCGGATGTCCGGCACCTTCTCGGTTTCGACGGGCAGGTCGTCGTGGTCCTCGACCCGGGCAATGTCAGAGGCGTGGAGGAACGCCGTCCGTTCCAGCCCCACGTCGACGAAAGCCGCTTGCATGCCGGGCAATACCCGCTGCACCCGGCCCTTGTAGACGTTCCCCAGGAGACCGCGGCGGCTGGCCCGCTCGATGAAGACCTCCTGGAGCATGCCGTTTTCCACCAGGGCTGCCCGGGTCTCCCGGGGCGTTACGTTGACCAGAATCTCGGCGCTCATGAATCCTCCGCCGCCAGCACCGGCAGGCCGGCGCCGGCGAGCAGCCGCGCGGTTTCGAAGACGGGCAGGCCGACAACGCCGGTATAGCTGCCCGCAAGGTGTTCGATGAAGATACCGCCCAGGCCCTGTATGCCGTAGGCGCCGGCCTTGTCCATCGGTTCACCGGTGGCGATGTACGCCCGGATCTCCCCATCGGTGAGACGGCGGAACCGCACCCGGGTCTCCGACAGGACGTCATCCCTTGCGACATCGCGAGCCACCGCCACCGCCGTGTACACCTGGTGGACCCGGCCGGACAGCATCCGCAGCATCCTCGCGGCGTCGCTCTCGTCGACCGGCTTGCCGAAGACCTCGTCGTCGAGGGCGACTACCGTGTCCGCGGCCAGCAGCGGCCTCGGTCCCGCCGCCTCCGCGGCGGCCCGGGCCTTTTCCCGGGCCAGCCTGGCGGCGAGGGCCCCGGGAGCCTCGCCCGGACGCCGTGACTCGTCCACGTCCACGGGATGCACGTCGAATTCAATGCCGAGGCCGGCAAGCAGCGCCCGCCGGCGGGGCGAGGCTGAGGCGAGCAGGAGCCGGGGGGTATCCATCAATCCAAGTCTCCACGCTGGAGCGGCGCGGGCGCAAGACGGCGGCCGGGACGTTCCGGCAGGCCTAGTCCCGGTGATAGGGATGGCCGGCCAGGATGCTCCAGGCCCGGTAGAGCTGCTCTGCGACCAGCACGCGCACCAGGCCATGGGGAAGGGTCAGCGGCGACAGCGACCAGCGCCAGTCGGCCGCCGCCAGGCAGGCCGGTTCCAGGCCGTCCGGGCCGCCGATCATCAGGGCCGCGTCGCGGCCGTCGGCCATCCATGTCTCCAGTCTCCGGGCCAGTCCGGGCGTATCCGGCATATGCCCCTTCACGTCCAGGCAGATCCGCATGCAGCCCTCGGAGCCGGACATCATGCGGCGGCCTTCGTCGGCCCGCGCTCTTGCCGGGTCCGAGGTGCGGGTCCGCTTTCCCAGGGGAATCTCCACCAGTTCCAGGCGGCATTCCCGTGGCATGCGTCCCGAATAGTCGGCAAATCCGTTGCTCACCCAGCCAGGCATCCGGGTGCCGGCAGCCAGCAGCTTCAGCCGCACGGCCGCAGATCAGGCGTCTACCGAGGCACGCCGCTCGGGATTCGGCGCGCTCCAGAGCTTCTCCAGGTTGTAGAAGTCCCTGACTTTGGGAAGCATGACGTGGACGACGACGTCCTGCAGGTCCACCAGGACCCAGTCGCCGTCCTTGAGGCCCTCGACGCCAAGGGGAGGATGCCCCTGCGCCTTGCATTTCTCCACGACCGCTTCCGCCACCGACCGCACGTGCCGGTCCGAGGTGCCACTGGCGATGACCATGGTGTCCGTAATGCTGGTCACCTGGCTGACGTCCAGTACGACGATGTCACGTGCCTTCATGTCTTCCAGCGCGTGGGTAACCGTGGTCTGCAAGGTTTCTTCCGACATCAAATCCCCTTACTCGGCTGGGCGATAACAACCCGAGTCGGCGATCAGCCGGCACACCGTCTCGGGCATCAGGAAGCGTGGGCTTCTTCCCTGGCGAATGATATTCCTCACCGCACTGGAAGAGATTTCCAGCTGGGTGACGGCATGAATATAAATGCGGCCTGCCCGGGATTCGTGCAGGTCACGGATCCGGCCGGTGCCCCGGTCCACCAGAAGCTCGCCCAGGGGCCCCATGTCCGGGGCCCGCCAGCCCGGCCGGTGAGCCACTACCACGTGGGCAAGCTGGAGGATTTCGCGCCAGTGATACCACTGGGGGAGACCGAGGAAGGCATCCATGCCGACGATAAGACAAAGCGACCGGTGGGCGAACTCGGCCCGAAGGTCAAGCAGGGTATCCACCGAGTAAGACGGACCTTCCCGCCGCAGTTCCCGGTCATCGACGATGAATCCCGGCTGCTCCTGGGTGGCCAGCCTTACCATCTCCAGCCGCAGGTCCGCGTCGGCCTCGGGCGTTTCCCGGTGGGGTGGCGTGCCCGCAGGCAGGAAACGCACCTCGGCCAGATGCACGGCCTCCATGAGCTCGAAGGCCGTTCGCAGGTGCCCGTAATGGACCGGATCGAATGTGCCCCCGAAAATGCCCATGGGGCTCAGGTCCGTCAGGCTGCTCATGCGGCCTGCCGGGCGCCGCCGCCGCCCGGGAAACGTTGCCGGCCCGGTTGCGCCACACGCCCGCCTTGGACAGCGCCGCCGAGCTGGTCATGCCGCGGTCGGTCAGCCACCGCACGCGGGCCGCGTCCCGGACTTCCCGGGCCAGGGCCCACAGCACCAGGACGGGCTCTGTGCCCTCGGAGCGGAGACCGGCCAGGACCTTCTCCGCCCGCGGCAGGTCCCCCGCCGCCGCCGCGTCGGCCAGCCGAAACACATCGTACCGGGCGCTGTCCGACACCGCGTCACGGACGCCGGCCTCGTCCACCTCTCCCTCGCCCAGCAGCAGCCGGAGCTTCTCGATCTCCTGGTGGGCGGCCAGGAGGTTGCCCTCGCAGCGCTCGGCAAGCAGGCGGACGGCGCCCCCGTCCGGCTTCAGCCCGGCGTGGCGCATTCGTCCGGCGATCCATCCCGGCAGGTCCCGGGGCAGGACCCTGCGGGCCTCCACCACCTCGCCGGCGCTGGCGAAGGCCTTGAACCAGGCGGAGTTCCTCGCCCCTTTCTCCAGCCGCGGCGCCGTGGCCAGCAGCAGTACGTCTTCCGGCGGGGATTTCAGCACCCGGACCAGCACGTCCGAGCCGGGATTGGCCGCCTTGGGCGTCGGCAGCCGTAACTCGATGAGGCGACGCTCCGCGAACAGCGACATGCTCGACATGCCGTCCTCGAACCCGGCCCAGTCGAAGCCGCGCTCGGCGGTGTACACCTCCCGGTCGCCGAAACCCGCCTCCCGGGCTGCCCTTCGGACCGCGTCCGCCGCCTCCAGCATGAGCAGAGGTTCGTCCCCGGCAATGAGATAGGCAGGAGCGAGGCGGCGGGAAAGGCCGGCCTCAAGGTGTTCCGGCGTGACAGGCACAGTCGGGGGTCAGGGGCCCAGGGCAGTTCATCGCCACGGCAGTCTAGCACGGCCGGAGACCCGAAAATGAAGCTTGGCCGGGGCGCCGCGGCAGACTATCCTTTTGGGTCTCGAGGCATCATGAAACGCACGACCATCAGTTTCGTCCGCCCGCCCGCGACGCGGATAGCCATGATCGCGATGACGGTCGTGGTGCTGCGCCTGTTCGCCTGGGAGATCCACGAGATCTCCGCGCATCACGGCCTGCTGGACGACTGCTTCATCTGCGTCCAGGCCGAGCGCACCGACGCCTGGGTTCCGGTCGCGCCCGCCGTTACTGTCCTGCCGCCGGGATCGGCGCGCGTGGCCCCGGCCCCTCCCGGCCCGGCGCCGGTACTCTTCGCTATCGCCCGCCTCGCCCGCGGGCCTCCCGCACCAGCCCCGTCCTGACCTGATTCGGGCCCGCGCCGACGCGGCCCCTGGTGATCCGGAAGCGCTGCTTCCGGTCGACGGCACATGGATTCTGACGGGAGAGCATCCGGTGAATCTCAGACCTGTAGTTTATCTTTCAATGACCTGCCTGGCGGCGGACCCCGCTCATGGACAGGAGGGCGAGCCAGCCCACGAAGACGCCCTGGAGCGCATGACGGTGACGGCCACCGCCCTGGGAACCCACGCCGAGGACCTGCCCATACCCGTCAGCGTCATGGACGGGGACGAACTGGTGCTGAAAAGCGGCACGGGCAGCCTGGGAGAGGTGCTTGCCGGCGAACCCGGCATCACCGGCAGCTACTTCGGGCCCGTGTCCAGCCGCCCGATTATCCGCGGCCAGGCCGGACCCCGGGTGAGAATCCTCCAGGACCGCATCGGCGCGCTCGACGTCTCCGCCATCAGCCCCGACCACGCGGTGAGCATCGAGCCGCTGTTCGCCCGGCGTATCGAGATCCTCCGTGGGCCCGCCACGCTGCTCTACGGCGGAGGCGCCGAAGGGGGCGTGGTCAACACCGTCACCAACCGGGTACCCGTCTACGATCCTCTGGGCCTGATCGAGGGTGCCGTGGAACTGCGCACGGATTCGGCCAGCGGCGAGGAAGCGGGACTGGCCATGCTCGAAGGCCGGGTGGGCAGCTTCAACTGGCACGTCGAAGGGGTTAGCCGGGAAACCGATGACGTGGAGATCAACGGACCCGCCGAGCGGCCCGGCCTCCACGAGGACGAAGAACATGCCGGGGAGGAAGAGGAGGTCCCGGAGGGCATCATTCCCAACAGCGACTCGGACAGCTGGAGCTACAGCACGGGCGTGGCCTGGACCGGCGATGCGGGGCACCTGGGCGTGGGCTACACCCGCTACCGGAGCCGCTACGGCCTTCCCGGCGAGTCCCACGGGCACGAGGGGGAGGAAGGCGCCGAACCGGAGCCGGAGATCTTCGACGGCGCCAGGATATTCATGGACCAGGAACGGTGGGACTTCAAAAGCGAGTGGCGGCCATCCAGCGGCGCGATCGAGGCCCTCCGGCTGGATGCCGGCATCTCCGACTACACACACCGCGAGGTGGAGCCCTCCGGCGAGACGGGCACCGTCTTCGACGACGAGAGCACCGAGGCCCGCTTCGAGGCCCTGCACAGCCTGGGTGAGTGGAACGGCGTGGCCGGCCTCCAGTACCTTTCCCGGGAATTCTCGGCGGTGGGCGAGGAAGCCTATCTGCCGCTTGTGGAGACCACCAAGTGGGGTGCGTTCCTGCTGGAAGAGCGGCATTTCGGCAAGCTGACCTTCTCCGCCGGCGCCCGCCTGGAACAGATGGAGCACGATCCGGCAAGCGCCGCGCCGGCCTATGACGACACCGCTTTCTCCGGGTCGGCCGGTTTCGTGCGCCCCTTCGGCGGTGCCGTGGTGAGTCTCAACCTGAACTACACCGAGCGCCATCCCGCCCCGGAGGAGCTGTACTCCGAGGGACCGCACCTGGCCACGGGCCTGTACGAGATAGGCGATGCCGGCCTCGGCCGGGAGAAGAACCGGTCTGTCGACCTGGGCATCCGCGGCGGCGAGGCGTGGAGCTGGTCGGTGAATCTCTTTTACAAGGATGCCGGAGACTACATCTACCTGGCCGGCACCGGGGAGATCGAGGACGAACTGCCGGTGGCCGAGTACCGCCAGGCGGACGCAACGTTCTACGGATACGAAGTCGAGGCGCGGGTGCCGCTGTGGCACCTGGAAGGGGGGCACGAGTTGCACGCCCTGCTGTGGTCCGACATGACCCGGGGCACCCTGGACGGCGTGTCGGGCAACCGGAACATTCCGCGCATGCCGGTCCAGCGCCTCGCCGCCGGCCTCGAATGGGCGACCGTGGCCTGGAGCGCCGCCGTCGAAGCCGTCTACCACGACGACCAGCAGCATACGGCGGACTTCGAGTCCGAGACCTCCGCCTATACGCTCGTGAACGCGGACTTCGTGTACAGCCTGGACTTCGGCCGCGCCCGGACGCTGCTGTTCGTCCGGGGCAAGAACCTGCTCGACGTGGACGGCCGGCGTAGCGTCTCCTTCCTCAAGGACTCCGCGCCGATCCCTGGCCGTTCGCTGGAGGCCGGCGTCAGGGTAGGCTTCTGATGCCGTGCTGGCCGGACCCCGATGCTGCGGGGTCCGGTCCGGGCGCCGGTCGCCTGTACCGCACCTGCCTAAACGGCCTCAGGGCTCGCTGTCGGGCTTGCACTGGCAGTCGCGGGCCCCGGGGGGCAGGCCCCGGCCGGTCACCAGGTAGGTGGCGAAGCTGCCCAGCCAGTGTCCGCCCTCGTAGTAGTCTCCCGTGGCGCCGGCCAGGCCGGCGTCGCCATGAGCGTCCGCCGCCGCGCGAAGCGAGATCCGGCGGAGATCCCCCACCGGCAGCCCGGCGGCAATGCCCTCCAGCATCCAGGCCCGGCTGAGGTTGAGCCCGTCCAGGTGAGCGAGCTTCGGGTCGGAGCGGTCGGTGACCTCGGCCACCGGCAGCCAGCCGGGGCCGCTGTCCTCAGGTATCCCGGGCATGAAGGTCGTCAGCCACTCCGCGAAGGCCTCCGGGGCCAGGAGGCGCCTGACCAGGTCAGCCTCCGCCAGGCAGGGGGAAAGGAAATCCTGGCCTGACGGCTCCCAGTCCACGGGACATCCCCGGTCGGCCAGGTAAAGGTCCCGGGAGGCAGCGCCCACGATCTGCCGGGTTGCGGAGTCGCCTGCGGCCGCGGACCAGTCCAGCACCAGGCCGAAAGCGAATGCCGTCTGCGAGTGTTCGCCGGTGCGGATGGGATAGGCCAGCCTGGGCACCCACTCCCGGAAGACTTCCGCGGCCGCGGACTCCAGTGGGGCCAGCGCCTCGGCCCACCGCGCGGCATCCGGGTCGTCCCACTCCCTGAGCTCTGCCGCCAGCTGCAGCAGCCAGGCCAGGCCGTAGGGGCGCTCGAAAGACGCCCGGCCCTCGCCCCGCAGGTATTCCACCTCCGCACGGACCGCCTCCGGGACCAGGCTCCGGTCGAGGGCCGCCCGGGCCCTGGGTGCGAACTCCGCGTCCGGGTACAGACGCGCCAGGCGGGCCAGCAGCCAGTGGCCGTGGACCGAGGAATGCCAGTCATAGCAGCCCCAGAACACCGGCGTCAGCTTCCGCGGCGGCGCGACGTCGTCGTCCGAGTTCAGCACGTGGGCGATCTTGTTGGGATATTCCTTGTGAACGCAGGCCAGCGCCAGGTCGGCGAAACGGCCGACGCCGGCCGGGTCCAGTGCAAGAGCCGACACCACGAGTGCCGCCAGGCTCATCGGTCCGCCAGCATCGGCCCCAGGGGACGCCCCCCGAGCAGATGCAGGTGCAGGTGGTAGACCTCCTGGCCGCCGTGGCGGTTGCAGTTGATGATCAGCCGGTAGCCGTCGTCGGCGATGCCCTCGGCGCGGGCCAGGTCCCGGGCGACCGTGAACATGTGCCCGATGACCTGCTCGTCTTCTCCGGCGATGTCGTTGGCGGTGGGAATGGGCTTCACCGGGACGATCAGGAGATGGGTGGGGGCCTTGGGGTTGATGTCCCGGAAGGCCACGACGCTGTCGTCGCGGTGGACGATGTCGGCGGGAATGTCGCCGGCGATGATCTTCTCGAAGAGGGTGGGCATAGGGCACTCCGCCATGGCTTGGACTGCAGAAGCAGTTTAGGCACCGCCGCCGCGACACCGCAACGAAAACGGCGGCCCTATAATGGCGGCTTCGTCGTAAAGGAAGCCGGACGCCATGAATCGCCGCCTGCTCGCTGCCCTGGTCGCCACCGTCCATCTCCTCGTCCTGGCCGGTTGCGCCAGTCTGACCTCTCTCGAGCCACCGGAGGTCCGGGTGACCGACGTGCGGGGAATGCCGCGCGAGTCCAGCGGCCTGGAGCAGCGCTTCGCCGTCGGCCTGAACGTGCTCAACCCCAACAACCGGGAAATCCTGGTGGACGGGATGGACTTCGAGCTGGAACTCAACGGGCGGCAGCTGGCACGGGGGGTGTCGTCGGAGGCGTTCGTCCTGCCGGCGCTGGGCGAGGCCGGCACGACGGTGACGGTATCCACCTCCCTGGTGAACGTCTTCGGTCAGTTGCTCGAGCTGGGACGTACACAGCCGGACCGACTCGAGTACCGGATCCGCGGCAAGCTCCACCTGGGCAGCGGGATGGTGCGCACCATCCCCTTCGACCGCACGGGCACTCTCCAGCCCTGACGGGGCTAGGCCTGCGCTGCCTCCTGCTGGCGGCAGCGCCAGGCAGGCCCGCCATCAGCATCCAGGATGCCCGCCTCCACGAGCCACTGCAGGGCATCGGCAGCGTCGCGGGCGAACCACGCTGAGGCGGAGCCGAGACGGAAACTGTAGCCCCAGGCGTCCATGTCCGAGAACATCCGCTCCCGACCCACGCCGGGGAGCTCGCCGGCGAGCAACACCTGCAGGTAGCACACGGCGTTCTCTTCCTCGTAGTCGCCGCCGGCGTCGGTGTCCAGGCCCCGGCGGCGCTCCGGGGGCATGCAGATGTAGTGGCAGGCCTCATGCAGCACGGAGTGGACGGGCGTGTCGGGTCGGGCGAAAACCCGGTCCTCCTTCAGCCCGGCCTCGGCGTCGCCCCACCAGGATCCCGGGATGACCTCCCCGACGGGCACAGCAACCAGCCGCAGGCCGAATCGTCCAAGCAGCCGGACGAGTCCCGCCTGGTCAACGTCCGCCAGGCGAAGGACGGAAGGCCCGCTCACGGCTCCACAGCAGCCAGCCGGCGGGTGATCACGCCGGCGATCTCCCGGGCCAGGGACTCCCGAAGCAGCAGTTCCTCCTGCTGCTTGGCCAGCACCTGGGTCTCGTCGTAGGTGAAGATACGGGTCCGGGTCACCCGCTGGCCGGGAACAAGAGCCTCGGGTCCCGCGCGCACCCGGTACTCGGCCGTGTAGAAGACTTCCAGTTCCGTGGGCCGGTTCTGTGCCGAGACCGATTTCACCCGGGTACCGTAATTCTCGCTGTCCACGACAATCACCGCTGTCGCCTGGCCGGGCTCAGGAACCAGGGTCACCCGGGCTGCCTCCACCGACCGGCGCAGCTGCCGGGCCAGGTCGGAGTTGGGATCCGGTACCTGCAGGTACACCTTCTCCAGCTGGGGCGCATAGTCGGCCCGGCCCTGCAGCTGAAAGCCGCAGCCTGCCGTCATCGCGGCAAGCAGGCACAGCAGCAGGACGGAACCAGGCAGCTTCATTGCTCAGACCACGATGTTGACCAGCCGGCCGGGCACGATGATGACCTTGCGGATCGGGCTTTCGCCGACGAACCGGGCGACATTGGCGTCAGCCAGCGCGGCCTCGCGGATCGCTTCCTCGGTGGCGTCTGCCGCCACGCGGATCCGGCCGCGGAGCTTGCCCCGCACCTGGACCACCAGCTCCACCTCGTCCACCTCCAGGGCAGCCTCGTCCGCGCTGGGCCAGGGCTCCTCCAGCGGATCCGATTCACGGCCCAGGGCCTTCCACAGGGTCCGGCAGACGTGGGGGACGATAGGTGAGAGCATGAGCACGGTGGCTTCGAAGGCCTCCTGTCGCAGCGCCCGGTCGGCGTCGGCCGCGCCCTCGTGCCTGCCCAGGGCGTTCAGCAGCTCCATCACCGCGGCGATTGCGGTGTTGAAGGTGTATCGGCGGCCGATATCGTCGCTGACCTTGGCGATGGTCGCGTGGACCTGGCGACGCAGGTCCCGTCGTGCGCCGTCCAGCGAGGACACGTCCAGGTCCGGCGCAGGGCCGGATTCCACGTGCTCATGAATCATGCGCCACAGGCGTTTCAGGAAACGGTGGGCACCCTCCACGCCGGAATCGGACCACTCCAGGGACTGTTCCGGCGGCGCCGCGAACATGGTGAACAACCGGACGGTATCGGCACCGTACCGGTCGATCAGGGACTGTGGATCGACGCCGTTGTTCTTGGACTTGGACATGGTGCCCACGCCGCCGAGTTCCACGGACTGGCCGTCGGCGACAAGCACGGCGCTCACCGCGCGGCCCTTGTCGTCCCGCCGTACCTCAACCTCCGCCGGGTTGTACCAGGTGCGCCCGCCCCTGGCGTCTTCCCGGTAGAACGAATCCGCCAGCACCATCCCCTGGGTCAGCAGCCTCGCGAAGGGCTCGTCGCCCGCGACCAGGCCCTCGTCCCGCATGAGCTTGTGGAAGAACCGCGCGTACAGCAGATGCAGCACCGCATGCTCGATGCCGCCGATGTACTGGTCCACCGGCAGCCAGTACCGGGAGCGGTCGTCCAGCATGGCCCGGTCCTGGTCCGCGCAGCAGTAACGGGCGTAGTACCAGGACGATTCAAAAAACGTATCGAAGGTGTCCGTCTCCCGGCGCGCCGGTCCGCCGCAGCGCGGGCAGCTCACCTCGACGAATTCCGGCATCTGTTTCAGCGGGGATCCCACCCCGGAAAGCGTCACGTCTTCAGGGAGCCTGACGGGCAGCTGGTCCTCCGGGACGGGCACGGAGCCGCAGGAAGGACATTCGATCATCGGGACCGGGCAGCCCCAGTAGCGCTGACGGGAGACACTCCAGTCGCGGAGCCGGTAGTTCACACGCCGGCGCCCGCGCTCTTCGGACTCCAGGCGCCGGGCGATCGCCTCGAAGGCTCCGGCGGACGTCAGCCCGTCGAACTCGCCCGAGTTCACGAGGACGCCGGGGTCCACGAAGGCGCCCTCGGAGATGTCGGCGGGGCTGCCGTCGGCGGGCGCGATCACCTGCCGGATGGGAAGCCCGTACCTGGAGGCGAACTCCCAGTCCCGCTTGTCGTGGCCCGGCACCGCCATGACGGCGCCGGTGCCGTAGCCCATCAGCACGAAGTTGGCCACCCACACGGGCACCTCGTCGCCGGTCAGCGGATGGATGGCCGAGACCCCCAGGGGCATGCCCCGCTTCTCCATGGTTTCCAGGGCCGCCTCCGAGGCGTGGGCACGCCGGCACTCCGCCAGGAACTCCGTCAGCTCCGGGTTGCCCTCGGCGGCCTCCAGGGCCAGGCGATGCTCCGCCGCCACCGCCATGTAGGTCACGCCGAAGAGCGTGTCGGGCCGCGTCGTAAACACGGTGAGCTTTTCGTCGCTGCCGGCGAGGGGAAAATCGAGCTCCAGGCCCTCGGAGCGACCGATCCAGTTGGCCTGCATGGTGCGGACCTGCTCCGGCCAGCCGTCCAGCTTGTCCAGATCGGAGAGCAGCTCCTCGGCGTAGGCGGTGATCTTCAGGAACCACTGGGGTATCTCCCGCCGTTCCACCAGCGCGCCGGAACGCCAGCCACGGCCGTCGATGACCTGCTCGTTGGCCAGCACGGTCTGGTCCACCGGGTCCCAGTTCACCACCGAGCTGGCCTTGTAGACCAGGCCTTTCTCGTACAGCTTCAGGAAGAACCACTGCTCCCACCGGTAGTAGTCGGGATCGCAGGTGGCCAGCTCCCGGCGCCAGTCGTAGGCGAATCCCAGGCGCTTCAGCTGTCCACGCATGTGGGCGATGTTGTCCCGGGTCCACTTGCCCGGCGGCACGCCGTGCCTGATGGCTGCGTTCTCGGCAGGCAACCCGAAAGCGTCCCACCCCATGGGCTGCAGCACGTTGTAGCCCCGCATCCGCTGGTATCGGGTGATGACGTCGCCGATGGTGTAGTTGCGCACGTGTCCCATGTGCAGCCGGCCGCTGGGATATGGAAACATCGAGAGGCAGTAGAACTTCTCCCGGGCGGGATCCTCGTCCACCTCGAAGGCGCGGGCGGTTTCCCAGGCGGCCTGGGCCTCGGGCTCGATCACTTCGGGCTTGTAGATGGGGTCCATGAGTCGGCTTTTGTTGGGCGAAATTATGGAAGGTTACCGCTGGCCGCGTCGCCGGCGCAAAGCGGCCAGGGCCGCGAGCGCGGCGGCGGCGGCGACAGCGCCGTCGCCGACCCGGACCCATGGCGTGGCGCCGGTGCGGGGGGTGACCTCTGCCCGGATCACCTCCGGCACGAACTGGGCCGACCGGTAGGCCAGACGGCCACGGGGGCTAATGACGGCGGAGATGCCGTTGTTGGTGGCCCGGAGCATCCAGCGACCGGTCTCCATGGCCCGCATCCTGGCGATCTGCAGGTGCTGGTGGGGCGCCACGGTGTCACCGAACCAGGCATCGTTGCTGACGTTCACCAGCAGCCCGGACTCCGGCAGGAACACCCGCTGCTCGTTGCCGAAGGCGTCCTCGTAGCAGATGGTGGGCGCCACCTTGACGCCCGCCAGTTCCAGGGGCGGCGGGTCCGCCTCCCCCGGGGCAAAGTCGGTGTAGGGCAGGTTCATCAGCCGCATCCAGCGCCGCACGAAGGCGGGCACGGGGAAGAACTCGCCGAAGGGCACCAGGTGGCGCTTGCGATAGATCTGCGCCTCGTCCCCCAGGGCCAGCAGGATGTTGTGGTAGCGGTCCTCAACGCGGTTGTGCTCCAGGATGCCTAGCAGCAGCGCGGAGCCCGCCTCCCGCGCCCTCGCTGCCACGTCCGCGATGAATTCCGTCTCCTGGTGGAGCAGCGCCGGGATGGCGGCCTCGGGCCAGATCACCAGGTCGGCACCCCACGCGGCCTCCGACAGATCGAGATAGAGCGCCCGGGTCGGCGCCAGGGAGCCGGCCAGCCATTTCTCGTCCTGACCCACGGCGCCCTGGACCATGACCGTGGACAGGGGCTCCCCGGCCGGCTCGGTCCACTCGGCCCGGCCGGCCAGGGCGGTGCTGGCAGCCAGTGCCCCGAGGACGACCACGGCAGCCGCGCGGGCCTGTCCGGCACCGCGAACCAACGCCGCCAGGGCGCCTGCCGCCAGCGCGCAGGCCCACGAAATCCCGAACACGCCGCCCACCGGCGCCAGTGGCGCGAACGGCCCGTCGGTCTGGCTGTAGCCCAGGGACAGCCAGGGAAAGCCTGTGAAGAGCCAGCCGCGAAGCCACTCCGTCAGCGTCCATGCCGCCGGAAGTCCCAGCAGCCACAGGCGAGCGCCGTCAGCCGCAAGAAAGCGCCGGGCGAACCAGCCCAGAGCTCCGTAGTAGGCTGCCATGGCGGCGGCCAGGCCGACGGTCAGGAACGCCGCCAGCGCCGCGGGGGCCCGCCCGAAGTCGTGAACGGACACGAACGTCCACCAGGTGCCGGCGCCGAAGGCTCCCAGACCGTAAAGGAAACCGCGCCAGGCCGCCCGGCGCGGCGACGCGTTGCTCCAGGCGAGAAACAGTACCGCCGGGGACAGGACAGAGACGGGCCACAGGCCGAAGGGGGCGAAAGCCAGGGGAAGGCACAGGCCCGCGGCAAGGGCAGCCAGGTCAGCCAGCCGCCGGGTAGCCGGTTCAGCTCCGCGTGCCGCGGCCACCGCCTCAGGCGTCCGGGTGCCCGGCCAGCCGGCGCAACCGGACGGCATGGACCCGGCGCCGGTCGGCCCGCAGCACCGTGAAGCGCCAGCCCTGGAACACCAGGGACTCTCCCCGCCGGGGCAGCCTGCCCAGCTCGTGCATGATCAGGCCGCCCACGGTGTCGTAGTCCTCGTCGGAGAAGACGGTGCCCACTTCCTCGTTAAGGTCCTCGATCCGGGTCAGGGCGTCCACCCGCCACACGTCGTCGCCTTCGGGGAGGATGGTCGCCTCCTCCTCCAGGTCGTGCTCGTCGTCGATGTCGCCAACGATTTGCTCCAGGACGTCCTCGATGGTCAGAAGGCCAGCCACGCCGCCGTATTCGTCCACCACGATGGCCATGTGGTTGTGGCTGTGGCGGAACTCCTTGAGCAGGACGTTGAGCCGCTTGCTCTCGGGGATGAAGACCGCAGGTCTCAGACACTCACGGATGCGAAAACGATCCTGCTCGTTCTCCGCGAAGTAGCGCAGGAGGTCCTTGGCCAGCAGGATCCCGATGACCTCGTCCCGGTCCTCGCCGATGACCGGGAAACGCGAGTGCCCGGACTCGATGATGGTCTCCAGCATCGCCTTGGGGCTGGCGTCCCGTTCCACCACTACCATCTGGGACCGGGGGATCATGATGTCCCGGACCTGCATGTCGGCGACGTCAAGGACGCCCTCCAGCATGCTGCACTCCTCGGGATCGAGGATCCGGTCCTTCCCCGCCTGCTGGAGGACCGACAGGACCTCCTCGCGGCTGTGGGGCGTCTTCGAAAACAGCCCGCGCCAGCGGGACATCAGTCCCGGGCGGGCCTCGCTGGTACTCGGAGGTTTGTCGTCAGCCATCGTTTCCTGCAGGTGCGCCGGGCTCCGGGGATTCTCGGTAGGGGTCCGGCCAGCCCAGCTCGGCCAGAATACCCGCCTCGAGATTTTCCATCTCGAGTGCCTGTTCGTCGGTCTCGTGATCGTACCCGAGCAGGTGCAGGACCCCGTGGATCACCATGTGGGCCCAGTGAGCCTCGGGTGACTTGCCCTGCGCCTCCGCCTCGGCTTCCACCACGTCCTTGCAGATGACCACATCCCCGAGCAGGGGCAGCTCGAGCTCCGGCGGCAGCTCCGCCGGGAACGACAGGACGTTGGTGGGCCTGTCCTTGCCCCGGTACCGGCGGTTCAGGGCCTGGCTTTCGGCGGCGTCCACGATGCGGAGGGTGACTTCCGCGTCCCTGCGGCGGCCCGCCAGCGCGCTGCGGGCCCAGTGGCGGAGCTTGGCCACCGGCGGCACGCCGCTTCGGCCGGCCCCTGCCTGGATATCGACGCGCAGAGGCATCAGCCGGATCCGTCCCCGCCCTGGCGCTCGTAGGCCTCGACGATACGCTGTACCAGGGGATGGCGGACCACGTCCCTGGGCGTAAACCGCACGAAGCCGACGCCTTCCAGACCCTCCAGGACCTTCGCCACGTGGCGGAGCCCGGAGACCTTGTTCGCGGGGAGGTCCGTCTGCGTGATATCCCCGGTGACCACCGCCCGCGAGCCGAAGCCGATACGGGTCAGGAACATCTTCATCTGCTCGATGGTGGTGTTCTGGGCCTCGTCGAGGATGATGAACGCTTCGTTCAGGGTGCGCCCGCGCATGAAGGCCAGGGGCGCAATCTCGATGACGTGCCGGTCGATAAGCCGTCCCACCCGCTCGAAGCCCAGCATCTCGTACAGGGCGTCGTACATGGGCCGGAGATAGGGATCGACCTTCTGGGACATGTCGCCGGGCAGGAAGCCCAGCCGCTCGCCCGCTTCCACGGCCGGCCTGACCAGCACGATCCGCCGCACCTCGTCCCGCTCCAGGGCCTCCACGGCGCTGGCCACCGCCAGGTAAGTCTTGCCCGTGCCCGCCGGGCCGATCCCGAAGGTGAGATCGGCATGGCGGATGGACTGCAGGTAGCGGGCCTGGTTGGGGCCGCGGCCCCGCACGATGCCGCGGCGGGTCTGCACCTCGTCGGGCTCGTCGCCGTCCGGCTCCTCCAGCCCGGCTTCCTGAAGCCACAGGTGCACCCGGTGCGGGCTGATAGTCTCGCTGGCGGCCAGGTCGTAGAGCGACTTCAGCACGCGGGCCGCCGCATCGGCCATCACGGCGGGGCCCTCCACCTGGAAACGGTTGCCCCGGTTGCGTATTTCCACGCCCAGCCGACGCTCCACCTGCTTGAGATGTTCGTCGAACTGCCCACAGAGGTTCGCCAGCCTCGCGTTGTCTGCCGGCTCCAGGGCCAGGTCGCGGACGACCGGTGCCACGTCCGCTGTCTCGGGGGTGTTCACGCGGTCGCCTTCAGGCCCGGCTCGACGTCCACGATCCGGCCACGCAGGGAGTTCGGCAGGGCCTCGGTAATCTGGATGTCTGCGAACCGGCCCACGAGCTCAGGGTTGCCGTCGAAATTGACCCAGCGCATGTTCTCGGTACGGCCGGCCAGTTGCCGGGGGTTCTTCCGGGAGGGCCGTTCCACCAGGACCCGTTCCGTGCCGCCCACCATGCGCCGGCTGATGGCCATGGCCTGCTGGTTGATCCGGTGCTGGAGCAGGGAAAGCCGCAGTTTCTTCTCCTCGGCAGAGACATCGTCGGGCAGCGAAGACGCCGGCGTGCCGGGCCGGCGGCTGTAGATGAAGCTGAAAGACTGGTCGAAGCCCACAGCCTCGATCAGTTGCAGCGTCTCCCTGAAGTCCCTGTCGGTTTCCCCGGGGAAGCCGACGATGAAGTCAGAGCTGATGCTGATACCGGGCCGCGCCTCCCGGAGACGGCGGATCTTCTGCCGGTATTCCAGCGCCGTGTGGCCGCGCTTCATCAGGGCCAGGACGCGATCCGAGCCGCTTTGCACCGGCAGGTGCAGGTAGGACGCCAGCTGGGGGACCTCCGCATAGGCTTCCACCAGCCGGTCCGTGAACTCAACCGGATGGGAAGTGGTGAAGCGGATGCGGTCGATACCGTCGACGGCCGCCACGAAGCGGATGAGCATGGCCAGATCCGCAACGGTGCCGTCCTCCATGGGACCCCGGTAGGCATTGACGTTCTGGCCGAGGAGGTTGACCTCGCGGACGCCCTGGCGGGCGAGCATGGCCACCTCGGCGATGACGTCTTCGAAGGGCCGGCTGACCTCCTCGCCGCGGGTGTAGGGAACCACGCAGAAGCTGCAATACTTGCTGCAGCCTTCCATCACGGACACGAAGGCGGCCGGACCCTCCGCCCTGGGCTCCGGCAGCCGGTCGAACTTTTCGATCTCCGGAAAGGAGATGTCCACCTCGGGCGCCTTGCGCACCCGGACCGCCTCCAGCATGGCCGGCAGTCGATGCAGGGTCTGGGGTCCGAACACGATGTCGACGCAGGGCGCCCGCCGCAGGATGGCCTCGCCCTCCTGGCTGGCCACGCAGCCACCAACGCCGATGACCACGTCCGGGCGGGCCTCCTTCAGCTGCCGCCACTGGCCCAGCAGGGAGAACACTTTCTCCTGGGCCTTCTCCCGGATTGAGCAGGTGTTCAGCAGCAGGACGTCAGCTTCCTCCGGGGAGGCCGCGGGCTCCAGGCCGTGGGAGTCCCTGAGCACGTCCGCCATCTTGGAGGAATCGTACTCGTTCATCTGACACCCGAAAGTCCGGATGAAAAGCTTGCCGGCCACTGTCTCCTACCTGGTCTGTCGGAAGGACAACCTACACGCTCGCGCCCGGCGGCGCCACGTCAGCGGATGTATCCGAGGCTCTCCAGCTTGACCAGCACGCGATGCGCGGCCTCGTCCGGGGAAATGTCCTGTGTGTCCAGAAACAGCTCCGGCTCCTCCGGCGCCTCGTAGGGGTCGCTGATGCCGGTGAACTCCTTGATGATGCCGGCCCGGGCCTTCGCGTAGAGGCCCTTGCGATCCCGCTCCTCGCAGACCTCCAGCGGCGTGGCGACGTGGACCTCGACGAAGCCGCCGACCTCCTCCGCCATCTCGCGCACCTTGCGACGCGTTGCGGCATAGGGAGCGATGGGGGCGCAGATGGCCACGCCGCCGTTCTTCGCGATCTCGGCGGCCACGAAACCGATACGCTGGATGTTCAGGTCCCGGTGCTCCTTGGAAAAGCCCAGCTCGCTGGAAAGGTTCTTGCGCACGATGTCTCCGTCCAGCAGCGTCACCCTGCGCCCGCCGAGCTCCATGAGCTTGACCATCAGGGCATTGGCCACCGTGGACTTGCCGGACCCCGAAAGGCCGGTGAAGAAGACCACCACGCCCTGGCGATGCCTGGGCGGATGGGTGCGCCGGAGTTCCTGAACCACTTCCGGAAATGAGAACCACTCGGGGACCTCGAGTCCCTCCTGCAGCCGGCGGCGGAACTCCGTGCCCGAGATGGTGAGCACCGTTTCTTCCTCGCTGGTCTCGTCCACCGGCACGTACTGGGCCCGGTCCTCCACGTAGACCATCATCTTGAACGGCACCATCTGGATGCCCAGCTCGTCGGCGAAGCGGTTGACGAGTTCCTGGGCGTCGTAGGGGCCGTAGAAGCCGCCGGGGCCCGCGTGGTCCCGGCCGACAATCAGGTGGGTGCAGCCGAAATTCTTCCGGATGATGGCGTGCCACAGCGCTTCGCGCGGGCCCGCCATGCGCATGGCCAGGTTCAGAAGCGAAAGGCCGGTGGTCTGTTCCGGATAGCGGGCCAGTACGTGCTCGTAGCAGCGCACCCGGGTGTAGTGATCCACGTCCCCGGGCTTGGTCATGCCCACCACCGGATGCAGAAGCAGCGCGGCCTCGACGAGCCTGGCAGCCGAATGGGTGAGCTCCACGTGGGCCCGGTGCATGGGATTGCGCGTCTGGAACGCAACGACCTTGCGCCAGCCGAAGCGGGCAAAGCGCTCGCGAAGCTCCGCCGGCGTGTCCCGGAGGTGCCGGAAGTCGTAGTGGACGGGATTCTCCACGCCCCGCAGCTTGCCCCCCAGGTACACCGGGTGGGCATGGTGCATCAGGTAGTGGACCCCGGGGTGGGCCTCGTCCGTGGTGCCGAACACCGCCTCGGCCTCGGCGTTCTTGTCCGGTCGCCAGATGTCGGTGACGTCCATGGTCGCGAGAAGGACGCCTTCCTGATCGCGAAGCGCGATCCTGTCCCCGGCCGAGACTCCCTCGGCGAACGCCTCGGACACGTCGAGGGTCACCGGGATGGGCCACAGCGTCCCGTCCTCCAGTCGCATCTGCGACAGAACCGACTCGTAGTCGGCGCGCTCCAGGAACCCTTCCAGCGGCGAAAACCCGCCGTTCAGGAGCAGCTCGATGTCGCAGATCTGCCGGGGCGTCAGGTCCCAGGAGGGCAGTTCCAGCGCCGCCACCTTCTCCTGCTCTGCCGCTTCCGGGCCCAGGTAGAGATTCTTGAGTTCGCCCCCGTGGGGCGGTATCAGCTCGATGCGCTCCCTGCGCCGGATGCCGGTGGAGCCTGTGTCACTCATTGCTGTTCTCCCAGACAAACGGGAGGCGGCCGGAATCGGCCCGCCCCCACGGAGGTTGCATACGGATGGGGATCGGGGATGACCTGCTAGAAGGGAATGTCGTCCTCAAAGGGCTCTTCCTCGGCGCCGCCGCGGCTGCTGCCGGACGACCGGCTTTCCCCGGCACCGCCCCAGGACTCCCTGGCTGCGGGCGCATCGCCGCCGGGCCGTCCGCCCAGCATCTGCATGTCCCGGCCGACGACTTCGGTGGTGTAGCGGTCGTTGCCGTCCCGGTCCTGCCACTTCCGGGTGCGGATGGAGCCCTCGATGTAAACCTGGGAGCCCTTGCGGAGGTATTCCCGGGCGGTCTCGGCGGTTCGGTCGAAGAGCACGACCCGGTGCCATTCCGTCTCCTCGGTCCACTCGCCGCCCGAGCCCTTCCGGCGCTCGCTGGTGGCGATGCGCAGGTTGGTCACCGTCAGGCCGCTGGGAGTTGTCCGGGACTCGGGATCCGCGCCCAGGTTGCCGATGAGAATGACCTTGTTGATACCGCGCGCCATGAACTGCACCTCGTTGGCTTTAAGGGCCGTCACCGGAATGGGCGACTGCTCAAAAATAGCCCGTTAGTGTATCCCGAACAGTCCCGAAACTCACGCGAAATGCCGGGAAAGACCGGCTTCGCGCCGCTTCTCCGGCGCCTGAACCCGCCTTGGCCCCGGTCGTCGAATTGCGCGTATCATTGGTAGTTTACCCCGGCCCCCTCGACCCGATGGACCTGATCCGCATCCGCGGCGCGCGGACCCACAACCTGCAGGACCTGGACCTGGACCTGCCCAGAGACCAGCTCATCGTAGTGACGGGCCTGTCCGGCTCGGGCAAGTCCTCCCTGGCTTTCGACACCATCTACGCCGAGGGCCAGCGGCGCTACGTGGAGTCCCTCTCCGCTTACGCCCGGCAGTTCCTGTCCATGATGGAGAAGCCCGACGTTGAGTCCATCGAGGGACTCTCCCCGGCCATCTCCATCGAGCAGAAGTCCACGTCCCACAACCCTCGCTCCACGGTCGGCACGGTGACGGAGATCTACGACTACCTGCGGCTGCTATTCGCCAGGGCCGGCACGCCCCGCTGCCCGCGTCACGGTGAGCAGCTCGAGGCCCAGACCGTCAGCCAGATGGTGGACCAGGTCCTCGGGATGGCCGAGGGCACCCGGCTGATGCTGCTGGCGCCGGTGGTGCGGGACCGCAAGGGCGAACATGCCAACCTGATGGCCGAGCTGCGGTCCCAGGGATTCATCCGGGCGCGGGTGGACGGCGAGGTATGCGAACTTGACCAGCCCCCGGCCCTGGATCTCCACCGCAAGCACACCATCGAGGCCGTCGTAGACCGGTTTCGTGTCCGGCCCGACCTGGGGCTGCGCCTGGCAGAATCCTTCGAGACGGCCCTGAAGCTGGCCGACGGAGTGGCCATGGTCGCCTTCATGGACGACGACAAGGCTGCGCCACTGCTCTTCTCGGACCGCTTCGCCTGCCCCGAGTGCGGCTACAGCATTCCGGAGCTGGAACCCAGGCTGTTCTCGTTCAACAACCCCGCCGGCGCCTGCGCGGCCTGTGATGGCCTGGGCGTACAGCAGTTTTTCGATCCCGAGCGGGTGGCGGCCCATCCCCATCTGTCCCTGGCCGGCGGAGCGATTCGCGGCTGGGACCGGCGTAACGCCTACTATTTCCAGCTCGTGCAGAGCCTGGCCAGCCATTACGGCTTCGAGGTGGAGACCGCCTTCGGCGAGCTGCCGGAAGAGATCCGGCGAACGATCCTCTTCGGCAGCGGCGACGAGGCCATCGACTTCCGCTACTTCGACGGCCGCGGCGGGTCCGTCAAGCGCCGTCACCGCTTCGAAGGCATCATTCCGAACATGGAACGGCGATACCGGGAGACGGAATCGCCGACCGTGCGGGAGGAGCTTTCCAAGTACCTGAGTACGCGCCCCTGTCCCGCCTGTCACGGCAGCCGGCTGAACGAGGCCTCGCGCAACGTGTT
Organism: Gammaproteobacteria bacterium; assembly: GCA_037383845.1. GTDB lineage: Bacteria > Pseudomonadota > Gammaproteobacteria > Steroidobacterales > XN24 > JARRON01. The sequence continues at coordinate 75,528 of JARRON010000006.1, forward strand.
CATCGCCGACCGCAGCGTCCCGGACATCACCGCCATGTCGGTGGGCGACGCCCTGGCCTTCTTCGGCGGCCTGAAGCTGCCGGGCTGGCGGGGTGAAATCGCGCGCAAGATCGTCAAGGAGATCGGCGACCGGCTCAAGTTCCTGGTGGACGTGGGGCTGGACTACCTCACGCTGGACCGTAGCGCGGAAACCCTCTCCGGCGGCGAAGCGCAGCGCATCCGGCTGGCCAGCCAGATCGGCTCGGGCCTGGTGGGCGTCATGTACATCCTGGACGAACCCTCCATTGGCCTTCACCAGCGGGACAACCGCCGGCTGCTGGATACGCTCCTGCATCTGCGGGACCTGGGAAACACCGTCATCGTGGTCGAGCACGACCAGGAAGCCATCGAGTCGGCGGACCACGTGGTGGACATCGGCCCGGGAGCCGGCGTCCACGGCGGCCGGGTCGTCGCCCAGGGCAAGCCGGACGACATCAAGAACGAAGCGGCGTCCCTGACCGGGCAGTACCTTTCCGGCCGGCGAAGCATCCCGGTGCCCGAGAGCCGGACGCCGCCGGACCCGGACCGGCAGATCCGCGTGCTCGGCGCCACCGGCAACAATCTGGCCAGTGCCGACGTGGACATTCCCGTCGGACTGATGACCTGCGTCACCGGCGTCTCGGGCTCAGGGAAGTCCACACTGATCAACGACACCCTGTACCGGGCGACTGCCCACCGGCTGCACGGGGCGGCGGTCACGCCGGCCCCCCACGCCAGCATCGAGGGACTGGAACAACTGGACAAGGTCATCGACATCGACCAGAGCCCCATCGGGCGCACGCCGCGCTCCAACCCGGCCACCTACACCGGCCTGTTCACCCCTATCCGGGAGCTGTTCGCCGGCACCGCCGAGGCCCGTTCCCGGGGCTACAAGCCGGGCCGGTTCAGCTTCAACGTCAAGGGCGGGCGGTGCGAAGCCTGCCAGGGCGATGGCGTCATCAAGGTGGACATGCACTTTCTCCCGGACGTCTACGTGGCCTGCGACGTCTGCAAGGGCAAGCGCTACAACCGGGAGACTCTGGAAATCCGCTACAAGGGGCGCAACATCCACGAGGTCCTGGAGATGACCGTGGAGGACGCTCTCGCCTTCTTCGCGAACGTCCCGGTGATCAAGCGCAAGCTACAAACGCTGATGGACGTGGGCCTGTCCTATGTCCGGCTGGGCCAGAACGCCACCACCCTCTCGGGCGGCGAGGCACAGCGGGTCAAGCTCGCCAAGGAGCTGTCGAAGCGGGACACGGGCAAGACCCTCTACATCCTCGACGAGCCGACCACCGGGCTGCATTTTCACGATATCGCCCAGCTGCTGGGCGTGCTTCACAGGTTGCGCGACCACGGCAACACCATCGTGGTCATCGAGCATAACCTGGACGTGATCAAGACCGCCGACTGGATCGTGGACCTTGGTCCCGAGGGTGGCCAGGGCGGCGGCCGGGTGGTGGGTGCCGGGACCCCGGAGGACATCGCTGCCAACGATGAGTCGCACACCGGTGCCTACCTCAAGCCCATGCTTGCTCCGCCTGCTCCGGCCAAAAAGCGCGGCCGGGCACGGAAGCGCCGGGCCTGAGGCTACGGGGACCTAGGCGACAGGACCGCTTCCGAGAACCGCCCCCACCAGCTCAAGGTACTGGACGCCGGGGTGCCGGTCCTGTAGCCAGGCCAGGCCGGCTCTGCCGTCCACCGAGGAACGGTATGCGGCCCAGTCCTCGGGCCGCGCCCACTGCAGCAGCTCCACGACGCGTCGCTGGTCGTCGCTGACGTAGACCACCGCGGACATGAACCCCCCGTGGCGGGGGAGCCTTTCGGAGACGAAAGCCAGCAATCGTCTTGCGAACGCCTCTGCCTCGTCGGGGTGGGTCTCGAAGACCAGCTGCACCGTGAAACCGTCGCTCGCGCAGGGGATAGTGACCATGGCTCGCCTCCCGCAGTCGTGCCTAAACCTGAGACGGATCCACCGGGCCCACGAAGCGCGCCAGTACCAGCCCGGCGATCGCCCAGGCCACCGTGTCGTGCAGGAGGGCGTAAAGCTCCCATTCCAGCGGCATACGCCACCAGACCACCGCCCCCATGTCGATAAAGAAGGCCCCGGCGAACCCCGCCAGGGTTGCAAACGCAGCCCGTGAGCCCACTCCCGGCAGCGCGGGTGCGGCCATGCTCAGGAGCAGTCCGATGAGGAAACAGGTGCCGAACTGGTGGGCGAATCCAGCCAGGAAGGTAGACGAGGCCATGGGCTCTCCGGCGCCGTGGACCACGTTGGCCAGTACCACCGGGCCGTCCCGGTGCATTCGGGCATAGGTTTCCGGATCCGAGGACGACAGCGCAGGGTCCGGAAGCATGTACAGGCCGGTTCGGGGAAAGGTCTCCGCCAGGATCGCGGCGGCCACGCGGTCGTTTTCCACCGTCTCCAGTGACGAGTACGGCAGCGGCAGGGTCCAGTAAACAGCGCCGAAGATGAACATGGCGACCGCCGCGAGAAAGCTGCCGGTCAACAGTCGTCTCATGGATGTTTCTCCACCGGCACCCGCCGGCTAGTAGCCCGCGGCGTGGCCGTCCTTGCGGGACTCCGAAGCGCCGATCCAGACGCCGTTGGACGGGTTACGGCCGATGGCCTGGTAGCCGCCGTAGCCGCCGTCGTTCTTCACCTCGACCCGGTGGCCCCGGCGCCGCAGCTCGGCCAGGGCGGCCTCCGGGAAACCTGTCTCGACCACGACACTGCCGCCGTCGGTCATGCTCTCGCCCGTGGGCTGGCTGGAGCCGTTATGGCGGACGCGCGGCGCGTCGCCGGCGGCCTGCAGGTCCATCCCGAAATCGATGATGTTGACCAGCACCTGGACGTGACCCTGGGGCTGCATGCCCCCGCCCATCACCCCGAAGCTCAGCCACGGCTCGCCGTTCCGGGTGACGAAGGCAGGGATGATGGTGTGGAAGGGGCGCTTGCCCGGCTCGTACACGTTGGGATGGCCCGGCTCGAGACTGAAGAGCTCTCCCCGGTCCTGGAGGATGAAGCCCAGTCCCGGCGGCGTCATGCCCGAACCCATGCCCCGGTAATTGCTCTGGATGAGGGAGACCATGTTGCCGTCCGCGTCCGCCACCGTGAGGTAGATCGTGTCGCCGTCCTCCAGGGCTTCCGGGTCCCCGGGCGGGTAGACGTCCGCCGCCTTGTCCATGTTGATGAGGGCCCGGCGCCGCGCCGCGTACTCGTCGGAGATCAGCGCCTGGACCGGGGCCGGCGAGAAATCCGGGTCCGCGTAGAAACGCGCCCGGTCCTCGAAGGCGAGCTTCTTGGCCTCGATGAGCAGGTGCATGTAGTCCGCGCTGCCGAAGCCCATGGAGGCCAGATCGTAGGCCTCCAGGACCTGGAGCATCTGCAGAGCGGCGATCCCCTGGCCGTTCGGAGGCAGCTCCCACACGCGGTAACCCCGGTAATCCACGGACACCGGTTCCACCCATTCCGACTCGTGGCTGGCCATGTCCTCGTGGGAAAGGAAACCTCCGTTGGCCTGCATATATTCCGCGATGGTCCGCGCCATGTCGCCTTCGTAGAACACGTCCCGGCCCTCGCGGGCAATACGCTCATAGGTGCTGGCCAGGGCCGGATTGCGGAAGATCTCCCGCTCCGCCGGCGCCTTGCCGCCCGGCATGAACACTTCACTGAAGCCGGGGTATTCCTTGAGGAGCTCCGCGTTCCTCGCCCAGTAGTAGGCGATCACCCCGGAGACGGGGAACCCCTCCCTGGCGTGGCGGATGGCCGGGGCCAGTATCTCCTCCATGGAAAGCTTTCCGAAGCGGCCGTGGAGCTGGAACCATGCGTCCACGGTGCCGGGCACGCTCACGGGCAGGGGTCCCCGGGGCGGGATGCTGTCGTAGCCGTTGTCCTCGAACCATTTCAGGGTGAGCGACTTCGGCGACCGGCCGCTTCCGTTCAGGCCGTGCAGGGTCTTCGTCTCCGCGTCCCAGACGATGGCGAAGAGGTCTCCCCCGATGCCGCAGCCGGTGGGCTCCATCAGTCCCAGGGCCGCGTTGGCGGCGATGGCAGCGTCCACCGCGCTGCCACCGGCCTGCAGGATTTCAACGGCCACCTGGGTGGCCAGGGGCTGGCTCGTGGCGGCCATGCCGTTGACCGACAGGACCTCGGATCGGGTAACGAAATCGGGACCGGTCACCCGGTCTGCGCTCATGGTCATCGGGCTCACCGTGAAGAGGGCCAGGGCGGTGGCGATTGTGGTCGCGCGGGGCATCGACATCTCCGGCAAATGCCCCCCATGATGCCCCACGCCGATACCCCCTGTTAAGGCGAGCACGCAGTCGGGCGGATCGGCATTGCCGCCCAGGCGTGGTGGCGCCGGAGCGGCCTGAACGTGGCGGACGAACTCGCCGCCCCCGGTCTCACCGTGCGCAGGCCCTCCCCGCGGGACGTGGCGGAATAGGCGGCGGGCGCCGACAGGGACGTCGACGGAGTCGTGGAAGCCACGGAAAATGCCGGACTGGCTCGCCGGGCCGCCCGGCTGGGGCCGGTGGCTGCATCAAGGGCTGAACAGCACCGCGCGCCCGCCCGGATAATCCACCAGCAGCCGCCGGTTCTCCAGGGCGCCGTAGCCCAGGATGCCGTCCCGCCCGGCCGCCGGGTCCGCCGGGAATCGCTCCCCGTCGCAGCCGGCAGCCTCGATGTCCACCTGCTGGCCGCCGACGACGATCTGCCTGGCCTCGCCGGGGACATCCAGGCATGCGGCGCCGGCCCAGGCGACTTCCAGCTGGAGCCTGAACACCTCGCCGGCGCCCGGACCGGCACGGCGGACTTCCACATAGGGCCGGCGATCGAGAATCGCCAGCCGCATCACTTCCTGGTGAAGGGGGATGTCCACGGCGCGGGAACGCAGGAGGGACACGGTACCTGCTGCCGGGTCCAGTTCCACCGGCGTCCGCCGGAACAGGTCGTAGCCCAGGAGTCCGGCAGCCCCTCCCCCTGGCCTGGCGTGAGGCCAGGCCGACTCATCCACGATCAGCAGCGACTGATCCCGCAGCACGAGCGCTCCCAGGGACAGCCGGCGGTTGTGAACCAGTCGTCCCCGGGCCACGCCGGGCAGCAGGCCGGCGGTGGACTCTTCCGGGGCGAAAAAGACACCGCCCTGGCCCGGGAGCCGGGCGCCGGTGACGGCGATGGCCGCCGCGGCGTTCTGCAGGAGAAACGGCACGGGCGGGCTGCCGTCCACGGACACGCCCACCCAGGGCTGGCCGCTGCCGGACGCCAGCAGCGGCAGCTCGACCCGGGCTACGCCGGGGGGCCAGTCCACAGGGGTGCCGTCGTTGGCGTGGGCCAGCCTGAGCTCGTCCACGCGCTCGCAGCCGGCCATGGACGCCAGCGTCAGCAGGAGCAGCAACGCGCGTCCGATGAGCCCCATCACCGTGATATCAGAACGGGATTCGCTCGTCCCGGATCGGGAACGTCACCCGGATGCTGCCGGCCTCGCGGTTGTGTTTCAGCTCGTAGCCGGAGTGCTCGAAAACCTCCAGCATCTTGGTGTTGCTGGCCATCATCTCCGCCTCGAACAACTCGATGTTGTTGAGACGGGCAATACGGATAAGGTGCTTGAGCAGCTGTGTCGCCACCCCCCGGCCGTGGTAGTCGTCCCGGGTCAGGAAAGCCACCTCCGCACGCCGGGGTGACTGCTCCGGCAGGATCTCGATATAGCGGCCAACGGCGACGAGGCCCTCCCTGGGCGATGCCACCTCGGCCACCAGGGCCGCGTGGTGATAGAAATCCAGGTGCGTGTAGTAATCCAGTTCCGCGTCGGTAAGGCTGGTCTTGTTCTCGAAGAACCGGAAGTAGCGCGAACGCTGGCTGCTGCGATTGAAGAGGTCCAGAAGGCCCTTGCGGTCCCACTCCCGCACTGCCCGTATGAAGAACGGCGTCCCGTCGATCATGTAGCCCAGTGCCCGGTACTGGTGGGGATCTTCGAGATTCACTTCGGCTCCTGGCGCCCTGCTGGAATGCTGATGTTATCGAATGACGCCCGCCCGGACACGGGATTCGGCAATCCTTCCCGCCGGGGCCGAAGCTTGACCCGGTCCCGCGGCGATAGCGGGCTCCTCGTCGCGAGCCTCGAACCGGCACCGGCGGCGGGCCCGGCTTTTCGGGCATGATTCAGGGCCGGCAACGCGACGCCGGGCGTAAACCGTCCCGTCCGGCTCAGAGGTTCTCCTCGACGGGAACGCCGTCGCGCTTGTAGACCACACCGCCCTTCATTACGAAGTCGACATCCTGCAGCAGGTTCACGTACTCCAGCACGTCGCCCCGGACCGCGATGATGTCGGCCTTCTTGCCGGCCGAGACGGTGCCGAGCTCGTCGTCCACGCCCATCATCACCGCCGGCCAGTACACGGCCGAGCGGATCACATCCATCACCGGCAGTCCCATCACCCGCACGAGTACGTCGAGCTCGTTCCAGGTGGACTGGCAGTGGAATTTCATTGGGATTCCGCTGTCTGTGCCGACGAGGAAGACGACGCCGGCCTCGCGGAGCTGGGCGATCTTGCGCTTCAGCGTCGGTTTCCTCAGTGGGGTCAGCCGCGTATAGCCGAGCTGGCCAGGATTGGCGATGGAGGCCTTGATATCGGCGATGGTGTCCGGCTCGAGGCCGCGATGCCAGCAAGGGTCGTCGAGCTTTTCCGGGTTGGCAACGGTGCGGTCGAAATTCCACAGCCCCTCGACCGTCGGCGTCCAGTAAAGCGGGCCGCCGGCGACCCGGCCGGTGGCTGTCCGCTCGCGTAGCGCCGCGATGACGTCCGGCGGATACTCGGGCGCCGTCGTCAGGCCCGTATGCTCGAAATTGTCAACGCCGATCTCCAGCCCGACCCGAATCTCATCGGGCCGGTGGGCGTGGGCCACGACCTTCATGCCCCGCTCGTGGGCCTCGTCCACGATAGCCTGGGCGACCTCTCGCGGCAGCTTGTCCTGGTCGATCAGCTTGACGATATCCATGCCCGCCTCGTGGAGCGTGCCGACCTTGTTTCGCGCATCCCGGACGGAGCTCACGGCCCAGCGATAAGCCTTCTGCCAGTCCTCGACCTCGGACTGCAGGAAGGGCCCCGAGGTGAACAACCGCGGGCCGGGAATCTCCCCGCTCTCGATCCGTTCCTTCACGGACCGGGACGCCTCGAGGGGCGCGCCCAGATCCCGCGCCGAAGTGACGCCGGCCAGCAGTAGCTGGACCGCGGAGGCGGGCATGATCTCCGCGGTAAAGCGGTCCAGGTAGTTCGCCTGCCAGTACGGGTAATCAGCGTGGCCGGTGATCATGAGGTGCGCATGGCTCTCCCAGAGGCCGGGGAGCACGTCCATGCCCTCCGTCGGGATCACCTCATAGCCCTCGGGAACCGCCAGGCTGCCGGTGGTGCCCACGGCGACGATGGTCTCGCCCTCCACGAGGATGACGCTGTCAGCGATCGGTGCGTGGCCGAAGCCATCGATCAGCCGCCCGCCGACCAGCGCGGTACGGTCCTGCGCCTGGGCCGTGGCAGCCACCAGTGTGACCGCCGCAATCAGCAGCCGGGCAGACCGCGTGACGTTGCGTTTCATGGGCACTCCCTCTCTGTCGGTTCTGACGCGATTACCAATGGCCCACGCCAGTCGCAAGGTTGCCGATGGTATCGGATGAGGCCTGACCGGACACGGGGCGCGCAGAAGTCAGCGCGGCGGGACCCGTCCCGTGGGTACCCGGGTCGCCGCCCGGTCGCAGTGTGCGGCCTGATCGTCGAAGAAGATATGGGGCCGAAAGGCTTCCAGCACAGCGGTCTTGGACAGGCCACCGAGGAAAAAGGCCTCATCCACCACGACCCCCCAGGCCGCCAGCGTGCGGATGACGCGCTCGTGGGCGGGACCGCCCCGTGCCGTGACCAGGGCCGTGCGAATGGACGTGCCGCCGCTGGCCCGGGTGGCCGCCTGGAGAGAAGACAGCTTGTGCAGGAAGCGAGCGAAAGGCCCCTCGCCCAGGGGCACTCGTGCCTGCTCCGCCTCGTGCCGCGCAAATGCCTCCAGGCCCTGTTCCTGGAATATGCGCTCGGACTCGTCGGAGAACAGGATGGCGTCCCCGTCGAAAGCGATGCGGATCTCGTCGGCGGTCCCGGTGGGGTCCTCCGGGCGGTCGTAGACGAACGCCGCCGCCACCCGCGCTTCCAGGGCACGGCGCACGTCGTCCTCGTCCCTGGACAGGAAAAGATCCACGCTGAAGGCCCTCAGGTAAGGCGCCAGCGGCGCGCCCCCGGAGAGCGCGGCGCGGGTGATGTCCAGGCCGTGGTGACGAATCGAATTGAAGA